>NZ_CP109596.1:7200000-7800000 GCF_036327755.1 Nocardia sp. NBC_01503
GGGCCTCGATCGCCAATTCCAGGGCGTGCTCGAGGTTGTCGGCCTTCACATCCAGGTACCGGTGCTTGATGCGCCGATCGATACGCGTGACATCGCAGTCGACGCAGATGGCCACGCCCTCGTTCATGGTGACGGCCAGCGGCTGCGCACCACCCATACCGCCGAGACCCGCTGTGAGGGTGATGGTTCCGGCGAGGGTACCGCCGAATCGCTTGCGCGCCACCGCGCCGAAGGTCTCATAGGTGCCCTGCAGAATGCCCTGGGTGCCGATATAGATCCACGATCCGGCGGTCATCTGCCCGTACATGGTGAGCCCGAGCTCCTCCAGGCGGCGGAACTCCTCCCAATTCGCCCAGTCGCCAACGAGATTGGAGTTGGCGATCAGAACGCGCGGAGCCCATTCGTTGGTGCGGAAGACGCCGACCGGCTTACCGGACTGCACCAGCATGGTCTCGTCGTTCTTCAAGGTCTTCAGGGTCGCGACCATGGCGTCGAAGGCGGCCCAGGAGCGCGCGGCGCGGCCGGTGCCGCCGTAGACGACCAGGGCGTCGGGATGCTCGGCCACCTCGGGATCGAGATTGTTCATGAGCATGCGCAGCGCACCCTCCTGCTGCCAGCCGAGCGTGGTGAGCTCGGGACCGCGCGGCGCGCGCACCGGTCGGGCCTCGTGCCCGGGTGAAGTGATGTCCATGGGTACCTCCGTGACTCCGTTCGCGCTCAGCGGTGAATGTGTGCTGGATCGCATTCTGCAACAGTTGTATAGTCCTGTCTATACAACTGTCAAAATGACGGCATCCGGGCCGGTAGGCTGGCGGCTCGGAACGATGGACTGACGAGGAGTACGGCGGGGATGGCAACGGTCGCGGGATCGAACAGCTCGGGCGAGACCTCCCTGGCCGCACTGTTCGCCGAGGCGGGGGGCGATTCGGTACCCGCCTACGAACGGGTCAAACAGTTGGTGATCACCCAGGTGCGTTCAGGGCGCTGGACGGAGGGCGATCAACTACCGTCCGAGCATCAGTTCGTGGCGGCGCTGGGGCTCTCCCGTATGACCATCAATCGGGCGCTGCGTGAGCTCACCGCCGAGGGTTTGATCGTGCGCATGATGGGTGTGGGCACCTTCGTGGCCGCCACCAAGGGCTCCTCACCGCTGTTCGAGGTGCGCAATATCGCCGATGAGATCCAGCAGCGCGGACATCGACATCGCACCGAGGTGATTCTGGTGCGCGACGAGAAGATCGACGGGACCCAGCCGTTCCTGCGGGATTCCATCGGCACCAAGGCTTTTCACTCGGTGCTGGTGCACTTCGAAGACGACACCCCGATCCAGGTCGAGGACCGGTATGTGAATCCCGCTGAAGCGCCCGGATATCTGGAACAGAACTTCGCCACCACCACGCCCAACGACTATTTGAGCCGGGTCGCACCACTGGTGCGCGGCGAGCATGTGGTGGAGGCGGTGCTCGGCAGTGCCGAGGAGTGCCGGCTGCTCGGTATCGAGCGCACCGAACCGTGCCTGCTCATTCGCCGCCGCACCTGGTCCGAGCACGGACTGGTGAGCGTGGCCCGGCTGGTGCATCCGGGCTCACGCAATCGCCTCGAAGGTGTCTTCGGGCGCTGAAAACCCTACTGCCCGCTGGCGATCGGCGCTGATTCACCGGCCTTCTCGAACCGCATGGCCGGATCGACGACCTTGCCGTAGCGCAGCATCGGCAGATCCCGCAGATAGTTCTGGCGCAGCCGCCACGGTGCGCGATCGCCCTGTTTGGGGAGGCGATCCAGGGCCCGCAGCACATAGCCGGGCTGGAAGTCCAGGAACGGTGCGGTGCCGACCGAGGGATCACGGACCGGCGTGGCCTTGGCGTAGCCGTGCGAATCCATATGCTTCAGCAGGCGAACCACGTACTCGCACACCAGATCCGCCTTCAAGGTCCAGGAGGCGTTGGTGTAGCCGATGATGAAGGCGAAGTTGGGGACCTCCGAGAGCATCATGGCCTTGTACGCCATGGCATTCGGGAGTTCGACCTTCGCACCGTCCACGGTCAGCTCCAAGCCGCCGAAGGCGATGAGGTTCAAACCCGTTGCGGTGATGATGATATCGGCGTCGAGCTCACGACCGGACTCGAGTTTCAGACCGGTTTCGGTGAAGGTTTCGATGCGGTCGGTGACCATCTCCAGTTTGTCCTGGCGGATGGCGCGGAACAGATCACCATTCGGCACCAGGCACAGCCGCTGATCCCAGGGCTTGTAGCTGGGATTGAAATGCGTCTGGATATCGTAACCCGCTGGAAGCCAGCGTTTCTGGAGCCCGAAGATCCAGGACCGCATGCGCTTGGGGTAGCGCTGCGAGATCTGGTACATGGCGGTGCTCAACCCGACGTTCTTGGCGCGGGCCAGCGCGTACGCGGCTTTGGCGGGCAGTACGCGCCGCACCCGGTCCGCGAAGGCATCGCGGGCGGGCATGGAGATGATGTACGAGGGTGAGCGCTGCAGCATGACCACGTGCGCGCCCTGATCGGCGAGCGCCGGGCCGAGAGTCACCGCGGTCGCGCCGGAGCCGATGATCACGACCCGCTTACCTTCGACCTCGAGCTGTTCGGGCCAGTGTTGCGGGTGCACGACCGGGCCCGAGAAGCGTTCCATCCCAGCGAATTCCGGCGTGTAACCCTCGTCGTAGCGGTAATACCCCGAACAGCTGAACAGGAATCCGGCGGTGATGGTCACCGTAGCGCCGTCATGTTCGGCGGTCACCGTCCACTGTTCGTCGGCGGTCGACCATTCCGCCCGCAGCACCCGATGCCGATAGCGAATGTGCTTGTCGATTCCGGCGTCCGCGGCGGTGTCGCGTACATAGTTCAGGATCGAATCCCCGTCGGCGATCGCCTTGTCCCCCAGCCACGGCCGGAACCGGTAGCCGAGGGTGAACATGTCGGAGTCGGAGCGAATACCCGGGTACCGGAACAGATCCCAGGTCCCGCCGATCCCCTCGCGCATCTCCAGGATCGCGTACGTGCGCCACGGAAACGCGGTCTGTAGATGGTGGGCGGCCCCGATACCGGACAGACCCGCGCCGATAATGAGCACATCGACGTGCTCGGGCGTGCTGCTCATCGACACTCCTTCGATTCGCAAGATGTAGGCCCAGCGTATCCATCGAGGAACACGCGCAGGGCCGAAGCGGACTACGAACGCGAGAAGAATTCGCCGATGAATCGGGCGACGAGTTCGGGGGCCTGCTTGTCGATGCCGAAATGATCGAGGCCGGTGAGGGTGCGGCGTTCACAGTGCGGCAGTGTCTTCGCCAATTGGTCGTGGTCCGCGTCGGTGTGCGGTCGGCGGTCCTTATCGCCGTCCATGAGCAGGACCTCGGCGGTGACGGCGGCGTAATTCGGGTAGGTGTCGTTCAGTCGGACGACTTCCCGGTGTTCGCGCAGATTCTCGGCGAGTTGGCCGACGACCAGATCGCGTTCCGGGGCCTTCATGAACATGGGCATCATGCGGCGGAACATCCAGCGCGGGATTCTGCGAACATTCTCCGGCCCCATGGCGCGCACGAATTCGACGAAGGCGTCGAAGGGTTTGCCCTGTTCCAGGTACTTCGCGTAGGCGGGCATCCACTCCGATGGCACCGACCCCGCGATGGACACTCCGGGTTCGTAGAGGGCGAGTTTGCGGATATCCGGATTGTCACGGGCCGCCTCCAGTGCGACCAGTCCGCCGTAACTGTGCCCGACAATCAATCCCGCGCCGGTTTTGTCCCGCACGGCGCGAATGTCCGCGCAGTCCTCGGTGATCCGATACTCCGGCCCCTGCGGACCACTCTCGCCGCGTCCACGCCGTTCGATGGTGTGCAGGGTGAATCCGCGACCGCTCAGGGCCGCGGCGAAGCGGGCGTAACCACGCGCCACCGACAGCGCACCGGGCACTACGATCACCGCCGGACCCGCGCCGACCGTCAGGTACGCGATAGTTGTGCCATCCGCTGACCGGACGGTATCGGTGGACTGTTCGAACTCGGCATCGGCTGTAGCCATGAAAACCCCTCCGGGCCACCAAGTTACACGCGCAGACCGCTCGCGCGCAGGACCCGACGGCCGATCGCCGCGCGGATCGAATCCTCGGTGCCGAGTACCCGGACATGCTTACGCGCGCGAGTAATGGCCGTGTACAGCAACTCCCGGGTGAGCAGGGTGGATTCCGGACCGGGCAGCACCGTCGTCACGGTGTCGTACTGACTGCCCTGACTGCGATGAATCGTCATGGCGTACACCGTGGTGACACCCGGGAATTGGGTGGGGTGCACCAGATACGGCTCGGTGCCGCGCTGCAGGGCCGCGCGCAGGGTGCCGTCCGGCATGCGCACTATGACACCGGTATCGCCGTTGTAGATGCGCGCCTCGTGATCATTGGCGGTGACCAGCAGCGGCTGACCCGGATACCAGTGTCCCGGACCGGGTTCGGTGCTGATCCCCGCGGCCGCGACCCAGCCCGCGGCCATCCGATCCCAGCGTTCGACGCCGTACGGCCCCTGCCGATGCGCGCAGAGCAGGCGATGCGATTCGAGTGCGGTGAGCGCGGCGGTGGCATCACCGGCCAGGGCCGCGTCGGTGGCGGATTGCGCCGCGCGCAGGACATCCGCGCGCACCGCACCGATGTCCTCCGGGGTGTGCAGGGACAGCTCCGTACCGCCCGCGCGCAAGAGGTCCAGGGCGGTATCGGCATCACCCGCGCGCACCGCCACCGCGAGTTCGGCAATGCGGCCACCGAAGCGGCGGCCCCGGGTGAGGCGAACAATACCGCCGCGCATGCGTTCTCGCTCACGGGCGGAGAGCGCGTCCGGATGTGCCGCGCTATCCCGCAATTCGGCGCCGAGGATCAGGTCCAGGGCCGGATTCGCCTGTCCGGCAATCGGTCCCGCCACCAGGTCGGCCAGGACCGCGCCCGCGTCCACGGAGGCCAGCTGGTCCGGGTCGCCGACCAGCACCAGTCGCGCGTCCGGGCGAACCGCCGGGAGCAGGCGGCTCATCATGGTCAGCGACACCATGGAGGTCTCGTCCACCACGATCACGTCATAGGGCAGCCGATTGAATTCGTGATGCTTGAACCGGCTCGCGCCACCGCGCTGCCAGCCCAGCAGCCGGTGCAGGGTGGCGGCGGTGAGTTCGGGCAGTCCGATGTCCCCGGCCTGCTCGCGCACCGATTCCTGCAGTCGCGCGGCGGCTTTGCCGGTGGGTGCGGCGAGCGCGATGCGCAGGGCGGGCGCGCCGGGAATGGCTTGCTGATGTGCGACCAGCAGCGCCAGCACGCGCGCGATGGTGTGCGTCTTACCCGTACCCGGTCCACCCGCGACCACGGTGGTCCACTGGGTGGCCGCCAATGCCACCGCCAGCCGCTGCCGATCCGGTGGTTCGCCCGGTCCGCCCTCACCCGGGAACAGCCGATCCAGTTCTCGCCGAACGAGTTCGGCGTCCACCATGGGCTGGGTGGTCGAGCGTTCGGTGAGCGCGGCCCGGATGGTCTCCTCCTGCCGGTAGTACCGGTCCAGGTAGAGCAGTGGTCCGGCCTCGGATCCGGGTGGATCGATCAGCCGCAACGGGCGCAGCGGCCCGGCTGGGCTACCGCACACCAGCGGACTCTTGCGCAGGGCGGCGATCACCTCGTCCACATCGGGCCAGGGCAGGGTGGACGGATCGATCGAAGACTCTTCCGTCCCTTCGGCATCCACGCCGATCTCGTGCATGCGCCGCACTTCCAGGCAGACCGAGCCGGACCGGACCGCGCGCACGGCGAGCGCGGTCGCGAAGAGCACCAGGGGTGAGCTCTCCTGGCCGAGCCGCCCGAGCCGCACCGCCACATGCACATCCGCCGCGGACAGCACGCCCGCCTCGTTGAAGATCTGCAACGCCCCGGTCCCACGCTGCGCCAACTGAATGGAGGTCATGCGGCCACCGCCCACGCGCACTCCGCCTGCGCCGTGCCCACGGCTGGCGGGGCGAGCCCATCGCCCGCCCACATGTGATCGGTGCGGTGCCTCATGCGGGTGCCTCCGTATCGGTGAGTTCGCCCGCCAGCAGTAACGACAGGTCCGTCACCAGCGCGGGCGGTGGCATCCAGTCGAAGACGCCGCAGCCGTCCGGGGTGTCGGGTCCGATCATGCCGCGCACGAACAGGTAGCGGATACCGCCGAGGTGCCGGGCCGGGTCGTAGCCGGGCAACCGCCAGCGCAGATACCGGTGCAGGGCAACCGAATACAGGATGGCTTGAAGTGGATAGTGCGAGCGCATCATCTCCGCGGCCATACGCTCGTGCGTGTAGTGCGCGACGGTCAGATCACCGGTGCCGAGCCGGTTGGTCTTGTAGTCGACCACCACGAATCGTGGTCCGGCGGTGCGCAGTACGGCGTCGATGCTGCCGGTGAGGAAACCGCGTAGCGGCGTGTCGTCCAGGTGCGCGATCTGATCGGCATAGGGCAGGAACACATCGTCGGCGGGGAGGTGGCGGCGTAGCAGTCCGGCGATCTGTGGCACGCTCACCCGGGTATCGGTCGGGGTGTCGCCACCGGCCAGCGGCATATCGAAGTCGAGTTCGCTGAGCCGGTCACGCGCCGAGATATCGGCGAGGGAACCGAATCCGATCGGGGTGCGCATGACCGCCATGAGTGCGTGCGCGAGCACCTCGGGATCGGCGTCGAACATCTGCTCGGCGACCGCGTGCGTACAGCGGGCGCGCATTTCGGCGGCCAGATCCGGGGCGTCGGTATCGACGTACTCCAGGATCTCGTGCACCAGGGTGCCGAACTCCGCGCCGTAGGGCAGCGTATTCATGAGTGACGGTGCGGCCGTGGCGAATACGTCGAGTTCGTCACCGAGCACACTGGGCTCGGTGGGTTCATCGGCCACACCGCCGCCATCGGGCTGGTCACCGCCGGGCATGGCGTCGTGCGCCCCGGCGGTGAGCGCCGAGTAGGACGTGCGCCGCCAATCCTGATCCAGACGGCGGTCGAAACGCGCCACGGCGAGCGATTCGGCGGCCGCGGCGGTGTGATCGCGGGGCAGCCGCGCGCGGCGGATCTCATGCACCGGCTCGATCGCGATAACGCCGGGCTCGGCCGTCGACGCCCACTCCGAGATACGGTTGAGCACAACCGAATCGGCGGGTACGGCGACCTTGTCGGCCACGGCCGGACTGCCCGGCTCGCGACCCAGGATCATCCGATGCAGCGGCGCGGTCTGGGTATCGAAGGCCGGTGCCCACCAGGCCACCACCTGTGCGCCCGCGCGGGTCAGCGCCACGTACAACAGCCGCAGCTCCTCGGCCGCCTCCTCGGATTCGGCGCGGGGCTTGCGGGTGCTGTACTCCGACGCCTCCGGACCACCCACATCCAGTACGCGACGGCCCTGCTCATCATGGAAGAGCAGGGTCTGCGGATTGCGAATCTTGGCGGCATCCCATGCGAAAGGCAGGTACACGACCGGGAATTCGAGCCCCTTACTGGCGTGCACGGTGGCGATCTGCACGGCCGCCGCATCCCGGTCCAGACGGCGACTACGACCGGCCACACTGCCCGAGGCCGGATCACGGACGCGATCGGCGAGCCAGCGGGTCAGGGCGCTCAAACCCAAACCCTCACGCAGCGCGGCATCATCGAGCAGCTGTGCGATCTGACGCAGGTCGGTGAGCTGACGTTCGCCGCGCTCCAGGGCGAGCAGGCGCGGCGCAAGTTCGGTTTCGGCGCTCATCTTCTCGAAGACGGCGGCGAAACCGGCGCGCGCGAACAGCCGAGCGGAATCACGCAGTTCGGCACTGAGCCGTCCCACCAGATCCGCACCGCCGGAATCGATCTCCTCGGCCGCCAGACCCAGCAGTGCCGTCCCGGCGGCCAGGCGCACCCGGTCGGCGCGATGCGGCTGCTCCAAAGCGTGCAGTACCCACAGCCATTGGGTCGCCGAGGGCGTACCGAAGACGCTGGCGCCACCGGCGAGCACCGAGGCCACCCCGGCGAGCTCGAGCTCTTTACGCACCATGTCGAGCTGATTGCGATTGCGCACCAGCACCGCGATATCACCGGGGCCCAGCGGCCTTTCACCGCCCGCGTCGATGGTCGTACCGGATTCGAGCAGTCGCACGATATCGGCGGCCACATCGGTGGCGACGCGTTCGCGCTGGCGCCCGACGGTCGGATAGCCGGAGCGATTCAACGGTCCCGCACCGGTGCGCGGTAAACACCTGAGCCGGAACGGGATCACCATCTCGGGCGCGCCGGTGAGCCGGGAGAACGGCCGGGTGGCGGCCACCGTATGCACGGTGATCTCCTTGTGCCCCAAGGCCGCTCCGCCGTGGATATGCTCCAGCGCGGCCAGCAGTCCGGCATCACTGCGCCGGTTGGTGGTGAGTTCGCGCCGGGAGTCCGCGTGCGCCACCGCGTCCAGATAGCTGAGCACCTCCGCGCCGCGGAAGGCGTAGATGGCCTGTTTGGGGTCGCCGACCAGCACCAGGGTGGTGTGCCCGTGGAAGGCCCGGCGCAGAATGTCCCACTGCAGCGGATCGGTGTCCTGGAACTCATCCACCAGCGCCACCCGGAACCGGTCCCGAATCCGCTGGCAGGCGCGCGGGCCGTGCTCGTCATCGGCCAGCACATCGTGCAGCAGCACCAGCAGATCGTCGAAGTCGCGCAGCCCCGAAAGCTGTTTGCGCCGTGCGGTTTCCGCCCGCGCCGCCGCCGCGAAGGCGACCCGCTCCCCCGCCGGGTCATCCTCGGATTCGACCTCGGGCACCAGTATGGCGGCGCCGTCGCCCACGGCCGCCGCGGCCAGACGCCGCGCGTCGGCCGGACCGAACGGCGGAATCTCACGCGCGTACCGGCTCAGGTACAGATCATCGGCGACGGTCGAGACCACATCGTCGATACTCTCGACCAGCCGCACGCCCGGATCCTGCTCTCCCGCCAGCCCCAGCTCATCGAGCATGCGCTGGCAGAAGCTGTGCGTGGTGGCGATGGTCCCGGCGTCGAAATCCGACAGCGCGGCCAGCAGCCGCTCCCGCCGCGCCGCCACCTCCCCCGGATTCGCCTGCGCCAGATGCCGAATCAGCTCATCCCCGGTGGCCTGTGCGCGCTCCGGATCGGCCAGCGCAGCCGCCACCGAGACGAATCGATCCCGGGTGCGCTCCCGCAATTCCTGGGTGGCCGCCCGGCTGAAGGTCACCAGCAGCAGTTCCGAGATATCCACCCCGGCCTCGGCGACGAAACGCACCGCCAAACCGACGATGGCATATGTCTTGCCGGTACCCGCACTGGCCTCCAGCACGGTGGTCCCGACCGGCAAGGGCCCGGTCAGTTGAAATCCACTCCCCGAATCACCCTGCCCACCAGCAGTATTCTGAACAGTCTCAGCCGCGCCCGAGACACCGGCGGGCCGCCCGTCCTCAGCCCAAAGACCTTCGCCCTGCGGGCGGACCGCGTCCAATCCCGTGGACTCGCCATTGTCCGCCGCCACACCCAGCGGCGTCCCGTACGGGTCCGCGATGTCCTCCGCGGCCGCCGATACGGACCCGGTCATGTCGCCGGCGTGGCGGTTCTTCTCGGCCTTCCGTATGGCATCGCGCTCAGGGGTCGCATCGCCATCGACGCTGAACAGGTCCGGGACCGGCTCGGTCGCCGCCGGGGTGGGTCCGGTCATTTCGCCGGAACTACCGCCGCTCTCGGCCGTGGCTGCCCGGTCGCCCGTGCCGGACTCGGTATCGTCGCGCTCGGTTCCGCGCTCCGGGGCGATATCCCCGTCCAGCCCGAACAGTTCCCCGCCGTCGTCACCTACCGCATCGCGGTGCGATTCGCCGCCCGCCGAGTCGCCGCTGCGACGGGAGCGGGTGGCGGCCGGGCGGACGGTGAGGTCCGCGTCGGTGAGCGAGAACAGGTCGTCGGTCATCCGCGCCTTTCACTTTCGGGGCCGGTCGGGGGCGGGTTGATCATGGCTGGCCCTGATTCTCGTTGCTGAGCAAGGGATTCCACAGCCGACGCGCCAGTTCACCGAAGCGGGTCGGCTCGGCCTCCAGCACCGTCGGGGTGGTGGTGCGGGCTTCGGTGAGCTGATGGAAGCGCGGGGTGGGTCCGAGCACATACCGCAGGTAGCGGTCGGTGTGTTCGCCGTAGCGGCCGGGACCGTCCTTGCCGCCGTCGAATTCGTGCTCCGCCGCCAGCAGCGCGTCCTCGGGCGAGGAGCCCTGGCAGCGGCGTTCGGCGTAGGCGGCCGACGCGGCGGGAGCGATGGGGAGTGCCTCGGCGAGCCCCTCGTCACGCAGGGCCACCAGATCGCGCAGCAGCAGCCGGGCGGCGTGCGCGTTGGGTGCGGTGAGCGTGGATTGCCAAGCGGGCCGCGACATTTTGCCGCGTCCGATGGTGATGGCCCGCCAGCTCTGATGATTGCCGGTGGCGGCCAGAGCGAGCAGCCGCACCCACGCGGCCATCCGATGCTTGGGCGCCAGCCGGGAGAAGGTGGTGCGCAGCAACGCGTCATCGTGCACATCCGGGACGGTGCCGGTGAGCCGTCGCCCGTCACCCAGATCCACCGCGATATCGACGGTGCGGGAGGGGATCTCATGCAGCGGTTGCGCCACCCGGACCAGCCGGTCGACGGTGTTCTCCACATCGTCGAGGACCGCCGCGCCGAGCGCGAACGGCGGCAGCGACCCGCGCCGCCACTCGGCCGCGCGCAGCGCACCGGGATCGACGCCGGTGAGCCGCGCGTTCAACATGCGCTCGCCCATCCCCCATTTGGTGAGCCCGTCCAGCTCGATGGGCAGCCGGTCGGCTATCTCCTCCTCGCTCTCGGGCACGCGAATCCCCAAGCGCTGCCACAGGAACGCGCGAATCGGATGCTCCACGAAGGACACCAGATCGGCCAGCTCCACATCCCCGCGCTCGGTGCCGGGCAAGGCCGCGGCCAGGAACGGCGGGCGCGGTGCGGGCGCACGCTGGGCGGCGAGGGCGCCCGCGAGCGCGACGCGGTCGAAGCTGAACGGCTTTTCGGCAGTGAAGTTGCGGCGATCGAAGGGCTGCAACGGATGTCGCATGACCACATCGTCGATGGCCGCGGGCCCGATATGCGCGCGCACGGTATCGAGCAACTCGGCCACGGGTATGGCGGGCGGGCGATGCGCCCCCGTCACCGGATCGGATCCGGTGTGCAGCAGCACAAGTCGCTCCCCCGCCGCCATGATCGCGTCCAGCAGCAGTTGCCGGTCCTCACTGCGCGGATCGCGATCACCCGGGCAGCGGTGCCGGGCCAGCACATCGTCACCGTCCACCCCACCGGCGCGCGGGAACACCTCGTCATCGAGTCCGAGCAGCACCACCACCCGATGCGGTACCGACCGCATGGGCACCATGGTGCAGACGGTCAACTCACCGGTGCGGAAGTTGGCCCGCGAGGGCCGCCCCGCCAGTCGCGCCGCCAGCAGCGCGGCGATATCGGTGAGCCGCAAGGGAATCTGCCCGGCATGCTCGGTGGCGGCGGCGAGTTCGCGTCGCGCCTGCACACCCTGCCAGCCCTGGGTGCGCGGGACGTCGGTGAGCAGATCCAGCGCACGCCCCAGTACCGCGGCCCACTCCGAGGCGGGTCGCGCCGATCCGGCCGGTTCCGCCAGGGTCGGTCCGCGCAGATCGCGCAGGCAGACCGCGAGCCGGTCCACGAATTCGGCGAACCGCCCGGCCAGATCGATGTCATTGCTGTCGACATCATCCAGGGGCAGCACCAGATCCAGCCAGTCCTCACTGGATTCACCGGCGGCCACGCCCAGCAGAATGCGATCCACCGCGGCGTTCAGCGTGTTCTGCGCGAAGTCGCCCAGCCCGAACGCCTGCCGCTGCCGCTGCCCGATCCCCCAGCGCGCCCCGGTCTCGGCGGCCCAATCCCGCAGCCGCTCGATATCGTCCTCGTCGAAGCCGCAGCGCAGCCGAACCGGTTCCGCAGCAGCCAGATCCAGCACCTCGGTCACGGTCACCCGGCCGTCGGCGAGCTCGAGCAGGGTGGCGATCACATCCAGCAGCGGGTTCACCGCCCGCTGCGCGCGATCGGCCAATCGCACCCGCAGCCCGTGCGCCGGATGTCCGGGCGCGGCCCCGTCCAGGGACCACTGTCCGAACGCGGCGCGCACCAGCGGCGCGTAGCTCTCCACGTCCGGGCACATGACGATGACTTCACGGGGTTCCAAAGTCGGGTCCGCGCTGAACAATCCGAGCAGTGCGTCGCGCAGCACCTCGACCTGCCGGGCCGGGCCGTGGCAGGAGTGCACCGTGACGCTGCCGTCCGCGAGGGCCGGTTCGGGCATGAGCGACCAGCGGTCCTGCCGGATCGCGGCCTGCAATTCGGTGAGCAGGGTGCGCGCGCCGGCCGTCTCGGGGCGCGGATGGTAGGTGTCGATATGGTCGTAACCGGCGAGCCGCTCCTGCAACTCCCGCACATCCCGCCCGAGCGCCGCGAGCAGCGGATGCCGCACGCGCACACCGGAATTCGGAATCACCTCGGCATCGGCGAGTTTGGTCCACAGCGCGGGGCTCGGATGCACCAGCCACAGGTGCGCCTGCCGTCCGACGGACAGCGCCGAGAGCACCTCGAGCTGATCGGTGGTCAGTCGCGTCACCCCGAACAGCGAAATCCGTTCCGGCAGTGACACCGCGCCCGGTTCGGCCCGCAGCCGCGCACAGGCATTCGAAAGTCGCTCGGCCGGAGAGGGTTCCCCGATCGCCGCGCGCAGCAGCCGCCACAGTCGCGGCTGCCAGAGCAGATCCTCGGGCAGCGGGCGCCCAGCGCCGTCGGTGTCCGAACCGGCCGCCCAGTCCGTGATCATGCCGGGTCGCTGCATGGCGTATCCGGCGAACAGCTCCGCGATCCGCGCCGCGGTCGCGTACCGCCGCCCGACCTTGTGCCCGCTCGCCTCACCATTGCCCAGATGCCGTGCCAGCACCGCGCTCCAGGGCTCGTGCAGGGCCGCGTCGAGCACCGGCAGCAGCGTCCACACCACGCGCTCACCCGCCCACGGATCCTCCTCGGGCACCCAGCCCGTCGCCTCCGCCAGCACCCGCGCGACCAGCCCCGCCGGATCGGCGAAGTCGATATTGGCCGCCACACCGTCACGGTGCGCGGCACTGCCGAGCACCGTGCCCAGCCGCTGTTGCAGCCAGCGCTCGATGCCCTTGGCCGGGACCGCGACCACTTCCGGGGTGAACGGATCGCCGAGTGGATCGGTGAGCAACTCGGCGAGCGCGTCGGCGAGCGTGTCCGCACGCTCGGCACGATGAATGTGCACGACCTGTGTTTATACAGTCAGCGAACGACATGCAATCACCGGGCACCTCGGCTCGCCGGGTGACACCCGCCACACGCCCGATATTAGCTAGGGCGCGTCCCGGCGAAATTCGAGTGTGGTATGCGACAGTGCATTTCGGGGAGGTCGTTCGTTCGGTGATGGAAAGGCTGGTTGCGTCGATGGCTGCGTCGGTGATTCCCCTGATCCCCAGGCGTGGATTCACGGTCCGGCGGGTCGGCGAGCGCTGGGAGCTGGTGAATTCCCGCTGCTACGGCCGCACCGTCGTGCTGGCGTCCTGGCCCCGCGATCGGCACTCCGAGGCCTTCGCACACTGCTATCGGCTGAACGGACAATCCGCCGCGCCGGTGCGAAACGCGAAAAACGCTGTGACAGCGGCGTTTACATAGCACACGCCGCAAATACCCTCAAGACGTGCACATCGGGCATTGTCCTGTCTATTGTGTCTCATCGTGCGTTCTCCCATGGCCCGGCGCTCCCGCGTGGCCGCCTCCGCTTGCGTTCTCGTCGCCGCTGCCGTGATTCCCGCCGCGACGGTATTCATCCCCACCGCCGGTGCCCGGCCGGTGCTCGCGCAGGGCTGCCTGCCGGGATTCGACTGCGATCTGAGCAACAGAATCGCCGCGGTCGACAACTATCTGGCCGGCCGCCCCGGTATCACCGGATATGTGGTGCGCGACCGCGTCTCCGGTGGCATCTACCGGAATGCCAACTCGGACAACATGTTCTGGACCGCCTCCACCATCAAACTGGCGATCGCGGAGGATCTGCTGAACCGCGCGCGGGTCGGGGCCATCGTGCTGGACCCGGGCGACCGCGCCCTGATGGAGTCCATGCTGGCAACCTCGAACGACAATGCCGCCGACATTCTGTGGAACAAGTTCGCGGGCGTGGACCGCATGGCGTTCAACAACGCCTTCCGCGCCAACGGTATGGACGGCCTGATCCCGCTGCAGCCCACCACCTCGCTCGAGCAGATCAAGCTCTTCCCGGACTGGGGCTTCCAGCAGTGCACCCCCAATGACCTGGACCGGCTGATGGACAACGTGCTCACCCACATGCATCCGGACGACCGCGCCTATCTGGTGGACCGCATGCGCCGGGTCGACACCAATCAGCACTGGGGCGTCTGGGGCGCGGGCGCGGCCATGCAGCCCGGCCTGAAGAACGGCTGGTCCGATGAGCAGGGCGGCTGGGTGGTCAATTCGGTCGGCTTCGCCGGACCCGGTGAGCGCTACACCCTGTCGATCATGACCGAACAGGGACCGAACGGCAGCTACACCGACGGCTCGGAGACCACCACGCGCGTGGCACAGATGCTCTTCGCGGGTCGATGAGCTGAACCGGCGACCATCCCACTACCCTTGACGTGAGAAGTGTCGTAGTTTCACCGTCTGGCTAGGAGCAGGGACTAGATGAACGCCGATAATTCCGTCGCACAGCGCCACCGCGTGGTGGTGATCGGTTCCGGGTTCGGCGGCCTCTTCGCTTGCAAGCACCTGCGGAAGGCCGACGTAGACATCACGCTCATCTCCAAAACCTCCACCCACCTGTTCCAGCCGCTGCTGTACCAGGTGGCGACCGGCATCCTCTCGGTCGGTGAGATCGCCCCGGCCACCCGCATCGTGCTGCGCAAACAGCGGAACGTGCGGGTGATCATGGGTGAGGTCGACGATATCGACGTCGAGGGCGGCACCGTCACCTCGCGCCTGCTGAACCAGGACACCATCACCCCGTTCGACAGCCTCATCGTCGCCGCCGGTGCGCAGCAGTCCTACTTCGGCAACGATCACTTCGCCACCTACGCGCCCGGTATGAAGACCATCGACGACGCCCTCGAGCTGCGCGCGCGCATTCTGGGCTCCTTCGAGGAGGCCGAACTCGCCACCGATCAGGAGACCCGCGAGCGGTTCATGACCTTCGTGGTCGTGGGCGCGGGTCCGACCGGCGTCGAATTGGCCGGGCAGATCGCCGAACTCGCCGATCGCACCCTCGATGGCACCTTCCGCAATATCGACACCCGCGACGCGCGCGTCATCCTGGTCGAGGGCGCGGGCGCGGTGCTCGCGCCGATGGGCCCCAAGCTCGGCGGCAAGGCGTATCAGCGGCTGGAGAAGATGGGCGTGGAGATCCAGCTCAACGCCATCGTCACCGATGTGGACGCGCGCGGGGTCACCATCAAGGACGGCGACGGCACCCGGCGCATCGAATCCGCCTGCAAGGTGTGGTCGGCCGGTGTGCAGGCCAGCGGGCTCGGCAAGATCCTGGCCGAGCACTCCAAGGGCACCGAGGTGGACCGGGCCGGACGCGTCATCGTCGAACCCGATCTGACCATCAAGGGCTACCCGAACGTCTTCGTGGTCGGCGACCTCATGTCGGTGCCGGGTGTACCCGGACAGGCGCAGGGCGCCATCCAGGGCGGCACCTATGCGGCCAAGGCCATCAAGGCCGAGGTCGAGGGTAAACAGCAGCCGCAGGAGCGCAAGCCCTTCAAGTACTTCGACAAGGGGTCGATGGCCACCGTGTCGCGGTTCTACGCGGTGTGCCAGATCGGCAAGCTGGAGTTCAGCGGCTTCTTCGCCTGGCTGGCCTGGCTCGCCCTGCACCTGTACTACCTGGTCGGTTTCCGCAGCCGGTTCGTCACCGTATTGGAGTGGTTCACCTCGTTCCTGGGCCGCCACCGCGGTCAGATGGCCGCCACCGAACAGTGGGTGTTCGCGCGACTCGCACTCGAGGCGCTCGACAAGCCCGACGGCGCACGCGAACTCGCCAAACAGATCGGCGGCGAATCCGCTTCGGAGAACGGCAAATCCGTAGCGAACACCAAGGCCGCAGAAGCCTCGTAACGACACGCAGGCGTGCCGCGATGGCGGCACGCCACGCGGGAATGCCCTGACCGGGCGGCAGTGGGACCAATCCGGCGCACCAACCGGATCCGAATGTTCGACATCTGTCGACATTCGTTGAGAAAGGTCATCCATGGGCAAACGCCAACCGGCTGATCAGATTTCGCCACGCCGCCTCCGCATCGGCTCTCTCGCCATCGCCGGAGCGCTGCCACTGGTAGCCGCCCTGGCAAACACCGGAACCGCCGCGGCGGCACCGGTGACCACCGAGGACAACCAGTCCACGGTGGTGGAGAACCAGCCCGGGCCGGACACACAGCCCGGCCTGGTCCTCGACTCCCCCTTCGGGCAGCTCTCGGTGCCGGTGCCGCCGATGGCCGCCGATGGGCTGCGCGGCGAAACCGCGCCCATCGCAGCCGAATCGGACCCCGCCGCCGAGGCCGCACCGGTCATCGACACCGCCGATACCACCTCCGACAGTGTGGAGCCGGTGGTCGCCGCACCCGCCCCGGTGGTCCGGGTCGGGCGCAACTCCGCCACCGGGGTACGCGATATCCCCCGCGGCCCCGTCGCCGCGGTGGATGTGCAGGGTCTGCATATGCCGGATCCGTCGCAGGCCGCCGATGTCGCGCCCATCGCGGCACCCGAGGGCATGCTGCGCTTCGGTGACACCCAGATCGGAATCCCGACCTTCCTCACTCCCGAGCAGGCCGCTCAGGTCAATGAGGTGTCCGCGGGTGTCGAGGCCAACCTCGCGCGCACCCTCGACTCGGCCGGATTCGAGCCGAGCCGCTCGGATCGCATCGCCGCCTCAACCGTCGGCACCGCCGCCGTCGGCGCCGCGGTGGGTGTCGGTGTGGCCGCGCCCGTCGAGGTCGCCGGAGCGGTGCTGGGCGGGTTCGTCGGGGCGATGGCGGGCACGCCGTTCGCACCCGCGGGCTGGGTCGTCGGCCCGACCATCGGCGCGACCGCCGCCGCCACCATCATCGCGGTGCCCGCGGCCACCATCGGCGCGGGCATCGGCGCGGCGGTGGGCGCGGTGAACGGTGTGCTCGCACCGGCGACCGGTCCGGCCGCCTCGATCGACGAGCCTGCCGTCGGCACGAGCGACGCCGGAGCAGCTATCGCCGAGTGATAGTCGATTTGTCGGGGCCGGAATCCAGCAACTGGGATTCCGGCCCCGTTCTCGTGAATACCCAAGCCAGTGGCTAACTTTCGGCAATGCGGACGAACCACGCGACTACGGTTTTCGACCAATCCGGTTGACCGACGGGTCCGAATGTCGGGCGTCGATGTTCCCCGGACGAAAGGTCGTGATGGCCGCAGGCAAGCACAGAGCCCTCAACCCACATCGAAACAAGGTCGGCAATGTAGTGGCGGCGGGTGCGGTTCCGCTAGTCATGGCGATCGTCGGAACCGGAGCGGCCAATGCCGCACCGGTGCAATCTGATCCGGTCGCGCAGCACGATGGCGCGGCACCTCAGTGGCCCGCCGCCGATGCGCCCAATGTCATGCCGTACGAGGGCCTGCAAATCCCCGGTGACACCAAGAGCTCCATCCAGTGGTCGCGTCAGGCCCCGGACAAGAGCTATCTGGCCCCCGTCGGCGCACTGCACGCGCCGATTCCGGTGCCCGCGGTACCGCCGATCGCCCCGCCCGCCGGGAAGTTCCGGTTCGGCGATGTGGTGGTCGACGCGCCGAACTGGATCGATAACGAACAGGCGATCCAGATCAATGACCAATCCGCTCAGACCGAGGCGAATCTCGCGACGTTCCTCGACTCGATCGGGTTGGAGCGCAGCCGTTCCGACCGCATTGCCGGACAGACCGTCGGCACCGCGGCCATGGGAGCGGTGGCGGGCGCAAGCGCCGCCATGCCGATCGCACTCACCTCGGCAACCGTCGGCGCGGCCCTGGGCCTCGTGGTCGGACTGCCGCTGTTCCCGGTCGGTTTGGTCGCCGGTCCCGCCGCGGGCGCCGCGGCCGGTGCCGCGGTGATCGCCCTGCCCGCGGCCGCGGCCGGTGCCGCGGTGGGCGCGATGGTCGGCGCGGTCAACGCGTTCAATGCTCCACCGCGCGTCGTCGCCAACTGAGTTCGATTCGGCGATAAGCGTTCACGCGGCTGGTACAGCGCGTAACGCGGCGGGAACCGGGGGTGAGGTCCGGTTCCCGCCGCGCAGTTCCACGCGGAAATCGCTAGACGCGCAAGAGATTCGCGGTGCGGGTGAAGAGCGTCCCGCCCGCTGCGAGGGGTAGCAGCGCCGCGTCGAGACCGATGGTCTCGACCGCCCTCGCATCCGGATACGTCAGAATGCTTTCCAGCGCACGGGGTCCCGAGAGCGCATCATCGGTGGGTGTGTCCGCGCCCAGATCCAGGCGGTGTCGCAGCAGTGGCAGCTCGCCGATATCGGCGGTCAGCTCGCCCGACCAGTAGCCGTGATCCTCGCCGATGCGCCCGACCTGCACGCGCTCCCGAAGCCGCAGCAGCGCACCGGCTTCCAGCCGCACCGTGGTGAGCGTCTCATGTTCGGCGCCACCGGCCACCACGGTCGGCTCCGGATCGAAATCCAGCTCGCCACCGGCGGCCACCTCGAAATGCCAGTGCGCGAACGACTTCGACGTCTGCCGACCGGGCAGCGCGATGGTGGCGGCCACCGAGCGCACCAGCAATCGCGCGCCCGCGCCCACCGTGACCCGAATATCCAGCTCATCACCGCCCAAAGGCGTTGCGGCCGTACCGATCAGGTGCACGGTATCGAGCCCGGTACGACGCGCGGCCAGGCCACCCACCGCGTGGATTCGTGGCAGCGCCCCGGCCGTCGCATCGATGCGCAGCTCAGTACGCACCGCGAACCTCGGTGAACCGCGGTGAGCGATGTCGGCCCGCGGCCGGGATCCATCGCAACCTGTAAAGCGCGCCAGGATGACGGGGCGGATTCACGCCGCCCAGCCCATCAATGCGCGTGTGCCGCACCGGCCGTCGCATCCTGCTCCGCGGCCAGGCGCAGCTGTTCGCGCACCCAGTTCAGGACCGGTGTCGCGGCCGGATCCTGCGTCAGCGAGGTGAAGACGAAGGGACGGCCCTCACGCACCTTGGTCGAATCCCGGTCCATCACACCGAGATCCGCGCCCACCATCGGGGCCAGATCGGTCTTGTTGATGACCAGTAGATCGGACCAGGTCACACCCGGTCCGCCCTTGCGCGGCACCTTGTCGCCGCCGGCGACGTCGACCACGAAGATCTGCGCGTCGATCAGACCCGAGGAGAAGGTGGCGGTGAGATTGTCGCCGCCGGACTCCACCAGGATCAGGTCCAGGGGCGGGTTCGCCTCGATCAGGTCGTCGATGGCGTCCAGATTCGCGGTGATGTCATCGCGAATCGCGGTGTGCGGGCAGCCGCCGGTCTGTACCGCGGTGATCCGCTCATCGGCCAGCACCGCATTGCGACGCAGGAAGTCGGCGTCCTCGGTGGTGTAGATGTCATTGGTCAGCACGGCCAGGGACAGCTCATCGCGCAGCTCTCGGCAGAGTGCCGCCACGAGCGCGGTCTTACCCGAACCGACCGGTCCGCCGACACCGATGCGCACCGGTTCGCCGGGCGTGCGCTCGCGCTTGGGCCGGTCGTGGTGATCGTGCGGTTCCCCGTCGATGAAATGAGGTGGCATATGAGTGTGCTCCTTTCCTCGCCTATCCTGGCCGACGCACGTAAAGCGCTTGTTACCCGGTCCGTCCACGCAGGTCAGGACGCGAAGAGTGGCATATCCCGGACCAGATGACGCTCGGCGAGCACATCCTGCAGCGGATCCGAGAGTGCTACGAGGCCCTCGGCCGCCTCGCGCGCGGTGCGATCACAGACCTCGGCCAGCCGGATGGTGCAGGCCGCCACGGCGGCGGGATCCAGGGCCAGCAATCGCTGGGCAGCCGTGGCCGCACCGGTCATGGTCGTATAGACCACCACCCCCGCGATCTCCTCCGGGGACGCACCCGAGGCCGCACCGACGACACCGAAGACGGTCGAGAGATGCGGGCGTGCGCCCAGGGCCTGCCAATTCGCCTGCGGCCACACCTGTTTCGCCAGCCGTAAGAGTCCACGCCCCTGTGCGCGCGACGCCGTACGCGCCGACGGCGAGGGTGTGCGGGCATCGGCCTCGAGCTCGGCGCGCGCGGGCTCGATCGCTCCCGCGCAGACCGCCGCCGCCAGCGCGGACGCCACCGCACCGGAGGTCCGGATCCGGCGGCGCAGATACAGCTCCACCGAGGCCACATCGCGCAGCAATCCGGAGGACACCGCCTCCTCCACCCCACCGGAGTGCACATGCCCGCCGATGGGCAGCCGGGAGTCGGCCAGGGTCAAGAGCGTGGCCAGACTCATCGCCGCACCTGCTGGTATCGCATCGCTCGATCCTAAGCGGAGCTCGATCGAGCGCTTGACCTGAACCGCTGTCAAGGTTGCAAGCTGGACCGTACGGTCAGTTTCGAGCTCCAGGAGTCTGTATGCACGCCGTCCGCCTGCACGCCTTCGGCCCGGCCGAGAATCTCGAGTACGAGGTGGTGCCCGATCCCGAGCCCGGTCCGGGTCAGGTGCGCATCGTCGTCGCGGCCTCGGGGGTGCATTTCATCGACGCCACCATCCGCTCCGGCCGGGTGATGGGTCCCATCCCGCTGCCGGAGCTGCCCACCATTCCGGGCCGGGAGATCGCGGGCGTCATCGACCGAGTAGGCGAGGGCGTCGACGAAAGCTGGCTCGGGAAAAAGGTTGTCGCGCATATCGGCCAGGTGCCCGGCGGCTATGCCGAACTCGTGGTCACCGAAGCCGAACGGCTACAGCGGATTCCGGAGACCCTGGACCCGGCGCAGGCGGTCGCCATGATCGGCACCGGCCGAACCGCCCTGGGCATACTGCGATTCGCCGATATCTCCACCGACACCGTCGCCATCGTGCTGGCGGCGGCGGGCGGCATAGGCACCCTGCTCGTGCAGTATCTGAAGAATGCCGGAGCCGCCGTTATCGGCCTGGCGGGCGGTCCGGAGAAGGTGGATCTGGTGGCGCGCAACGGCGCGGATCTGGCGGTGGACTACCGGCTCCCGGATTGGGCGGATCGCATTCGCGCCGTATACGGCGACCGCCCGGCCACGCTGCTCTTCGACGGTGTGGGCGGCGAAATCACCCCCGCCGCAGTGGATCTGCTCGCGGCGGGCGCACAGCACCTGACCTACGGGTTCGCCGCCGGACCCGCGCGAATCAACGAGGCCGACCTCGCCGAACGCAAGATCACCTCCGAATCGGTGCTCGGCCCGCGCATGTTCGCACTCCCGGGCGGTATGCGCGCGCTCGAGGACAGCGCCCTGGCGCAGGCGGCGACCGGTCACCTGCGCCCGGACCTGCACCGCTTCCCCCTCGCCCAGGCCGCCGCCGCCCATCGCGCCCTCGAAAACCGCGCCACCACAGGCAAAGTCGTGCTGATCCCCTGACCGAGGAGGTCAACGGATCGACTCACGCATCGAGCAGGGCAACGATCTTACGCGCCGTTCCGCCGGAGCGGCACGACATCGCATCCGCCGACTCGACCCGCCGGTAGACTTCCGCCATCCGGAAACATGGAGGAGACCAGCGGTGACCGCAGCGGAGGCAGCCAAGGGACGTACGGGTGGCGTCCAATCCATCGAACGCGCCTTCGGTCCGGCCGAGTTCACCCGCCAACTCGAGGCCGCGGCCCGCACCGGTTTCGCCATGGACGACGGCGAACAGGAACTCGGGGTGCGCTGTGTCGCGGTCAGCGTGCCGAATGCACCGGCCCCGCTGGCGATCTCCATCTCCGGCCCGGTCGGCCGCATGTCGCAGGATCTCGTGGACCGCGCGGTACCGCTGCTCACCGAGGTGAGCCGCGCGCTGTCCGCCGAACTGCGGTGAACAGGCCCTGATCGTCAGCGCAGGAAACCGCGCTCCATCAAACGTTGGGTGGCGCCGCGCCGCAGATCGGTCCAGGCCTGGACCGGCCCGGTCCACCAGGGCGATATTTCGCGCGGCCGCGAGACCACGGCGTGGCAGATCAGATCCGCCGCTTCCTCGGCGGTGAGACCCGGAATGCCGGTGAAGTCGGTGGGTGCGCTCATCCTGGTATGCACGAGCGGCATATAGATGGAGGTGGTGGTGACATTGTCGGCGGCGATTTCGGTGGCGACCGTGCGCAACCAGACATCGAAGGCCGCTTTCGACGCACCGTAGGCCGCCCAGCGCGGTGCGGGAGGCACGCGCAGACCCCAGGTGGAGATATTCACGATATGGCCGTGGCGACGCTCGCGCATGCTGGGTAGCAGCGCCAGCAGCAGGCGTACCGGACCGAGGTAGTTGATATCGATGGTGCGGGTGAAATCGCGGAAGCGATCATAGGATTCGTCGATGGGGCGGCGAATCGACTTGCCCGCGTTGTTGATCACCACATCCACATGCCCGTGTTCGGCGAGCAGGGTCGCGCCGAGTTCGGCGGTGGCGTCCATTTCGGTGAGATCGGCCTGATAGACGTGGGCGGTACCGCCGTCCGCGCGAATCTCGGCGGCCACCTTCTCCAGATCGTCCAGGGTGCGGGCGACCAGCAGTACGATCGCGCCCGCGGCCGCGAGCTTCTTGGCGGCGGCCTTGCCGATTCCATGCGAGGCACCGGTGACCAGGACGACCTGACCATCGACGGCCTCGCGCAGCGATTTCTCCCGGGGTCGGCTCGTCGGATAGAACAGCCGGGTCGCGACGCGTTCCGCAAGGGGACGGCCATTGGATATGACCTGGTTTTCGGGGTCCGGAGTCGAGTTCTCACCCACTCCTCGACTCTAACCGCCTGACCGGTCCGTCATGGGCGATGAGTGGAAATACCCAGTGCGCGAGACACATTGCCGTACCAGGATGAAGGGAATAACGGGGAGAGGGCGGGGAAGATGACCGAACAGGGACCACCGGAACGAGTATCGATCGCGGGCTGGATCGCACGCGCCATCGCGGTGGTGATCTTCATACCGCTGCGGCTGCTGTGGGAGGGGTGCAAGCTGCTCGGGCGCGGAATCGCCGCGGCGCTCGGATATCTCTTCGACACACTGATCGAACCGATCGCGAAGCTGTTCTGGTACTGGATCATTCGCCCCGCCTGGGCATTCTGCAAAGATTTCCTCTGGGGGCTGCTGATCCAGCAATTGCTCTGGGGCATGATCCTGACCCCGATCGGAGCATTCCTGCTCGACTTTCTGCTGCGTCCGATCAAACGCGCGGTCGAGGAGTGGCTGTGGCGGCGGATCTTGCGGCCGGGCCTGATCTGGTTCGGCGAGGCGATCATCGAACCGATCGCCAAGGCGGTCCTGTACGCGCTGCACTTCCTCATCCGATGGCTGATCCTGTGGCCGCTGGATCAGCTATGGCGCTGGGTGCTGCGGCCGATCCGCACGGCGATCGGCGCTACCCTGCTCTTCGGCTGGCGGGTCGCCACCACCATTGTTCGAGTGCTGGTGGTGACGCCCTGCCGCTGGCTGTATCGCATTGCGCTGCAACCACTCTTCGCGGTGATCGCGACCGTATGGCGGGCCACCGTGGTCCGCCCGGTCCGATTCGTCTACCTACGCGTGGTCACGCCCATGAACAGGGCCGCGGCCGAGGTCATGACCGCGCTTTTCGGCCGCTGAGCACGGCGATGACCGCCATGACGGCGAGCAGGATCGCGCCCGCGGTGGTGGCCACGTGCATACCGTGTACGAATGACTCGCGCGCGGAGTCGATCAGCGCGGTATCGCCCCCGGCACGGGTGAGGGTCTCCCCCAGCGTCGATCCGAAGTCGCCGCCGGAGCGGAAGACCAGTGCGGCCAGCGAGCCCAGCAGCGCCAGGCCCAGACCATTGCCGAGCTCGAAGCTGGTCTCGGAGATGCCGACCGCGGAACCGGCCCGCTCGGGCGGTACCGAGGCCACCGCCACCTCCGAGACGAGGGTGAAGGCCATACCGAATCCGGCGCCGGCCACCACGGTTCCGGCGATGTACCAGCCGATCCCGCCGTCGACACCGATACCGAGCAGCATGAGGTTGCCCGCCGCGGCCATGCTCAACGCGACCACGAAGGCGGTCCGGGTGCCGAGCTTGCGGCCGATCCGCGCACCGCTCACCGAGCAGACGAAGACGACCACGGCCATCGGAATGCCGAGCAGTGCCGCGCCGAGCGCGTCGCGACCGGTCACCGATTGCAGGTACACGCTGGTCAGGTAGCTCATACCGGCCAGGGCCAACATGCCGACGGTGCTGGAACCGATTGCCACCGAGAACAATCCATTGCGGAACAGGCTCAGATCCAGCAGCGGTTCGGTCAGATGCCGCTGCCGTCGCACGAACGCGACGAGCAGGAGTACGCCGATGACTCCGATACCGATGACCGGCAGGTCGAAGCCCTCGGCCGCGAAATGCTTGACCGCGTACACGATCGGCAGAATGCCGCCGATGGACAGCGCCACACTCGGCAGATCCAGGGGTGCGAGCCCCGCCGAACGATGCTCGGGCAGCAGTAGCGGCCCGAAGACGAGCAGCACCACCAGCACCGGCGTATTGATCAGGAAGACCGAACCCCACCAGAAGTGGTGCAGCAGTACGCCGCCGATAATCGGCCCGACCGCCGATCCGCCCGCGAAGAACGCGGTCCAGACGCCGATGGCGGTGGCGCGCGCCCGCGCCTCGGGGAACATGGTCGAGATCAAGGCCAGGCTCGACGGCAGCAGCGTCGCACCGCCGACGCCCATGAGCGCTCGCGCGGCGATCAGCACCGAGGCGCTCGGCGCGAAAGCGGCCAGTACCGAGGCCAATCCGAAGATGGTGGCGCCGGCGAGCAGAATATTGCGGCGTCCGATACGGTCACCGAGATTGCCCATGGTGATGAGCAGGCCGGCGATCATGAAGCCGTAGATATCGAGAATCCAGAGCTGCTGGGTGGCCGACGGGTCCAGATGCTCGGTCAGGGTGGGCATGGCCAGGTACAGCACCGACATGTCCATCGACACCAGCAATACCGGCAGCAGCAGGACCGCCAGGCCGGCCCAGGCGCGGCGCGGAGTCCGCGCGACGGGACGCGCGAGAATGCTGGTCATCACCTATCCTCCGAGCTGATCAAGGGGTTGACGCATACGGGTTACACAGCAGCGCGCGTACGTCGTACGCGCGGCCGGAGTACAGTGTACGCACACCCGCGACAAGAAGGAAACAATTCGTCCGATGACCGAGGCCAAGCTCACTCGCGCCGCCATTGTCGACGCCGCCATCGCCCTGGCCGACGAGTCCGGAATCGACGCCCTCTCCATGCGCCGCATTGCCGAACGAATGGGCGCCGGCGCGATGTCGCTGTACCGGCACGTACCGAACAAGGACACCCTGCTCGCCGCCATGACCGATGAGGTCTCGCGCCGCAATCCCTATCCCTCACCCGAGGGCCAGGGCTGGACCTGGCGCGATCGCGTGCGCATCGCCGCCGAGGTGGATTGGCGGCTCTACCAGGAACATCCGTGGGTGCTGTTCACCTTCGCGGTCCCGCGCTACAACTTCGGCGAGAACAGCCTGGTCGTCTTGAGCTGGCTGGTCGAGGGATTCACCGAGCTCGGCGTGAGCACCCGCGAGGCGACCCGCATGTCACTCGCGGTGTGGAGCTATATCGCGGGCGTGGCCCTGCAACACGTGAGCGCACGGCTGCTCATCGATCGGGACAGCGATAGCGAGGAGCGCTCCGGACTCACCGCGTTGCTCGAGGGCGCGCCGCGCTGGAGCACCCCGCCCGCCCTCACCGATCTGATCGGTTCGGGCGAGTCGGATCTGCTCGATCCGGAGCATCTGCTCGACTCGGGACTCACCGCACTCTGCGACGGATTCGAAGCCAGAGCCCGAAAGTAGTTCTCGGCGTGCGTATTTGCACGCAATGCCAGTGCACATCGCATGCGACCGCACATCAACCGCCGGTCGTGATTCGGCAGGTCAGTTCTCGATTATCCCGTCGAGGTAGACCCAGTTGCCGCTGTCGCGGCGGAAGCGGCTGTTCTCATGCATATCCCCCGCCGCGCCGCCGACCCGATAGTGCGCGCGGAACTCCACGGTGGCCTCGGAGTGGAATGGCCCGCCTCCGGTCGCGGAGAGGATTTCGAGCCGCTCCCACCGCATTCCGCGATCGAAGTCGATCTCGGCGGGCCGGGTCGCGGGATCCCAGCTGCGCAGGAGATATGCCTCATCCTCGACCGCGAAGGCGCTGAAGCGCGAGCGCATCAATTGCTCGGCGGTGGTCGCCGCCGCCTCACCCCGATGCAGTCGCCCGCAGCAGTCCGCGTAATTCGCGGGCAGCCCGCACGGACACTCCACCGGGACCGGGCGGACTTTGCGACGCTTCGACATGCGGCCATTCTGTCAGTAGAAGCTGCGGCCCCCGAGACCACCGGAGGCCGACCACACCTCCACGATCAACCCGTTCTCCGCGCGCAGAATGTCATTGCCGCTCACCGCGACGGAGGTGCCGTCCGGCAGGTCGATCCGAGCCCCATACGGGCGCGCGATCAATCCCGTTCGGCTGGCGTCCATTTCGACGATCGGCAGGCCCTGCACCTCGAATGACAGCAGCCCCGGGGCGGCGGCGCGGAAGACCTCGATCTGGGCGGCGAACGTCTTCGGGTCATGGATGTGGTCGTACTCCACAGCGCCGGGCTGGGCGTAGCGCAGGGTGAATTCCGGGGCCATGATCTCCTCGGCCAGCTCCAGGTCACCGTTCCACATGGCGGTCCAGCGGTTGAACAGTTCGATGGCGAAGTCACGCATGGTCAAGCTCCTCAATAGTATCTCTGATACGGTCTCGCTGGAACTAAACTATAGTCTCATTGATACGGTGTCAACCCGAGATCGAAAGGAGTTGCGGCATGGCCGAACCAGGCCAGCAGGACCACATCGTGCTGGGATTGATCGCCAGGCACGGACCACTCACGCCCTATGAGCTCAAGGCCAGGGTCGAAGAGAGCATCGACTACTTCTGGCCCATCCCGCACGCGCAGCTGTATCGGATTCCGCCGCGCCTCGCGGAACAGGGGCTACTACGCGAGGAGGCCGAGAGCGGCGGACGCCGTCGGCGGGTCTTCCATCTCACCGCGGCGGGTCAGGCCGAATTGACCAGGTGGCTGGGCGATCCCATCGCGCCCCCGCCGGAGACGCGGGACCCCGCGCAGGTGAAACTCTTCTTCGCCGATCTCGGACAGCCGGAGGATGTGGTGGGCCTGGCGCGCGCACAGGCCGCCGAACACCGCCGCTGGCTGGACCTCTACCGCAAACTCCAGGCGGAGATAGATCCGGCGGACAGTCGGCGGGCGGTGTCGCGGGAGCGCATTCTGCAGCTCGGCATCAAGCACGAGCGGGCGTATGTCGAATTCTGGGAGGATCTGGCCGCGCATCCGGACGGTGCGCGGAAGTAGTCAGTCCTGATCGCTCACGATGGCGTAGATGAAACCGTCCCAGCCCTTACCGCCGACGGTCTGCAGCACGGTGCCGTCGAGTCTCGGTTCGGCGGCGATCAATTCGATGACCTCGCGGCTGGCGCGCACCGCGGCATCACTCGAATCGGCGTGCGCGATACCGCCATTGCGCACCACATTGTCGACGATGATCACCGAGCCCGGCTGGGTCAGCCGCAACGCCCACCGCACATAGTTGGCGTTGTTGACCTTGTCGGCATCGATGAAGACGAGGTCGAACGGTTCCGGGTTCTCCCCCGCCAGGACCGGCAGGCTGTCCAGGGCCGCGCCGACCCGAATCTCCACGCGGTCACCGACTTGCGCGCGGTCGAGGTTCGCGCGCGCCACCTCGGCATGCTTGGGCTCGTATTCGAGGGTTATCACCTGACCGCTCTTACCGACCGCCCGGGCCAGCCAGGTGGTGCTGTAACCGCCGAGCGTGCCGATCTCCAGCACCCGCCGCGCCCGCGCGGATTTCGCGATCAGGTAGAGGAACTTGCCCTGCGGCGGGGATACGTCGATGGCGGTCAGGCCCGCCGCGGCATTGGCCGCCAAGGTCGGCGAATCCCCGTCTCCCACCAGGGTATCCACGAGATAACGATCAACTTCGGCCCAGTCGGATGTCGTCATACCGGCCAGTCTGCCAGCTGTCGGTAAACGGTGATCAGAACAGGAAGTACCGCTGTGCCATCGGCAATTCGGTGGCGGGCTGCTCCGCCCACACCTCACCGTCGATACGGACGGTGAAGGTATCGGGATCCACCTCGATGCGGGGCATGGCGTCATTGCGCGGCATATCGGCCTTGGTACGCCTGCGCACGTTGGCCACCGGCACCAGCTTCCGATTCACCCGCAGGCGATCGGCGAGCCCGTCCTCGATAGCCGCCTCGGAGACGAAATGCAGTGAATTGCCCGCCGCCACGGCCGGAGCCGCACCGAACATGGGTCGCGGCAGCACCGGCTGCGGTGTCGGAATGGAGGCATTGGCATCACCCATGGCGGCCCAGGCGATGGTGCCGCCCTTGAGCACCGCGTGCGGGCGGACGCCGAAGAAGGCCGGTTCCCACAGCACCAGATCGGCGAGTTTGCCGACCTCCACCGAGCCGATCTCATGGTCGAGACCGTGTGCCACGGCCGGGCAGATCGTGTACTTGGCGACATAGCGCCGCACCCGATTGTTATCCGCCGCACCATCTCCCGCGAGCGAGCCGCGCCGCTTCTTCATCACGTGCGCGGTCTGCCAGGTGCGCATGACGACCTCGCCGATGCGGCCCATGGCCTGGGCGTCGCTGCCGATCATGGAGATCGCGCCCATATCGTGCAGCAGATCCTCGGCGGCAATGGTGGAGGGCCGGATCCGGCTCTCCGCGAAGGCCAGATCCTCGGGAATCGAGGGGCTCAGATGATGGCAGACCATGAGCATGTCGAGATGCTCGTCGAGCGTGTTGACTGTGTGCGGCCGGGTCGGATTGGTCGAGCTCGGCAGCACATTCGAATACGCGGCGACGGTGATGATGTCGGGCGCGTGACCTCCGCCCGCACCCTCGGTGTGGTACGAGTGGATGGCCCGGCCGCGGATCGCGGCGAGGGTGTCCTCGACGAATCCCGCCTCGTTCAACGTGTCCGAATGCAATGCCACCTGGACGCCCGACGCATCGGCCACGGTCAGGCACGCGTCGATGGCGGCCGGGGTGGTGCCCCAATCCTCGTGCAGTTTGAAACCGGCCGCGCCGCCGCGCAATTGCTCCCACATGGCCTCGGGCCGGACCGTATTGCCCTTGCCGAGCAGCACGATATTGACCGGCCAGCCGTCGGTGGCCTCGAGCATGCGGCCCAGATGCCACGCGCCCGGGGTGACCGTGGTGGCCTTGGAGCCCTCGGCCGGTCCGGTGCCGCCGCCGACGAGGGTGGTGATTCCGCTGCCGATGGCCTCATCGAGGATCTGCGGGCAGATGAAGTGCACGTGGCAGTCGATGGCCCCGGCGGTGACGATGCGGCCGTTGCCCGCGATGATCTCCGTCGAGGGGCCGACCACCAGATCCGGATGCACCCCGGTCATGGTGTCAGGATTACCGGCCTTACCGATGGCGCTGATGCGGCCGTCACGAATACCGATGTCGGCCTTGATGATTCCCCAGTGATCGACGATCACCACACCGGTGATGACGGTATCGGGGGTGCCCTCGGCTCGGGTCGCCCGGGCCTGGCCCATGGATTCGCGCAGTACCTTGCCGCCGCCGAAGACGGCCTCGTCACCGGCGAGTCCCGGTCCGCCGCTGCGGTCTTCGGTGATCTCGATCAGTAGATCGGTGTCCGCCAGGCGAATTCGATCGCCGGTGGTGGGCCCGAACAGCTGGGCGTAGCGGGCGCGGGAGAGTTCGGCCATCAGGCGTCCAGCTTTCCGGGAGGGGTCAGGCTGATTCCGTGCACTTCGCGATTGCCGCCCAGTGGGACCAGCGAGACCCGCTGCCCCAGACCGGGTTCGAAGCGCACCGCGGTACCGGCGGGAATATCGAGGCGGCGGCCGTGCGCGGCCTCGCGATCGAATTCCAGGGCCGAATTGGCCTGCGGGAAGTGCACATGGCTGCCGACCTGAACCGGCCGGTCACCGGTGTTGACCACATCGACCTCGATGCGGTCGGCTCCGGCATTGAGCTCGATAGTGCCTTCGGCACAGAGGTATTCACCGGGCACGAGCGGAGCCCGCGGAGCTCGCATTGGATCAGACATGGGCGTCAGCCGATCGGGTTGTGGACGGTGACGAGCTTGGTGCCGTCCGGAAAGGTCGCCTCGACCTGCACGTCGTGAATCATCTCCGGTACCCCGTCCATGACATCCGCGCGCGTCAACACACCGCGCCCGGTGCTCATGAGCTCGGCGACGCTGCGACCGTCCCGCGCCCCCTCCAGGACGTGATCGACGATGAGCGCCACCGCCTCCGGATGGTTCAGCCTCAGTCCGCGAGCCTGCCGTCGCCGGGCCAGCTCGGCCGCATAACTCAGCAGCAGGCGTTCCTGCTCGTGCGGCGACAGTCGCATTCGGGCTCCTCGGCGAGGGACGGGGCGGGTCGTCGGCCATTCTGACACGCCCCGCGTTACCCGGATGTTTCGTCCGAGATCAGCCCCGTCGCGCCGAATTCTCAGCCCCGCGGACTCAGGTTCTGCAACCGCACCTGCCCGCGCGCGACCGTCCGATCCTGCTCATCGGTGATCTCGACAACCCACAGCTGCTGCGACCGCCCGCGGTGCACCGGCGTCGCCACCCCGCGCAGCACGCCCTCGCGCACCGCCCGCAAGAAGTCGGTGTTGTTATTGACCCCGACCACCGAGCCGCGCTCCCCCAGCCACACACTGCCCGCGACACTGGCGAGGGTCTCGATGACGGTGCAGTACACCCCGCCGTTCACGATTCCGGCGGGCTGATGCTGAGTCGGCGTCACCACCCATTCGGCCGCAACCCGATCCGGGCCCATCTCGGTCATCTTCAGCCCGAAGGTATCGACGAATGTGCCCGCGCTGAACTTGTTCATCAGCTCCGGTGTCAAATCCGCCATGGACTTGATCGAGGCGAACTCGTCCGTCCCCGTGGTCGCTTGGTCATCAGAGGTCATGCCCTGGAGCTTAGCCAGCCTCAGAATCGGGCCACGAGGGGTGCAACGCGTCGGCGAGCTCCGCCGACGACAGCCCGAGCCGCCAGCGGTACCGCCTCACCGGGGCGACGGTGTAAAGCTCCGCGAACGCGGTGACCCGATCCGAACGCCCGCCGACGTGCCCGAGATCGGGAGTGATCACACACGCCGAATCGACCCGCCGGACCGCGGTGTAGAGCGCCCACATATGCGCCGCGTCCGCGCTGTCCAGTACCAGAATCTCGGCAACTCTCAGATTCAGTTCCTGGGCGCGCTGACGTGCGTAGAACGTCGCCCAGTCAAGATCAGCCTTGCTCGTCAGCACGCCACGGTTGATGTAGATGACTGCCCTGTCTCGCCGTTGGTTGTTGCTCAGATCGGCCCCTGTCCCTCGATGGTGCGGCGGTCCGGGACTGAGATGACCGCACCGGCACCGGACGCCGTACATCCGACGCTACGAATCGTGCGTGAGCGCGGTCTATCGACTTGGCGGAACTTGACGAAAATAGCCATTACCGGCAGTGAAAGTGGCCGTGCTGCGGGATGATTGGACACGCACACGTCAAAGTATGCCAAGTCGCTGGACGGGAGTGACCGCGATGAACCTGAGGTTCCTGGGCAGAGGCGGATCGGACTCGGGAGGTTGTCCCAGCCTGTACGCGACCGACCACGACACCTACCTCGTCCAAGGCTGGGAGACCGACCGGCCTGGGACAGTGGAGATTCCGCACCTGCTCACCGGATTCGCGGAGCCGGGAACGTTTCTCGGTTCCACCCTGACCGACACCGGTCGGGGTACGTTCAGCGTGTCCGGTCGGCCGGTCATAGATCCGGATGTGCTCGAGTTGTTGACCTTGGCCGACAATGAGACGGCTATCGAGGTACCGAAGCTGGAGAGGACGTTCTACGGCAATGCTGCTGCGGCCCAGCGATGAACCGGACCTGTGGCAGCAGCTGTTCCGGGAGCTGAACCAGGATGCTTTCCACCTGGAAGTCAGGGACGAATACCACGTAGCCGATGAGGACACCCGGGTACGCGCGTTCCTCGCCGGCGAACCAGCCCCGTACACCTTCACGCCGTGGCAAGACCTGATGCGGGAAACCACCGGCCGAGGAGTCTCCGTCTCCCGGGTCCGGGTCGTCACCGAACCGCACTCGGGTTACCAGCGGTGGCTGCTGTCGGTCACCGGCTACAACGAAGATGCCGGTGAGGACATTCGTTATATCCCAAGACATCTCGCCGGTGAGGTGCCATCGGATGACTGGTGGCTGATGGACGGGGCGCGGGTTGTCTACAACCTCACCGACTCGACCGGTGCCCCGGCTGGTCTTGCAGTCACCACAGACCCCGGAATCGTGGCGTACTGCCACGAGGTACGCGAACGGCTCTGGAAGTTCGCGATCCCCTTCGGGGAGTACTCCCAACGGTGACGGGGTCGGCTCAAGATGCGCGGCGAGCCCTCGGAGCAACGCTACGGGGGCTTCGTCGCGATGCCGGGCTTTCCGGCCGTCAGCTGGCAATTCTGGCCGGTTGGCATGAGTCGGTGGTCTCGAAGATCGAAACAGGAGATCGGAGCCCGACCGAGGCGCACCTACGGGCCTACTGCGTTCACACCGGCAACCAAGCTCAATTGCCGGACCTCATAGCCACCCTCCGCAACGTCCAGGCGGCGTATCTGGAGTGGCGGCGAGTACTGGGCACCGGCACGAAGCGCCGGCAACACCAGGTGGCGAAGCTTGCCGAAGAATCGCAGCTGATGCGGATATTCCAGCCCACCATCATTCCGGGGATTCTCCAGACGGCGGAGTACGCGGCCGAGGTGTTGCGGCGGTATATCGACTTTTACCGAGTGCCGGACGATTTGGACGAAGGTGTAGCGAAACGGATTGAACGGCAACAACTCCTATACAGGGGCACCCGAAGGTTCCATATCCTGGTGACGGAGCAAGCTCTGCACACCGGCGTCGGTGGCGACGCCGTGATGACCGGCCAGCTCGACCGGTTGTTAGCGGTGATCGGCCTACCGCGTGTGCTTTTGGGTGTGGTGCCAGCCAAGGCGGAACTGCCGATGCAGGTCACCAATTTCGTGATGTTCGATCAGCGGATGGTGCTCGTGGAGGCGGTGACAGCTGAGCTGAGCGTTACCCAGCCCAGAGAGGTTGCCTTGTACAGCCGACTGTTCGCCGAGCTGTCAGGACTCGCCGTCACCGGGGACGCTGCCCGCGCCCTTATCGTCAAGGCTCTTGAAGCGCGGGAAAACCGAGATCCCCGCGATCTGTCAGGACGTGAGGGAGACCACGAACAGCACCAGGGCCAGGATCGGCGGTAGGGCGAAGGCGACTATGACCGCGGGGCGCTCATAGAGCGGGCGACCGGGATCCATGGGTGGTCGTGGGCCGCCCGGAATCGGCGGGGGCAGGGCGACCAGGACCGAGCGGGGGCCGAGGTTGATCAGCATGGTGATCGGGTTGATGACGGCGGAGAGGAAGCCCCACCAGCCGATCCATAGGCTTTCCTGGGTCATCTTGCGGTAGGTCGCCATCCCGCAGTCCCGGCAGAAGGGGCCGGATATTTCAGGAACTGCATGAAGAAGATGAAGCCGCGGTGTCCACGGATGTCGACCTCCGCCGCGGGTGTCGAACCGCAGTAGCGGCAGTAGACCCCGTTGGCGGTCCCCCATTGTGCTGATTGTCGCTGCGGCATCGACAAAGTCGAATCCCCCTGTGCGAACCCCGAATCGAAACGCGTGCCCGAGGACACGCCGCCGGGACAGTAGCGCCACGGGCGGGCGCGGGCAATTCCTTTGCGGACATCGCGGGCACCGCGCAGGGCACAGGCTTGCACATTAGGTAAGGCTGCCCTATGCTGAACTCGGCGTCAGGATCGAGCGAGGCCCCGAGGGCTGCGGCGGCCCCCGATCCGCTGCCGGTGGTGGGTTCCATTGCGTGTCGATGGAACCCACCACCCTCTTCACACGGCTCCGCTACGCAGGCCCGACGACTTGACCGCGGCCAGCGTCTTCGCCGGATATCTTCGAGTGTCGACCGGGAGCGTCCAGCCCGCCGCGGCTTCGCACGCCGTGGCCGATATCGACGGCACCGGCGGCCCGGGTCCGGCCGCGGCTATCGTTTTCACTCCGAGAGGATCGGCGAATTCATGCGTAGCGCAAAACGTTTCGCTGTGGCGGTGCTGGTGGCGCTGCTCGGCTCGAGCGCCTGTTCGGCACATGACGACGGCACTCCACCCGAGAGCCGAGGCGAGATCGTCTCCACGACCCCGATCGCGCGGATGTCGGCGCAGGAGGTCACCGACTATCTCACCGGGGGAAACATCGACACACCGGTGCGAAATGGCGTGGACGGTTATCGCCTCGTGTACCGGACCATCGCACCCGACGGCTCGAGGACCACGGCCAGTGGTCTGGTCGTGCTGCCGCGCACCGATTCTCGGCGTCTTCGGGTGGTCAGCTACGAACCTCGGCGATATCGATCACAACGGGTCCGTCCGCGCGGCGCTGCCGCAGATCCTCACCTGGTTCCAGCGGACACTCCCGGCGACCTGATCGAATCGCTATGCCCCGGCGGACATTTCGTGGAACCCCGTCGGTGTCTCGATATGACTCACACCCCGGGAACCGTCCCGGCTCGCCTGCCCCGACCGCACCGCCGCCGGTGGCGCGAACCGGACCTCCGCCTGCCGTCCGGCGGTGACCACGGTGGCCTCGCGTTCGCGGCCCCGCCCCTCGCAGATCCAGAGTTTGCCGAAGACCAGCACCTCCGGCCGACTCTGATCATCCAGGGTGACCTGGACATCATCGCCGACGTACTCACCCCACACCGCCCACCAGGTGGCCTCCGGATCCTGCGGGATGGGACCACACGCCCCGACCGCCATATCGCTGTGCCCCTGCCATTCCCGCCACGGCTGGCCGCGGGTACCCGAACCGGTGTGCCTGGACGGGCGGATCCGGAAACGTTCGTCATCGGGCCGCCACTCCACCCGCAGCCCGGAAACCGGTAGCACTATCTCATCGGATTGCATGTCACACTCCCGTCGAAAGCCCCTGCGGTGCGGTCGATATCGGCTAGCGGTACTGCATGACCAGCGTCAGCAGCGCGACCGCCGCAGCGCCGCAGCCACTCGCGAGTACCCCTAGGAAGAACTGCGTGCCGACGTAGGGCCGCCGATTCACACCGACTCGCTCGGTCGAGCTGTTGACGGAGATCTCCCGCATCAAGGTCATAACCTTCGACTACCCACCTGCGCCTGTTATGAAACCGTGATGTCGAGAATGCGGCCCGTCGCGGGGTGATCACCACCGCTCGATTCGCCGCCGGACGCGTCCGCCAGTGGTGCGGGGGGCTGCATCGATGTGGGGAAGGGCGGCTCTGCCACACCACGATCGACGCAGCCTCCGGCGCCACCGGGCCACACTCACAGCGACGAGCGAAAGCCATCGTAGCCTTATCGATGCATATTCAATGCAGAATCTCGGGAATGAACAGTCAAGCGGCACATACACGACCGCTGATCGATGCATCAACAATGCGTTCATGCCGAAGTCGACTACAGTCGGGACATGGGCATCGAGTGTTCGAGCGTCGTCTCCGCACCGCTGACCGAGGTCTTCGACTGGTTCACCCGGCCGGGCGCCTTCACCCGCCTCTCCCCGCCGTGGCAACCCATGACCCTGGTCCGCGAATCCGATTCACTCGCCGATGGCCGCGCCGTGCTGGGGCTGCCCGCCGGACTGCGCTGGGTCGCCCGGCACGATCCGGACGCCTTCGATCCCCCGCATCGATTCGTCGACCGGATCGATGCCGACGGTCCCGCCTCACTACCGGCCGCACTCGCGATCCGCTGGCGGCACACCCACGAATTCGAGGCGGTCGACGATACGCACACCCGGGTCCGCGACCGGGTGGAGACGCCGGTGCCCGCGCGAGTTCTGCGCTCCACCTTCGACTACCGCTATCGCCAACTCGCCGCGGACCTGGCCGCGCATCGGACCGCGGCGCGCCATGGTTTTCCGCGCTCGACCATCGCGGTGACCGGCGCCACCGGTTTGGTGGGCACCGCGCTGACCGCGTTCCTGAGTACCGGCGGGCACACCGTGATCCGCCTGGTGCGGCACCCACCCCGCGATCCCGGTGAACGCCAATGGAATCCGGCCGACCCGGCACCGGACCTGCTCACCGGCGTCGATGCCGTCGTTCATCTCGCGGGCGCCTCGATCGCGGGCCGGTTCACCGAGCGGCATAAACGCCAGATCGCCGACTCCCGGATCGAACCCACCCGGGCGCTGGCCCAACTCGCCGCGCGCACAGGCATTTCCACCTTCGTCAGCGCCTCGGCCATCGGCTACTACGGCGATGACCGCGGCGATGAGACGCTGACCGAGGAGAGCGACCGCGGCGACGGATTCCTCGCCGATGTCGTCGCGGATTGGGAACAGGCCGCGGATCTCGCCGGAGGCCGGGTGGTCCGGGTGCGGACCGGGATCGTGCAGTCCCCCGCCGGCGGCACGCTGCGCCTGCTGCGACCGCTGTTCGCCCTGGGGCTGGGCGGGCGGATCGGCAATGGCAGGCAGTGGCTGTCCTGGATCGGAATCGATGATCTCATCGACGTGTATCACCGTGCGCTCTGGGACGATTCGCTCTCCGGGGCGCTCAACGCCGTGGCGCCCGCACCGGTGCGCAACAGCGAATACACCCGGATGCTCGCAGCGATACTGCATCGCCCCGCCGTGCTGCCCGTGCCGGGCATCGGACCCGCGCTCCTGCTGGGCAGGCAGGGCGCACGCGAACTCGCCCTGGCCAGCCAGCGGGTCGTTCCGGCCCGCCTGCACGCGGCCGGTCATGAATTCCGGACTCCCGATTTGGCATCGGCGCTGCGACATGTGCTGGGCCGCACGGACTCCCGCGCCGGGATCTAGGTCAACCGCCGAACGGCGTCCAGCAGACTGGTCACCCGAATCGCCGCCTCGGGCAGGATCACCTCGGCCCAGCCCGGGCCGCCGACATGGACCCGGGCACCGCCCGCCAGCCCGACCCGCACCACCGAGGTCAGCGCCGTGGACTCCTGCTGTGACCACAGCACCACCGCCACCGGTTCCTCGAATCGCCGCAGGGTGTCCGCCAGCGCGTCGGTCGGCACATCCGGTCCCAGGGTGTGCGCGCCGACGCCGCGCTCGGCCAGGGCCGCCCGCAAGGCCTCCAATGGCAGCGAATGCGCTTCACCGCGGGTGCAGGCCAGCACCACGCGCGGTGAAACCTCGCTCGGCGGCGGCGGATTCGTGCGATGCAGCGCCGACATCACACACCAGGACAGAAAGTGCTCGACATCGATACAGCCCTCACCCGCGCCCTGGCGCGCCACAATCTCCGCGAAAGCCGGGCGGCACAACTCATCCCAGGTGCCGATGACGCCGAAGTCGCGCAGATGCGCGATCAGCAGGCGTGAGGTCGCCGCCGTATCGAGCGCGAAGGCGGCCTCCAGCAAGGGCCGGTACTCGCCGCGAATCACACTGCCCGCCCGAATGAGTCCGGCCGCGCCCGCCGGGGTCGCACCCGCCTTGATCAACGCGTGCATACGCTCGAGCAGTGCGATATCGGCCTCGGAGTAGAGGCGATGCCGGCCCGGCTGATGCGCCGCCGGACCGATTCCATAGCGCTGATTCCAACTCCGGAGGGTGGCCGCCGGAATGCCGAGGCGTTCGGCCACGACACGCACCGGATAGCCCTGCCCGGTGTCGGCGGTGGATTCGGAGCGCGCGGTCATTTGCCCATTCTGCCTGGCACACCGCGCGCTAACGCACTCCGCCCCGCGGCGACTTCGGGTCCGCCCGGGCGTGGCGTCCGATCCGCTTATCGGCAATATTGAATCGAATGCGCATCGTTTGTGTAATATCGCTCCACGAAATCGTCCGGCGCCGATATCTGGCCGGTCGGAGCAAGTACCGCATTTCTCCTGATTCCGACAAATGTCGCAAAATACGAGGGACGCCTTGACTCAATCCGACGAAATGCCGCTTTCCTTTCCGCCAGCCGAGCCGCCACCATTTCCCGACGAGCAGCCACCGAAGCAGCGGCTCTCCCGACGCAAATTAGCCGCCATCGCCGGCATCCTGCCCCTGAGCGCGGTCGCCGTCGGCTCCACACTCCTGACTCGAAACGACGACGATCCCCACCCCGCCGCCGCTCAGACCAGCACCACCGGCACCAAAGTCGGCGCCGCGCCGACCGCGAGCACCATACCGACCATGACCGAACCCCCGGCCGGACTCGCACCCGAGATATCCCGGATCGGCTCCCGCCATATCGCCGCATTGCACGCCATTCACAACTATTTGAATCACATATCGACCTACGATCCACAATCACTCGACAGCTATTTCGCCGGGGCGGCCGAATCGACCACGGGCGCGTGCCGGCAACAACTCCTCGACACCCATAACGCGACCCGCGAATACCTGCTCGCCACCAATAGCAGCAGCCAGGTCATCGAATTCAATTGCGGACTGCGGGCGATAACCGGCACCACCGCGCTCGGCGTCGGCTACGTCAAGAAATCCACCGCCAACGACCTCACCCCCGACCCGGCGGTCTCCCTCTTCGCCTCGGTGGTCACCGCCGAGGAGCAGCCCGATGGCCGCTGGCTCATCAGCGACGTCAAGCACATCTCGACCTAGCTTGACGGCCAATGTAGTTAGGTGCCATATTACCTTCATGGCACCGGATCCGGACCCGCAGGCGGCCCCCACGCCGACACAGGCGCGGACGCAGCTGCGCCGCTACGGACTGGAGTCGGAGATCGACCCCCGGGCGGTGCTGGTCGCGGTGCGGCTGCTGGCCGCCGGGACCGAACTCGGCCAGGCGACCGAGGCACACTTCGCCCGGTTCGGGCTCTCCACCGGACGCTATCGACTGCTGGCGGATCTGGAGGATGCCGGGGGCGAGAAGTCACCGTCCCAACTCGCGGCGGGCCTCGGGGTAACGCGCGCAACGGTAACCGGGCTGATCGACGGTCTGGAACAACAGGGGCTGGTCTGCCGGCGCGCATCGGCGCAGGACGGTCGCGCCGTGGTGGTGGTACTCACCGCGCGCGGCGCCCGGCAACTGCGCGATATGGCGCCCGAACACTTCGGCCGCCTGCAGTCCATGGTCGCCCCGCTGACCCCCGCGGAGCGCACCACCTTCCTCGATCTACTCGAACGCATCCGCCAAGGTATGCGCGCACTCACCGCGGACTGACCGACAGATCGCATCCCGCGATTCATTTTGCCCATATAGTTAGGCACCTAATCAGATCAGATGAGCGCGCCAACCACTCCGAACCGATTCGTACTGTGGCGAGAGGTCCTGTTCGCCTACCTCGCCCCGGCGGTCTGCGCGGGCGCGGGCGGCCTGGTCACGGCCCAGCCGAGCCTGCTGCTCGCGGCGGCGACCTCGATCGCCGGGACCTCCGCCCTGGTCGCCCTCCTGCTCGGAGCGTGGCTGCGGCACAACGGATCCCACCACGATCGACTGCTTCGCTTCGGACCGGTCACGCTCGCGGCGGGCTTCGGCCTCACCGCGGGCACCCTCGCCGCGGTGACCGCCCAACTTCTCACCGCCACAACGACATTGCCCGACCGTCTGCGCCTCGACCTGCCGATCGCGGCCGCACTGGCCGCGACCATCCTCACCTGGCGGTGGCGCACAACCCAGCGAAAGGCCCTCGCATGATCGTCATCATGGGAGCCACCGGCGCGACCGGTGGTGCGCTGCTGACCCGCCTGATCGACCTCGGAGTGCCGTGCCGGGCATTGAGCCGTCATCCGGACCGGTTGCGCACCGACATATCCCGGACTCCCGATGTCGAGATCCACTATGCCGACGCCGCGGATTCCGATTCGCTGCGGGCGGTCTTCGACGGGGCGACCCAGCTCTTCCTCACCATGCCCAACAGTCCGGATCAGGTCGCGCTCGAAACCCGGGTGATCGAAGCCGCCGCGGATCGCGGTATCGAGCACATCGTCAAACTCTCCGCGCCGACGGCCGCGCCGGATTCACCGGTGGCGATCGCACGCTGGCATTGCGAGATCGAACAGGTACTGCGAGCCTCCGGGATCGCGCATACCGTACTGCGCCCGTACGCGTTCATGCAGAAGCTGGCGCTTCTCGGTCGCGAGGTGGCCACGCGCGGCGCGATCGTGGGCACCATGGGGTCGGCCGCCTGCAACTACATCGACTGCCGCGATATCGCCGATGTCGCGGCGGCGGCGCTCACCCGGCCCGACATCGCCGGGGGCACATACACTCTCACCGGGTCCAGGACATTCGGCTATCCGGAGCTGGCCGTCCTGCTGAGCGAGCTGTTGAATACTCCGATCGAGTACATCGACCTGCCGCCCACCGCCTTCCGCGAATACCTGATCGAGCGATCACACCTGCCGCACTGGCTGGCCGATCACCTCACCGAGATCCAGCGGCTGGCCGTCGAACATCCGGAGCGGCCCACCGACACCGTCGCCCGCATCCTCGGCCGACCCCCGCGCACGCTGGAGTCGTTCCTGACCGAAAACCTCGGCGCCTTCCGGCAATCCACCGCGGCGACGGAACAGCGGTAACGCCCCTGCGGCCGCCGGACAACCCTTTCGACAGCTTGGTCGTCCGGCCGCCACCGAATTCGCCGCGCCGTCAGGACCTATCGGACAACGCACCCCCGGCGCACCGGGAGACCACGGTCGGCCAGTGCGGCGAGCATGGCCTGCCCCCGCTGTGCGCCGACCGTCGACGAGGTACCCGCCAAGGCCGGAACATAGGTCGCCGCACCGACTATCGATTCGGCGACCAGGGACCAGAAGCGGCGCACATCCAATCCGGCGCAGCGCAGCATGGCCTCCTGCACCAGCAGCAGGGCCGGTTCGCAGCGATGCGCCAGCCAGACGTACAGCGCGGGTTCGCAGGGCAGCGCGACGATTCCGGGTTCACCGGTCAGGCGGTCGCCGTCGACCACGCGAATCGTGGTGTCCGCCAAGCCCGCCCAGTCGATACCGCCGTCATTGTCGGTATGCACCCAGAGGTTCTCCAGGCCCGGATCCCAGGCGCGGCCCTCGGCGACCACCATGGCCATGACGCGACCCACGACCGCGTGGATCAACGCGGTGGCCACCACCTCGGCGGCGATCTGCGGATTGCTCATCTCGGCGGCGTGCCGGCGGTACATCATCTCGATGCGGCCCTCACGAATACCGTCGGCCAGCCGCCACCAGCGTCGTTTGCCCTGTTCATGCATGGCGGCGACGGCGTATACGCGCGGATGCTCGGGTTGCAGCGCGCGCAGCCGGGCGCTGGCCCTGCCGAAGGCGATCCTGGAATCGCGAGGCGGGCACACTGTTACGGGTTCGAGCATCGAACCTCCTCAATCATCGGTATTCCGGCCACTGTGAACGCAACGAGAACGAAGATAGGTTAGGCTTACCAAGCTAACGAGAGCAATCAACACCACAGGAGTAGTTCGTCACCGTGCCCGCCGTAGTCACCACCAGGCGGCGACGTCTGTCCGGACTCCTCCTACTCACCACGCTCCTGGGTTGTGCCGTGCTCGCGAGCATTGCGTTCGGCTCACGAGCGATACCGCTCCCCGCGGTATTCGACGCACTGACCTGTCCGGGCGGGTTTCCACTGTCCTGCCCGGCCGACGGATCGACCGCGCGGATCGTGCGCGAATTACGCCTGCCCCGAACCGGACTCGCCCTGATCACGGGTCTGGCGCTCGGGATGGCAGGCGCACTCATCCAGGGCTATACCCGAAATCCACTCGCTGACGCGGGCTTGGTCGGAATCAATGCCGGGGCCGCGTTCCTGGCGGCACTGAGCATCCACCTCTTCGCGCTCACCGCGACGACGCAGTACATCTGGTTCGCCTTCGCGGGCGCGCTCATCGCGGGCATCGTCGTCTTCGGGGTCTCCTCGATCGGCGGCGGTAAGGCCAGCCCGCTGAGCCTCGTGCTTGCCGGGGCCGCCGTAACCGCGTTCCTGCAGGCCATGACCAATGTCGTGGTATTGCTGGACCAGAACGCGCTGAACACGGTGCGCTACTGGGTGGTCGGCGATGTCGCCGGACACGATGCGACGGTCTGCTGGCAGATACTGCCCTTCCTGGCGCTGGGCGCGGCCTTGGCATTGGCCGCCGCACCCGGCCTCAACCTGCTCGGACTCGGCGATGATGTGGCCCGCGGACTCGGGGTGAATCTCAGCCGCAGCCGGGCACTGGGGCTGGCAGCGGTCGTACTGCTCGCGGGCGCGGCCACCGCCGCCGTGGGCCCGATCGCCTTCCTCGGGCTGATCGTGCCGCATCTCGCCCGCTCCATTACCGGCCCGGATTACCGCTGGCTGCTGCCCTATTCGGGGCTGCTCGGGGCGATCACCCTGCTGCTCGCCGATACCGTGGGCCGAATCGTCGCCCGGCCCGGCGAAATCCAGGTCGGAATCACGCTCGCCGCGTTCGGCGCACCGTTCTTCATCCTGTTGGTCCGTCGCCGAAAGCTGGTGAGCCTGTGAGCATTCCCAGCCATCTTCGCAGCACACCAGCCGAACCCGCTCCCGGACAAGCGGAAACGACGGTTGATCCCGCCGGTACCGCGAATATCGTTTCCGGGCAGCACGAATCGGCAGCCGATTCCGGCATCGCGACGAAGAGCGGTGCCACACATCCCCGTACCGTGCGGCGAGTGCGGCCCGCACTACGCGTCGGCAGGTGCTCGACGGTGCTGCGGATGAGTGCCCTACTCACCGTCGCCGTGCTCCTCGCGGTCCTACTCGCGCTCTTCGCACTCGATATCGCCACCGGCGACTTCCGGATTCCACTCGGACGGGTCCTGGATGTGCTGGGCGGCGGCGGAACTCGCGCACAGCGGTTCGTGATATTCGACTCGCGTTTGCCCCGGGCGTTCACCGCGATCGTCGTCGGCGCGGCGCTGGGGCTGGCGGGCGCGATCGCCCAATCCATCCTGCACAATCCGCTGGCCAGTCCGGACATTCTCGGAATCACCTCGGGCGCGAGCTGCGGCGCCGTCCTGATTCTGGCCGGGACCGGCGGCGCGACCACCGGAATCGCTGCCACACTGGGTGTTCCGCTCGCCGCCCTGAGCGGCGGACTGCTGACGGCCGTGACCATCTACCTGCTCGCATGGGGGCGCACGAGCTCCGGCGATCGCGGCGTTATGGGATTTCGCCTGGTACTCATAGGAATCGGCGTGAACGCCGCGCTGCTGTCGGTGGTCAGCTGGCTGCTCACCCGCGCAACGCTCACCGACGCCGCGCACGCACAGCTGTGGCTCACCGGCTCGCTCGATCGCGCGGATTGGACCACTCTGGTCCCCGCAGCGTTCGGATTGGGCCTGACACTGCTCGTCGCCGCGGCTTCCAGCCGCACCCTGGCCGCGCTGCGCTTCGGCGCCGACACCACGCGGGTGCTCGGTGTGCGCATGCAAACCGAGCAAGCGGTACTGCTCGGCGCGGCGGTCACCGCGGCCGCACTCGCGACCGCCGCCGCGGGGCCGATCGGTTTCGTCGGCCTGGCCGCACCGCAGATCGCGCGCCGCCTGCTGCGCACCCCCGGTGAGCCGATCGTCGCCTCGGCGCTGGTCGGCGCGATCGCCGTGGTCGGCGCGGATCTGATCGCCCGCACCGTACTTCCCGTCGATCTGCCCGTCGGCGTGGTGACCGCCGCGGTGGGCGGACCGTTCATGCTGTATCTGCTGGTTCGCGCCAATCGGAAGGCCACCCTGTGACGACTCGGAGCGATACCGTGACAACGGTCGGCAACGCAAGCGACACAACAGTTCTCGCCGCGGAGAACATTACGCTCGGATACGGCGACCGGATCATCGTCGACGGTTTGTCGCTCGATATCCAGCCGGGTGTGATTACCACGGTCATCGGGCCGAACGGCTGCGGCAAGTCGACACTGCTGCGATCACTGGGCCGTCTGCTGAAGCCGCGCGACGGCCGAATCGTCTTGGACGGCAAGGCCATTTCGTCCATGAAGACGCGCGATATCGCCCGCATGATCGGCATGCTCCCACAAACCCCGATCGCCCCCGAGGGCCTGACCGTCGCCGATCTCGTCGCGCGCGGGCGGCATCCGCATCAATCCTGGTTGCGCCAGTGGTCCGCCGATGACGAAGCCGAGGTGACCACCGCGCTCACGCAGACCGGTATCGCCGATCTCGCCGAGCGCACCCTGGACGAACTCTCCGGCGGCCAGCGCCAGCGCGCCTGGATCTCCATGGCCCTCGCCCAGGGCACCGACATTCTGCTCCTGGATGAACCGACGACCTATCTGGATCTCGCGCATTCGCTCGAGGTGCTCGATCTGGTGGACCGCCTGCACGACGATTTCGGCCGCACCGTCGTCATGGTGCTGCACGATCTGAATCTGGCCATCCGCTACAGCGATCAACTCGTCGTCATGTGCGCGGGCCGGATCGTGACGCAGGGCACACCGGGCGATATCGTCACAGCCGATCTGCTCCTGGAGGTCTTCGGGCTGCGCGCCGAGGTGCTCGAGGATCCGGTCTCCGGGCGGCCCATGATCGTGCCGATCGGCACCCGGCACGTGCACGCCGCGGACGCTCGGAAGACAGCCGCTATGACCAATCCCACACAGCTACCGACCGGTTACGACAACTTGTAGTACGCATTCCTGTCGTTGTCTCCGTAAACTTGTGGGATGGCAGGTCTTGGTGAACTCGAGAAAGCGGTCATGGACCAGTTGTGGTCGGCCGATGAACCCCAAACGGTACGGCAGGTCCATGAGGCCCTCGCCGAACGCCGCGAGCTCGCCTACACCACGGTAATGACCGTTCTGCAGCGTCTCGCGAAGAAGAACCTAGTACTCCAGCAGCGTGATGACCGCGCGCATCGGTACGCGCCCGTACACACTCGCGACGAGCTCGTCGCCAGTCTCATGGTGGACGCACTTCAGCAGGCGGACGAAGTAGGCTCGCGCCGAGCAGCACTCGTGCACTTCGTGGAACAGGTCGGAGCCGACGAGGCTGCCGCTTTGCGGGATGCACTCGCTAAGCTCGAAGCCACCGAGGCGGCACGCAAGGAGCCGAAAGACTTCAAGTAGCCCCAGCCTCGGCCCAGGCCCCCACAACGCAGTGAGCTGAGGAATGGACGTAACAGCGCCGGTATTCGCCGGTCTCGCCTTGGTGCTGGCGGGACCGGTCCCGGCGTTGCTCAGCCGAGCCACCTGGCCGTACCGGAGTCCCCGAGCGGCACTGGTGCTCTGGCAGGCCATCGCTCTCGCCGCCGTCCTGTCCGCCTTCGGTTCCGGGCTCGCCATCGCCAGCAGACTGCTGGTGCCCGGCGGCGACGGACGGCCCACCACCACCCCGAGCAAGGAGATCGACGCCCTGGGCCTGCCTCTCTGGCTGGCCCTGGTGACGGTCTTCGCGCTCACCCTGCTCATCGGCGCGCGGCTGATCTTCTCGGTCATCCGCGTCGGCGTGCACACACGTCGGCGGCGCGCCAAACACCGCATGCTGGTCGATCTGCTCGATCAGAGCGGGGTGGCCCGCAATTCCGCCGATATCCGGGTGCTCGCCGCCACCGAACCCATCGCCTACTGCCTGCCCGGGCTGCGCCGCCGCGTCGTGCTCAGCCAGGGCACGGTGACCAATCTTTCCCAAGAGGAGTTGACCGCAATCGTCAGCCATGAGCGCTCGCATCTGCGCGCCCGCCACGACCTGGTGCTGGAGGCGTTCACCGCCGCCCACGAGGCGTTTCCACGGGTGGTGCGCTCGAAATCCGCACTGGATTCGGTGAAATTGCTGATCGAATTGCTGGCCGACGACTCGGCGGTGAAGGTCACCGGGCCGACACCGCTGGCTCGGGCACTGGTCGCCTGCTCGAATTCGCCCGCGCCGCAGGGCGCGATGGCGGTGGGCGGGCCGACGACCCTGATTCGTATTCAGCGGCTGGCCGGGCCCATCGGTGATCTGCGGATCGCCGGTGCCGCCTATCTCGCGGCCGCCGCCATCCTCGTGGTGCCGACCCTCGCGGTCGCCATTCCGTGGTTGCAGGAACTGAGCCGATTGCTCAGCCGTGCCTGAGCCCGTGGACACGACATCAGAGGCCCCGCGCTTCGCCTCCTCGGCCGAGGGTGCGCGCCGATTCGCCGATCTCGGCCTGCCGCCCATGCTGGTGCAGGCCCTGCGGCGCAATGGGATCGACACTCCGTTCCCGATTCAGGCCGCGGTGATTCCGGATATTCTCGCCGGTCACGATGTACTCGGCCGGGCCGCAACGGGTTCGGGCAAGACCCTGGCGTTCGGACTGCCGATGCTGGTGCGACTCTCGGGTGCCCCGACCGCGCCGCGGCGGCCGCGCGGGTTGATCCTGGTGCCCACCCGTGAATTGGCCCTGCAGGTCGAGACCGCGCTCGATGAGCCCTCGCTCTCGGTCGGTCTGCGGCTGGCGTCGGCGGTGGGTGGCCTGGCCATCAAAGCGCAGGACGAGAAGCTCGGGCGCGGTGTGGATCTGCTCATCGCCACGCCCGGCCGCCTGACCGATCTGATCGGCCGTCGCGCGGTCGATCTGTCGGATGTACAGGTCATCACCGTCGACGAGGCCGACCATATGGCCGATCTCGGCTTCCTGCCGCAGTTGACGGCCGTGCTCAATCGAGTCCCCGACACCGCCCAGAAGCTGCTGTTCTCCGCGACTCTCGACGCGGCCATCGACAATCTGGTCCAGCGCTACCTGCACTCCCCCACCGCGCACGCGGTGACCGCGGCGCCGAGCGCGAATCCCGCTGTGGGCGGCCAGGATTCCGCCGAGCCCGAGACCGCCGAGGACGGCCTCCCCGATATCGCGCACTACGCCCTGCACGTGCGGCGTATCGAAAAGCGCCCGGTGGTCACCGAAATCGCCGCGCGCAAGGGCCGCACACTGCTGTTCGTGCGCACCCAGCACGGTGCGGACAAACTGGCCCGCAAACTCCGCGAGGTCGGCATCTCCGCCGCCGCCCTGCACGGCGGTCAAGGCCAGAACCAGCGCACCCGCACCCTGGCCGCCTTCGCCGACGGCACCTGGCCGGTGCTGGTCGCCACCGATATCGCCGCGCGTGGCATCCACGTCGACGATGTCTCTCTCGTAGTGCATGTCGATCCCCCGGCCGACCCGAAGGACTATCTGCACCGCACCGGTCGCACCGCGCGTGCGGGCGCGTCCGGCACCGTGGTCACGGTCGTCACCCCCGACGACCGCCAGGAGGCCGCCGATCTGGCCCGGCGCGCCGGAGTCGCGGTCACCGATCTGGAGGTCCGCCCCGGCGACCGCCGACTGGCCGAGATCACCGGAGCCCGTCGCCCCTTCGGCCGACCCGTCCCCGATCCGGCCACGGTCGCGGCCAACGCGAAAGCCGCTGCCGCCAAACCGGATCCGGCCCCCGAACGCCCCCGGCACCGGATCGACCCGCGCACCGGTGGTCGTCAGCACACCAAGAAGCGCAAACCCAAGCCCACCCGCAACGGTTGATCGCGGACGACCCGCCGGGGAACCCGCAACCCCGGTAGAGTCCGCCGCGTGAAGTTCATTATGGGGTGCGCCCTGGCCATCACCGCCTGCACGACGGTGGGATTGCCTGTGGCGCAGGCGGATACCGCCGGCGGTTGCATCGAGTCGAATAACGGATATACCGCGGAGTGGCAGGCCAGCTGGGCGGCTTATCAAGCCGGACAGAACAATCCGGCGGAGTCGCGCGCCTCGGTGGTGGTGGATCTGCCGATCACCATCAATGCCCCGCTGCCGAAGGTGTGGTCGATCTACTCGAACCTGCGCAACGATATCGGGCGGCATCCTTTTCTGAAGGATGTCATCACGCACCGCACCTGCGATGACGGCCAAGTGGTGGATTTCACCGCGCTGGAGGACATTCCGATGGGACCGGTCACCTTCCCCGGGCACACCCAGGCCGAACAGCGCCTGCACCCGGCGGAGCACTTCTACACCTCAGACAGCTGGGACATCCCGAATATCACCACGCACCAGCTGATCACCTTCACCGATAACGGTGACGGCAGCACCACGGTCAACGAGCACATCACCTTCCTCGCCGACCCGACGCTGATCCAATTCACCGCCGATAACGGCGCGGCCTCGCACCGTGCCTATCAGGCGGCGCTCAAACGCGATATCGAGAACGGTTCACTCTGATCAACGGCGGCGGCCCCAACTCGACCGGGACCGCCACCCACCGCGCGCCGGAATCCGCTCGCTGAATCCCGCGAGTTGCAGGGCGAGAGCCAGCAGGCCGATGGTGAGGCACACCTCGGCCCCGAATGTGGTCGCCTGATTGACCAGTTGCAGTAGAAGTGCGATGGCGAACAGCACGGCGGCAGCGATTGCGAACATATCCGGGCAATACCCACAAACCGCGATTTACCCCAGCGGATCATCCACCCGCGCAACAGTGGTGATGGTGCGGGTACCGGTATCGGTCGTAGAACTGGTTGGCACCGATATGCCAGGCCAGCGGAGTCAGCAAGGCTCCCGCGAGTACGGCCAGCGCAATCCCCCGCTGCCACAGGACAACTCGCGACGGACCCGTCGATCCGGTCACTCGTGGCGCCAGGCACAGCGAGCCGACCAGCAGCGCGAGGACCACCGCCGCGCTGGCCACCAGCACCGCTTTCGCGTTCAACTCGAATCCGCCGTGGTCCCGCACGGCCGGGGTCAGTGGCCCGTTCAGCCACCAGGTGAGCAGCAGGCAGGCCAGCCCGGCGACCGGCATGCCGACCGCCCCGACGACCCAGGGGTCCACTGGCTCCGGTCCCCCGTCGACGGTTCGACGCGACCGGGATCGCATCGCGCCGACACCCACGATGCCCAGTACGACGAGCGCCGTCAGCGCACCCAGCGGCACGGTGAGCCATCCGGCCAGCGCACCGAGCGCCACGGCCTGCGCGCGCGACCACGGCAGCATGATCAGCAGCAGCGGCAGGAACAGAATCAGATACGCGGCGAGCGGCGACCGCAGTACCGCGAATGATTCGATCGCGAAGGCGGTGCCGACCCCTGACAGATACCCGACCGCCCCGAACTCCGGTGCGCGGGATTTCGATTCGCGCCCATCGTTTCTCCCGGCCGGGACGAATCCCGCCCCGCCCCTTACTCCCTCTCCCATGGGCACAGTCTGCCCGCGGAGCAACGGCAAAGCGAACGAATACCTCGGTCCCGGTGCGACTTCCGCCGGATGCCGAGGCGACGGCCACACCACCGTCGCGGTGGGGCCGCCGCCGTTCGAGGCGCTGTTCATCCCGCACCGGAGTGAACAGCGCGGGTCAGGTCAGGTCGGCGTTACCGTCGATGACCTTGAGCTTGTACTCGAAATGGTTGATGCGCCAACCCTTCTCGGTACGTTCGAAGCCCAGCACGTAGCTGCCGACGAACCAGCGGGTCGTACCGTTGGCGGCATCGTTCTTCAGGTGCACGGCGATGGCGTCGGCGTGCGCGCGAGCGGTGTCGCCGGTGATCTCGATGAGGTGGTTGCCCGCCTGATGGTGGACGGCGTCGAGGGCGCCCAGGCCCTCGGCCCAGCCGGCGGTGATATCGGTGGTGGGCACGGTTTCGGGGGTGCCGCCGAAGCCGCTGTCGAAGTACACCTGTTCGGTGAGGACCTCCTCGGTCATATCGGCCCAGCGCAGCTGGTCGCAGTAGACGAAGAGTTTGGTGATGAGTTCGCTGATTTCCAGTCGGTCGCTCAGTACCTGAAGATCGGTCACGGTGGCGAACTTAGGGCACGCTCGGCGGGGCGACAACCCGGTTTCCACGGCCGGGGCCGTCGCCGACTACACTGGCTGGCTGCATGCGTGACACCAGGTAGCGCGAAGGGCACCTGCCATCGAAGCATGGAAATACGACAACCCCGACGTCAAACCATGAGGCGGCAAACACCGTGCAGTTCCTTCCCGGGCAGACTCCGCCCTACGACCTGACCTACGACGATGTCTTCCTCGTCCCGAATCGGACCGATGTCGCCTCGCGTTTCGACGTCGACCTGTCCACCAGTGACGGGACCGGCACCACCATTCCCCTCGTGGTCGCGAATATGACCGCTGTCGCCGGTCGCCGGATGGCCGAGACGGTGGCGCGCCGCGGTGGCATCGTGGTGCTGCCGCAGGATCTTCCGATCCAGGCCGCCGCGGACACCATCGCCTTCGTGAAGAGCCGTTCGCTCACCGCGGACACCCCGGTCACCCTGGATCCGGAGCATTCGGTCTCCGACGCGCTGGCGCTGATTCACAAGCGCGCGCACGGTGCGGTCGTGATCGTCGAGGGCGGTAAGCCGGTCGGCGTGGTCACCGAGAGCGCATGCGCCGATGTGGATCGCTTCGCCCGGCTGAGCACGATCGCCGACTCCAATTTCGTCAGCGCCCCCGCCGACGCCTCCCCGCGTGAGGTCTTCGACCTGCTCGAGGCCGGTCACTCCAAGCTCGCCGTGCTGGTGAACGCCGACGGCACCCTCGCGGGCGTGATGACCCGCACCGGCACCATTCGCGCGGGCATCTACCAGCCCGCCGTCGATGCCAATGGTCAGCTGCGCATCGCCGCGGCGGTCGGTATCAACGGTGATATTCCGTCCAAGGCCAAGGCCCTGGTCGACGCGGGCGCCGATGTGCTGGTGATGGATACCGCGCACGGCCATCAGCAGAAGATGCTCGAGGCGCTGCGCTCGGTGGCCGCCCTGGATCTGGGTGTGCCGCTGGTGGCGGGCAATGTGGTCTCGGCCGCGGGTACCCGCGATCTGATCGAGGCGGGCGCGGACATCATCAAGGTCGGTGTCGGACCCGGTGCCATGTGCACCACCCGCATGATGACCGGTGTCGGCCGCCCGCAGTTCTCCGCCGTGGCCGAGTGTGCCGCCGCGGCAAAGGAATTCGGCAAGCACATCTGGGCCGACGGTGGCGTGCGCCATCCACGCGATGTGGCGCTGGCCCTGGCGGCAGGTGCCGCCAACGTCATGATCGGCTCCTGGTTCGCCGGTACCTACGAATCGCCCGGCGATATGCGGATCGACCGGGACGGCAACCGCTACAAGGAGAGCTTCGGCATGGCCTCCAAGCGCGCGGTCGCCGCCCGTACCGCCACCGATTCGTCCTTCGATCGGGCGCGCAAGGCGCTGTTCGAGGAGGGCATCTCCTCCTCACGCATGCGCCTGGATCCCGAGCGTCCGGGGGTGGAGGATCTGATCGATCACATCACCTCCGGTGTGCGCAGCTCCTGCACCTACGCGGGTGCGCGCAGCATTGCCGAATTCCATGACAGGGCGGTGCTGGGCGTGCAGTCGGCGGCCGGTTTCGCCGAGGGTCGTCCGCTGCCCGCGGGCTGGTAGACCCCGAATACGTACCGTCCGACCCGGTGGGAACCTGCGGGAACCCGCCGGGTTCGCCATGTCCGGCCAGGTCACACTGAAGCACGAGGGACCAGCCGGTAGCATGTCGATATCGGACCGTGACGACCCGTCACGGTCTACCCCATGCGAAAGGAACCAGTTGTCACCCGCGTCCGAGGGCGCCGTTCAGGAGGGCTCCTCTACCGAGCCGGGTGACAAACCCGGCGCCATCGCTCTCTCAGCCACCCAGACGGCCGGGTGGTGCTGACCGTGTCAGCCCTGCTCACCGTTCTCAGCCTGATCGGTTTCATCGCACTGACCGCCGGTACGGCATTGTTCGTCGCCGCGGAATTCTCACTCACCGCCCTGGAACGCAGCACCGTGGAGGCGCACGCCCGCGAGGGCGATCGCCGCGCCCGGCAGGTGCGCAAAGCGCATCGCACGCTGTCGTTCCAACTCTCCGGGGCCCAGTTGGGCATCACCATCACCACGCTGATCACCGGTTATATCGCCGAACCGGTGCTGGCGCGACTGCTGGAGCCCCTCTTCGACGCCCTCGGCCTGGATTCGGGCGCCTCGCACGGCATTTCGCTGGCGCTGGCGCTGATCCTGGCCACCTCGCTGTCCATGATCTACGGCGAGCTGGTGCCGAAGAATATCGCCATCGCCGCACCGCTGGCGACCGCACGCTGGACCGCGGGACCCATGATGTGGTTCTCGACCGCGTTCCGCTGGTTGATCAATTTCCTGAACGGCACGGCCAACTGGGCCGTGCGCCGGCTCGGGGTCGAACCGGCCGAGGAGTTGCGTTCGGCGCGTTCACCGCAGGAGTTGGGTTCGCTGGTGCGCACCTCGGCCCTGCACGGCGCGCTGGATCAGCGCACCGCACAGGTGGTGGATCGCTCACTGCAGTTCGGTGAGCGCAGCGCTGAGGAGTTGATGACCCCGCGCGTGAAGATCGAATCGCTGGATCAGGACTGCACCATCGCCGATCTCATCGAAACGGCAAGTCGCACCGGCTATTCGCGCTTCCCGGTGATCGACGGGGATCTGGACAACACGCTCGGCGTCGTCCATGTGAAGCAGGCGTTCACCCATCCGGCGACCCAGCGCCGCACTATCCGGCTCAAGTCCATCTGCCAGCCCGTGCCCATAGTGCCCGCGAGCCTGGACGGTGACGAGGTCCTGGAGCGCGTGCGCGCCGACGGCATGCAGGTGGCCCTGGTCGTCGACGAATACGGCGGCACCGCGGGCATCGTCACCATGGAGGACCTGATCGAGGAGATCCTCGGCGATGTCCGCGATGAGCATGACGAGGAGGAGCTCGATGTGCGCCGCACCTCCAACGGCTGGGACTGCTCCGGTCTGCTGCGCATCGACGAGGTCTCGCGCACAACGGGTTACGACGCGCCCGAGGGCGAATACGAAACCCTCGGCGGTCTGGTGCTGACCCAACTGGGCCGGATTCCGGTCACCGGCGATGAGGTGCTGCTGCCCGAACCCGGAAACAACCACACCATGGATCCGCATACCGGTGGCGGCTGGATCGCCAAGGTGGAGCGGATGGACGGCCGCCGGATCGACCGGGTGCTACTGCGCCCCGTCGACGCCGAGGGCCTGGCGGAGTGGGAGCTGAACCATGGGTGATTGGACAGCGGTACTGCTGGCTTTGGGTCTGCTGCTGGGTAACGCGTTCTTCGTCGGCGCGGAGTTCGCCTTGATCTCCGCCCGCCGCGACCGGCTCGAAGCGCTTGCCGCACAGGGCAAGCGCAGTGCCAATACCGTGATCGAGGCGGCGCAGAACCTGTCGATGATGCTGGCGGCCGCACAGCTGGGCATCACCATCTGCTCGATCCTGCTGGGCCGGGTCGGTGAACCCGCTGTGGCGCATCTGCTTTCGGGCGTCTTCGACCTGATCGGCATGCCGGATTCGCTGTTGCACCCGATCTCGTTCGCGGTGGCGCTGGCCATCGTGGTGGTGCTGCACATCCTGCTCGGCGAGATGATTCCGAAGAATATCGCCCTCGCCGGGCCGGAACGCAGTGCGCTGCTGCTGGTTCCGCTGCATCTGATGTGGTTGCGGCTGGCCAAACCGCTCATCTCGATCTACAACCTGGCGGCGAATCTGTCGCTGCGGGCGCTGCGGATCGAACCCAAGGATGAGCTGGACTCCACCGTGTCGTCGGTGGAGTTGGCGGAGATGTTCGGTGAATCGCATTCGGAGGGGCTGCTGGACGAGGAGGAGCATCGCCGCCTCACCCAGGCGCTGGGCTCCAGCGACAGCATTGTCTCCGATGTGATGGTGCCGCTGGTCAAGACCCGGTCGGTGCCATTGCGCGGTGAGGGCACCACCCTCGGCGATATCGAGAACGCCGTCACCGAAACGGGATTCTCCCGCTATCCGGTGCGGGCCGCGGACGGATCGCTGGTCGGCTACCTGCACGTCAAGGATGTGCTGGACCTGGTGGCCGATGACAAGGCCGGGCCCTCGACGCCCATCCCCCGCACCGATATCCGCCCGCTGCCCACGGTCAGCGCGGGAGCCACCCTCTTCGAGGCCCTGGCCCGCCTGCGCCGCACCAACTCCCATCTGGGCCGGGTGGTGGACAGTCGCGGCAATACCGTCGGCATCGTCGCGCTCGAGGATCTGGTGGAGGAGTTCGTCGGCACCGTCCGCGACGCCACCCACCGCATCGCGGAGTGATTGTGCGACAGGATGTTTCAGTGCTCGCGCCCGCCGATTGGCGGGCGCGAGCCGCCGCGCATCGAGACAGGGTCGACGCCCTCGTCGGCCCGTACCTGGCCCAGCGGGCGGTGGGCACCAAACACCCCGTAATCGATTTCCTGTTCACCTATTACGGCCACAAGCCCGCCCAGCTCAAGCGCTGGCACCCCGGGTTCGGGGTAGCACTGGCGCAGGCCCCCGAGTACGTGGGGGCTCGCGGCTACCACCAACTCCCGAACACCGAGACCGTCACCGCGGATCCGGCCTTCCTCGAAAAGCGCCACGACACCATCGAATTCGTCACCCGCCTACTGGAGGCGACAGCCGCCCGGCCCGCACAGCTGTCCTGCTTCGGCCTCCACGAGTGGGCCATGGTCTACCGCACGGACGAGGTCCGTCACCAGCAGGTCCCGCTGCGCCTGGGGTCGGCGGGCACCGATGCGGTCGTCGAATCAATGCAGCTGCGCTGCACCCACTATGACGCCTTCCGCTTCTTCACACCCGAAGCGGTCCCGCTCAATATCGAGCCGTTGACGCGGGCCGATCAGGAGCATCGCGAACAGCCGGGCTGCCTACACGCGAATATGGACATCTACAAGTGGGGTTTCAAACTCACCCCGCTCATCGACTCCGACTTGCTCTTCGACAGCTTCGAATTGGCGTGCGCCGCACGTGAACTCGATATGCGCGCGAGTCCGTACGATCTCTCCGAGTACGCCTACGAACCGATTCGCATCGAAACACCCTCGGGCCGTGCGGAATACGTCCGAGCGCAAGCCGATATCGCAACTCGCGCGGAGCAGTTGCGCGACCGCCTCACCGCCGCCTGTCGCTCACTGCTCGCGGGCTGACAGCCGGATCAATTCTCATCTCGCAGTAGCAGCAGGTTCAGCAGACCGGCCGCGGCCGCGACCAGCAGCACGGCGTCGAGGTAGTGAAAGAGCATGGCGCCGAGATACGTCGGCCCGCCCCAGGCGTTCACGGTGAAGTTGGGATCCAGTCCGCCCAGGATCTGCACTCCGCAGCGGAAGGGGAGGAAGACCAGCATTCCCAGCGGGACCAGCGCGAGCACCAGGCGCAGCAGTGCCGTCGGATGCCGCGGCACCGAACGCACGGTGTGCCCGAGCCGTCGAGCGGCGGCGCTTCCCAGCGGCCGCAGCAGCAGGCGCATCGGATTGTCATGCGTGCGACGCACCACGACGACGGCCACCAGGGCCGCCAGCCCGAACACCACCATATGCTGCCAGATCGCGGCCGTCCCCTCGACGTACTCCTGGCGCCGCGGGGATCTGCCGAGATAGGCCACACCACCGGAGATGACTCCGGCGACAAGGGAAATCACGGCGATGACGACCGACGGCCGTGACAGCCGCGCGCGGCCGGACTTCCCGGTGCGGGCGGGCTCGGTGCGATAGGTGTTCATACCTGCACGGTCGTCGTTCGCCCCGGGCCTTGTCGTCCTCCCGCGGCCCGGAATCGGCACGCGACCTGCGGCCGATTCCGGTGACGGCTCCGACTCGCGGATGACGTCTCGGGGACGATGCCGCCGCCACCGCGCGCCGGTTACCGTCGACGGCATGGCGATCACTTCCCCGGCCGCGGAACGGAGCGTGCTGTCCGCTCCGTGGCATCAGCGGCTCATCCCGGCCGGGCGACCGGAGCGTGGCACGCCCGATGGGATCGATATCGCCATCGCCGCAGCCTGTTTCGTGGTGTTCACGCTGCCGGTACTGGTGCTCGGCACCGGCATCGGTTCCGATCGCGCTATCGCACTGTTCGGCGCGGCCGCCGTCGCACCCCTGATCGTCCGCCGGAAATGGCCGGTCGCGGTCGTGTTCGCGGTAGCGGCGGTGCTGTTCCTGGCCGCGGTGGCGGGCGTTCGCTTCACCCCGTGGGTGAGCAATACCGGCCCGGCCCTGGGCGTCGCGGTGCTCACCCTCGCAGACCGTCGCTCGCGCCGGGAATCGCTGCTGGTCACCGGAGTCGCGCTGATCGCGATCGCGGTTTCCGCGCCGATCGCGTTTCATCAGTATCCCGAGCAGGACCAGGATTTCGTCCAGCTGCTGATCGCGGCCCCCGCCTGGCTGATCGGCGACGCGCTCCGAACCCGCCGCGAATATCGCCGCGATATCGTTGCCCAGCAACAGCTTCGGGCCATCGACACGGAGCAGCGGATCCGCGCCGAGGAGCGTTTGCGGGTATCGCGCGATGTCCACGATCTGATCTCGCACACCTTGAGCATGGTCGCCGTCCGTGCCGGGGTCGCTCGCCTGCTGCTGGACGAACAACCCGATGAGGCCCGCCGCGCACTGAGCGCGATCGAGAAGGCCAGCCGCTCCGGCCTGACCGAGTTGCGACAGGTGCTGGCGCAGTTGCGCGAACCCGGACAGTACGCCGGAGCGGATGAGCCGGGGCTCGCCGAGATCACCGACCTGGTCGACGCGCTACGCCGGGACGGCCCGAGCGTCGACTATCGGGTGATGGGCGAACCCGCCGACTATCCGCCGCTCCTGCAGTCCACCGTGTACCGCATCGCGCAGGAGGCGCTCACCAATATCGTCAAACATGCGCGCGCCACCCACGCCACCGTCGAGATTCGGTACACCCCAGGTGAATTGGCGCTTGTCATCACCGACAGCGGTCCAGCCGCGCATCCCGCGGAGTCGCCGGTCGGCACCGGATCCGGCCTCGGCCTGATCGGCATGCGGGAGCGGGTGTCCCTGTTCGGCGGCCACTTCGAGGCCGGTACACGCCCGGACGGCGGCTTCACGGTGAGCGCCGCCTTCCCCCTCGATAATGCCGACCATGCCTGAAATCACCGCCGCCCCGATCCGAGTCCTGATCGCCGATGACGAAGCCCTGGTGCGCGCGGGATTCCGGGTTCTGGTCGATTCCGCGCCCGATCTCACGGTGGTCGGTGAGGCGGGCAATGGCACCGAAGCGGTCCAACTCACCCGCCGCCTGCGCCCCGACGTGGTCCTGATGGATATCCGCATGCCCATCATGGACGGCCTGGAGGCCATGCGGCATATCGCCGCCGACGCGGCGGATCAGGCGCGCGTCCTGATAGTGACAACCTTCGACCAGGACGAACACGTCTTCCAGGCTCTCCGCAGCGGTGCCAGCGGCTTCCTCCTCAAAGACTCACCGCCCGAACAACTCCTGCACGCCATCCGGGTGGTGGCCGCCGGCGAGGCCCTGCTGACCCCCAGCGTCACCCGCCGCATGATCACCGAATTCGCCCGCCGCCCACCGGCCCCCACCCCGCTCCCGGACACCCTCGCCCCGCTCACCGATCGCGAACGCGAAGTCCTCATCCAGGTCGCCGCCGGTCACACCAACGCCGAAATCGCCCTCACCCTGCACGTCAGCGTCGCGACCGTGAAAACCCACATAGGCCGCCTGCTCACCAAACTCTCCGCCCGAGACCGCACCCAATTGGTTGTCCTGGCCTACGAATCCGGCCTCGTCACCCCCGGCGTCTGACGCGCCTCGCGATTTGCCGGACGGGAATGGCGGGGAGTAAGTGTTGTTCATGGGGACGTTTCTTGTGACCGGCGGGACCGGGGTGTTGGGGCGGATCATCGTCGAGCGGCTGGGAGAGCAGGGGCATGAGACGCGGGTGCTTTCGCGGCGGGCGGGGGCCGGCACGCATACCGGAGATCTCGAGACGGGAGCGGGGGTGGCGCAGGCCATGGCGGGGGTGGATGGGGTTGTGCACGCGGCCTCGAATGCCCGCAAGGTCGGCAGCACCGATGTGGCGCAGACCGATACGGTGGTTCGCGCGGCCGCGGCGGCCGGGGTCGGGAACCTCGTCTACGTATCGATCGTGGGAATCGATCGAATTCCGTTCCGGTACTACCGGAACAAGCTCGAGTGTGAGCGGCGGATTGTCGATAGTGGTGTGCCACATACGATTTTGCGGGCCACCCAGTTCCACGAGTTGATCGCCTCGGTACTGCATACCGCGGGGCGGCTCCCGATCGCGCCGTTGCCGTTGGAGTTTCGGTTTCAACCGGTCGCCGCCGCCGATGTCGCCGCGCGGGCGGCCGAGTTGGCGGCGGGGCCGCCGGTGGGGATGGCACCGGACTTCGGCGGGCCCGAGGTGCTGACGCTCGGACAGCTCATCGATACCTGGCGGGCCGTACAGCCGCGGCCGCGGCGGGTTGTCCCGCTGCCGCTGCCCGGACGCATCGCCAGGGGCTTCCGGGCCGGGTACAACACTTGCCCAGAGCACACCGATGGCGTGCAGACGTGGGCGAAGTATGTCGAGTCCGGTCCGGATGATCCTTATGCGGTGGGTGGGTAGCCGGTTATAACCGCTGTTCGGGGGCCGTTCAGCCGGACTCGCCATTTCGTGTCGGACCCTACCGAGCGGTCAGTTTATGGGTTACGGTTCCGAGACGTAACCGTGACCACATTCGGGGCTGTGCTGTGCCTCGGGTCACGCCAGCAGCTCTTGAGGGAATGGGGGCACCGCGATGGGGCGGTTCTCGGGAATGCGACGGTCAAGGCCCGCAGGTCTTTTCGCGACGACGCTGATCTGTGCGGCCATGCTGCCGGTCGGCGGAGCGTCCGCGGATCTGACGGACGATCTCACCAACGCGGTTCAGCAGTTCTTCGATGTGGGGCGCACCTCGGTGCCGCGCGCGAACTGCGGACCCGATTCGCTGCCGGAATCCGGTATGCAGGGCGATGTTCCGGCCGCCGACCGCGACAGCGGTCGCAGTACCCAGGGCTACCGCTGCAATATGTCGTTCCTGGGCGGATATGTCGGCAAGGGCGCCGGAATCACCTCCACCACTTTCGACCACTGCTCGTACACCGGCTCGATGTTCCCGGGCAATATTCTCGGACCCGCCCAGGGCGTGCATGTGCTGGATGTGTCGGATCCGGCGAATCCGGTAGAGACCGCCAGCCTGACCGAACCCGCCATGCTGGCGGGCACCTGGGAGTCGCTCAAGGTCAATGCCGAGCGAAAACTGCTGGTGGGCACCGGTGTTCCGGTCGGCATCGGCGCGGGCTTCCTGTCGGTCTACGACATCTCCGATTGCGCGCATCCGCGCCTGCTGAATCCGGGCAGTGGCACGAATCTGATGATGCCGCTGCCGATCACGACGCATGAGGGTGGCTTCTCCCCCGACGGGCGCACCTACTGGGCCTCGGGTATCGCACCCGGTTTCGTGAGCGCGGTCGACCTCACCGATCCGACCAATCCGCATGTCATCTGGCAGGGCCTGACCGGTATCGAGGCGCATGGCTTCGGAATCAGCCCGGACGGTAATCGCATGTACCTGTCCGCACTGGGCGGATTCACCACCCTCGATATCAGCGCGGTGCAGCGCCGCGACCCCAACCCGCAGGTCAACCACCTCGGCCGGGTGTTCTGGACGGACGGCTGGGCGACTCAGCACAGTATTCCGGTCACCTATGACGGTCAGCCGTACCTGTTCACCGCGGATGAGGGCGGTGCCGGCGGGGTGAAGCTCATCGATATCTCCGATGACACGAATCCGAAGGTCGCGGCCAAGATCAAACTGGAGATCAACCTCCCGGAGAACCAGGATGCGGCCATGGCCTCGGCCATGGGCGGCTCGGTCTTCTCCTATGACGTGCACTACTGCGCCGCCGACCGCCCGAACAATCCGACGGCGCTGGCCTGCGGTTGGGAGGAGTCGGGCATCCGCGTCTTCGATGTGCGGGATCCCTTCCACGCCAAGGAGATCGCGTACTTCAACCCACCCGCACGCAAGGGCCGCAATCTGGAGCTGTGGAACTCCCCACACGCCCTGGCCTCGATCATCGGCCTACCTGTCATGGAGTTCCCGTCGGCGGCGCGCGCCATGCTGGAGGGCAAATTCGATCCGACACAGGCGCTTTCGGCACGCACCGGGATGGTGGCCTTCGGCGATCTCTCCACCGACTGGTGCTTCTCCCCGCCGGAGTGGCATGGAAATCAGCTGTGGGCCACGTGCAATGACAACGGTTTCATGGTGTTGCAGCTCGCCGACGACGTCTACACCCCGCCCGCCGACCAGCACTCGGTGGTGGGTTCGTGACGGCCAACCGCTGGGTGCGCGGCGCCGCGGTCGCGGTACTGGCCGTCCTGCTGTGTGTGGCGGGGATGTTGTTGCGCCCGATCGTCGTTCCGGACAACCAGTCCGAGCCGGCGGTGCTGAATCCGACCGAGATCGGCTTCGCCCAGGACATGCTGGCGCATCATCAGCAGGCCCTGATCATGGTGCAGCGCTTGGACACCGGCGTCGATCCGACCATTCGGCAACTGGCGCAGCAGATCTCCGATACCCAGCGCCTGGAGATCGGCACCCTGCTCGGCTGGCTGCGCCTGGCCAATGCCTCGCCGACCAATCCGCATCCCATGGCGTGGATGCCCGCCACCGATATGCCCGCCGGACATGATCATTCGGCCATGACCGGCACTACGACCATGCCCGGTATGGCCACCATGCAGGAGCTGGACGCCCTCTCCGCGGACAAGGGCGCCGATGCGGAGACCTACTTCCTGCAGCTCATGCTGCGCCATCACCGCGGCGGCGTGGCCATGGCACAGGCCGCCGACAAGCTGGTGAAATCCGGCGCGGTGAAGGAGTCGGCGCGCGCCATGATCACCGAGCAGTCCCAGGAGGCGGGAATCATGACCCTGCTGCTGGCCCAGCGTGGGGTACAACCACTGTCATGACGAATCTCGAAGGACGCGTGGCGCTGGTCACCGGTAGCGGGCGTGGTATCGGCCGTGCCATCGCCCTGGCCTTGGCGCAGGACGGCGCGGATGTGGCGATCAACTACCGCTCCGATGCCGAGGCCGCCGCCGAAACCGTCTCCGCCGTCCAGGAATTGGGCCGTCGTGCGATTGCCGTCCGGGCCAGTGTGGATTCGGTCGAGGACGACGAGCATATGGTCGATCAGATCATCGACGAATTCGGCTATATCGACCTGCTGGTCAACAATGCCGGAATCGCCAGTCGCGGAAGATATGTCGCCGACACCGACCCCGCCGAACTGCTGCGCGTCATGTCCACGCACGCGCTGGGCGCACACCATGTATCGCGACTGGTGTTGCCCTCCATGCGATCTCGCCCGCGCGGGGACATCATCATGATCTCCAGCGTCGCCTCCACCGGGTACGCGCCCGGTGGTGCGCCGTACACCATGGCCAAGGCCGCGCTGGAGGCGCTGGCGTTCACGCTCGCCAAAGAGGAGCAGCAGCACGGCATTCGAGTGAATGTGGTCGCGCCCGGTCTGGTCGACACCGAGATGGGCCGTCGCCTGGTCAAGGCCCTCACCGGTACGGACGATATCCGCACACTCGATGAGAGCTCACCCTTCGGCCGCGTCTGCCGCCCGGACGATATCGCCAATACCGTGCGCTTCCTGGTCTCCGCGCAGGCGGAGTATCTCAGCGGCCAGAAGCTGAATGTCAACGGTGGCGGCTCGGCGTTCGGCTGATCCGCAATCGCCGGCCACTGTGGAACTTCTCACCGTGGGACCCGGGTGCTCGCGCCCGGGGACCGGCGTTATCGTCGAGGTGTTGATCGACAACGCATTCGGGAGGGCTTCGACAGCATGACGATTCCGCTGGATACGCTCACCATTCCCGACCATATTCAGGGCTACCCGGAGCTGGCCTTCGGCGGCTTTGTCGCGGGCATGCTCGCGGACCGCAGTGCCGCGAGCACCGTCCGCATCGACTTCCGCCGTCCCATCGCGGTATCCACCCCGGTGGTGCTGTCCGGCGATAACGGCCACGCCGCCCTGTCCGCCCCCGACGGCACCCTGCTGGTCGAGGCCGCCCCGTCGGTGCTGACCCTGGCCGCCCCACCCGCGCCCTCCTGGTCGGAGGCGCAGGCCGCCACCGAGACGGCACTGTCCTCCCCAGGACGCGCGATCACCTCCTGTTACGGCTGCGGAACGGCCTGCGCCCCGGGCCGCGGCATCCGCCTGTTCTCCTGGACCCGCCCGGGACAACGCATGATGACCGCCGCCTGGACCCCCGATCCGGGCCTGGCCGCCGAAAATGGGGAACTCACAACCGAATCCGTCTGGTCGGCCCTGGATTGCCCCGGCGGTCTGGCGGCCTTCATCCACTCCGATATGGCCCGGGGCGCCTTCACCGCCGCCCTCACCGCCACCCAACTGAGCCCGATGTACGCGGGCGAGGATTACATCTCGCACGCCTGGCCGATCAGCCGCGAGGGTCGTAAACACACTGTCGGCGTGGCGCTTTCGACCCCCGGCGGCGAGCTGTGCGCGCTCGCCGAGGCGCTCTGGATCGAGCCGCGCGTCAGCTGACCCGCTCTCCGAGTGAGCCGCTACTCCGCCCACGCCGAGTTCTCGATCACCTCCACGAAGTCGGTGCGCCGGAAGCCCGGTGAGAAGTGTTCGAGCACATCGGCTTTGACATCGCCGAAGGTGGTGGCCGGACGGTCCGCGATGCCCTCGGTGAACGCGGCCCGGACGCGGCGTTTGAAGTCCGGCCGCGGGTGCCCGCCCCGGTCGAACTATTGGACGCCGTCACAGCGCTCGCCGATCCCGCACGCCGACCCCGCCGCCGATCATTCCCTGCCCGCCATGGGCATTACGCCCTCCACGTACCGAGCACGCTTCCGCTCCGCCATGACACTCTAGGACCCCGAAGCCCTACCCAATGAGACCGCCTCAATGAGACCGCTTGCCCCGCAATTGTTTTACGTCATCCACGGCGCCATTGGCGATATGCTCATGTATAGCTCGCGCCCTTGCGCTCGGTCGTAACAGATCGTGGGGCCGAAAACATGCGCCGCCCCAGACCCCGGCGGTTCGGTTGTTATCCGAACTCGCGGGAAGGGGTGATGCCTGAGACGGCGGTGAATTGGCCGCCAGCCTCGGCAGTGGTGCGTGCACAGCCCGATCTGGAGCACATTGTCACCCGGTGAACCTGCCGAGCCCGATAGTGGCCGGGTCCGTGGTGCAGCAACCCCCGATTTTCTGTTCCCGGGCCCGGCCATTTCGCGCCCCGACGCCCAGCACGAGTGTGCTCCGAAACCGCCGTCAATGCCGCGGCGGCACCGTGGCTGTCAACGTAGGTTGTATCCATCCTCGAGCACCCGGCGGGCGATGTCCTGGATCGTCGTCCCCTCGGCGAACGCCCGCGCGCGCAGCAATGCGAGCGCCGCACCGGTATCGCATTCGCACTGCACCGCCACCCTTCCGGCGGCCTGGTGCACGGCGGAGAGGTAGTCGGCATCCTCGAACAGCGCTCCGCGCAGCGACATGCCATCGGGATCGGTGCGGTCCGGGGCCAGCAACATGGCGTTGGCGAGTGCGTCGGCAATGCGACCGGTCGCCGGAGCGAGCGCCGCACGCAGTTCGGTTCGATTGGCGTAGACGCACATCGAGCCGATCAGACTCACGGACGGTAGCGGAACCGCGATGACGGCACGAACACCGAGCTCGCTGACGGCCGGACCGAATCTCGGCCAGCGTTCGAGCAGACCGGGAGCGGTGACGACGACGAATTCGTTACCGTCCAGCACATCTCGGGCGGGCCCCTCCCCCAACGTCATTTCCAGGTCGTGCGCGGCCCTGGCCGTGCTGTCCGACGCGGCCACCAGCAACTCTTGTCCATCGGGGCCGAACAGGGTGATCACGGCACTGTCCACGCCCAACTGCTGAGCGACCGCGGCCATGAAGACCGGGCGGTGTGTGGACCTGCCCTCGGCGGACCACCGCTCGAGACGCCGGGCGTGCAGCCGATGCAGACGGGCGCATGCCAGGTGGCGGGCCTCGATGCGACGGTGCAGTTCCGCCATACGCTGCCGGAACGGCTGCATACTCACGGGTGGATGCAGCTCCTGCACTTCATATTTCGCGGCAATCGCCGCGGACCGCGCGGCGCGTTCTCGCTCGGCGCTGTACTCCTGCCATTCACGCTCTACCTCGGCGCGAATGTCCGGATTCTGCGGCACCTCAAAAGAATACGCCGCGGCCTCCACCGTCGGGGTCAATCAGGCTGTACGCCTTCGACGGTCGAGGGGGATTCCTCCATCAGCAGCACGACGCCGTCATGGCTACCATCGAGCGGCGAGCAGGTCACCGCGCAGTTGATGGACCGCCCGATCCGATTGATCGCCGGAATGGCCACCGGACCGAACCGGCGGCCCGTCTTCATACACCGTTGCAGGTTTTCGTGCAGACGCTCGGTCGGCAGCCCGAACTCCAAGGTGAAGAAGGCCTGGTTCTGGACCTCGTCGCCGCGCAGACCCCACAGCTCCTCGGCCCCTCGATTCCAGCTCCGCACGCGCAGTTCCCCGTCGAGCACCACCACCCCGGACGCGATGCTCGACAGCACGCCCTCCAGAAACGTCCTGACCTCGTCGAGTTCGTCGGTGCGGATGCGCATCTCCTCGTTCATGGTCTCGAGCTCCTCGTTGCCCGACTGGAGTTCTTCGTTGGTGGTCTCGAGCTCCTCGTTGGTGGACTGCAACTCCTCGTTGGTGGTCTCGAGCTCCTCGATGCTGGACTGGAGTTCTTCGTTGGTGGTCTCGAGCTCCTCGTTGGTGGACTGCAACTCCTCGTATGCGGTCTCCAACTCCTCACGTTTGGTCTTGACCTCCGACGACAACCGCGTGGCGACAGTGGTATCGACGAAGTTGACCGCGACACCTACGCTCGCTCCGTCCGCCGCCCACAGCGGTTGAATGTGCACCTCGAAGTACTGCACCTCACCGGCGCCGTTCCGCCGCTCCACCGAGTTGACCCGGAGACTGCGGTGCTCCGCGACGGTCTTCTCGATCAGTGACCGCAACTCGACCGGCCGGTAGGAGATCTCCAGATCACTCAGCGGCCTGCCGACATCATGGGACGCCATCCCGAATTCGATGCGCATCTGATTGTTGACGATGGTCACAATGCCTTCGGCGTCGATGCCCAGGATCCCGAACGGCGCCGTCTCCAGCGCCAGATCACCGAGCTGACGCTTCTTGACCAGCCCCTGAAACTCCTGCCCCAGACCGATTTCGAGCCGGGGTTGCGCGGACAGATACGGCCGCCCGGTCCGTCCGGTCCGGCGCCGGAACATGCGCTGGCGCATATTGGCGACTTCGAACCGCTGACTGTCCGAGACCAGCAGTTCGGCCTTGCCGAGGAACAGGAATCCGCCCTCGCGCACCGCGAAGGAGAAGCGGTCCAAGATATGCGATTGCGCTTCGACATTGAAGTACATCAGGGTGTTTCGGCACACCATCAGATCCAGGTTGGAGATCGGAGCGTCCCGGGTGATGTCGTGACGACCGAAGATGACCCGCCGCCGCAGGTCGGATCGGAAGGCGAATTTGTCGCCGATCGGCTCGAAATACTTGTCGCGCAGCTCGCGCGACAGCGGTTCCAGCGCCTTGGCCGAGTAGACACCCGCACGGGCCTCGCGCAGCGCCTCCTCGTCGACGTCGGTGCCGTAGATCTTGATACGTTGCGTGGCCTGCTCGATGCCGAGCTTCTCGGCGAACGCGATGGCCAGCGAGTACGTTTCCTCACCGCTGGAACAGCCCGCGCTCCAGATCCGGATCTCGTTGCGCGGATCGGTACCCTTGATGAGCTCGGGCAGGACGTCGCGCTCCAGGTACTGCCAGGCCTCCGGATCACGGAAGAATCCGGTCACATTGATCAGGATGGTGTTGAAGAGATGCCGGAACTCTTCGGCGTTGCTCTCCAAGAGGTCCCGATACGCGACGTAGTGGGCGATCCCCACCTCGTGCATGCGCTTGCGGATCCGCCTGGTCAGCGATGAGCGCTTATAACCGGTGAAGTCGAACCCACGCGAATCGCGAATGAACAGCAGCAGATCCTCGAGCTCCGCGTCCGTCGCACCTGTGTCCTGACTCGATTCCGTCACCGTCTCCTCGTTCGACTCCGTCACTCATCCTCCACCTCGGCCTCCACCAAACTCTGGATGACGCCCGCGATCTCGTCCAACGGCAGCACCAGATCCGCAGCACCGGTCGCCACCGCCGCCACAGGCATGCCGTTGAACTCCGCATCGTCCGGATCCTGCACGATCACCGTGCCGCCACGAGACTTCACCGCACTCACGCCCATCGCACCGTCGCGACCGGTACCGGTGAGCACACACGCGATGGCTGTCGGCCCGTACGCACCCGCCACCGATTCGAACAGCAGATCCGCGGACGGCCGCACGAAGTGTACGAGTTCGCTGCTGGACAGGGACAACACCCCGTGCGCTTCGACCAGCAGATGGTAGTTCGGCGGCGCGATGTACACGGTCCCCGGCCCGATCTTCTCACCCGCCTCGGCGAGCTTGACTCTCAGTTTCGTTCGCCGCGCGAGCAATTCGGCGATCACGGTCTTGTGCCGTGGATCCAGGTGCTGGACGATCAGAACGGGAACCGGCAGGGTGGCGGGGAGTTGACCGAGCACGCGCATCAGCGCGCCGATCCCCCCGGCAGAGGATGCGATGGCGACCACGGCGAACTTGTCGACGGTGCTCACGGTCGGCATCTCCGTGTCGTACAGGTACGCGGCGCGACAGCCGCGCGTGGCAGGCATCCGAACACATCCCCAGCCTAGTCCTTTCCACAGCTTCCGAACCCGCCGACAATCCGTCCTCGCTGGTCAGTACTCGGCCAGAGTGATCTTGTGCACCGCGGCTGTGCGGTTGGCGCACCGCCTGGCGACTGGTTCAGAGATTGCCGACCGTGTGTTCCAGCCGCCGGGCGACCAGTTCCCGCGCCTGTTCGCGCAGTGCGGGCCGGAAACCGCTGGGGTACACCGGATCTCCGGGCAGGTAGGTCTTGAGGACCTCCTTGGCCAGGGTGATCTTGTGCACCTCGGTGGGTCCGTCGGCGATGGCCATGACCTGCGCGTAATTCATCATGTCGACGAACGGCAGATCGGTGCTGACACCGATCGCACCGTGCAGATGCATGGCGCGCTGGGCGATGTCATGCATGACCTTCGGCATTGCCACCTTGATGGCGGCGATATCGTGCCGCACCTTGCGATAGTCCTGCTCCTTGTCGATACGCCAGGCGGTGCGCAGGACGAGCAGCCGGAACTGCTCCATCTCGATCCAGGATTCGGCGATCTTCTCCTGTGTCATCTGCAGGCCGCCGAGCACTCCCTTGCGCATGGGCCGCGAAACCGCGCGCTCGCACATCATGTCGAAGGCCTTGCGCACCATGGCGACCGTGCGCATGGCGTGATGCACCCGGCCGCCGCCGAGCCGGGTCTGCGCGACGATGAATCCGAGCCCCTCCGCACCGAGCAGGGCGTCGGCGGGCACGCGCACATCGGTGAAGCGCAGGTGCCCCTCGTTCTCACTGAATCCGGGAACCGTGAAGTTGCGCACGATCTCCAGCCCCGGGGTATCCGCGGGCACGATGAACATGGACAGGCGCTTATGCGGTTCCGCCTCGGGATCGGTGACGACCATGACGATATGGAAGCTGGCGAATTCGGCCGCCGAGTTGAACCACTTCTCGCCATTGATGACCCACGAATCGCCATCGCGCACAGCGAGAGTCTGGAACGAGGTCGGATCGGAGCCGCCGGTGGGCTCGGTCATGACGTAGCAGGAGCCGATCTCGCCGTCGAGCAGCGGCTGCAGGTACTTCGCCTGCTGCTCGGGTGTACCGAAGTGCGCGAGGATCTCGGCATTGCCGGAATCGGGTGCCTGACAACCGAATACGAGGGGAGCCCACTTCGAGGTGCCGATAACCTCATTGAGCAGCGCCAGTTTCACCTGACCGTAGCCGGGACCGCCGAGCTCCGGCCCGAGGTGGCAGGCCCACAGTCCCTGCTCTTTGACCTTCTCCTGCAAGGGTTTCATGAGCGCCCGGATCTCCGGGTTCTCGCGGTCGTACGGCTCCGGGTAGAGCAGATCCAGGGGTTCCACCTCGGTGCGCACGAACTCCGCGACCCAGTCCAGTTTCTGCTGGTACTCCGGATCGGTGTCGAAATCCCAAGCCATGGTCAGCCTTTCAGTGTGTTTCCGGCAGGTGTGGCAACACCGCCGAGAATGGTGGTGGTGAGAATGTCCGCGATCTCGTCGGGCGTTCGCGCGCCCTCGGGGTGGTACCAGGCGCTGACCATATTCAGCATGGCCACCACGCTGTTGGTGACGATATGGTCGGCGGTGCGCAAGACCGATGCCGCATAGCCTTCATCGAATACCCGCTGCCAACCGCGCTGAATGCCGTCGCGCAGTTCCTGTAGGTCGAGTGCGCGTTCACCGGTCAGCGCCCCGGCATCGCGCAGGGCGATGGTGACCTCGTGCCGGTGTTCCAGAATCAGCCGCACATGACTGCGAATCAGGGCGCGCAGCTTGTCCATCGGCGGATCGGAACTCTCGGCGATCCGCGCGGCCGCGTCGAGCATCAGCTGGGTGTAGTTGCGCCGGATCTGAAAGAGCAGTTCCTCCTTGGATCCGATGTGGTAGTACAGCGCACCGCGTTGGATCCCGGCCCGATCGCCGATCTCGCCGACGCTGGTGGCGTGAAACCCCTTCTCGGCGAACAACTCCAGGGCCGCGCGCACGATCCGCTCACGGGTCTCCCCCGGATTGGACTCCGAGGCGGGCGGTCTGCCGCGCCGCCGCGCGGGCGTCTCGGTCATCGCCAGCCACCGTCCAACTGAAGTGTCGCCCCGGTACAGAACGCGGAGGCATCCGAGGCGAAGAACAGTGCCGCGCCGACGATATCGCCCGGTACGCCGATGCGGCCGAGCGCATTGTGCTGTGCCAGATAGTCGCGCATCTCATCCGGCCACGCCTTCGCGATATCGGTATCGAATGCCCCGCAGCGAATGGTGTTGACCCGCACCGCCGGGCCGTAGGTCTGCGCGAGGCCCCCCGACAGCGCCTCGAGCCCGGCCTTGGCGGCGGCATACGGCACGGCCAAGGGCTCCGGCTTGGCGGCTTCGATGGAGGAGATATTGATGATCGACCCGGACCCGGCGGCCGCCATCCGCGCCCCGATCAATGCCGACAACCGGAACGGCCCCTTCAGATTGGTGGCGATCACCTTGTCGAACATCGCCTCGGATACCTGATCCAGACTCGGGTACAGCAGTGACATGCCCGCGTTGTTGACGAGCACATCGACCCGCCCGAATTCGGCGTACGCGGCGTCCACGAGCCCTTCGCACTGCGCCCAGTCCCCCACATTGCAGGCCACGGCCAGCGCCAGTCGCCCGTATTCCTCCCGCACCACGGTGGCGAGTGCGTCACATGATTCGAGCTTGCGACTGGCGATCACCACGTCGGCCCCGGCTTCGGCGAAGGCCAGCACCATCTCACGGCCGAGCCCGCGACTGCCGCCGGTGACCACAACGACCTTGCCGGACAACGTGTTTCCCATATATGACGCCTTCGTCCGCCGAATCGGTAAATGTTCCGCCCAGTACATTAAATGTACCGCCCGATACAATCAAGACCCGCCCCGGGACCCCGAAACACCGGTACCGCGAACCGGGCACTCATACCCGCGAGTAACATGACGGGCGTACTTTTTTCCAAACATCAACAGCCCCCCGGCTATCTCGAAACGAGGCAGTAGATGACAGAGCGGATTCAGGTCGGCGGACTCCAGGTCGCGCGCGTGCTTCACGATTTCGTGGAGAACGAGGCTCTTCCCGGTACCGGCGTAGACTCCGCCGCGTTCTGGTCGGGCGCCGAGGCCGTGATCAACGACCTCGCTCCCCGTAACCGTGCTCTGCTGGCAGAACGCGACGACATCCAGGCCAAGATCGACGAGTGGCACCGCGCCAACCCCGGCGCCGGCTACGACAAGGCTGCCTACAAGCAGTTCCTCACCGAGATCGGCTACCTGCGTCCCGAACCGGCCGATTTCCAGATCGGGACCGAGAACGTGGACGCCGAAATCGCCACCACCGCGGGCCCGCAGCTCGTGGTTCCGGTGATGAACGCCCGCTTCGCCATCAATGCCGCGAACGCCCGTTGGGGCTCGCTGTATGACGCGCTGTACGGCACCGATGCCATCTCCGAGGCCAATGGCGCGGAAAAGGGTAAGGGCTACAACAAGGTTCGCGGTGACAAGGTCATCGAGTGGGCCCGCAACTTCCTCGACGACGCGCTGCCGCTGATCACCGGATCGCACCTGGGCACCAGCAAGTACGCGATCGTGGACGGCGAGCTCGAGGTGACCCTCGAGGACGGCACCGATATCGGCCTGGCCGACGGTGACGCGCTGGTCGGCTACCTCGGCACCCCCGAGGACCCCACCTCGCTGCTGTTCAAGCACAACGGTCTGCACATCGAGATCCAGTTCGATCGCGAATCCCCGGTCGGGTCCACCGACGACGCCGGTATCAAGGACGTCGTGCTGGAGTCCGCGATCACCACCATCATGGACTTCGAGGACTCGGTCGCGGCCGTGGACGCCGAAGACAAGGTGCTCGGCTACCACAACTGGCTGGGCCTGATGAAGGGCGATCTCTCCGAGAACGTCGCCAAGGGCGGCAAGACCTTCACCCGCACCATGAACCCGGACCGCGTCTACACCGCGCTCGACGGCAGTGAGCTTGTGCTGCACGGTCGTTCGCTGCTGTTCGTGCGCAATGTGGGTCACCTGATGACCTCGGACGCCATCCTGGACAAGGACGGCAACGAGGTCCCCGAGGGCATTCTCGACGGTCTGTTCACCTCGCTGATCGCCAAGCACGCCCTCAATGGCGACACCGCATTGAAGAACACCCGCACCGGTTCGGTCTACATCGTGAAGCCGAAGATGCACGGTCCCGACGAGGTCGCCTTCACCAACGACCTGTTCGCGGCCGTCGAGGATGTCGTTGACGTCCCGCGCAACACCCTCAAGGTCGGCATCATGGACGAGGAGCGCCGCACCACGGTGAACCTCAAGGCGTCCATCAATGCCGCCAAGGACCGCGTGGTCTTCATCAACACCGGCTTCCTGGACCGCACCGGCGACGAGATCCACACCTCCATGGAGGCCGGGCCGATGGTCCGCAAGGCCGAGATGAAGGCCCAGCAGTGGATCAAGTCCTATGAGGACTGGAATGTCGACACCGGCATCGCCGCGGGTCTGCCCGGCAAGGCGCAGATCGGCAAGGGCATGTGGGCCATGCCCGATCTGATGGCCGACATGCTGGAGCAGAAGATCGGCCACCCCAAGGCCGGCGCCAACACCGCCTGGGTCCCCTCGCCCACCGCCGCCACCCTGCACGCCACCCACTACCACCTGGTGGACGTGTTCAAGCGCCAAGCCGAGATCGCCAAGGGCGGCCCCCGCGCCACCGTCGACGAGATCCTCGAGATCCCCCTCGCCCAGGACACCAACTGGACCGCCGAGGAGATCCAGCAGGAGTTGGACAACAACTCCCAGGGCATGCTCGGCTACGTGGTGCGCTGGATCGATCAGGGCGTCGGCTGCTCCAAGGTCCCCGACATCAAGGACGTCGGCCTCATGGAAGACCGTGCCACCCTGCGCATCTCGAGCCAGCTCATGACCAACTGGCTGCGCCACGGCATCGTCACCGAAAAGGATGTGCTCGCCAGCCTGGAGCGCATGGCCCCGATCGTGGACCGCCAGAACGCCGGCGACTCCACCTACCACGCCATGTCCCCCAACTTCGACGCCTCCATCGCCTTTCAGGCGGCCAAGGAACTCGTGCTCGAAGGCACCAAACAGCCCAACGGCTACACCGAGCCCATCCTGCACCGCCGTCGCCGCGAGGCGAAGGCACAGAAGTTCTGCTGAGTTCGCTCGGCTGAGTGAACGAAACCCCCGATCGGCACAGTCGATCGGGGGTTTCGCGTATCCGCCGATGTGGGAGCCGACTTCGGAATCGGGCAGGATGGGTTGGTGAGTGTCTATCCCCCGGCTGTGCCGCAGCGCATTCCGCCGCTCTGGACGGTCTCCATGGTGACCGTTACCGCGATGGTGGCTGCGTGCTGTCTGTGGGTGCTGTGGGAGTACGCCTCGCGCGGGGATCAGTTGGGCGCGCTGCTGCTCGGGGGTTGGGCGCTGGTCATCACCGGTGGCATATGGCTCGCGGTGGCCGTTGCCGGAGTGAATGCCTATGGGGTGTGGCGGGTTTCGGTGCTCGCGCCGGTATTGTTCGCGCTCTCGGCGGTGCTGCTCGTTACCGGAGTGCCGCAGCGTGTCGGTTGGGCGTTGTCTCGGCCGAGCCTGGAGAGTGCCGCGGCGACCTGTACGGATTTCGAGGGGAGTCGGCGGTTCGGGGTGTATCGGATCGACCGGGTTACCGCTATTCCGCAGGGGTGTTCGTTCAGTCTGGTGGGATCGGGGCTCGGGATCGACGGGTTCGCTTATGTGCCGAAGGGTGATCCGCCGCAGCCGCTTCCGAATGCGCGCGCCGGAGATCGCTACCGGCATATCGACGGACCTTGGTACAGCTATGCGAGCTTTCTGGACCTGGCCGCTTAACCGATGGTGAGGGCGATCTTGCCTTTGGGGTGGCCGGTGACCAGGTAGTCGATGGCGGCGGGTGCGTCCGGGAGGGTGAAGGTGCGGTCGATTCGGGGTGCCCAGGCACCGACCGATGCCAGTTCGACTACATCCCTGAGCAGTTCGGGCTTCGGCAGCGAAAGCAGTCCGGCCAGGCGGTGTTTCACGAAGGGGGAGGTGAGTTGGGCGCGGGCGGTGCGGCCGAGGCCGCCGAACCAGGGGCCGCCGCCTTCGCCGCCGCCGATGACCAAGGTGCCGGTGGGGGTGAGGAGGGCGCGGAGGGCGGCAAGGGGGCGGTTGCCTGCCATGTCGAGGATGTAATCGTAAGTGCCGGTGAGGGCTTCACTCTTGTAGTCGATAACCCGATCCGCGCCGAGCGAGGTGACGAACTCCGCCGAAGCCCCGCTGCATACGCCGGTCACGTGTGCGCCCAGGTGATGGGCGAGCTGAACAGCCAGGTGGCCGACTCCGCCGCTCGCGCCGATGATCAGGACCTTCCAGCCCGATTGCACTCGGCCCACCTCGCGCAGTCCGGTCAGTGCGGTCATGCCTGAGATCGGCAGGGTGGCTGCCTGGAGGAAGTTCAGGGTCGCGGGTTTGGGCTGGAACTTCTCCTCTGCCGCGCAGGCGAATTCGGCGAACGAACCACCGGTGGTGCCGAAGACCTCATCGCCGCGCTTGAATCGGGTGACCTGCGCGCCGACGGCCTCGACCACACCCGAGACATCCCAGCCGCGAATATGTTCCTTGGGCCGGCGCAGGCCGAGGGCGGCGCGGGCGATCAATGGCCGTCCGGTCATGGTGTGCCAGACGCTGGGGTCGACGCCCGCGGCGTGCACGCGGATCATCACCTCCGTCGGACCCGGTGCGGGCGTGGGGATCTCGTCGTAGGAGAGCATCGCGGTGGTGCCGTATGCGTGCTGGGTGATGGCCTTCATCATGCTTCTTCTTCCGGGTATTCGAATACATCGTCCAGGGCCGCGCCGAACACCCTGGCGATCTGGAATGCCATCTCCAAGGATGGCGAATATTTGCCCTGTTCAATGGCATTGACGGTTTGGCGGGTGACGCCGATCCGGTCGGCCAGGTCGGCCTGGGTCATCTCACCGTTCGAAAAGCGCAGGGCGCGAATGTTATTGGTCACCCGAGTCGACTTCACCACGGCCAGTACCCCCGCCGGTAGGCGATGATCTTGGCGCTGGCGCCGACCGCGGCCGAGAGGGTGAAGCCCAGGTAGATGACATTGGCGATCCAGAAACGTTCGGCGTCGGCCATGGTGAGCACCAGTGCGCCGACCGCGCCGAGCACCACGAACGCATTGCCGACCAGCGTCCCCATTCGGTCGATCTCACGATCGCGCTGATCCTTGCGATCGTCGCGCGCGGCGATGGCGACGGCGATGGTCGCCACGATCGACACCAGGATCGAGCCCCCGACCGCCCACAGCAGCGGCGAGATATACCCCACCTGCGAAAGACCGTGGGGCCGCGCCCGTGTCAGCACGACGATCAGGTAGATCGTGTACGAGACGACGGCCGCGACCCCGAGGATCCGGGTGCGCTTCTCTTCGAACGGCATGCGCTCAGAGTAAAGAAAACCAGACTTGATGTAAAGAATATTTTACATGACGCAGGTTAGGCGGGCTTGAACCCGACCCGGAGCGACTCCAGGCCCCGGATGACGACATTCGGCTTGAACGGCGGATTCTCCGAAAGCAGTTCCATGGCACCGACTTTGCGCAGCAGCACCTCGATCAGGATCTCCATCTCGAGCAGTGCCAGCGGCGCGCCGAGGCAGTAATGGATGCCGAGGCTGAACCCGAGGTGCTTCTTGGCCGGGTTCATCGGATCGGAGTAGCGGGTGACGTCGGTGCGGTCCGGATCCGGGAAGGCGGCCGGATCGTGATTGGCCGAATTGATCAGCACCACAACGCCTTCGCCCGGTTCGAAGTCATGCCCGGCCACGGTGATCGGCCGGGTCGCGGCGCGGGTGGTGATCTGGACCGACGGCTCCAGTCGCAGCAGTTCATCGGGCGCGGCGGCGATGAGTTCGGGCCGCGCGCGCATGAGGTCGAGTTGCTCGGGATTGCGCAGCAGCCGCAGCATGCCGGTGCCGATCAGATTCGCGGTGGTCTCATGTCCGGCGACGAAGGTGGTGATGCAGGTGGCGAGCAACTCCTGCTCGGTCAGCACATCACCGCGATCCTCGACCAGCGACAGCACGCTGAGCAGGTCATCGGTCGGGTCGGCGCGGCGCTCGTTGAGCAGTTCCCGGAAGTAGCCCATGAAGCCGCGCGAGGCCGCGCTGCGTGCCTTCAGCGACTCCTCGGGCAGGGTGTAATCGTGGTCGAAGCCGCGCGCCAGATCCTGCGACCACTGGTGCACCTGCCCGTACGCCTCCTTCGGCACGCCGATGAGCTCGCAGGCGATGATGAGCGGCAGCGGGTACGCGATCAGCTCCACCAGGTCGAATTCCCCTGCCGCCAAGGCGGTGTCGACGAGCTGTTCGGTGAGCTCCTCGATGCGCGGACGCAGCCGGGTGACCATGCGCGGGGTGAAGCCCTTGGTGACCAGATTGCGCAGCCGGGTGTGGTCCGGCGGCTCCATCCACAGGAACGAGGTGGGCAGCTCCTCGGCGGCGTTCTCCGGCGAGACGGTCGGATGCATCATCCCGGCCTCTTCGGCATGGCTCCACGCGGTAGTGGAGAGCACCGCGGCGCAGTCCTCGTACCGGGTGAGCAGATGATGTCCGATCGGGGTGAGGTGGATCGGCCCGGCCTCGCGCAGTACGCGCGCCGGGGTGTACGGGTCGGAACGGCCGTCCGGACCCAGGAGCTGTGCCATTGCCGTGAGAATGGCCGGATCCTGGTCTGCGACAGCGGTGTTCACGTGTGGCGCGGCCATACGTTTCCTCCTGTTATTCGCGGTGCGGTGACTTCGGCGGCAACGCTGCCGCGGGGACGGGTGGACGGATGGATCTGCTCAGGTGCGCGCGGAACTGTTGCCGCGCAGCATGATCCGACCGGCGGTGAGCGGATGTGTCAGTGCGGTGGGAGGTTCGACCAGGTGCGCGACGCGCATGAACGTCCGAGCGACCACCGGATCATGATGTGCGGCACGATGCGCCTGCGCCACATACACATTGGTGAGCCGGGTGCGCAGATCGCGGGTTCCGGTGACACCCGGATTGCTCAGATCGGAGGTGGCGGCGAGTCGCCACGCGGTGTTCACCGCATCGGCGGACGCGGTGTGGAACCGTGCGGCCAGCTCATCCGGCAGACCGCCCGCGTACAGGCATTCGCGCAACGCGATGGCCTGCAACGCGGCAACCGTCATCCCCTGGGCGTACAGCGGATTGAACGCGCACAGCGCGTCCCCGACCACCAGCAAGCCGGCGGGCATCGCGGCCAGGCGATCGAAGCGCCGCCGCACCGAGGATCGGAATCGGTAGGGCACCGGATCATCCAATGGTTCGGAATCGGTGATGATCCCGTGGATATCGGGCGCCGCGAGGGTGGCGGCGTACTCCCGGAATCCGGCCGGATCGGTGGGCGGATGATCACCGAGCATGCCCGCGAGGGTGATCAGCCAGCGATCGCCCTCGATCCGCACCGCACCCCCGCCGTGCCCGTTCGGCCCGGTCGAGATGATCACCGACGCGTCCCCGCCCAGCTGCCCCTCCCGATACCGGAACAGCCGGGAGGCGTAGCCCAGATCGACCTCGAGCCGCTCGCATTCGGGTACCTTCGCACCGATATCGCTGAGCCAGTACTCGATTCGGGAACCACGGCCGGTGGCGTCCACCACCAGATCCGCGGCGAAGCTCTCGACGGGGCCTTCCCCGGCGACGGTCACACCGGTCACCCGATCGACGTCACCGACCAGACCGTGCACGGTAATACCCTCGCGCAGAGAAACATTCGGGATCATGCGGGTGCGCTCGCGCAGCACGTCCTCCAGCAGCGGGCGGCTCGCGATCACCGAGGTGAGGCCCGTCGGGGTGGGGGCCAATCGCGCACCGCCCACATACCAGCGGGTCCGCACCAACACCTCGGCGGCCGTCGCACCCCGTCGCACCAGCTCCTCGGTGCATCCGGGGAACAGCTCCTCGAAGACGGCGCGGCCGGTGTCCAGCAGCCCGTGTAGATGCCGCCCCTGTGGTACGCCGCGCCGCACATGCGCGCCGTCGGCCCGGTCGCGATCCAGAATCGTCACGCGCGCAAAGGATTCCGAGAGCACCCGCGCGGTGAGCAGCCCCGCGATGCCCGCGCCCAGGACGACCGCGTGCCGCCCGCCCATCACATCGTCACCGGCAGCGCCAGCACGCCCCGATGAATCAGGCTGGGACGATATTCGACGGTGTCGGTCGCGATCCGCAGTTCCGGCGCGCGGTCCAGGAGCGTGCGCACAGCGGCCTCGGCCTCGATGCGCGCCAAGGGTGCGCCCACACAGTAGTGGATGCCGAGGCTGAATCCGAGATGCTTTCGCGCGGTGCGGTTTCCGGCGTAGCGGGTGATATCGAAGACGTCGGCGTCCGGGAAGACCCGATCATCGCGGCTCGCCGACGCGGTGAGCACGACCACCCCGTCCCCGCGCTTGAATTCGCGGCCGCCGACGACGGTATCGGCGAGCGCGACGCGAATGGTGAACTGGGTGGGCGCGTCATAGCGCAGCATCTCGTCGAGGGCGGGCCCGATCAGCTCGGGGCGTTCGCGCAGTAGCGCCAGCTGTTCGGGATGGCGCAGCAGGGCGAGCATGCCGTTGCCGATGAGGTTGATGGAGGTCTCCATCCCCGCCACCAGCAGCAGCAACGACATGCCGATCACCTCGGGCTCGGTGAGCTTGTCGCCCTCGACGCTGGCGGCGACCAATTCGCTGAGCAGATCCGGTGTGGGAGTGCGCTTCTTGCGGGCGATCAGCTCCGCGAAGTACCCCATACAACCGATCGCCGCCGCACCACGCGCGGTCACATCGGCCTCCCCGAGCAGCGAGTCCGGATCACTGCCGCGAGCGATGGCCAACTGCCATTCCCGGAAGCGCGCCCCATCGGCCGGGTCCGCACCGAGCAACCGCACCGGGATCATGGCCACGGCCAGCGGTACCGCCAGATCCTCGAGAATGTCGAGTTCGCCACGCTGGACAGCCTTTTCGACGAGCTCGTCCACCACCCCTCCCGCGACCGGCGCGAGTTCGCCGACCATGCGCGGGGTGAACGCCTTGGCCACCAACTTGCGATAGCGAGCGTGCTCGGGCGGATCCATGCGTACGAACGAACCGGGGATGGCGGCACTACTGTCCCGAAACGGGCTGATACCCGCGGAGTATCCGTGTCCCCAGTCCGCACCGGTGAGCACCGCCGAGCATTCCTCGTATCGGGTGATCAGCGTGACCGGTACATCGCCGAACGCGTACGGGAACAACGCGGCCGCATCGCGCACGCGCCGGTAGGCCGGGTACGGATCGGCGCGTTCACTCGGTTCGAAGGCGTCGAAGGTGATCTCGGGAACAGCGGTACTCATTTGCCCTCCACACGGACGCGAAGTTCGGACATGCCGCGCACCACCACATTGGGCCGGTACGGGGGTTCCTCGAGCAGGGTCAGGTTGCCGACGCGAAGGGCGAAGGCGTGCAGCACCTCTCGCATCTCCAGGCGGGCCAGCGGCGCTCCCAGGCAGTAGTGCAGGCCGAGCCCGAAGGACAGGTGCCGTTCGGTGCGGCGGCCCGGCCCGTAGCGGCCGATATCGAAGACGGTGGGTTCGGGAAAGGCCGCCGGATCGCGATTGGCCGAGCCGAGCAGCACGATCACGGCGTCACCGGGCGTGAATGTCCTTCCGGCGACCATGATTTCGGCGCGGGCGGTGCGGGTGGTCAGGTGTACGGGCGGGTCGTAGCGCAGCACCTCGTCGACCGCCGCGCCGGCCAGGTCGGGATGTTCGCGCAACCGCGCGAACTCGCCGGGATTGCGAATGAGCGCCAGTGCGCCGTTGCCGATGAGATTCACCGACGTCTCGTGCCCGGCGACCACGAGAATGAGCAGTGTCCCGATCAGTTCGGTGTGTGTGAGCCGCACCCCGGCCTCCTCGGCCTGCACCAGTGCGGTGATCAGATCCGCGCGCGGGGCGCGGCGGCGCTGTTCGACCAGATCGCCGAAGAATTCGGTGAATTCGTGCACCGCCGCGGTGCGCGCGGCCAGCTCCTGCGGGCTGAGCAGCAGATCCGGATCCAGCCCGCGCGCGATACCCGCCGACATCTGCCGTACGTGTTCATGCGCCTCGGCGGGTACGCCGAGCAGTTCGCAGATCAGGGTGAGCGGCACCGGATACGCCAGCGCCTCCAGCAGATCCACCTCCCCGGCGGCGAGCACGCCATCGAGCAGGTCGCTCACCAATTGTTCGGCGCGATCGCGCAATCCGGTGATGGTGCGCGCGGTGAACGCCTTGCCGACCAGGCCGCGCAGGCGGGTGTGGTCCGGCGGCTCCATCCACAGGAATGAGCCGGGCAGTTCGACATCGCTGTCCCCGTGCAGCAGTTCGGGTTCCTCGGCGTGGCTCCAGCGCGGATCCAGCAGGATCGTCTGGGCTTCGGCGTGCCGGGTGACCAGTTGGGTCTCGTGCGGTCCCGGGACGAAAGGTCCCGCGTCGCGCAGCGTCTCGTAACTGTCATAGGGATTGTGGCGCATATGCGGGGCGATGCTCTCCACGACCGCCAGCTGTACCGGGGTCACTTGCGCCACCGCGGCCTGATCCGAACTCACCGGCAACTCCTGAAGAATTGGGCTGCGAATTTCACGGAAACAATTTCGGGTTCATCCTGGACCGCGGCGCACCGGGGCCGCCCGGCAATCGCCGGAAGCTATCGGCCGATCACCGTATCTCTTTATCGTCCAACGCAATTGGCTGATCGAGACTGCTTATCAGCGCGCGGGTTTCATAATCCGTTCAGCGCTCGGACACAATTCGCTGTTGTCGTGACGGTCATGAATTCCTCGGATTCGTTCGGCACCCTGCCCACCGGACTCGCCGACATTGCCGCCGCACATCCGCGGGTATCGGCGACTTTCTGGTCGACGGCGGAGAATATCGAGTACGCCGAACTGCACCGCGCCGCCGAGAGCGCGGCGGCGGCGCTGCTGGCGCGGGGCGTGCGGCGCGGGGAACCGGTCGGCATCCTGTGCCCCAATGCCCCCGAGTTCATCGTGAGCTTCTTCGCCATCACCGCGGCCGGCGCGGCGGCGACACCGCTGCCGCTGCCCGCCGGGATTCGCCGGGCCGCGGGATATCCGCAGCAGCTCGCCGCCATCACCGCGGCCGCCGGTATGCGCACGGTGCTGGTCTCACCCGCCTTCGCCGAGCTGGTGCCGCTGCTGGACGGCGTGGATGTCGAATTCGTGGATACCGCGACGCTTTCCGGCCCGTCCGCCGACGGCCCGCTCCCGGACCATGCCGCTCCCGGACCGGATGATCTGGCCGTGGTGCAGTTCACCTCCGGCAGCACCGCCACCCCCAAGGGCGTACGCCTGACCCACCGCCAGGTGCTGAGCGGACTCGCGGCGATTCGCGAGGGCATCGCCCTGGACCTCGACGATCAAGGTGGCTTCTGGCTGCCACTGTTCCACGATATGGGCTTGTTCGGCACGCTCTCGGCCATTCTGCGCGGTATTCCGGCGCATGTGTGGTCACCGCTGGCGTTCGTCAAGGATCCGGCGCGCTGGCTGCGCGAGTTCGCCGCCAGCGGCACCACCATCACCGCCATGCCGAACTTCGGCTATGAGGCGCTGCTGGCGGCGATCCCGCCGGAAAAGGTCGCGGAGTACGACCTGAGCCGCTGGCGCATCGCTTTCAATGGGGCGGAACCGATTTCGCACGCGGTGGTGTCCGCGTTCACTGAGCGCTTCGTCCCGGCGGGTTTCGCGCCGAGCACCATGTTCGGGGTGTACGGCATGGCCGAGGCCACCCTCGCCGTGGCCTTCCCACCGCTGGGCCGCGCCCCGATCTTCGAATGGGTCGATCGCGGCGGGCTGGCGGACGACTTTCTCGCACAGCCGGTTTCCGCCGACGAACCCGGTGCGCGCGCCATCGCGGGGGTGGGCGGAGCGGTCCGGGGGCTCCGGATCCGGATCGTCGATCCGGAGACCGTCGCCCCGCTGCCGGACGGGCGGGTCGGCGAGATCCTGATTCAGGGCGCATCGGTCACCGACGGCTATCTGGCGGTCGATCCCGCCGCGGTCGCGGATCGGTTCATCGACGGCTGGCTGCGCACCGGCGACCTCGGATATCTGCGTGGCGGTGAGCTTTTCGTCACCGGCCGCTGTAAGGACATGATCACCGTGCGCGGGGTCAACCACTACGCCCAGGATGTGGAGGCGGCGGTCACCGGCGTCGAGGGCATCTACAAGCGCCGCTGCACCGCGGCCGTCGATCCCGAGGGCGCCGATGTCATAGCCCTCATCGCCGAGACCGAGTTGACCGGTGACGATGCCGCCGCCCTCGCCGAGACCATCCGCAAGCAGGTGGCCGCCGAGCTCGGCCTGGCCGCCGTCGAGGTCCATCTCGTCGCACCGCGCAGCATCCCCCGCACCTCCAGCGGCAAGCTCCAGCGGCTCGCCGCCCGCGATCTCATCGCCCAGCGGCAGTGAAGTCAACGGCATTCATCCCCTTCGAACGGAGTCCCGCGTGCACAGCTATGACGTCTTCCGCCACTACGAACGCCTGCACTGGAAACTGAGCGACCTCGACTTCGACGCGATCGACCGCGATCTGGTGCGGCCGGAGTACATCACCCTGGCCAAGAGCTCGGCCATGGGCGAATCCAATGTGATCGCCGCCGTGCACGGATTCCTCGCCGAATTCGTGGACGATTACGACTTCTCCACCTTCGCGGTGGTGTGGGGCTATCAGGAAGTGCAGCACCACTACGCGTTTCGCACCTGGCTGCGCGCCATCGGCGAGGATGTGCAGGACCGGGCGGTGGACGCCATGCGCGAGCCGTACGCGCCGGGCAGTACGCCGTCGGCGACGCTGGCCACCAATATCATCTCCGAGCTCACGGTGAATCACATCTACCGCGCGGTCTCGGCCTGGGTGCAGGAGCCGGCGCTGAAGGCGTTGCTGCTCAACGCGAGTCGCGATGAGGCCGGCCACGCGCGCGAGTTCATCCACTACGCCACCGAGCGCCTGAAGCGGCGGCCCGAGGAGTTGCCGTCGGTCCTGGAGACGCTGTACGTGTACAGCTCCGAGGCCAAGATCAAGCATCCGGTGAGCACCTTCAAGGCCGGGATCGCCGAACTGGGCGATCACGAGACCATCGACACCGGCTTCGATCTGTTCCTGGAGCAGGTCGCCGCCGAGGGTGAGCTCGATGTGCTGCACGACAAGGTGCGCCGCACCTTCGCCGCCCTGACCGGGCTCGACCTGTCCAGCAATGCCAAGGTGCGGCGCGCACTGGCCGACGCGATCGCATGATGGTGGAACACACTGCGCGGCAGCCGGATCCACCGGTCGTCGCGGTGCCGTGGTCGGTGATACCGGACTACCACTGCTTCGGCTGCTCCCCGCACAACGAGTCCGGATTGCGGCTGAGCTTCACACCGCACGAGGACGGCCTGCAGGCCCGGTTCCGCCTCGATCGCTCCTTCGAGTCCTATCCGGGCGTGGTGCACGGGGGCCTGACCGGCGTCATCTGCGATGAGGTGATGGGCAATCTCATCGTGCTGGCCCGGCAGGTACCCGCCTTCACCGTCTCCCAGCGCACCCGATTCCTGACCCCGCTGCTCATCGACCGCGAATACCGCTGTGTGGCAACGCTCACCGGCGACGGCGGCGAGGAGCCCATCCGCGCGGCCGCGGACATCATCGATGCCGATGGCGCGGTCTGTGCCTCCTCGACCGCGACCTATCAACCGTTCACGCTGGCCGACGCACGTCACCAGCTCTCCCTCGGCGACGACGAGGTCGCACTGCTCTCCCACGCCCTCAGCACCGCTGACGCCCTGCCCCCGAATGGAGTTCGCCATGTCCACCACTGAGATTCTGCGTACCGTCACCGAGATCGCCGTCGCCGAGACCGGTCTGCCCGAATCCGTCCTGCTGCCCGACGCCGATCTGCGCGGTATGGCGGGGGTGGATTCGGTGCGCGTGCTGCGCATGATCGCCCGTATCGAGCGCCGCTACGATATCGAGCTCGAGGACCAGGATGTCTTCGGCACCTCCACCCTCGCCGAGGTGGCCGGTGTGGTGGACAAGATGCTGCGCGAGGCCGCCTGATGTCGGGCGATGGCGCGGCGGTCACCGCCGACACCAATCAGCATTACGATCTGGACCCCGATATCTTCGGCCAGTTCCTGGACCCGCTGCGCAAGTACAGCTCCGGACTGTACGAATCCGACAGTGACACTTTGGAATCGGCGCAACGCAACAAACTGCGGTTCGTGGCCCGGCGACTCGGCCTGAGCGGTGGTGAGCGGCTGCTCGACATCGGCTGCGGCTGGGGTTCGCTCATCCTGTTCATGGCGCAGGAGTACGGCTGCCACACCCTCGGGGTGAGCCCGGCGCCGCGCCAGCACGAGTACATCGCCGAACAGGCCGCGGTGCGCGGCGTGGCGGGCCTGGTGCGGACCCAGGTGGGCCATTTCGAGGAGATGGACTTGGCCGCGGGCAGTATGGACGCGGTCACCATGCTCGGCTCCATCGTGCATATGCCGGATCTGGACGAGGTGTTCCGGCGGGCGCGCGCGGTGCTGCGCCGCAACGGCACGCTCTACGTCTCGGAGAGCTGCTTCCGTAATGCCGCCGCGCACAAGGCTTTCGATGAGCGAGCCGGTACCGAGTTCGTGCGCTCGAATATCTTCGGCTGGGGCGATCTGCGGCCGCTGTCGGATCTTCTCACCGCCGCCGAGGACGCCGGGTTCTCGATCATCGCCGTGGACGATCTCACCGATCAGTACCGGCGCACCATCGAGGACTGGATCGGCAATGTCGACGCCGCCGCAGAGCGGATCGACGCGCATCAGCCCGGATTGGCCGCCGAACTGCGGCACTATCTGGAGGTCGCCAATGCCGGATGGGGTTACACCACAAAGCATTACGCGCTCACCTGCCGCAAGGCCCGGTAGCGATGACGACCTTCGAATCCGCACTGCTGCCCATCCCGGAGCTGGTCTGCGCCGTGGACGGCTTCCTGGCGGCCTCGCCCGCCGCCCGCTCCTGGGATGTGGAGACCGCGTTCGACTGGAGCGCCGCCGATGCCGGGCGCCTGTCCGAGGGGCAGCGCTCGGCGGTGCAGTTCGTGACCTACATCGAGGATCACCTGCCCGGGTATTTCGATGTGTACCAGCGCAGCTTCCCGGTGGACGACAGCGTGGACCTGCCCACCTTCACGCACAACCGCGAGCTCTACCACTTCACCGTGCGCTGGGCACTGGAAGAGGACACGCACTCCCGGGCGCTCACCCGCTATCAGGAAGCCTCCGGGATGAGCGATCGCGATGTGCTGCGCGATGAGCTGGCGGTGGAGGGGCGCAAGCCTTTCGAGCTGACCTACACCCATCCGGTGCAGTTCTTCGCCTACGCGCTGGTGCAGGAGAAGGCGACGCAGATGTACTACCACCAGCTGCGCGATGTGGTGGACGATCCGGTGCTCGGGGCGGTGCTCACCCGATTGTCCCGCGATGAGGCACGGCATTTCAGCTTCATGGCCGATGTGGTGAGCCGGTATCTGCGAGCGCAGGGCGATGCGGCGGTGGAGCCCATTCGCGAGGTGATCGCGGGATTCCGTATGCCGCTGGCGGATACGCTGCGCGGGTACTGGCGGTGGGCGTTGCGCATCGCGGATGTGGCCGATTACGACCACACCGCCGCCTACGATCATTTGATCAAGGTGATCGATCGCGCGGTGGACGCGCGCACCGATCGGGTGGATGAGCTGGCCGATTTCATCGCCCAGTGCCGCAGCCTGACCTGAGCATACGGAAAGGGCCCCGCTACCGAATTCCTCGGTGGCGGGGCCCTTTCCGGCGTGCGGACTACCGATCGCCGCCCAGCACCAGAATGGTGGTGGAGCCGTGCGCGATCAGTTTGCCCGCGGCATCGGTGATCCGGCCCTCCGCGGTGGCGGTGCGGCGGCCCACATGCACCGCGGTGGCCTCGCAGGTGAGGCGGGAGCCGTCCAGAGTCACCGAACGAATGAAATTCACCTTGAGCTCGAGCGTCGTATACGCCACGCCGTCACCGAGTTTGGTGAAGACGGCGCTGCCCATGGCGGTATCCATGAGGGTGGCGATAACACCGCCGTGCACGGTGAACATGGCATTGATGGTGGCCGCGTTCGGGTCCAGGTAATAGCGGGTGAAGCCCTCGCCCGCGCTCTCCAGGCGAATACCGAGCGAGGCGCCGACGCCGAGATTCTCATCGAGTCCACGCTGGAATACCTCGGTGAGTTCGCCGACGCGCTTGGCGGACTTGTCCTGCACATGGTTATCGATGGTGGTCATGAATTCTTCCTCCCTGCCGAACGATGCTCCTCATTCGAGCAGTCGGCGGTGAATTCCCGCTCTCCGCGCGGTATTCCATTTCAATATCCGATCGGCTGATCGAGAGCGGTGCGCCGGGCTGCCACACGGCCTCGGAATCGATAGCGTCGCGCCATGGTGGATTCCGAAACGACGGACCGGATCGAGACCATCGGCGCGGAGTTCTTCGCCGATCCGCACGCACACTATCGACGCTGGCGCGAGCATGGCACCGTGCGGCGGGTTCGCTTCCCCGACGGGGTGATTCGCTGGATCATCCTCGGCTACGCCGAAGGCCGTGCGGCACTGGCGGATCCGCGCCTGCGCAAGGACATCGCGCATATCGATGCGCTCGTGAGCGTCAAACGATCCACTCCCCCAACGGATCCGCGGCAGTTGGCACTGGTCACACATATGCTCAATATCGACCCGCCCGACCACACCCGGCTGCGCAAGCTGGTCGGCAAGGCGTTCACCGCCCAGCGGGTCGCCGGACTGCGCCCGCGTATCGAGGAGATCACCAGCGGCCTACTGGACGCCGTCGACGGCCGTGACGAGGTGGATCTGCTCCGCGAATTCGCTGTGCCGCTGCCGATTACGGTCATCTGCGAGCTGCTGGGCGTACCGCTCGCCGAGCGCGACGAATTCCAGCAGTGGACGCGTGACCTGGTCGGAGTGGTGGGGCTCGAAGCCGAACGCACCCGCGCGTCGCTGGCCATGGCCGGCTACCTCACCCGCCTGGTGCGTACCAAACAGGCCGCACCGCGGGATGATCTGCTCTCCGGGCTGATCGTTGCGGGCCGGGACGGCGATGCCCTCACCGAAGCCGAATTGGTGGCCATGTCGTTCCTGCTGTTGGTGGCGGGTTACGAAACCACCGTCAACCTCATCGCCAACGGCACCCTCGCCCTGCTGCGCAATCCGGACCGCCTGTCCGCACTGCGCACCGATCCCACCGCCATCGCGGACGCGGTGGAGGAGTTCCTGCGCTACGACGGCCCCGTCAATCTCTCCACCGTCCGCTACACCGCCGAGCCGATCACGGTGGCGGACACCGAGATCCCCGCCGGTGAACTCGTCTACATCGCAGTGGCCGCCGCCAATCACGATCCGGCCCGCTACCCCGATCCCGCATCGCTGGACCCCACTCGCGCCCCCGCTCCGCACCTGGCCTTCGGTCACGGCATCCACTTCTGCCTCGGCGCGCCCCTGGCCCGGCTCGAAGCCCAGATCGCGTTTGCCGCACTGCTGCAACGCTTTCCGGAGCTGTGCCTGTCCCCGGCTGCCACTGTCGAATGGCAGTCCAGCACCCTGATTCGCGGTCTGCTCGAGCTTCCCGTCCGGCTTCGGACACCGATTCGATCGACGTAGCCAGGAAACCGACCGGGAGGTTGCCCAAGCGCGAATTATGTTTTGCCCGAAGCGATTTCGATTGCTCTTCGATCCGGAGAACTACACTGTACGAATCGAGGCGCACAGTGTTGTCGCCGGTCTCCGCAATTCCCGCTTCCGGGCAGAAAGCCGCAGTGAGCGCCGTGACACCTTCATTCGTACGACATAACGCCGATACCAGGCTCTGGACCTCCAGCGCGGCTCAGGGTGGCGCCTGGGCCGAACAGGTCCCGGTTCCGGGCGCCACCTCCCCCGAGGCTCCGGCGCTCGCCGACTTCCAGCACGAACTCCTCATGGCCTGGCGCGCGCAGGACGATACGAACAGCATCTGGTTCTCCAGCACCTCCGACGGCCACACCTGGGCACCGGTGTGGAACCTGCCCTATGTCGGCACCTCCGAACAGCCGGCCCTGTGCGCGCTGAACGACACGCTGTATCTGGCATGGAAGGGTGCCGGGCACGACCAGAACATCTACTGGTCCACCTCGACCGACGGCCGCAAATGGGAGGATCAGCAGCTGCTGGCCGGCGCGGAGACCTCCCGCTCCCCGCGCCTGGTCGCGTTCCGCGGTGCGCTGCATGCCATTTGGCGTGGCGGTGAACATCTGCTCACCTCCGATCAGAATCTCTACCTGGCGGCCCGCGGCCAGACCGGTTGGAGCGCGCCGATGAGTCTGCCCGGTATGGGATCGCACGCCAGCCCCGCGGTCGCGGTCCTGCGCGACACCCTCTACCTCGCCCACCGCGGCGCCAAGGTCCCCCTCGACGACGATAAGCTGATCCGCCTGTGGAGCTCGGCCAACGCCGTCTCCTGGACCTCCCGCGCCAACCCACCCAACGCCTTCACCGGCCTCGCCCCCGCGCTGGCCGATCACGACGGCCGCCTGCACCTGGCCTGGAAATCGGCCAGCGGCACGGAAATCTGGTACTCCGCCTTCGACGGCGACACCACCTGGCAACCACCCACCTCCCCCGCCGCCTTCGAAACCGCCTGCGCCCCAGCTCTATCCGCGTTCCGCCCAACCACCGGCACGAACGAGTTGTACCTGGCGTGGCGCGGCTCGACCCTATAGGCCGGTCGGCGAGCCTTCCGGGTCGATCCGATCGATCCGGAAGGTCGGGTAATCGACGGCGACGCGCTGGTATTCCGCGGCGGGGGCGTCGAGCCGGATCGGCACGTGGGCGCGAGCACCGGGCGCGCCGCGCAGGAATTCCCGCAGAATCGGGCCGCGCACGGCGGGATCGACCTCGACCAGTCGCACATTCTCCTGCCGCCCGTGCCGCAGCGTCGCGCGTCCCTTCGCCGCGGCAAGGTTGCGCACCCAGTTGACGTCGCGGCCCAGCATCGACACGATGTACCGCTCACCGCCGACCTCGGTCAGCGCCACCGGAAACCAGATCACCTGCCCACTGCGGCGGCCTCGCACCCCCAGCGCCGCCGCCCGGCGCGGCACCGCACCCGCCGCGAACACCTTCGCCGACGCCCGATTCTGCACGCGCGCCCACCAATTCGGCCGCCCGCCCCGATACAACCGCCGTAAATACGCGTCATACCACCGCACAGCCGCCTCCCGAATACGACACTCGGTACCCATTGTCACCCCTCGAATGAACGCGGTCCCCGGGTTACACCCCACGGATATCGCGGCGATCGAACACCGGCAGGGCCGCCGCGAGGAAGATGACCGCCGCGACTGCGAGCCAGAGATATCCCGAGTGCAGCCCCGCGCCCATCGGGCCGGTGCCCAGCGCCTGTTGGAAGGGCGACCACGGTCCCCAGGGGCGCACTGCGTCAACCATTTTCGAGGCCGCGAACAGTACATAGGAGGCGACCGCGCCGACACTCGCGGCGGTGAGGGCGATCAGGCGGCGGCCCGTGGCGGCACCGACGGCCAAGGCCAGTCCGCCGAAGGGTGCGGCCAGCGCGATCATCGCCACCGAGCCGGTCGCGGCGGCGGCGATGCCCACGTGCATGGCGAATAGCGCCGAGCAGCCGACCACCGCGGCGAAGAGCACGGTGCCGAGCAGGGTCAGACCGGTGAGCAGCACCGCGCCCTGGGCCAGCAACAGCCGTATCGGGGTCACCCGGGTCATCAGCAGTACCTCGAGGGTACCGCTCTCCTCCTCACCGGCGACCGCGCGCGCCCCGCGCGATATCGCGAAGACCAGGAACAGCAGGGGTAGCATCATGCTGTACAGCTCGGTATTGAGAAAGCCTGTGCCGGTGGAGAACTCGTCGATGGCGAAGAGTTTGCGCAGCGCCTCGGGATAGCTGTCGAGCAGTTGCTGCAGGCCGGAGATCCGCGACATCGACGGCCACAGCGCCGATTCCAGCAGTACCAGCATGACGATGCCGATGCTCCAGCCGATCAGCCCGCGGCGTTGATCGCGCAGGCACTTGCGGTACACCGTGCCGAACATCAGTGGTCCTGTCCGTAGTAGGTGAGGAATACGTCCTCGAGGTCGGGTTCATGACTGACGATGTCGCGAACCCCATAGGGCGCGACGAATTTCAGCAGGTCGTCGGTGGAACCGTCGACCTCGACATGGATCACGTGACCGTCACCGCGAACCGACCGCACACCGCCGACCGCCCGCAGCAGCGCCGGATCCGGGATCGTCGCGGCGAAGGTGAGATCGAGCCGCCGCAACGATCGCGCGGTCAACTCGGCCACCGACCGCACCTCCACCAACCGTCCGTGCCGCAGGATCGCGACCGTATCGGCCACCGCCTGCACCTCGGACAGGACATGCGAGGACAGCAGCACCGTGCGGCCGGCGGTGCGCGCTTCGCGCAGCATGGTCAGGAATTCGCGCTGCACCAGCGGATCCAGCCCCTGGGTCGGCTCATCGAGCACGAGCAGGTCCGGTTCGTGCATGAACGCCTGCACCAGGCCGACCTTCTGCCGGTTGCCGTGTGACATCGCGCCGATCCGCGCCGAGATATCCAGATCCAGACGTTCGACCAGCCGAGCCAGCACCGCGGGGTCCACGCCACCGCGCAACCCGGCCAGGTAGTTCAGATAGCGTTCGGCCGTCAAATCCGGATAGGCGACGAATTGCCCCGGGAGATAACCGATATGCCGTTGCGCCGCCGAGCGCTCACGGACCACGTCCTTGCCCGCGACGGTGACCGAACCACGGGTCGGGCGCATCAGGCCGACCAGCATCCGGACGGTCGTGGTCTTGCCCGCGCCGTTCGGTCCCAGGTATCCGAAGATCACCCCGGGCGGCACCTCGAGACTGACATCGAGCAGTGCGGGCGCATGACCGTAGAACTTGGTCAGGTCTCGCATGGCGATCATCGCTGGCATGATGCAAGGCTGCGCCGTCGCACCGTCCCCCGGCAGAGTCCTGCGGACCCGGCTCGGTTGACCAACGTCACCTTCGGCACGCGAAAAGCCCCGCTCGGATGAGGAGCCGAGCGGGGCCGTGTCCCCCCGGCGAATTCGCCGGGTCTTCACACCTACTTGACAGCCCGAGAGGGCTGGTTGATGGTGGTGAAGTACTGTGCCGCAGCGAGAACCGCTACGGGTGCGGTGACCAGGATCTGGCCTGCCACGGTGCCGAGGAAGCCGATGGCGCCCATACCGGCGATGCAGCCGACGATGGCGCCGGGCAGCGCGCCGAACATCGCACTCAAGGCGCCGGACAGGACCGCGCCGGAGGCGCCGCCCAACAGACAGCCGACAGCCGCGCCGCCGATACCACCGACCAGGGTGCCGATGCTGGCGCCCAGGGAGATGGTGGAGGTCATGCGGCTCCAAGCCGCCTGCTCGCGTTCGTAATCGGTCTTCCAGGGCGCCTGGTTCTCGAACGGCAGCGCGACCGGCTTGTAAACGGCGTGCTCGAGATCCAGCTGCGGGGTCAGGGTGGCGGTGTGATCGCTGATCTGGGTCGCGATCGGGAAGACGAAATCGTCCACCCGGAAGGACAATTCGGTGCCGCCGAGCACGGTGCCATCGGCGGCCTTGATCTTGAAGACGCCATCCTCGACGGCCAGCGAACCGGCGTCGGTGCGAATGGTCATCGCCTTCTCGGTGTTGGTGGCCGTGTAGTTCACGACATCGGTGGTCTCCGCCTGAGCCGAACCGGTGGCTCCGGCGGTGATGGCCAGCGCGGCGGCGAGCAGCGCGGACGCCGCAGCAGTCTTCCTCATCCTATTGCTTCTTCTCTCTGATCATTCCCCGGATCGGGAATCGGCACGTTGTGGTACGTGCACGTGTGTCGCGCGTGATTCCCTCGGGCACAGTCGCTTTCGCGCTCACAGGTCCAGCACCAGCAGCTCCGAGCGGGCTCGCGAGACGCACGGCATCATGGTCTTGCCCTCGGCTCGCTCCTGCGCGGTGAGCACGGAGTCCCGATGCTCGACCTCCCCGGCCAGCACCGTGGTCTCACAGCTGCCGCAGGTGCCCTCCCGACACGAGGTGACCATCGGGACACCCGCACCCTCGAGCACATCGACCAGCGGCCGATCGGCCGGAACCCGCAGGGTGCGACCGGAACTCGCGAGCCGGACCTCGAACTCGCGGTCGGCGTCGGTATCGACCTGCCGGGCCACGAAGCGTTCGGTGTGCACCTCGAGTCCCTGTCGCGCGCCCTCGGTTTCGATGGCGTCGAGCAGTGGCGCGGGTCCGCAGCAGTACACCCGCGCGCTGCCGCAGTCGCTCAGGATGGCGGGCAGTGGCAGCAGGCCGAATTCGTCCTGCGGCACCATCCGCACCTGGCGGTACCAGGACAGCTCGCCGGTGAAGGCCAGATGCGCCCGGCTGCGTGCCCCGTAGTACAGGGTCCACTCCGCGCCGGCCCGATGCGCCGCGGCCAGCATGGGCAGGATCGGAGTGATACCGATCCCGCCCGCCACGAACAGGTACGCGTCGCTGGGCACCAGTTCGAAGTTGTTGCGTGGCAGCGACACCCGCAGCGCCGCCCCGGGCCGGGCGGTGCGATACAGGTGGTCCGATCCGCCGCGCCCGGCGGGTTCGTGCAGGATGGCGATGCGCCAGCGCCGCTCGTCGGCGGGATCGCCGCAGAGCGAGTACTGCCGCACACCGGCGGTGCCGACGCTCACGTCTATGTGAGCGCCCGGCGTCCAGTGCGGCAGCGGTCCGCCGCCGACTGCGGCCACACCGAGGGAGAAGACTCCCTCGGCCTCGCTGCGTCGATCGGTCACCCGGACCATCAGGTCGGTCATCGCATCCCCTCGGTGGAATCAGCGTCGGGACCCACCCTGGTCGAAGGACACCGTTGATCGCGCGCCGGTAGCGGGAGTCGATTCGCCCGATCGGCATTGACTATCGTCCGACCATCACACGCTGCGGCGGCGTGAGACTGGCCGCATGAGCGCTGTGGCGGAGCTGGTCGAGCAGACCAGACAGTTCGTTGTAGATCACGTCATACCGGTCGAACGGGAGGTGGTGGTCGACGGTCGCGTCACCGATGACGCACTGCGACTGGACCTGCAGAAGAAGGCCAAGGCCGCGGGCGTCTTCGGACCGCTCTCGGATCCGCGCTACGGCGGCCTGGGCCTCGACACCCGAGGTCAGGCAAGGGTTTTGGAGGCGGCCGGGGCGAGCCTGCTGGGCCCGCTGGCGGTGAACGCCTGGGCCCCCGACGACGGCAATATCCATCTACTGGCGCATGTGGCCGATAGCGAACAGCAGGAGCGCTATCTGGCCCCGCTGGCCTCGGGTGAGGTGCGCTCGGCCATCGCGCTGACCGAACCGGCCCCGGGTGCGGGCGCGGACCCGCGCATGTTGCAGACCACCGCGCAGGAGACCGATACCGGCTGGATCATCAACGGCGCCAAGCACTTCACCACCGGCGCGAACGGCGCGGCCTTCGTCATCTGCGTCGCCATGACCACCGACGGCCCCACCATGTTCCTGGTCGATCAGGACAATCCCGGGCTGCGCGTGGGCCGGCGCATGCCGACCCTGGATCACACCAGCGCCCCCGGCGGACATTGCGAGGTCGACTTCGTCGACTGCGAGGTCCCCGATTCGGCCGTCCTCGGCCAGGTGGGCCGCGGCCTGGAGCTGGCCCAGGTGCGGCTGGCCCCGTCCCGGCTCACCTTCTGCATGAACTGGCTGGGCCTGGCGGTGCGCGCACAACAGCTCACCATCGACCACATCACGCACCGCTCCTCCTTCGGCGTCCCCATCGCCGAACACGGTCTGGCACAGGGCCTGATCGCCGATAACGAGATCGATATCGCCGCCGCCCGCAGCCTGATCCGCGCGGTCGCCGAGACCATCGACCTACAGGGCCCCACCTCCGCCAATGCCCGGCACGAGACCTCCATCGCGAAGACCTTCGTCTCCGAGGCGGTCTGGCGGGTATTGGACCGCGCGGTGCAGCTGCACGGCGGCCTGGGCGTGTGCGAGGACCACCTGGTGGCCCGATTCCTGGTGGAGGCCAGGGCATTCCGCATCTACGAGGGTCCGTCCGAGGTACTGCGCTGGTCCATCGCCCGGCGCGTCCTGCGCGGACCGCGCTGAAGCACTCCAGACCATCGAAGGACATAACGATGACCACGAGAACACTCGCCGGATTCGCCGCCGCGTACCCCGAACTCGACTACACCGCAATCGATTACGAATACCTGCGCGCGGTGTCGCAGGAGATGGTGCCGTTCGGCCGCCACGTCGGCACCCTGATCACCGAGATCAGCCCGGACCGCTCGGTGGTGGAGATTCCGGCGGACGACACCGTCCGCAATCACATGGGCACCGTGCACGCCGGGGCACTGTTCACCGCGGCCGATATCGCGGGCGCGGCGGCCTTCGTCGGCGCCGCCGCCGAGCGGCTGTACACCATCGAGCGCCTGGTGCTGCGCGGCGGCTCGGCCTCGTATCGCAAACCGGCACAGGGCCGTATCCGCGCCATCGCCACCGTCGACCTGCGCGAGCTGGCGGAGATCCTGGCCGCGACCACCTCCGCCCGCTTCGAATTGTCCGGTAAGGCGGTGCTGCTGGACGACAACGAGGTGCAGGTCGCCAAGTTCACCTTCGACTACGTCTGCGATGTGACCATCGCCGGAACGGAGCAGGCGTGACCACCGCGACCCCCGAATCCCGTTCGGAATTCAGCACTCTCGACGGCACACAGGTGCAGACGGCCGACGGCGTCACCTTCACCGTACGCTGGTTGCCCGCCGAGCGGGCCGACGCCCCGGTCGTTCTCATCCTGACCGCCATGGCTATGAAGGCCAAGAACTACTACGCACTCGCCAAAGCCCTGAATGCCCAGGGACTTTCGGTGGTCACCACCGATCTGCGGGCGCACGGCGAAGCCCGCCCGGCCCTGGGTGAGCACAAGGACTTCGGCTACCGCGAAATGATCGAAACCGATCTGCCCGCCATTCTCACCGCGGTCGAACAGCGCTTTCCGGACGCCCCCGTGCACCTGTTCGGCCACAGCCTCGGCGGTCAGCTGGCTCTGCTGTTCGCCGCCGCCGAACCCGGCAAGGTCGCGAGCGTCACCGTCATCGGCACCGGCACGGTGTTCTGGTACGCCTTCGGCCCGCGCCGCTGGTTCGAGGCGCTGAGCCAGATCCAGTGGATCGGATTGACCTCCCGCATCAAGGGCTTCTGGCCCGGCGGTGTGCTGATTCCCGCGCCCATGCCCGGCGGCGTGATGATCGACTGGTCGATCCACTCGCTCACCAGCTACTACCGTCCGCGCGGGACCGCCCGCAAGTACAACAGCCTGCTGGCCGCGATGCCCCTGCCGGTGCTGGCCATTTCGCTGTCCGAGGATGTGCTCGGCCCGAAATCCAATGTGGACTTCCTGGTTTCGCGCATGCCCGCGGCCCGGGTGACCCAGTGGCATATCGACGAGAAGTCGGAGATCGCCCATCGCGACCACTTCATGTGGGTCAAGGACGCCCCCGCCATCGCGGCCGGTGTGGCGGCATGGATCACGACCGGCGCTCAGCCGGTCTAAGGAGAGACGTGGCACGGCTGCAGATCGACACGGTGTCGAAACAATTCGGCGCCGACTATGCGGTGCGCGAGGTGAGCCTCGACATCGCCGACGGTGAATTCCTGGTCCTGCTCGGACCCAGCGGCTGCGGCAAGTCCACGCTACTGCGCATGATCGCCGGGTTGGAGGAGCCGACGTCGGGGCGAATCCTGTTGGACGGCAACGACATCACCACCGAGGCGCCGCAGCGCCGAGATCTGGCGATGGTATTCCAGAGCTATGCGCTGTACCCGCATCTGACGGTGGCCAAGAATATCGGCTTCCCGCTGCGCGCTCGCCGCCGTCCGCGCGCGGCCATCGCGCAGCGGGTCTCGGAGGTGGCCGCGACGCTGGAGCTCTCCGAACTGCTCGAGCGCAGGCCCGCCGCGCTCTCGGGTGGTCAGCGGCAGCGAGTTGCCCTGGCGCGCGCCATGGTTCGTGATCCCGGGGCATTCCTGATGGACGAGCCGCTCTCCAATCTGGACGCCAAACTGCGCAGCGCCACCCGGGCCGAGCTGATCGCACTGCACCGCCGCCTGGGCGCGACCTTCCTGTACGTCACCCACGATCAGGTCGAGGCCATGACCATGGCCACCCGTATCGCCCTGCTCAATAGCGGGCGGGTCGAACAGGTCGGCACCCCCGAGGAGCTGTACGACCGGCCGCGCACCACCTTCGTGGCCGGATTCCTGGGCGCGCCGCCGATGAATCTCTTTCCGGCACAGGTTATTCGGGACGGTGACACGCTGCGGGTGCGTACCGAGGGCATCGACGCGGCCCTGGACCTGTCCCCCGGCGAGGATTTCGAGCCCACCGATGTCATCGCCGGAGTCCGCCCCGAACGTCTGTACCTCGACGATTCGGCGACCGCCGCGCGCGGCACGGTGACCATGGTGGAGAACCTCGGCAGCGAGGAGCTCGTGCACATCACCGCCGGTGCGGTCGAACTGTGCGTGCGCGCCGTCCGCCCCGCCGGGGTGCGCGCGGGCGATGCGGTGGGACTGCGCGCCGCACCCGGCGATATCCACCTGTTCGACAAAGACTCCGGACTCCGACTGCGGTGGCAGGAACCGGAGCCGATCGAGATGTCCCTACCCGATGCGGCGGCAGTGTCCGTCGCCTGAGCTACAGCCATACCTTTCGATGAGGAGAGATCAGTGAAACGCACCCTGCCCATGTTGGGCTTGGTGTTCGCCGCCTCGCTCGCGCTCACCAGCTGCGGGCTCGGCGGTACCACCTCCAGCGAGACGTCCTCCACCGCGCAGGTCCCCGAACTCACGGCGGATCAGCAGGTTTCGATCGTCTTCGAGTCCTACAACTACGGCCTGGCCGGCGCGTGGACCGATACCTTCAATGCCCTGATCTCCGATTTCGGCAAGAAGTTCCCCAATATCAAGGTCACCGCGCAGAAGCCGCAGGGCAACAGCCCCAACCCGGCCACCGACACCATCTCCAGCGTGCAGAACCAGATCGTCGCGGGCAATCCGCCCGATGTCGTGCAATTGGGCTTCAGCGACCTGGATTTCACCATCCACCAGTTGCAGGCCAAACCGCTGGACTCGCTGTTCGGCAAGGACGCGGTGCAGAAGAACTTCGACGGCGCCCAGTACCCGTACGCCCCGAAGGCCCGCACCCTGGACGACTGGGACGGGCACACCTACGGCGTCCCGTTCGTATTCTCCACGCCCGTGCTGTATTACAACGCCTCGCTGTTCGGCCAGGCCGGGCTCGATGCGAACAAGCCGCCCGCCACCTGGGCGCAGGTCGCCGACGCCGCCAAGGCGATCACCGGTAAGACCGGTAAGGACGGCATCTACATCGACTGCCTGACCAAGACCGCCAAGGACTGGTGCTTCCAAGCCATGGTGCGCTCCAACGACGGCCGGGTCATCTCGCCGGACCGGCGCAGCCTGACCTTCGCCGACGCCCCCGCGGTGGAAGCCACCAAGATGGCACAGGATCTGGTCACCGCGGGCAGTATGCCCAAGCTGGCCCAGAAGCAGGGCTATGAGGCGTTCGCGCGCGGCGATATCGGCATGATCCTCGAGACCAGCGCCATTCAGGGCACCTTCGTCTCCGGCGCCAAGGACAAGTGGGATCTGCGCGCCACCACCATGCCGCGCTTCGGCGACAAGTCCACCGTCCCCACCAATTCCGGTGCGGGACTGCATATCCTGGCCAACGATCCGGCCAAGCAGCGCGCCTCCTGGGAGCTGATCAAGTTCCTCACCAGTGCGGAGTCCTACGTGAAGATCTCGCAGAACATCGGCTATCTGCCGCTGCGCCCGGACATGCTGAAGAACACCAATATGCTCGGCGCCTGGGCCGCGGCGAATCCGCTGCTCACTCCGAACGTGGCGCAGTTGACCAATATGGAGCCGTGGGTCTCCATGCCCGGCAACAACTATCTGCAGATTCGCGACGGCATGATGGACGCGGTCGAGTCGATCGTGTTCCAGGGCAAGGATCCGCAGTCCACGCTGAACGCCGCCCGTGACCAGGGCGCCAAACTGCTGCCGACCTCATGAACGGGCTCACTCTCGTCCAGCTCACCGACACCCATATCCGGCCGGGCGGTGAGCAGGTGCTCGACAAGGTCGACACCTTCGCCACCCTGAACCGGGTACTGGATCAGCTGCGCACCGGTGGGCGGACCATCGAAGCACTGCTGCTCACCGGCGATCTGGCCGACCACGGTTCCCCCGAGGCGTATCGGATGCTGCGCGCGGCCGTCGAACCGGTCGCCGCGGAGCTGGGCGCACAGGTGTTGTACGCCATGGGAAATCATGACGAGCGCACCGCGTTCGCGATCGAACTGCTCGGCCGCGAACCGGGCACGGTGGATCCGGCGCAGCCGATCGACCAGGCCATCGAGGTGTCCGGGCTGCGGATCATCGCACTCGACAGCACCACCCCCGGTCTGCACAACGGCAAGCTCGAGGACGAACAGCTCGACTGGCTGGCCGACCAGCTGAGCCGTCCGGCTCCGCGCGGCACGGTGCTGGTACTGCACCATCCGCCGCTGCCCTCGGCCATCGCCGCGGCCGAGGTGCTCAAGCTCCAGCAGGCCGAACGGTTGGCCGCCGTGGTGGCGGGCACCGATGTGCGCATGATCCTGTGCGGGCACAACCATATGACCGCCGCGGCCGCCCTGGCCGGGATTCCGGTGTGGGTGGGGCCCGCCATGGCCTATCGCCTCGATGCCATGGCCCCGGCCGGACGCCAGCGCGCGGTCACCGGATCCGGTTACAGCCGAATCGATGTCGTCGGTGCGACGGTCATCGCCACGGCGGTGGAGGTGGCCGCGGCCACCGTCATCTACGACCGCGACGAAGCCGGGGAGCTCGACCGGCTCGCGCCCTACGTGGCGCACTCCGGGTGATTCGGTGTTCGTAGTCGTCACCGAACAGGACGCGCCGCCGGCGGCCATTGTGGCCCCGGCGGCGCGTCCGCGCCGCGTACTGTCGCGACGCGTACTGCGTTTCGCCGCGCCCTATCTGTATCTGGCGCCGGCGGTGTTCCTACTGGTGGTGTGGACCTATCGGCCGCTGGTGCAGGCGTTCGAATTGTCCACCTACTCCTGGAATCTGCTCCCGACCTCGCCCATGGTGCCGGTCGGGGCGGGCAATTACCGGCGGCTGGTGGAGTTGCCGTCGTTCTGGGCGTCGCTGCGCCGGACCGGGGTGATGATCGTCGGCCTGCTGCCGTTCACGGTCGCACTGCCACTGCTGCTCGCACTGGCCAGTCGGCAGGTCCGCGGCCGGGCCCGAACCCTGTATCACGCACTGATTTTCACACCCTTCCTGGTCGCGCCGGTGGCCGCGGCGGCAGTATGGCGGTGGCTGCTGCATCCCGGTAGCGGATTCGTCGATCGGCTGTTGGGCAGTCATCGGAACTGGGTGTACGACTCGGCCACCGCGCACGCGGTGATCCTCGGCATCACCGGCTGGCAGCTCATCGGCTTCGCCGTACTGGTGGTGTGGGCCGGATTGGCCGGTATCAGCGGCGATTACGACGAGGCCGCGCAGATGGACGGCGCCAGCCCGAGTCAGATCCGGCGCTGGATCACCCTGCCGATGCTCTCCCCCACCCTGATGTTCCTGGTGCTCACCACCGTATTGCTCAGTCCCACACTGACTTTCCCGCTCATCGACACCATGACCCAGGGCGGGCCGTCGCAGGCCACCACCAATATCTACTACCTGCTGTGGGATTACGCCTTCCACACCTTCGACGCCGGATTGAGCGCCGCCGCGGGCGTTCTGCTCTTCCTCGGCTTCGGCGCGGTGGCGGGTGTCCTGGTCTGGATCTCGGAAAAGGTTGCCTTCCACGATGATTGACACATCACCGGGCGAGCGACTGCGGACCGCCGGCAGCCATGTGCTGCTGGCGGTCACCGCCGTCGTCTGCGTCTTCCCCATCTACTGGCTCTTCGCCACCGCACTGCGCCGCCCGCAGGACGTGAACTCCCAATCACCACTGCCCTGGCCGCTCTCGTTCGAGAATTTCAGCACGGCGGCGCACGAGGTCGACATCACCAGGCTGATCGCCAATACCTTTGTGGTGGCGACACTCTCGGCCGTCGGCCAGCTGCTCATCGCCCTGTTGGCCTCCTACGCCTTCGCCATGTACACCTTCCCCTTGCAGCGCCTGCTGTACCTGGCGTTCGTCGGCGTCTGGCTGGTCCCCTTCCAGGTCACCATGCTGCCCAACTACATCCTGCTCACCCGCATGGGCCTGATCGACTCCCTGATCGGCGTAGTCCTGCCCACCCTGTGTTCAGCCCTGGGCATCCTGCTCCTGCGCCAGCACATGAACGCCTTCCCCAAGGAACTCGTAGCCGCCGCCAAGATCGACGGCCGCTCCTCCTGGTCCATCCTCTGGACGGTGGTCGTCCCCAACCTCCGCTCCGCCCTCGCGGCCCTGGCCATCCTGCTGTTCATCAACGAATGGAACGAATACTTCTGGCCCGCGGTGGTTCTGCGTAAATCCAACGGCGTCCTCCAACTCGGCCTGCGCAGCTTCATGGGCACCGAGGGTGAACAGTGGGGCCCGATGATGGCCGTCGCGGGCCTGGCCTGCCTGCCGGTCCTGCTCCTCTACCTGGCACTGCAACGCCACATCGTCAACGCCTTCGTCCGCTCGGGACTCAAGTAGGTGGAAGTAGTCGGATAGGACGAAAGAGCGACCGATATTGATCAACCGCGGGCAGCGCCGTCCGGCCAAACAATCTCGACCGGAACACCTTTGACTCGGGCCAGCTCGACCACCGTTCCAGTACCGCCCTTTTCGCTGGGCTTGCTGTCCCATACTGCGATGAGGCAATCGGCGGTGCCGACCACTGCCTCGTTCGCCGCCTCGTACGCGTCTCGGCCTGCCTCGTCGTAGTCCATCACTCGCACGGTCGTCGCCTCAGCGATAAGCGCATCGAACTCGTCCAGGTGGTCCGGTTTCACCTTTCGCTCGCGGTAGTTCCGTGACGGCAGAACAACCTCGAGGTGGCCACCGGCGTCGAGGACGGCTTGCGCGAAGACACTGTCGGCACCGCGAGCGATGCAGCTGATACCGACGAGGTCTGCCGGATCGCCTGCGTCCGCGAGAATTCGGGCGATGTCCGCGTAGACCAGCGGGATCGAGTCGTCGGTGATGTTCATGTGCCCAGTGACGCCTATGCGTGCCATGGCTACTTCTATACCGTGCCAGCGAGCAACGGGCGCATTCTGTCGCGCAGAGCGGCCACTGGTCGCACGTTGGAGAGTTTCTCGGTCCTGGTGTACATCTCGCGCAGTTGGATCCGAACCCGGTCTGATCCGGTCTTCTCGACGTCGGTGAGTGCCTGGTCCCCGACACGATAGGCCTCGTCGAATTCACCCTCGATGAGACGGGCCTCGGCAAGCCCGAGCTTGTCGAGGGCACTGCTGCGCCATCGATCTGGACGCCGGAGGGCTATTGCTTGGTCGATCTTCGCCGCAGCCTCACCGAGCGTAGACCGTCGTCTACTTCATTCGCAGCAAACCGAGAGGGAGTGTGAAGGGGCACCCGACATCAGGTCGTATCTCCGCATCCTTCGTGTCGGGTGCACTCCACGAACCGTCCAGGGAGCGGGAGGCACCCGACATGGAAATCATCGTCCTTATAGCCGCGTTTGCGCTGGTAACGGTTGCCGCGACGGCCGGAATCCACCACATGGGTCGCGCGTCGTTCAGCCGAAATCATCTGACTGTCAGCAAGATTCAGGCACGCCTCGCAGCCCAGGCGAAACGCGCTCATGTCCCAGCCGGGAGCTGGTGACAATGCCTCGTCTGCCTTCGGCGATCGGCTACCTGCGTAGCGATGTTTCCGGTGCGCGGCAGCAATGGGACGAGAACCAAATCCGGCGTACAGCAGTCCGATTCGGCTACGACCTGAGCAAGATCATCGTTTTCGGTGGAGCCACAGATCAGCCTATGAAGCGATTGCGGGTCGCCCTCGACCGGCAGAACACCGACGCGGTCATCACACCGAGCCTTCGGCACTTCGAACCGAGCGAGGTACCCGAGGAACTGCGGGCCGTCGCCGCGGTGATCACGGTCTCGCCCGAGCAGATATTCGCCCGCTGGGACACCCCGGCGAAACCCACAGGGGGTTTGAAATAATCGAGGTGCCAATCACCTTCGCCTGCACACCGAATCTGGCCCGCCTGCTCGCGTCGGCCGATGAGATCGCCACCGCCGGTGGCGCATTCCCGACCGGCACCGAGCATGTGTTCCTCGCGCTTCTGCGCGATATCGACACCATCCCCGTTGACGAGCTTCATTCAATGAGCCTCAACGCAGCCGACGTTCTCGACCGACTGACTCAGCTCACGATTCGGGCGCAGCAGCCTTCCACAACTGTGTAGCCCCGTCGTCGGCGAGCAGGCGGTTCAAGGGTCAGAAGTGGTCGAACAGAGTGACTACGCTGTGCGGTGCTTGCGGGCCGAAGAAGATCTCCAGGTTGTCCGCCGCGCGGCCGGCGGCGTCGCTACTACCCACGAACAGCCTCTCTTCGTAGGCGGTGAGCGCGCCTTCGATGTCGGGCTGCTCAATCAGCTTGCGCGCCAGGTCAGCACCGTCGTACATCGCGAGGTTCGCGCCCTCGCCGGCGAAGGGCGACATCAGATGCGCGGCGTCGCCGACCAGTGTCACACCGGGCACCCTGCCCCATTCGAGCCCGACGGGCAGGGCATAGATGGGTCGGAGCCACGGTTGCGCATCGCTCTCGGTCACGAAGGCGGTGAGCAGCGGCGACCAGCCATCGAACTCGTCGGCAAGTCGACGCAGGCCCGCGGACGGGTCGCCGAAGTCGATCGACCTCATCCACTCCTCGGGCTTGTTCAACGCCACGTATCCGGACACACGCCCGTCGGCGTTGCGATGGGCGATGATGCCTTTGCCCGGCGCGACCGCCATCAGAGTGCCGCTGCCGATCGCGGCCACGCTCGCCCGACAGTTCTGTTCGCCTGCGCCGAGAGCGATCTCGACAAAGCAGGTTCCGCTATAGAGAGGCATGGCGGGGGTGAGCAGCGGACGCACCTTCGACCAGGCACCGTCCGCGCCGATGACGATGTCGGTGTGTGTGGCGGGAGCTTCCGCGAAGGTGAGGTCGTAGCCGCCCTCCACACGGTGCCGGATCGAGGCGAGTTGGTGACCCCACCTGATCGTCCCGGGCGCCAGTGAGTCGATGAGCAGGCGCCTGAGTTCGCCACGGTCCACCTCGGGACGCACCGAACCACGGTCCGCGGGCATATCGAACAGAATCGTGCCGTGGCGGTCGACCACCCGCTTGGCGTCCTCGCCCGGGCGGATCAGAGTGAGGAACTCGTCGTACAGACCGGCTGCACGCAGCGCGACCTGTCCGGTCTCTTCATGGATGTCGAGCAGGCCACCCTGTGTCCGGGTCGTCGCCGAAGCCTCACCCTCGTAGATCGTCGCGGCGACGCCGTGAGCCTGAAGTACCCGAGCGAGCGTCAACCCGCCCAGTCCCGCTCCGGAATTTTTCAAGGTGGATGAGTCCAGCGGGTGTTAAGCGGCTGTCGTGTCGGTCTCCTGGGTGGTGTCTTGGGTTGGTCGGTTGATCCAGGCGGTGTCGGGTAGGTCGAGGATCTTCGGTGTCGTTGTGGTGCCGAAGCGGTGTGGGTGCCGCGCGCGGGCCTGGGCGAGCACGGCTGCCCGTTCGGCGGCCTTGTCGGTGGCCAGCCCGTAGTGGACGTCGGCGGGGGTGTGTAGGCCGATGCCGGTGTGGCGGTGTTCGTGGTTGTACCAGTCGGCGAAGGAATCCATGAATCCTCTTGCGGTGGTGAGTGATCCGAAGCGTTCGGGGAACTCCGGCCCGTATTTCAGGGTCTTGAACAGTGCTTCGGAGTAGGGGTTGTCATTGGACACCCGCGGTCGTGAATGCGAGCGGGTGACCTCGAGATCGGCCAGTAGAGCGGCGACGGTTTTGCTGGTCATCGAGGTGCCCCGATCGGCGTGCACGACCTGCGGGATCCCGTGGACTCCGAAGATCTCCTTCATCAATTCTGTTGCCAGAACACCGGATTCATGATTGTGGACATGGACCCCGACGATATAGCGGGAGTAGATGTCGATCATCACGTAGGCATCGAAATATTGTCCCTTGACCGGGCCCGCGAGCTTGGTGATGTCCCACGAATACACCTGCCTCGGTGCGGTGGCGACCAACTCCGGACACACCTTGCTCGGATGGCGCGCCAACCTTCGACGCTCCTTGACCTGCTTGTTTTCCCGCAACACCCGATACATCGTGGACACCGAACACAGGTAGGTGCCCTCGTCCAGGAGCTGAGCGAAGACCTGCAACGGCGCCAGATCGACGAACCCGGGACTGCCCAGCACCTCCAAGATCTTGCGGCGCTCGAACTCGGAGAGCTTGTTCACCGGATCCGAAACCGGTTGCCGAAAAACCGAACTCGGTCCCGCGGCCGCGTTGCGGCGGCGGATCGCGGTGGAACGCACCAGCCCGGTCAACACCGCCGCACGCCGAGTTCCGGCTCCGACCTCGGTCAACGACGTGTACGCGGTGGTCAGCGCTGTCTGCGCTTCTCTTGCGAATCCGCTCTCTCGGAGAGAGATTCCAAGAGAGCGTGTGCTTTTCCCATGATGTCCAGGGCGGCCTCGGTGGTAACGAGGCGTTTGTTCGCACGCGCCAATTCCGCTGTCAGGCGAGCGATTTCGGCTTGCTCGGCGGTGAGTTTGCCGACCTTCTCGCCCGGCTTCTTCCCGGACAGGACTCCCGCGTCGCGTTGCTTGCGCCACTCGCTGATCTGCGAGGAATACAGCCCTTCTCGCCGCAGATACCCGCCACCGTCGCCGTGTTCGATCGCCTGCTCGTAGGCCTGCAGATACGCCAACTTGTCCGCCGCGCTGAACGCACGCCGCCGCTTCGGCTCGTCACCACGCGGCCCTCGAGAACCCATCCGCCCATTGTGGCCTTCGGCCACCGTGGTGCTTGTCCTGGTCATGAAATATCGATCCGTCTCTCGCCCTGCATCTACCCGATTGGCTCCGAGCCGGTGGACTCACCTCACCCTGACACGCAGGGCTCCGACAATGGCAATGGTCTTCTGCATGATGCGCTCCTGTGTCGCGCCGACGCGTGCCGGCGGATGGTCAGTGCCGGGAGCGGACGGGATGCCCGGTCTCGGCAAGGAGACGCTCAACGATCAGAACCATCCGGATCGATGTACGAACGATGTCCTAGGGAGGAACCCACAGAACATCGCTTTTCGCGACCACGTGATCATAGCTCGGCCTCGGCCTCGCGGCGCGCTGCGCAGTTCGGACAGCGCCGCACGGCGAAAGATCAACCGGCCGTTCGGAATTCTCCCCGGCCAAGCAGGACATCCCCTCCAGCCAGCGCAACGCCATCCGGTCCGCCCAGCAGTACCTCGACTACTCTGCCTTCTCCCGCAGCGGTCTGATTCACCGACTCGAGTACGAAGACTTCTCCACCGCAGACGCTACGTTCGCAGTGGACAGCCTGAATGTGGACTGGAACGAGCAGGCGGCGAAGAGTGCCAAGCAGTACCTCGAGTACACCTCCTTCTCTCGGTCCGGACTCATCGATCAGCTGGTGTACGAAGGCTTTACGCGCGCCCAGGCCGAGTACGGGGCCAATGCCTCCTACTGACAATCTCTTTCGGCGGTAGACCCCGTTGGTGAGAAGCGAGCACTGCGGCGCGCGGCGGTCGCAGTGCTCGCGTGGGCGCGGCGCGCGGGGTTTTCCTCACCACCAAAGCGTTCACGTCAGGACCGGCCGGCGCGGGTCGGCCGAACGTCAACCGGCAGAGCCGACTTGATGCCGTGAACGATGATGCTGTTCGGGCCGAGTGGTGCGTGGTCGCGTCGTTGTTGCCGTACCCGTACAAGGAGTCGGGTCCCAACGTTGAACTGCGCAGCCACAAGATCTTCCCGGCTGGCGCGAAGCTTCATGTGATCGGCGGTTTCGCAGGGAAGGGTCATGAGGTGGTGACCGTTGTCGGCACGGCTCACCGCCGCCGGTACGTCACCGCCCACATCCAAACTCGATATCTCGGCAATTGGCGTGTGGCTCTTATCTATCGGCCCGAGGTGCTGCGGGCGATCCATCAAGCCGAGATCGATGATCGGTGCAGCGCTCACCGGTGGAATCAGCAAGGCTTCGAACTCGATTCAACCGAGTACGGCGAGCACCTCCGGCGGATCGCGGAGGGCTTCCAGCGCACTCAGCACGACAGAACCGACGACGCGTAGCGCCCCATAGGTCGTGGCATAGCTCTCGGTGAGAACGTACGGAAATGCCGCACCCCGCGCGGACGAATCCGATCGGCCCGACGATCTCTCTCGGACTACCCGGAAATGAGTTGTCCGTTTTGAAGCCATTCGGCTCCGAGTTCGTGTCTCGACACACTCGTGGGGGCCGACGGGCACTTGAGAGCTGTTCTGTGGCAACGGCATCCGTCAAACCTGTAGACCATCGCATGCACGGTCGGGCGCGTCGCCGCCACGCCGACTGGGCAGCCGGTGAACCTCCTCGGTTGCCAGGAGCGGCTGGTTCTGGCGGAATCCGCGGCGGTCGTGGCGGATGTTCGGCAGAACGAACCAACTCGCCGGATCGCCCCACGCACTGTTACCGGTTCGGGTCCTGGCCGGCGCGGGTGCGAGGTGCCGCCGATCGTCCGAGCGCCCGCGGCGCCCGGAACATGCGAGCCAGGAGCAGGGCGATCGGCACCGAGCACGCCGCATAGATGACCAGTACTGTCAGTAGCAGAGTCATGGCGGGCCTTTCGTTGATCTATGCGTACGCGATCAGCAAACTCCGTGCGATCTCCGGCGGACAGGGCCCAACGGCAGTCTTCTGGGGCGTTCGGGCCCAAAAGCGGTATAACGTGCAAACTTCCGGACCGCGCAACGAAGCCGCCCACCTTCTGCGGGTCGGAGGGTGGGCAGCTCGCTCGCTCTCGAGGGCCCGTTTCCTGTCAGGCGCGGTGGCCAGAAGGACGTCAGCCGTCATCTCGGGTGAATCAGGCGATATCCCTCCATGCCCAGGAATCGATCCGCCAGACCGTGTTCTCCTTGACGACTCCGATCACGACTTCACGCTGAGTTTCGACCCAGCCGGACGGTGCGTTGACGGTGGCACACACGGTGTGGGGAGCGTCGTCCCAGAGGTCGTATTCCAGGGATTCGAGGGTGGGTTGCGCCGCACCACCCCACAGCACTGCCTTGCGCAACATGTTGAGACCGGATTGTCCAGGGCGCCGGTCGAACTCGGCGCGCCATCGGGTCGACAATGCGTGCCGAATCGTGGCGCGGTTCTGCTCCGCGATACCGCGGAGCAGGCGAGCCGCCTGGAAGTGCACGTCGGCGCGATCATGTTGGGCGGGATCAGTCGAGTCGTCGCGCCGGAGGTATTCGTACCGGTCGAGCAGACGCGCCAGTGTCGCGGTGAGGTCTCCGAGAATGTCGGGCTCATAGCGGCAATCGGCGATATCGCCGGGGGGAGCATCGGGATCGGAGACGGAGAAATTGCACACCAGTGAGCTCGGGCTCAGCTCGGTCTCGCCGATGAGGACATGCGCGCGGCCTGCGGGTGCTGGGTTGAATATTGGTTCGATCGTTTCGCCGCCGCGGGTCTCGAAGGTCGGTTGGTATTGGAAGTATTCGATCTCGAGCTGTGAGGTCGAGGCCAGCCAACGCGATGAGGTGCCGAGTTCGTCTGCCGGGTACAGGAACGCTTCGAGCCCTTCGATGCCGCTGCAGATCGACATCAGTTGCCGGTATTGGATGTCGAAGCGAATTCCCAGCCGGGTCTCGGCGGCCGTGAGTTCGGCTGTCGACGCGGGAAGTCCGAGGGTCGCGCCCATTGCCGAGGCCCGCGCAACAAGATCGACTAGCTGCATGAAAATGGACGCTACCAGGGCAGATGACTTTGCTTGACGGTGCCAGCTCGACACCCGGAAATGCCGCGTGGCGTGCTGACCGAACCGGTCACTCGATGCGGTGGAAGATCAACCGACCGTGACGATCCGAGGTTGGTCGAACGCACTGAATGCCGCGTTGCGCGCGGTTCGAACCGGCCACGCCTCACGCCCGAAGGTCAACGTCGCGTTGCGGGCTCAGCTGTTCGTGAGAGCTGTAAGGGCAGCCTGGACATCCGGCGGGAGATGAGCCGCCAGGTTGTCCAGGAGCTCTGGATTCCCATCGGCCGCGGCGGATAGGGCCTGCGCGGTGGCCTCTGGGTAGGCGCTCTCGCCGTCCAATTGGTTGTAGAGGGTTACCAGCTCGCCGATGGTAGTTGCGCTAGCCATATGTAAGCACCTTCTGTTCCGTCCGAGATCGACACTGCACCTAGATCGTTGGATATTAATCGGACAGGGGGCATCGAAGAATCTGAAGTGTCCGCTCTTGCCGCGACCCGCGTGTTGGACAGCCATCCAGATCTCTTGGTCTACACGGCTTCTCGACGCACGGACATGCCGAATGCAGTTCGGGCGCCTTTGCGGCTGATTGCCTTCCGGGCGAGCCGGAAACGCTCTACTATCGGCCGTAGTAGCTGTAGACGGGGGGCACGATGGCCAACACCGACAAAGCGGGCGTTGCCGCACAGACAGTTCCGACTTCGATGGGGCGGCTGGTGGAGTTGGGTTCGCGGTTCGCCAATAGTCGCGGGGTCTACCTGGGTCGACGTTCCACGAGACTGCATGTCGCGTTGTATCGCCGGTTCGGCGGTCGGGTTGGTGGTCACCTTCCGGGGTGGCCGAATGCCCGGATTCTGCTGCTCGATCACGTCGGCGCGAAGTCCGGAGTGCGTCGGACATCGCCGGTGATGTACTACGAGGACGGCGACTCGATCGCGGTCGTGGCCTCGAAGGCCGGCCAGCCGACCAACCCGGCATGGTTCCACAATCTGTTGGCCCACCCGGAGACTACGATCCAGATCGGTTCCCAGACGCGCCGCGTCGTTGCGCATATGGCGAGCGGCTCGGAACGAGATGTGTTGTGGCCCATCTGTTTGTCGGCCTATCCCGGCTACGAATTCTTCCAGCGTCTCGCGCATCCCCGCATCATCCCGATCGTGCTCCTCGAACCGATCGTGACGACGTAACCCCTCGCACCGGGCGAACACACTCTCTTGCCGCTGACCGCTCGGGCTGAACCGGCCAGCACCCTACGGCGGAAGATCAACCGGCGGTGGACATCCGAGGCCGGCGAACGCACGATATTGCCGTATGCCGAGCGGACCATAGCGGCCAGCGCAGAGCGACGGAAAGTCAACAGGCAGAGCGCCTCACGGTCGCCGACAGCGTTCGTTCATGCCAGCAGCATCGTGAGTGTGGGAGAGAATTAGACCGGCCATTCAAGGCCCAACGCATTGAGCCAAGGCATGAACGGTGTGCCGACCCGTCCCAGGGACTGCGACATCTCGTCGAATTGCGACTCGACGGCCGTAACCGCCGCCGGGTCCGCGTCCCATAGCCGGGCCATTTCCAGCGCCGCGTCGATCCCCGCACGATCGGTGGTGGCTAGGGTCGGATCCACGCTGCCATCGGGTGACGAGAGGTACTTGCGGTAGATGATCGCTGGCTCGGCACCATCTACCCGCCATGCCGTCCACAACCCGCCGAACTCGTCCATATCGTCGGCGACCACGGCACGACCGGTCGTGACTCCCGCGAAAAGACCAGTTCCGACCATCTCGGCAACCGACATTCCGACATATCCGCTTGCACGCCAGCATTGTCCGACTTGAGCCACTGGCTTGAGCGAGTGCTGGTCGATTGTTAGCGCCGCCAGATTCTTGAGGTTCGCGATGACGGCCTGCGCCTGATCTTGCGTTTCGGTATCGGCAATGACCGCTGTCCCGTAGGTGCTCATAGCCCAGATTCTTTGACACCTGGATGCGCCCATGTGTGTGACACGCCGATTCCGGAGCCGCTACTACGTGGCTGATCAAGCTGTTCAATGATGCTGCCGCAACCGTCGGCGAACGCACGATATTGCCGCTACAAGGGCATTTACGCCGGACAGCGCCACGGCTGGGTGCCGGGGATCAATGCCTGAGTTTCACCAGGTGGGCCGATATCTTGAGGCTGTGAGCGATGATGCCGTTCGACCCGAGTGGTGCGTGGTCGCGTCGTTGTTGCCGTACCCGTACAAGGAGTCAGGTCCCAACGCTGAACTGCGCAGCCACAAGATCTTCCCGGCTGGCGCGAAGCTTCATGTGATCGGCGGTTTCGCAGGGAAGGGTCATGAGGTGGTGACCGTTGTCGGCACGGCTCACCGCCGCCGGTACGTCACCGCCCATATCCAGGCCCGATACCTCGGCAATTGGCGTGTGGCGCTGATCTATCGACCCGAGGTGCTGCGGGCAATCCATCACGCCGAAATCGATGACCGATGGAGCGCTCATCGCTGGAATCAGCAAGGCTTCGAACTGGATTCACCCGAGTACGGCGAGTACCTCCGGCGGATCGCCGAGAGTTTCCAGCGCATTCAGCGCGATAGAACCGACGACAAGTAGCGCCTCTACCTCGTGGCGTGGCCGTCGGCGAGAACGTCCGGAACTGCCGCATCCCGCGCCGATCGAACCGGGCCAGCGCGGTCTGGGGGAAGATCAACTGGCCGTGTGTGTCCGGGCGCCGGTCGAACGCACCATATTGCCGATGATCGGTTGTCTCGCGGGCGGATAGTGTGATCGGCAATGATAGGGCGGTGGTGACGATCGCGCTGTTCCATTCGGTCTACGGTTTGCGCAGCGTCGAAACGGAGGCCGGGGGACGGTTGCGGGATCTCGGGCATGAGGTACATGTCCCGGATTTGTACGCCGGGCAGGTCGCCTCGACGCTGGAAGCGGGGTTCGCGCTGAAGGACCGCATTGGGTGGGGCACGATCGTCGCGCGTGCGCTCGAAGCGCTGGCCGGGCTTCCCGACACCACGGTGCTGGCAGGCTTTTCCATGGGCTGCGGCATCATTGAGGACGTCCTGCCATCGCGCCCGGCCGCCGCGGGCGTGTTGCTGATCCACGCCCTCGCCGACATTCCGCTCGAAACCCACGCAGGCGTGCAGGTGCACATCGCCGAACCCGACGTGTTCGTGTCGGCAGAACGGCTGGCCGCCTGGCGCGCCGCCGCCCTGCGCCACGGGACCGCGGCAACGGTTCACACATACCCCGGTGCGGGACACTTCTACACCGACAACACCCTGCCCGATTTCGACCCCCACGCCAACGAGCTGACCTGGCAGCGCACCATCGAGTTCCTGGCCCACCTCGATCAGGAGCCGCCCCGCGTCGTCCCCACCGTCGACCAGGCCGAACAGAACGACCGGTAATGCCGCATGGCGCACTGACCGAAACGGCCAGTGCGACTCAGCGGAAGATCAACGGGCGCTATGGATCCGAGGTCTGCCTGCCGCACTGAAATGCCGATGACCGTGCACGCACGGGAGGTGAACCTATCGTGCAATCCATTGCCCGCCCCGCCGGACTTCCCGCAAATCCACCCGAGGATTGCATGAAAAGTTCACTTCTGCGGGTGATTCCGAGGCAGGTTGGGCTGGTCGTATAGGCGGTGACCCGCGACAGATGAATCCCGCATCGCGACCGGTGGCGTCCTCGTGCCACGTCACGCTCGGTTCGAAACGGCCACGCCGCTTCGCGGAAGGTCAACGGGCCGAGACCATTTCGGTATCCGCGATGCACTGAAATGCCGATGTTCGTACCTTTGGGCGGTGTGTGTCGTGGTTGAATCCGGTTTGTGGGGAATGGATTCGACACCGTGTCGGTGCGATGGGCGAACAAGGCGGATATCGGAGCGATTCGGCGAGTGCTCGCCGCGAATGCCGCCGACACGTCGCTGTTTCAGCAATCCGCCCGTCGGATTCGCCGCGATCTCGACGACTTCGTGATCGCGACGGAGGATGGGCGTCCGGTGGGGTGCGCGGCGCTCCACCGCCATACACGCGCGAATGCGGAGATTTTGGCGGTCGCGGTCGAGCCGGTCGCGCACAGCCGAGGCGTGGGCGCGCTGCTCATGCGGGCGTGCTTGACCGAGGCAGCACGTTCGGGGGCCACCTTTGTGTGGCTTGCCACCGCAAAGCCCGAATACTTCGCTCGCTACGAATTCCGCCCTATGACGAAGTGGACACTTCCTCCGCGAGTTGTCCTGCGCAAGTTTCGACTCGTGTTCGAGCAACCGGGTCGGCGTTGGGTTCCGGCGCTACTCGGGCGGCACACGTTCATGAGATTGACGGTTGCGCCAGACTCCGGAGTCCCCACTCCCTCCCAGTGATCACCGGCCGTACAAGGTGCGGCGTCGCGACCTCGCCGATTGCTCAGAGCGAGGTGGCCGCAGCCGACTCCGGCAACGCACCGACACGCCGCATACCGCGCTGATCGAACCGGCCAGCGCGGTGCGGCGGAAAATCAACTGGCGGTGGCTATCCGCAACCAGCCGAAGGCACGCACATGCCGAGGACCGTGCTGGAACTAGGTCAAGGCTGGGTGCAGGCGTGTTCGCGATTGAACGAGCCGACGCTTCCGGTGCCGGTGGGGAGGTTGCGGGTGGCGTCTGCGTATGCCTCCCCCGGGGTCGCCCCCTTACCGAAGCCCACGATCGGGAACCCTGCGACGATCGCGAGCGGACTCGTCACGACTGCACCGCGGCCGTTCGCGAACGTCACCATCATCCGGCAGTCGATGATGCCTTGACCCTTGCATGCTCGGTCGGCGGCTCGAATGGCGTCGGCTTCTGTCGGGTGGTTGACCGAAAACGCATAGACGTTGCCCCACACGCTGAGGGAAACGGCGCCCCAGTGACCGGGTCGGCGGCGGCGGGCGGTGCCCCGAGAACGGCAGCGGCGCCCACCGAGAGCGCGGCGGCCGCATCGGGAGCGTCCGCAACTGCTTGCGGGCTCAGTCGGTCTGGTGGCGCCGAGAGACTGTCCAATTCGCTGGTAACACATGCCGTCGCAAGGGGCGTGGGCAGTCACGCTGAGACAGCGGCAGGTTCGGTTAATGAGCCGATCAGAGCGGTGTCATGGGTGGCGGAGCGGAAGCGGGGGTGGTCCAGGACGTCGTGCAGGAAATCGGTCGTAGTGGCTACGCCCGCGCCGTGAATTCTGGTCTCGGCCAATGCTCGTCGCATGCGGGCTATGGCGGTGGGGCGGTCCGGGGCCCAGACCACGACCTTCGCGAGGAGGGAATCGTAGTGCGGGGGGATGGCGTAGCCGGTGGTGATGTGGGTGTCGACGCGGACGAATTGGCCGCCGGGGAGAACACATTCGGTCAGGGTGCCCGGAGCCGGGGCGAACTCGCGTTCGGGGTCCTCGGCGTTGAGACGGCATTCGATGGCCACGCCATTGGGGCGGGTGCCCGCGTCGACGGTGAGCGGCAGGCCCGAGGCGATGCGCAATTGTTCGGCCACCAGGTCCACGCCGGTGACCATTTCGGTGACCGGATGTTCCACCTGGAGGCGGCAATTCACTTCCATGAAGTAGAACTCGCCGTCGGGGGCGAGGAGGAATTCGGCGGTGCCCGCGCCGACGTAGCCCGCGGCGGCCGCACCGCGGACCGCTGCCTCGCCGATGCGCTCGGCCAGTTCATGGGACAGGCCGGGGGCGGGCGACTCCTCGACCAGCTTCTGATGGCGGCGTTGCAGGGAGCAGTCACGCAGGCCCAGATGTATGACATTGCCGTGGGTGTCGGCCAGGATCTGGGCCTCCACGTGCCGCGCGCCCTCGAGATAGCGCTCCAGGTACAGGCGGCCGTCACCGAAGACGGCGGTGGCGTTGGCGCGGGTCTGCTGCCAGGCGGCGGCGAAATCGCTGGGATCGCGCACCACGCGCATACCCCGGCCGCCACCACCCGCTACGGCTTTGAGTATGACCGGATACCCGATGTCCCCGGCCAGGTTTCGCGCCTCGTCCGCGGTCTCCACCGCATCGCGGCTGCCGGGCAGCAGCGGCAGGCCCGCATCGGACATGAGCGCGCGGGCGGTGGATTTATCGCCCAGGCGCGCCAGGACTTCAGGCGGTGCCCCAACGAAGATGAACCCCTCCGCCTCGCAGACCTCGGCGAAATCCGGGTTCTCCGATAGGAATCCGTATCCGGGGTGAATGGCGTCCGCACCGGTGGCGCGGGCCGCCTCGATGATCGCGGGGATGTACAGGTAGCTGCGCTTGGCGGGGCCGGGGCCGATCTGGATCGCCTCGTCAGCCAGTCGTACCACCGCGGAGTTCTTGTCGGCGGCGGAATATACCGCGACGGTGGCGATTCCGAGTTCGGCGCAGGTGCGCTGGATGCGGACGGCGATCTCACCGCGATTGGCGATGAGCACCTTACGGATGGGAAGGGTCACCGCAGCACCTCGAACACGATGAGCGGCTGCCCGTGCTCCACGGCCTCACCATCGGCCACCAGGAATTCGGCGACCACGCCCTCCTTGCCGGCCTGAATGGGGATCATGAGCTTCATGGCCTCGACAATGCCGACCTGCTGACCGGCGCGCACCGGATCACCTTCGGCGACGAAAGGAGCCGCGCCGGGCTCGGAGGAGCGGTAGAAGACGCCGACGGTCTCGGCGGTGAGGGTGAAAGTCGCTGCGGCAGGGCCGTTTCCAAAGGACGAGTCCCCATGCCCGCCACCCCTAGCACCCTGCCCGCCGCCAAGGACACTGCTCGCGCCCCCGAGGCCACTGGTCCCGGTGCCCGAGCCACCGTTCCCGATAGCGGAGCCGTCATTTCCATTGGCAGGGTAGCCATTCGGGCCTCCGACAGCACCATGAGAGGGCCCGGCAGTCAGCGCCACGCTCGAAATCAACTGCCCCACATCAGAAGTATCGCCGGAGTGACCCGCGCTCGTGTCGCTCGTTGTCTCTCCCGCCCAGCTGACGCGCAGCACGACAGGCCCATTGGCCACGGTGATGGAGGTCGGCGCCGCGCCGGTGCGCACGGTCAGCGCGTGCCGGGTGAGTACGGTCAGGCTGTGGTCGGCCTCGGCGGCGCTGACCGCGCGCCCGGCGGATTCGGTGGTACGGGGGTCGGTCATCGGTTCTCCTGAACATCGTGTCGGGCAACGCCGAAGGCACGGAATCGGGCGTGCCGATGCGCCAGCAGGTCCGAAGTGGACCAGGCGCGCAATTCGTGCACGGTCTGTCGCAGCGCACGGCGCAGCAGTGCGGTGGCGGCGGCGGGATCGGCGTCGGCTCCGCCCTCGGGTTCGGGCACCACCGCATCGGCGATGCCGAGTTCCAGGAGTGCGGTCGCGTCCACGCGCAGCGCCCGGGCCGCGCGCGGTGCGGCACTCGCGTCCTGCCACAGGATGGAGGCGCAGCCCTCGGCACTGATCACCGAGTAGACCGCGTTCTCGCAGACCAGTACCCGGTCCGCGAGCGCCAGGGCCAGCGCTCCGCCGCTGCCGCCTTCACCGGTGATGACCGCGACGACCGGGACTTCCAGTCCGGCAAGCAGTTTCACGGATTCGGCGATGGCCACCGCCTGCCCTTCCCGCTCGGCGGTGATGCCCGGGTAGGCCCCGGCGGTGTCGACGAGCGTGATGACCGGCAGGCCCAGCTTCTCCGCCAGCCGCAGCACCCGCATCGCCTTGCGGTATCCCGACGGTGTCGGCATCCCATAATTGCGCTGGTTCAGTTCGGCGGCGGTATGGCCCTTCTGCGTACCGATCACCGCGACCGAAACACCGTCCAGCCGCGCCAGTCCCGCGACCATCGCCGGGCAGTCCGCGCCGATGCGGTCGCCATGCACTTCGAGGAATTCCTCGAAGGCACCGGCCAGATGGTCGAGGGTGGTCGGGCGGCCCAACCTGCGGGCATTGCGCACCCGATCCCACGGATCGACGGCGGTCAGCGCCGCCGGATCGGTGATCACCGCCGCATTGTCGTTGGTGAACGGCCGAGCCGAGCGGGTGGTCATACCCACCAGGCGAATCAGCCGGTCGCGCAGCGCCGAGCGATGGCAGATCATATCCACGATGCCGTTGTCGAGCAGGAATTCCGCGGTCTGGAAGCCCGGTGGCAGGGTCTGCCCGATGGTCTGCGCGATGACGCGCGGTCCCGCGAAGCCCAGGCGCGCACCGGGTTCCACCACGATCACATCGGTGGAGGTGGCGAAGGACGCCGCCACCCCGCCGTAGGTGGGATCGGTGATGACCGAGACCGTGAGCACCCCGGCGTCGTCGAGGCGGCGCAGGGCCCGGCTGGTCTTGGCCATCTGCATGAGCGCGACTATGCCCTCCTGCATACGCGCCCCGCCCGAAGCGGTGACGATGAGCAGCGGACGGCGTTCGGCGAGCGCCGCTTCGGCGGCGGTGGTGATGGCCTCACCGACGGCACTGCCCAGGCTGCCGCCCAGGAAGCGGAAGTCCATGACGGCCAGCACCACCGGGGTTCCGCCCATGGTCCCGCGTACACAGTGCACGGCATCTGACATGCCGGTCTTGTCGCGGGCCGCCTCCAGGCGCTCCGGGTAGGGCTTCGAATCGGTGAAACCCAATGGGTCGGCAAGGGTTTCAGCGTATTCGATGGTCTGCGCCGAATCCGCGTCCAGCAGCAGATCGATCCGCTGCTGGGCGGTCAGCAAGCCATGGTGATCACATTCCGGGCAGACCCGGTCCGAACGCCCATAGCGTTTGACGTAGATCATCGCCGCGCAGCCGGGGCACACCATCCACGATGTCCGCGCGGCCGTTCCGGTTTCGAGAATGGTCAAGGTTCCTCCGTCGGACGGGGCACATACCGCGAGCATTCGGCGGGCAGTCGCACACCCGCCGTACGCAATTGCGCGACCCGGGTGAGGTAGGCCGCCCCGGTCATCAACTGGTCCGCGATATCGGCCACCCGCCGATTGCCGGGCGCGGCCAGGTGGCTGCCTGTCACCCAGCTGTTGAAGCCGCCCATGGCCGGGCCGCACCAGATCTGGTAGTCGGCCAGGCGATCGGCCTCACCGCGAATACTCCAGCCGGAGGACAGGCCCAGGTACCAGCGGAACACCAGCGCCATAACGGCTTTCGGGTTGCCTTCGGCCGAAACCAGCTGGGCCGGATCACGTTCGGTGAAGTAGGTGACGCAGTCCTGCCAGATATCGGCGAGCGGACGGCGGAACAGCTTGTCCTCCAGATCCTTCCGGATCTCGGCGGGCAGGGCGTCGATACCGTCGTACGCCCGGTAGAGGTCGTACAGCCGCTGTGCGCGCGAGGCGAACATGGTGCCCCGGCGCAGTACCTGCACCTGCACACCGAGTTCGAACATATCCGAGGATGGGGCCATGGTGCAGTCGGCGAATTGCGCGGTGGCGAGCAGCTTCTTGGTCGCCTCGGATTGATTGGCCTCCACCGCGGACTGATTCACCGAACCGGTCACGATATAGGCCGCACCCAGGGCGAAGGCGGCGGCCGCAGCGTCGGGGGTGCCGATTCCGCCCGCGGCACCGATGCGCACCGCCGCCGCACCTGGAACGGTCCGTGCGATCCGATCCCGGGCGGCCACCAGTTCGGGTAGCAGCACCACCAGTGGTCGGCGGTCGGTGTGCCCACCCGAATCCGCTTCGGCCGTAATGTCATCGGCCATCGGAAGCTGTTCGGCGAGCCGGGCCTGCTCGGCGGTGATCGCGCCGGTCTCGACCAGCTGCCGCAGCAGTCGTTCGGGGGCCGGGCGCAGGAACAGCTCAGCCACCTCGACCCGAGATACCTTGGCGATCAGCCGATTCCAGACCTCGAGTACACCCTGCCGGTTCACGGCCAGCCCGGAGACGCGGTAGCGCACCACCTCCGGGGTGAGGTCCATGAAGGCCGACGCCTCCACACACCGCACCTCATGCCGCAAGCAGGCATCCACGATGGCACGCTCCAGTGCCAGCTCGGACGGGCTGTGAATCAGGTTGCAGGCGAACGGCTTTCCCGCCAGCTTCGCCGACAGCTGCGCCAGCGCGGCATCCACGGCGGCCGGGGGAACACCTGCCGCACCGTAGCTCGCCAGATATCCGGCCTCCGCCATGGCGACGACCAGATCCGGCGAGGCGATGCCATTGGCCATGGCACCCGCCGCATAGGCCGCGCGCACCCCGTGCGCCGTCCGGAAAGCTTTGTCGCCCAGCCGCTCCGGCGACAGCGGTGGCACCGCAGCCAGCACCTGACCGCGCGCTCCGGCGGCCCAGTCGTCGGTGGTGGCTGCCACCCGGCCGTTCTCATCCCGCAGAATCCAGCACGGGCGATCCAGCCGAAGCAGCAGACCGGTGATATCCGCGGCGGTCTGGGCCAGGCCCGGCGTGCCGAACGTGGTCATGACTGGGCCTTCCGATCAGCGAGTTGGACTGCCAGATCCACGAGTTCGTAGATGCGCAGTCCCGGCTTCCAGAGTGATCCGTCCACCACGACGGTCACCCCATGCGGTCCGCGCCGCACCGATTTGATGTGCGCCTCGAGCTCGACACTGCCGTCGGTGGGCAGGAACTGTCCCCGATAGCGCCAACTGAAGGCGATATCGGCGGGAATCCGGAAGACCGGATCGGCCATGCTCTCGGCGAATCCGGCGTCCAGCATCCACTCCTGTACGGCGTGAATGACCGACTCCACACCCAGCGATCCCGGGATTACCGGGTCCAGGTGGAAGTGCCGGGCGAAGAACCAGTCGTCCGGATCGATGGCGCGCAGGGAGCGCAGATAACCGGCGCTGTAGTTGCCGCCTTGATCGACGACCTCGACGCTGTCGATCAGCGCCAGCTTGCCGCGCGAGCAGGCTGGAGCGCTCGCATCCGCCCGGCGGGCCGCCACGTCGATGATCCGGGTGCGGGCCTCGGGGTGTCCGGCCAGCCAGGTCGGCACGAAACGTCCTGCGTCCAAACCGGTTTGGTTGCCCAGCGCCTCATCACTGAAGTAGCCGAACATGGTCTCGCCCCGATAGAACGGCTCACCGTCCACGCTCAACGTGTAATCGAAGGTCTGAAGCGAGGAGCCCGGCAGGATGGTCGTCGACAGCAGCCGCGAATCCTGTTCGATGGTGGCGTCCCGCAGATCGATCTGCCGCAGCACGGTCGCGGTGCCGCCGAGATTGCGCAGGCTCAGCGTCGTACCGGGCTGGGTGCGGGTCGGGCCCGCGTAATAGCCCATGAGCAGCGCCGCTTGGAGCGAGGTCTCCATATAGACGAAGTGCGGCATGGAGTCGTTCGCGGTCTCGGCGTAGTACCAGGAATCCGCCGGTGAATCGTATTCGGTGGTGTACGAAGCGCTTTCGAGATTGCCGCGCGCACCGTCGAACTCGCATACCCGGTCGACCAGCAGCAGTCCGCCGGTGGGGAGCCGGGTCGCCCGCACACCGGTGTACTCGGCGAACTCCGGCCCCATGGCAATGGCCTGATCGCCACGTGCCAGGTGCGCCATATGGAACTCGTTGAGCAGCAGATCGCCCGCCGCACCGCCGGGGCCTACATCGACCCCGGCCGGTTCGGTGACGCTCACCCGAACCGCGACCGGCTGGGTACCCGGGCCGAAACTCACGGTCCCCTCGACATACGGGCGCGGCACCAGATCGAGCCCGTCAACCACGAGATCGACGGTGCCACTGGAGCTCCCGAGCGCGGACTCACCCACGCTGCCGGTGATCACGCTCCCCGAAATGCACAGCGGCATCCCGGTGAACAGCGCGAACACCTCGGCGGCCTGGAGCGCCGCCGACCGGGCATCACCCTCGAATCGCGCTGTCACCCGGCCATTTCCGGCACCGCCGTACAGCTCGATTCCGGTCACCTCGGTCAGCGCCAGCGCGGTGGTACCCGCCACCCGCGCGGCCCACACCGTGCCCGCCCGCTGATGACCCGGGCCGAACACCGCGGCGGCCTCACCGCGCGCCAACTGCTCCAGCGCGGCCCGATCCAACCGCACGCGCCCGGTCCTGGCCAGCGCTTTGAACGCACCCTCACGGGCCGAACCCGCGGTCTCCGTCACCGGAACCGATTCCGGCGCACGCCGAATGGACCGCCGCCAGATCTCCCGCTGTAGGGCGAGCTGAGCCGAGAGCGCGGACCGGTGCGCGGCAACCACACCCGCGCGGATCTCCGCGATCGGATCAACCCGAGGGACCGCGCCCGAACCGGACGCGGCGGACCCAGCTGCGATGTTCGCGCCGATCACGGGTTGGGTCCCACCCGCCTCGGGAGCCGGGCTGTCCGGCCCCGCCGGGCCGGGTGCGGCCAGGGCATTGAAGGGAATACCGTCGAACTCCAGCACTGTCATGCTGTCCACCGCCTCACCGAGGTTCGGAACTTCTCCGTCAGATCGGGTGTCGTCAATACGGTGACATCCGAGAATCGTTGCAGGACTGTGCCATCGAGGGTCAGGGCCGTCGCGTCGAGTACGGCCTCCATGCGGGTGGCGCGCGGATTGTCCACGACCACCAGGAAGGGTTCGCCCGCGGGCAGCGGGGCGTGATAGTCGATCCGGCCGACGCCCAGGGGCAGGCAGGCCGCTCCCAGCAGGCGATGACCGAGGACCGGCGGCGCCTGCAGGATCAGATCGGCGAGCACCGGATTGTGCAGTCGGCTCGCGTACGCGCCGGAAGCCACTGCCACCGGGAGCAATTCGCACTCCAGCACGAGAGCCGCATCGCTCAGTGCGCGCACCGAGCGCAATCCTTGCAGGGCGGGAGCGTGGAACTGGATCCCGTCCCGGTAGATGTACTCCGCGCTCACCCCCGGCCCATCCGGAACCTGCTGCCGGGCAGCGGCTTCCGGTGCGTCGGCCAGGAGCAGGGTGGCCCGGAACCGCGCCGCCGAATCACCGAAGACGGTGGCTCGCACGGCCGTCCGGCCGTCCACCGGCTCGGCCGGTGTCAGCTCGATCTCCAGGGTGTTCACCGGATGGTCGAACACCACCCCGCGCAGCACCTGGAGGTCCCGCGCACCCACCACGATTCGACCCGGCCGGGTGCGCTCGGCCAGCTGCGCCATGGCACCCAGTCCGAACGTGGCGGGCAGCACGATGTGCTCCCCCACCCGGTGTGCCGCGATCACCGGCTCGTCGATGAGCCCGGTGATATCGCGGCGAGCCCGCACCGTCGCGGGCTCGGCCGCACCTGTGGACAGCGCGGTCGCCGCGCCGATCAGCAGCACCGGCTCGGTCCGGCGCGATGCGGTGAACTGCGCGGTGAACGCCGCCGCACCGGCCGCCGGGGCCAGCAGTGGAATACCGCGGGCCGAGAAGTGCTCGCGCAGTGCGGGAGTCACCATGCCGCCGTCCCACGCTCCCCAGTCCAGAGCCGTGACATAGCGGTCCGGATGCCGGTGGCCCCAGCTCATGGCGAACCGGCCCAGCGCCTCATTGGCGGCCGCGTAATCGGCCTGCCCGGCATTGCCGAACAATCCGGCCACCGAGGTGAACAGCACCAGATGGGTGGGGTCCCCGGCCGCCGCCAGTACCGCGCCGAGCCCGGCGAGCTTGGGCCGCAGTACCCGGTCGATGGATTCGGCGGTCTTGTCCGGGATGAGCGAGTCCGCCAGTACACCGGCACCGTGTACGACACCGGTGATGGCACCGCGCCACGGGGTCAGCGCCTCGGTGAGCGCGGCCGCATCGGTGGCGTCCACGGCGAGATACACCGCGCGGTCACCGAGTTGGGCCAGGGTGACACCGATTTCGCGTACCGCCCGCACCTGTGCGCAGGCCCGGTCGATATCGCGCGGCGTGACACCGGTCCCGGCCAGCGCCCGCACGGCGGCGGGCTTCAACTCGCCATCGGCGATGTCTCGCGCCCACTCCGGTTCCGGATCCAGGGTGGTCCGGCCCAGCAGCAGGAATCGGGCCTCGGTCACCCGCGCCAGCTCCAGCACGCAGGTCGCGGTGACGCCGCGCGCACCGCCGGTCACCAGCAGCACATCGGCTTCGGTCAGCAGCGCCGGACCGAATTCGGTTCCGGCGGTGACGATATCGGCCGTCAACGCCGGACCGTGCGCTCCGGGCACCGGTGTGCGGCGCACGCCCGAACCGTCGATGCCGACCTCGGGAGTGTCCACGGCGGCATCACACAGCTCCTCGAGCACGTGTTCGGCCAGTCGCTGCGGCAGCACCGCGGGATCGATGTCCAGGGCCCGGCAGAACAGCGAAGGTTGTTCCGCCGCAAGGCTCTTCACCACTCCTCCGATACCGCCGAGCAGTGCGGCCACCGGCTCCGCGTCACCGCGAAAGCCCAGGTGACCATCGAGCCGGGTGACGGTGACGAATCCCGCCCGCTCGGCCGCCGCCCGCAGCCGGGGCAGCGCCCGCCCGGCCGTCAGGATGGCGTCGGAGAGAATGCGCTGCGCCTGTTCCCATTCCGTGGCCACACCGGCGACCACCACGCAGGCGTCCACCGGTCCGGCCTCGGCCACGGCCGCGGGTCCCTGCGCCCGGAGCACCGTCCAGCTGCGCACCCGGAGCTGCTCTTCGATTGCCTCGCAATCGGTTTCGGCGGTGCCATCCAGGCATACCAGCAGTGCGGTGCCCGCCGGGCGGTAGGGCTCCACGGCCAGGTCCACCGGGGGAAGTTCGACGAGTTCGACGACGTGCCGCGGGGTCTGCGCCGCGGCCTCAGCTTTTGGGTGGACATCACCCCCGGCCAGCTCGCCCACGATCTGATCGAGCGTGCGCAAGGTGCCGAGTTGTTCGGGTCCGAGGACCGGTAGCTCCGGGAATCGTTCCTGGAGCGCGCCGATCACCTGAACCCGCTTGATCGAGTCCACACCGAGATCAGCCTCGAGATCCATGGTCGGATCGACCATCTCGACCGGGTACCCGGTTTTGTCGGCGACTACTTCGCGCAGCGCCTGGCGCAGCACCTCACCGTCGAGCACGCCGTTGGCAGTGGGTAGCACCTCGGCGGCGGGGGCGGCCTCGGTCACGACCGCGGGCGAAACCTCGCCCGCAGCGAGCTCATTCACGATCTGATCCAAGGTGCGCAGCGTGCCCAGCTGCTCCGGACCGAGCACCGGAAGCTCCGGGAATCGCTCCTGGAGCGCACCGATCACCTGAACCCGCTTGATCGAGTCCACACCGAGATCAGCTTCCAGATCCATGGTCGGATCGACCATTTCCACCGGGTACCCGGTCTTGTCCGCGACTACTTCGCGCAGCGCCTGGCGCAGCACCTCACCCGAGAGACCGGCCGAGATCTCCACGGGCGGTTCCGTCACGACCGCGGCCTGCGCGACCGGCACCGAATACGCGGCGGGAGTGACGCTTTCCTGCCGCGGCGCGGCAGGGGCCGACGCGGCCGGAGCCAAAGCACCATCGGCGGGAGCGGCCACGGCCGGGGCTGGAGCGGGAGCGGCAAGGCTGTGCGCCGCTGCACCGTTTCCGGTCAAGGCCGGGGCCGTAGCGGGAGCGATTGCCGCGGGTTCGACATACGACGGCACGGTGCGCACCCGGCTGACCGGTGCACCGCCGCCTTCGAGCTCGGCCAGCTGTGCCACCACATCGCCCGCACGGGAATGGCTTTCACTGATCGCGACGCCGTGGTCCTTCACGGCTTCGATGGCGCGCACGGTCAGCTCGTCGAGTCCGCCGTCGCGCAGCGCGCCCGCCAGATCGCGGGCCAGCTCCAGCTGACCGTCCAGGTAGTGCCGGTGCGTGTGCAGATGCTGCACCAGGGCACTGTCCAGCGCACCCGGTGCGGGTAGTCGGTACTGCGGATCAGCAGTCACGTGATTCTCCGAGTTCTCCGAATGTCCATTGGACAGAACAGGTACGGGTGCGGGCTGGGGGACCGGCACCGCAATAGGGGTGGGAGCAGCCATGACCGGAGCGGCCGGTGCGTCGGTGACGACCCGGTACCCGTCCGACAGCGCGGCCGCATAGGACTCACGACGGCTGGCCGGGACGTACTCCGGGGCCGAAATGGTCACCGTCATAGCGGGTTTGCGTGCCCGGGCGACGCGTTCGGGTGCGGCATAGCGGTTGAGTTCGCTCAGTTCGAAACCGAGCACCGCCAGCCGTACCGCCGCCCGCTTGAGGGCGAGGTCACCGTTCCCGATGGGTCCGGGATCGGTGGCGATGGCGATCACGTCATTGCCGAAGGTCCGCCGCACCAGTGAGGTCAGCACCTGCTTGGGACCGAATTCGACGAAGACCGTGCAGCCGTCGGCGCGCATCTGTGTGAGCGCGCTGTGGAAGTCGACCGGATTGCTCAGCTGCGCGGTGAGGGTGGCGCGATTGCTCTCGATATCCGCGCCGTAGGACGCGCCCTCGGTGTCGGCGTACACCCGTGCGTCGGGTGCACCGACCTCGACCGCGGCCACCGCCTGGCCGAACGCCTCGACCGCATGCCCCACGTAGGGCGTATGGAACGCGCCGGACACCGGCAGATGCCTAGTGACCCAACCCTTTTGGGCGCACACATCGGTCACCGCGGCGATACCCTCGGCCCCGCCGCCCACGACCACCTGGTCGGGAGCATTGTCATTGCAGACCCAGACGTCCTCGATACCGGCGATCGCCTTCTCGATATCCGCGCGCCCGGCCCCGACCGCGACCATGGTCCCGGCATCGACACCCTCGGGCACCGTCATGGCCGCACCACGCGCCCGCGCCAGCCCGAAGAAGCCCTCGGTGGTCACCGCCCCGGACGCCCACAGCGCGGTCAGCTCACCGAAGCTGTGCCCGAGGTAGCCCTCGGGCCGGAATCCGAAGTCCCGCAGCACCTCGAACTGACCCGCCGACAGCGCACCGATCGCGGGTTGCGCGAATTCGGTACGGCGCAAAGCGATTTCCTGCTCCGCACGAGCATCGTCATCGAACGCGGGCGGCGGGAACACCACTCCGCCCAGTCGCCGCTCCGCATCGACGAAGGCGGCATTGGCGGCATCGAACGCCGCACCCACGGGCGGATTGTTCAGTGCCGCATCGAGTCCCATATCGACGTACTGACTGCCCTGACCGGCGAAGAGCGCACCGGCCTTGCGATCGGACAGGGCCGCGGCGCGGAAGTACACGCCCTCGGGGTGATCCCAGTGCGCCGCACCGGGATTGCGCAGCAGCTCGTCCACGGCGAGCCCGCGCAGCTCCGCCGCGGTCTCGTCATCGAGCGAGACGAACCCGATGCGCGCGTGCTCCTCGGGGATACCGCCGCCGTCGCCCGCTTCGGTATCGCGCACGGCCGCCACCAGGCCCGCCGCATCGGGGGCATGCCAGATATGCGCGCGCGGGGTGCGATGCAGCACCCGCAGCCCGTCACGATCGGAGTCGGCCTCCTCCAGCACCAGATGGAAGTTGGTGCCGCCGAAGCCCATTGCCGAGGCGGCCGCGCGGCGCAGCGGCCGCTTCGGGTCGCGAATCCAGGGCCGCGTACGGGTGTTCACATAGAACGGCGCCGCATCGGAGTCGATCTCGGCATTGGGCGCGTCCACATTGATGGTGCCCGGCAGCACCTTCTGATGCAGTGCGAGCGCCAGCTTCATGACACTGGCCGTACCCGCCGCACCCTTGGTATGCCCGATCTGCGACTTCACACTGCCCAGCGCCGCGAACCGGGTCTCCGAAGTCGCATCGGAGAGCAGCCCTTTGAGCGCCGTCAGCTCGGTCTTGTCACCGACCGCGGTACCGGTGGCATGCGCCTCGATGAGCTCGACATCGGCGGGTGAGCATTCGGCATCGGCGTACGCGCGATCGAGCGCGATGCGCTGCCCCTCCGCGCGCGGTGCGTAGATGCTCTTGGAACGCCCGTCACTGGAGGAACCCAGACCGCGGATCACCGCGTAGATCCGATTCCCGTCGCGCCGTGCGTCTTCCAGCCGGCGCAGCGCCAGCATGGAGATGCCCTCGCCCAGCATGGTCCCGTCGGCGCCATCGGCGAAGGGGCTGATGCGATCGGTCGGCGAGAGCGCGCCGACCTTGCTGAAACACATGTAGATGAAGATGGTGTTCTCGGTGTCCACGCCACCGGTGATCATCATGTCGGCGCGGCCGTCTTGCAGTTCGGCGATGGCCGTGCGAATGGCCGCCAGTGAAGCGGCGCACGCGGCGTCGACGGTGCAGTTCATCCCGCCGAGGCCGAGCCGGTTGGCGACCCGTCCCGCAACGACATTGGCCAGCAGACCCGGGAAGGAGTTCTCCTCCCACGGCGCGAACGCGGCCACGAACCGGTCGGCGATCGCGTCGGCATCACCCTCGGAGAGGCCGACCGAGCGCGCCGCCTCCTTGAGCACCGGCGTCGAGAGCCGGGCGGCGAGCGGATGCATGAGCGGCACCGGACCGGTGGTGCCCAGCACCACGCCGGTCCGCGCGGGGTCGTACCACTGCGAATCGTTCGCGCCCGCGTCCACCAGCAGATCCCGTGCGACGCCCAGGCTCAGCGTCTGCATGGTGCTGGTGACCTCGAGCTGATTGGGCGGCAGCCCGAACTCGAGCGGATCGAAATCCACATCGGGCAGGAAAGCCCCACGGCGCGAATAGGTTTTGTCCGGCACCGAACGGTCGGCGTCGTAGTAGTCGTCCAGGCTCCAGCGCGAGGACGGCACCTCCTCGGTGCAGTCCACGCCGTCGACGATGTTCTGCCAGTACTCTCGATGATCGCGTGCCTTGGGCAGCAAGCCCGACATCCCGACGATGGCGATCGGGTCGCGTGCCAGGCGTCTGTCGTCCGTCACGAAAATTCCTCTCGAACCGAGACCGTTGCGCGCTCAGGCGGCGACGGTGGTGGCGGTGGTCGACGAAATCAGTTCGGCCGCGGCCGCGGCGAACAGTCGATGGCCCAGTGGGCTCGGGTGCAGACCGTCCTCGGTCCACATCTCCGGCCGCTCCCATTCGGGGCGGGTGGCCAGATCCAGCAGTAGCGCACCGTGTTCGGCGGTAATGCGGGCCAGCACGGTATTGGCGAAGTCGAAACGCTCGCGCAGCAGGCCGCGGAACTTCTCCGGAACCGGCAGCCGGGCGGGGATATCCGGGTAGTCGGCGGTGAAAACCGTTGCGCCGCCGGAGCACAGCTCACCGAAGAGCGCATCGAGGTTGTCCTCGAACGCCTTCGGATCGAAGGCGCTCACGAGATCGTTCACCCCGACCACCACGCCGTACACCTCCGAGCGCGGTGTCCGAGGCAATTGGGCGCGCACCACATCGGTGGTGGTGGCCCCGTGCGTGCCGAAGTTGCGGATGGCGGCGGGCCGCAGACCCAGCTGACCGCCCAGCCGCGGCACCCAGCCGCGGTAACCGCCGGACGCGGCCGGGTCGCCGCGCCCCTCCACGAAACTGTCGCCCAGGGCGGTCAAACCCGGGCCGGTCATTGCGAGGCTCCGATGTTCTTGGTCACATGCCGGGCGGCCTCGGGGAATCCGACCTTCTCGTACAGCTCGGCCAGCTCCTGCTCACCGAAGAACTTCTCCGGCTGGTACAGCCCGGCGATCAGGCCGAAGAACTTCCTGGAGTAGTCCTCGTCCATACTCGCCGCGCGGAATACCGAGTCGTAGTACGGGGTCAGGGTCAGCTCGGAGATGCTCTGGGTCAGCTCATAGGTGCTGGCGCTCTGGGCATCGCGCTCGCGCTGGTACTCGGGCAGAGTCTCCTCGAAAGGCCGTACGCCCGAGAGACTTTCGTGCACCAGATCGGCCAGCAGCTGGGAGTACTTGAAGGAGTCGGTGATACCCCAGCCGGTGAACGGATCCTTGTGGTAACCGGCATCGCCGACCAGCGCCCAACCCGGTCCGAAGGACCGGCGGCGGTAGTTGTCCGGGTACAGCATGGGCCGGAACGGCTCCACGCGCTTACCCGTATCCCGCAGGCGCGCACCGATTTCCGGATCGATCTGATCCACGATCTCCTGCACACCGGCATCCGGATCATTGCGGAACTCGCGGAAACGATCCCGCTTGCGCATGACCGCGACCAGGTACTGGTCGTCATTGGTCGGCCAGGCCGCGAACTGCTGTTCACCGAAGCCGGTGCGGTGGTTCATACCCCAGTCCACGCCCTCGTAGTACGAGTAGTAGACGAAGCACGCGGCCGGGGAACCCTCATAGACTTCGGCGCCCACGGCCTTGGCGACGGTCGAGCCGGACCCGTCCGCCCCGATGACCAGCTTGGCCCGGAACTCCCGCTCGGGACCCTCACCCGCACGGCCGCGAATACCGGCGACGCGATCGCCGTCGGTCAGCAGACCGGTGACGGTGAAGCCCTCGATCACCTCGGCCCCGGCCTTACCGGCGGCATCGACCAGGATCTTGTCCAGCACGGTCCGGCGCGGGCAGTACACCGCGTCGATCCCGTCCGAGGACACATCGGCGAAGCCCTTGATGACGATATCGGTGTAGGTGAAGTTCAGCTGCCGCACCGGCGGGCAGCCGGTGGCGATGACCTCGTCCAGCAGGCCCCAGGTGTTGAGCAGGCTCAGACCGGCCTGGTGGATGTAGTGCGTGGAGGGGGTGTCGCTCGGGAAGGTGGCACGGTCCACGGCGAGCACTCGATACCCCTTGCGGGCCAACAGCATGGCCAGCGGCGCACCGGCCACGCGAGTACCGACAACGATGACGTCGTACATGATGTGATCACTTTCGGTGGTCGAATTCTGATTCGAGTCTGTCGCCCAGTACGGCCGAAAACCGCGGTGAGTCACCGCAATTCATCGGCCGATCGGTCCCGGCTATCGCCGCAGAACGGGTGTCCATTTTTCGCGGATGTTCAACCGCGCGACATGTAGAGCTGATCGATATCCGCGGAGAAAGCCGCCGCGATGGCGGCCCGCTTCAATTTCAGTGAGGAAGTCAACAATCCATTGGCGACGGTGAAATCGCCTGTCACAATGCGAAACTCGCGAATGGATTCCGCGCGTGAAACCAGCGAATTCGCCTCGTCCACGGCGGCCTGGATCACGGTGGCCGGATCGACGCCCGGATGCGCGGCACGCCACTGTGCCGCCTTCTCCTCATCCAGGGTCACCAGCGCGGTCACGAAGGCCCGCGCCTCCCCGACCACCATGCAGTTGCTCACCAGCGGGTGCAGCCGGACGCGATCCTCCAGCGGCGTCGGCGCGACGTTCTTACCGCCCGAGGTCACCAGAATCTCCTTCTTACGGCCGGTGATTCGCAGGTAGCCGTCCTCGAGCTCACCGATATCACCGGTGTGCAGCCAACCTTCGGCATCCACCGGACGGTTGTCCGCCGCCGCACCCCAGTAACCGGGCGAGACATGCGGACCGCGGACCAGCACTTCACCATCGGGAGCGATCCCGACCTCCGTACCTGGAATCGGCTTGCCCACCGTGCCGACCCGATTGGTCTGCGGCGCACTGACCGTCACCGCGGTCGCGGCCTCGGTCAGGCCGTAGCAGTTCAGGATCTCCACGCCGAAGCCCGCGTAGAACCCGGCCGTCGATTCGTCCAGGGACGCACCACCGGAGATCACATACCGCAGCCGCCCGCCGAGCGCGGCCGCGACGGTATGGTCCGAGGCTGCCACCGCCCGTTCACCCAGCATCCGCAGCCCGGCCGTCACGGCCTCCCGCTCGGCCTGCTCATCGAGCATCGACCGGCAGAACTTGCGAATCTTCTCCAGCGCGTACGGAATCAGTGCCAGGAAGGTCGGGCGCAGCTCGGCCAACGCGGGCACCAGCTCGGGAATGCCCGGCAGCAGATGCGTCCGCGCACCCCCGGCCAGATTGGCGAACAACATGGTCTGCCCGAAGACATGCGACAGCGGCAGCGCCAACGCGGTGGTGCCCGCGAACATCTGCCCGGTCTGGCGGACCGTATTCGCCGAGGACACATACATATTGCGGTGAGTGATCATGCAGCCCTTGGCCAGGCCGGTGGTACCGCTGGTGTAGACGATCATGGCGAGATCGCTCGCCCGAACCCGCGCGATGCGCTCATCGAGCGCCGCCGCGGCCGTTCCGTCGGACCACACCTCGATCTCGTCGAAGCCCCACACCGTATCCGCGCCCGCTGCCTTGAGCCGGGCCGCGTCCTCGGGTGTCTCGGCGGCGAAATACGTACTCCCGCTGTCCCGCAGAATGTGCTCGATCTGCGCGGGCGAGGAGGTCGGATACACCGGCACCACGACCGCTCCGAGGGCGAGCACGGCGCAGTCCAGCAGCGCCCAGGCCATCCCGGTGCGGCCCAGAATGGCCACCCGGTCGCCATGCGCGACACCATGATCGAGCAGTGCCGAGGCCACCGCGCGCACGCGGATGTCCAGCTCGGCACAGGTCAGCGGCGCGCCCTGTGCGCCACCCAGCGAATCCCGCTCTGGATGGTCGCGGGCCGCATCGGAAACGATCGAGTACAAACTCGCGGTCTCGGGCGGATCGAACCCGTCCCCGGTCGCAGAAACTGTGTTCACACTTCGAATTCTGGGCGGCGACAATGATTCTCGTCGCCGCCCATAACGCTGTTCCTACCGCGCGAAAGTCATTTCCTATCGAATGGCCGCGACTGTTTCCGGACGGGCATCATCGATCTCGTCCGACTCCTCCGATTCGACACAATCCAGAAAAGCCGTCACCGCCGGATTCGTCTCCGACGACCGCCACACCGCATACAAATCCAGGGTGGGCACCGGATCCAATAATTTCACCGCGACCGATTTACTTCCCGGCGCGCCCATACCCATCGAGATCGCCCGGGGCAGTGAGGCGAACCCGACCAGCGGGCGCACCGACACCATATGCGCGGTGGCGCCCGGATCGTCGGCGTACTGCGCCACCGACAGCGAGATCCGCGACTGGGCGGCCGCGCGGAAGATGGCGTCGTACATGGAGGGACACTGCTCCCGGGCGAAGAGCACGCACTCCTGATCCTGTAGTTCGGCGAAGGACACACCGGGCCGATCGGCCCAGCGATGCCGCCGCCCCACCACCGCGACCAGCGGCACCCGGTGCAGCAGTCGCCGATACCGGAAGTCCGCGGTACTGGGGTGCCCGTAGACCAGGGCCACATCCAAGGAACCGTCCGAGAGGGAGGCCAACTGCGGACCCGTCCGCTTCTCCCAGAGCGATACCACGATGTCGGGATGCCGATCGGTCATGCGTACCAGCGCGTCCGGTAACACATGCCTGCTCGCGGGCAGGTTGTAGCCGATATTGAGACTGCCCGCCCGCCCCTCGGCGGTGGCTCGCGCCGAGCGCGCGGCCCGGTCGAGCTGTGCCACGATCTGCCGAGCCTGTAGCTCGAACTCCCGTCCGGCCGGGGTGAGCCGCACCTCGTGTGAGTTGCGAGCCACCAGTTGTACTCCCAGTGACTTCTCCAGTTTCTGCAGCTGGGCGCTGAGGCTGGGCTGGGTGAGGTGAAGGCGCTGTGCTGCGCGGCCGAAGTGCAACTCCTCGGCGATGGCGATGAACGAAAGTAGATGTCGGAACTCCATGACGCCGGCTCCTTCCGAGTACTCGTCACGGTAGCTTCGCCAGGTAACCACCGATGAATCACGGCCGCACAGGGGCCACCAACTCGGTTGCCTGCCAGTGAATCTCCGGCGCCGGGCCGAGCCGCTGTGATACGCGTCTCGCCGGAACAAAATCGCTATGCCGTCCGTTGGTCTGTGCGGGTCGGGAAAAAATGACCCGACAACGGTCTGCCCGTTGTGCCACCATGAGTTTCGACGATGATCACCCGGCCGACCAGGCCATCAGCAGCAGGAGAGGAGGAGGCGGCAATGAATCCGGTGTTCCCCGAACAGTATTCGAATCTGGCGGGAGAGCGAGCTCTGCTCGCGGGCGATCACGCGCATACCAGTCGGATGATCGACCGCCTCCCGGTGCTCGCGTAAGCACCACCATCTTCCTTCCTGTTCAGCTCCATCTACGAAACATGGTGACCCCCATGCTGCTCAGTCATTCCGAAGACCCGGAGATAACCGCCGGCAACTGGATACACACCGGTGTGCTGCTGCTCAACGCCTCGTTCGAGGCGCTGACCGAGATCCGCGCCGACCGCGCGGTGGTGCTGCTGCTCAGCGGCGCCGCCGAATCGGTCCAGGACCGGCAGCCGCACTTCCCGATTCGCTCGAAGCATATGGAGCTGGTGCTGCCGGAGACCATCCGGCTCAACCGCTACATCTACCTCGAGCACCGGATCCTGGTGCATGACGATGACAGCCGGGCCACCCTCGGCGCGATCCTGCGCCGCGACAACTACCGCTGCGGCTACTGCAGCGGTTGGGCACGCACCGTCGACCACATCCGCCCGCGCTCCCGGGGCGGCCCGAATACCTGGGCCAACCTGATTGCCGCGTGCGGTTCGTGCAATACCACCAAGGCGGACCGGACTCCCGAAGAGGCCGGAATGCCGCTGCTGTGGGAGCCCAAGGCCCCCAATGAGATGCAGAAGAGACAGCGCCAGATCTGGAAGGACCTGGCGGCGTCGTAGTCAAGCGTGATCGGACATGAAAGGAGCACATCCGATGACGAATACCGCAGTTCAGGAGCAGCAGACGCTGGCGGATCTGCTTCCCATCTCCGACTCCGCCAACTACTGGCAGCACGCGGCCTGCAAGGGCGACCCGAACCATGAGGCCTGGTTCCCGTTCCCCTCGCAGGACTTCGACTACGCGCGCGGAATCTGCGCGGGCTGCCCCATCCGCCGCGAATGCGGTGAGTTCGCCACCCACACCGGCCAGTCCGGCGTGTGGGGCGGCCACGAGTACGACCGCGGCAACCGGATCCGCGACTGAGCCGATCCCGCGGCGGTCACCCCCTGCCCTGGTGGGCGGGGGTGACCGCCGTTCTACATAGACTGGGCGAGTGGGTACTCATCGCGCCGCGGGCGGGTCACGAGGTGTCAGCAGGGGACCGGTTGTCGCAGTGGTAGCGGTGATAGTGCTAGCCCTGGCCGTCATCGGCTGGGCCTGGTTCCAGGAGCGCGCCAAGGAACGCGACAGCGCGGCCGCGGCCTCATGTGTCGAGGGCACCGTCACCCTGAATGTCACCGTCGATCCCGGAATCGTCGCACCGGTGCGAGCCGCGGCCGAAAGCTATAACAACACCACACCGCATGTGCGCGACCACTGCGCACAGGTGGCGGTGAATCCGCAGTCCTCGGCGGCCATGATCGCCGCCTTCACCTCGACCAATCCGTGGGATCCGGCCCTCGGCCCGCAGCCGGGACTGTGGATTCCGGACTCGACGCGCTCGGTGGAGCTCATGCGCGTACCCGGTTTGATCGGCGGCACGCCCGCACCGATCGCGGTGAGTCCGATCGCGCTCGCCGTACCGGACCAACTGCGCCAGGCCATGGAGACCGCGCAGGTGCACTGGGCGGATCTGGCCAAGCTGCAACAGGGTTCGCTGAGCGATATCGGGCTCGCGCCGTGGGGCGGATTGAAACTCGCCATGCCCGCCGGTGATTCCGCGCTGGCTGTGGCGACCGCGGTCGGCTCCGGCGTCTCGGGCACCGATCCGCTGGACGAGAACGCCGTCCGCTCCGGACAGGTCACCTCGGCGATCTCACTGCTCGCCGCGGGCGCACCGCCGGTCAAGGACACCGCGACCGCCCTCGCCGATCTCGCCGCCGCCACCGATCCGGTCGCCGCGCCCGTACACGCGGTCCCGGCCAATGAGCAGCAGATCCGAGCCCACAATGGGCTCACCGTCTTCCGGCCCTCGGAGAACGGCCCGGTCGACGACTTCCCGGCCGCCGCGATCACCGCGGCCTGGGTCGATCAGACGCAGGCCGCGGTCGCCGGACTGTTCGCGGATTTCCTGCGCGCGCCCGAACAATCGAAGTTGTTCACCGACAACGGTTTCGGGGCCGCACCGCCCAATACCGCCACCGTGCCGGACAAGACCGTACTCAACCAGGTGCAGCAGGTACTGTCGCATCCGGTGCTCGGGGTGAGTTCGACTGTGCTGCTGGACACCTCGTCCTCCATGGGCACCCTCGACGGGGCGATGACCCGCCTCGCCAATGCCGTCGCGGCCCTGCAATCCACCATGGGCGTCATGCCGCCGGAGTTCGGATTGGGCATCTGGGAGTACTCGAAGAATCTCGACGGCGCGACACCGTACAAGATGGTGACGCCGACCGCGCCGCTCACCGACGCACAGCGCGGCGCGATCGCCCAGTCACTCGGCACGATCACGCCCGGGACCTCCAAACCCGATCGCACCTACCCGAGCGTGGCGGCCGCGTATCGCAATGCGGTGAGCAATTACGCCTCGGCGCGCAGCAATACGATCCTGCTGATCACCGACGGACCCGAGGACGACTCCCCCGTCACCGGCGATCAACTGCTCGCCGATATCGCCGCCGCGGCCGATCCGGCACATCCGGTGCGGGTCGATGTCATCGTGATCAACGGCCCCGGCACCCAGACCCTGCAAACCCTGACCCAGCGCACCGGAGGGACATATACCAAGGTGGCATCCAGCAATGACCTGGCATTCGGTACTGCGGTATCGAAAGACCTGACCACGCCTTGAAATAGTTTTTTCGGCATGTCGCCACCAAGTTGCAGCAACCCCGTGGAAGATTCGAAACAGGTTCTATCCGCTTCATCGACCATCGAAGGGGTTCCAATGGCGCACACTACGGATACCGATCATTCGGTGCGGCAGGGTGTAGCAGCGGGCACATCCATCGCGGCGGCGGTATTGCTGCTGGTCATCGGCGTGCTGTCGATTCTGCAGGGCATCTCCGCGGCTGCCTCGGATGATCTGCTGATCGTCGGCACCAATGACTACATCTACAAGTTCAACACCTCGGCCTGGGGCTGGATCCACATCATCGTCGGAGCCATCGTGGTGCTCACCGCCATCGGCCTGATGACGGGTGCGACCTGGGGCCGAGTGGCGGCGATCATCATCGCCGCGGTCTCGATCGTGGAGAACTTCCTGTGGCTGCCGTACTACCCGGCCTGGTCGCTGCTGATCATCGCGCTCGATGTGGTGGTCATCTGGGCCGTGGCTACGTGGAAGCCCGCGAACGCCAGTTAGATCCTCCGCGAAGTTCAGCGCCCCATCGGTTCGCCGACGGGGCGCCTTTCTGTCGGTGCTCCGATCTACGGTGGACAGGTGAACCGCACCGATCGGCTCTACGCGATTGTCGAGGAGTTGCGCGCCATCGCACCTCGTCTCCGTACCGCGCGCGAACTCGCCGAGCGCTACGAGGTCAGTATTCGCACCATCGAGCGCGATATCGGTGCGCTACAGCAGTCCGGGGTGCCGATCTACGCCGATGTCGGGCGGCGCGGCGGTTATGCGCTCGACAAGCGAATGTCGTTGCCGCCGTTGAATTTCACCGCGGCCGAATCGGTGGCCCTCGCGGTCGCCCTGGACCGCAGTCTCGATACGCCGTTCGCGCACGCCGGTCGCAGCGCACTGCGCAAGATCCTCGCGGCCATGACAGAGTCCGATGCCGCTTCCGCGCGCGAACTGGTCGGCCGGGTCGGCCTCATCGAGCACACCGATCCGACTGTCGCACAAGGTATTCCACCGCTCGTGGAGCAGGCTGTGCAGGCACGCCGGGTGCTCGAATTCGGTTACCGGGACCGTTTCGGGGCAGTCACCCACCGCCGTGTCGAACCCCTGTTACTCCTGCATGGCAAGAACGGCTGGTGTCTGGTGACTTGGTGCCGCCTGCGCGATGCCTCCCGCTGTTTCCGCCTCGACCGCATGGTCGATATCGCCCTCACCGATGACCCCATGCCGCCGCGCACTCTGACGGGATGCGATCTCGACCTCCCCGAACACAAACTTCGCATCTTCGCGTTCGGATAGCTTCGTAAACACCGACAGGGGGTTGTCGCCGACCCGGGAGATCGTGAACAGGCAACCCGCTCAACACATCCTCGGAGGAACCATGACCGCCCCAGTCCCCAACACCGTCGCCTGGTTCCAGATCGGCAGCGACCAGCCGGAACAGGTGAAGACCTTCTACAACGGCTTGTTCGGCTGGTCCTTCCTCTCGGACCCGAACTTCAACGGCAACTACGACCTGGTCACCTACCCCGGCAATCCCGTCCCACAGGGCGGGGTCGCCCGAATGCACGACAGCGAGGCCAACCACGCCATCTTCTATGTCCTGGTCACCGATGTCGCCGCCACCGTAGCCACCGCGGAAACCCTCGGCGCGAAAATCCAGGTCCCGGTGACCACCACCCCCAACGGCCTGATCTTCGCAGAATTGCGGGACACCTCGGGCAACCACTTCGGCGTCTTCACCCCGGCCACGTCCTAGCCCGGCGCGCAGGTCGGCCGGGCTGGACCAACCCGGCCGACCTGGGCCTTCGGATCGCCGTGCTATATCTCGTAGGACTGTTCAGGGGTGGGGAACCAACGGGGGGTGCGCTGTGGCGTGGACGAAACAAGCTGTGCGAGTACTCATCTACATGGCCGCGGTCATGCTGATCGTCACCGGCTGCGGACGGTCGGAGAGCCCGCACGGTGACGCCCCGGCATCGGCCGCGAGCTCAGCACCTGTGACATCAACCCCGGCGCAGCCCGCGCGGGGAGCGCTCTATACCTACCTGACCGATACCGCCTTCATCGCCGCGCGCGGCGACACCGAGGTAGGCCGAATCGCCATCGCTCACCCGGTGACATACCCCGGGCTGGCGGCCACCGCCGATAAGGGCTTCATATTCGTCGTAGCCACCCCCGCGGCGGACGCCAGCAGCAAAACCTATGAAACCGCAACGGTTTTCGCGTACAACGCGAAAACCGGCGCACCCGCGGCACCGATCCGATGTGGCTGCTATCGGGCCTACCCCGCCGACGGCAGTGCGGTGGTCTGGTGGCAGGAACCCAATACGATCATGCGCGCCGACCTCGCCGCACCGGATCGGGCACCGGCCGTCTGGCGCACCGTCGATCTGCCACCACCCGCCGCGGAGGGACCGTGGACGGAGAACTGGGGAGGCTTGTCCGGCCCCACCATACTGGCGGCGTCCCCCGATCGAATCCTGTTGTACCGGGGCAGAAACAGCGGCGGCTATGCCCTCACCGAATACGTCTACTCCATCGACGGCGACAATACGATCAAGCAGTACGGCAGCTTCAGCAATTCGGTGATCTTCGCGATCCCGAGCCCGGATGGCCACTCCTTCGCGTTGTACTCCGATGAGCATGTCAACAATGCGTGCAAGGAGGGCCGGGTCGCCACTATCGATACCGACAGGGGAACCGCGCAGGCGATTACGCCTTTCGACGTGGAGACCGGCGACAAGCTCTGTTCGTTCGTATCCGCCCCGCGCTGGAATGCCACCGAGGGCCTGAGCGTCACGATCAAGCGCTACACCGCCGGTACGGGCAAGATCAATCCGCTGCCGGACAGCCGTTGGAAGTACGAGAACTCGACCTGGACGCAGTCAACCCCCGACTATGTACTCGATGCCATCGCCCTCGACGCCGGTCGTAGACTCGAACTCGCTCAGGGCGCGCAGACCGAGCCGAATCCGGCGCCCACCCGGGACCTCTATCTGGTTGCGGCGGACGGCAATCGAAAGCTCATCGCCTCGAACGTGCTCGGCTTCAACGCCGCAGTCCCGCTATGAGCAGGTCGACCAAGCGGCGGGCGTCATAGTCCGGGTTGCCGCCAGCGCCGATGCACAGATTGCCGACACCGCGCATCAGCTCGAAAGCGCGTATGTCCGAACGGATTTCACCTGCGGCGACCGCGGCATCGAGTAGTTGCGCGCAGGCGGGCACCAGGCGGTCGATGAAGTACGCGTGCAGGGTCTGCGAAGCGGCATCATCGGACTGCAATGCCTCGGCGAGACCATGTTTGGTGACCAGGAAATCGACGAACAGGTCGATCCAGCGCGCCAGCGCCTCATGCGCGGTGTCGCAGCTCGCCAATAGTTCCGGCGCGGCCTCGGCGCACGCCTCGACCTGATGCCGGTAGACCCCGACGATGAGATCGGCGCGGGTCGGGAAGTGCCGGTAGATCGTGCCGACGCCGACACCGGCCTTGGCGGCGATCTCACGCACGGGCACATGCACACCGGAGGAAATGAACGCCGCGGCGGCCGTATCCAGCAGCGTCGCCGCATTGCGCCGGGCATCGGCTCGTTTGCGCGGTGCGGCTGATCCGGTGTCGGCCACTGTGTCACTCCTGTTCGAAACACCCTTGGCAAACGGAACAACGTTCCGTATGTTGGTTATCGGAACAACGTTCCGCTTATCTCACAATAGCGCGTCTCCGGAGGAGAACAGCCATGCAGTACCGCCCCCTCGGCCGCACCGGCGTACAGGTCAGCACGCTCGCGCTCGGCGCGATGAACTTCGGCAGCCTCGGACGAACCACTCAGGCCGAGACCACCGCCATGGTCGACGCCGCACTCGAGGCCGGGATCAATTTCATCGACACCGCCGACGTCTACGGCATCGGCGAGTCCGAAGAGCAGGTCGGCCAAGCAATTTCGGGCCGCCGCGACGATATCGTGCTGGCCACCAAGGCAACCCTGCCCATGGACGAGGAACGCAATCATCGCGGCAGTTCACGCCGCTGGCTGACAACCCAGCTGGACAACAGCCTGCGCCGACTCGGCGTAGACCACGTCGATCTGTACCAGGTCCACCGCTGGGACCCGACCACCAGCGATGAGGAAACCCTCTCCGCGCTGACCGATCTACAACGCGCGGGCAAGATCCGCTACTTCGGCTCCTCCACCTTCCCCGCCTATCGGATCGTCCAAGCCCAGTGGGCGGCAAGGGAAAACCGGTTGAGCCGCTACGTCACCGAACAGCCCGGCTACTCGATTCTCCAGCGCGGCATCGAATCCCACGTCCTGCCGGTCACCCAGGAATACGGAATGGGCGTCCTGGTCTGGAGCCCGCTGGCCTCGGGCTGGCTCTCCGGAGCGATCCGGGCGGGCCGCGAAATCACCACCAGCCGTTCACAAACCAGGCCCCGCTGGTACGACACGTCCATCCCGTCCAACCGCGCCAAACTCGACGCCGTCGAACGGCTGGCCAAGATCGCGGACGACGCCGGTCTCACCCTGATCCAACTGGCCCTGGCCTTCGTCACCGCACACCCCGCCGTCACCAGCGCCATCATCGGCCCCCGCACCCTGGACCACCTGAATTCCCAACTCGCCGCCGCCGATACGGTCCTGTCCCCCGACCTCCTGGACGCGATCGACGCCATCGTCCCACCCGGCCTCGACCTGTCCCCCGACGAAAAGCACGACGCCCCACCGGCTCTGCTCGATCCCGCTCTGCGCCGCCGCTGAAGAACCGCTCCCACGCCTCGACCAGCCGACTTCGACAAGCTGACAGACTGCGCATAGTCGGCGATACCCGGTGCGGAGATGGGAGCGATTCATGAAGGCAGTGCGTTTCAGCCGGTTCGGCGGACCCGAGGTCTTGGAAGTCGCGGACCTCCCCGACCCGCATCCGGGCCCCGGCCAGGAGCCTCAAAGGCAAAGACCCGGAGAGCGAGAAGCCTTCAGAACGTGCTTGCCGAGGTGGGAAGACCAGACAGGGCGGCTGCTGCGGCCGCGATCTCAGCGACGGACTTGTCGGCCAGGCCGTCTATGAAAACCATCGGAGACAAATAGGTCTTCTTCTTCCGCCTGCTCAGGAAGGCGACCCAGCGCGGAAGCTGGCGGAGGTACAGATCGTCATCGTGCAGGACGAAGGCGATAACCCTGCGACGATCCCGAGTCGTGGGTCGCAGTGGCACAATCCTGATCTCGCGCACATCTTCCCACCCGACTCGCGCTCCGCGCGTCGGTGTATGAATGCCGTCGAGGTCCAGAACGTAGGCCAGGCGGCCCGGGAGTGCCCAAACCACCAGTGAATACCCCATGTAGGCGAGCACAAGGATGGTCAGTCCGATCCCGAAGCCGAGCAGCACCGGCATGGCCAACAGAACGCCGAAGAATATGAACAGTGCACCGATCACCAGCGGCCCCACCAGCGCTTTCACAATGCCGCCGCCGGAGACCCTGATTTCGAGGGGTGCGGCAGTTCCCGCCGCAATCGGTTCCTGACCCGACCTGCTCGCATTCAGGACGCGAACCAACGTGAGCCGATGGCGGCCAGCGAAGTACGCGAGCCCAAACCAGGCCACCAAAAACACCAAGCCTGCGACCGTAGGGCTCATCGATTCGGCGAATATGCCCAGAAAGACGACCACGACCACAGCACCGAGAGTGCCGCCGACCGTGAACCGGGTCCGGAACATCCTCAAGGCCGACTCAGCGTAAGCCCGAGCGATCAGATCGACGTCAGGATCGGTGGCCGGTACACCGTTCAGGAGGGACTTGCGCGTGGCGGGATCCAGCTGACGCCACTGTTTTTCAGGTTCTTGCACGTCGGGGATGCTGCCACACGATCGCGCCGGGCGCGGTGTAAGACGATCTTGAAGCGATCAGAAGGGGCGCGGTCGGGGTAATTCGGTACGGGGGCTGACGGGCGTACCGGCTTGCGGGGTAACAGGGTTGGGCACGGGGCCTTCGTCGCAGGCTTGGGAGGGGACGCTCCAGTTCCAGCGGGGTTCGGCGGAAGGCCACGATTTTTCAGAGTGGGAACCTGGGGTGACGTACCCGGCATTCGCTCCCCCATTGGGTGCCGCGTTCTCGCCTTCCAGCCTGGCCGGGGGATCTGGTTGCCTTTCAGGAACAAGACAAGACGGACACATTAATCGCATGTGCCGGATGTACCCCACATCTAATTTGGCTGCCCTAGAAGGGGGGCGCGTCGGTGTACTCGGGAAGCTCCCGTTGGGGGCGTTCTGGTTTGCGGCGGCGTTGGGTGGGGGTGCAGTAGACGTGCACCAGTTCGGTGAGTGCGTTCATTACTCGGCCCGGATTGAGTAGGGGCTCTACGGGTTCGGGGGTGGGGACGCCCGGGGCGGTGATGGGCGGGATGTGGACTCGGGGGAAGAGGAATTTCATTCCCTCGGGGGTGGTGGTGATGGATTCTCCGGTGGGAGAACGCCATTCGACTCGGCGGTTCGGGTGGTGGATCACCTGCCAGCCGTTGGCTCCGTTGTCTGCCAGGGTCTTGAGGCGGTGGTGGCGACGGCAGCGGCAGCCGAGATTGGATTCCGTTGTGCGGCCGCCAACTTCGGGGGTGCGGTGGTTGAAACGGTCCTGGTGGTCGAGGTCGGTGGCTGCGGCGGGCACCATGCAGCCGGGCGCGCGGCAGCCACCGTCGAGCGCACGCACCTTGCTCGCGAGTCGCACGGCTGGACGGTAGCGCGTCTCCGACTTGGCAGGAATGGATTCCGTGGCACCCGATCCGGTGGCATGTCGGGAATCCGTGACCGGCACGTCGGAGACGGTGTCGGTAATGATGTCGAAGTGGGCGTGGCGCGCGATCTGGCGGGCCAGGTCGGGGTCGATCGCGCCGAAACCGGCCAGGAGGGCCTGGTTGTCGCGCAGGCCCGCGAGGGTTTCGGCGGAGACACCTACTTGGACAAGGGCTTTGCGGGGATTGGCGGACTGGTCCGGTGCGGCTGTGCGCGGGCAGTTCTCGTCGGCGCATTGGCAGGACAGGCGGTTGCTGCCATCGGCGAGGGCGATGAGGGCATCGGCGCGGCGCTGGTTCGTGGTGCGAGGATCGTTGCCACAGCATTGGGTTGAGGCCATTTCACGCAGGCGTTCGTAAAGCGCCTGGGCACCCGGGGCGGGCAGTACTCCGTCGAGGATGGCGGTGCCGTTGTCCGCCGCGCTCACAGTGACGTAGCGATCGGATTCCGCGGCTTTGCGGCGCTCGGCCTGCCCCGCCGGATCGAGTTCGAGGAGCCAGCGGCGCAAGGTGCGCTTGATCCGGGAGGGGTCCGCGGTCTCCGCGTATGCGGCGATACGCGGTTCCACCAGTGCCACAAGGTCATCCGAGGCATTGAGGAGCACATCTCGAATGACGCGAGCCCGTGGCAGATCGATCCGCCCCGCCGCGAACGCCTCCCGCACCCGCGGCAAACGCGCATCCAAATCCAGCCCGAACCCGATCATCACATCAGCCTGCCGCTGAGAAACCTTCAGCGCGACAGCGATCTCGGTGGCTGCATCCTCCCCCGCATGCACCGCCCGCACGCCGAGTTCGAGCTGCTGCGCCCGACGCAGCCGATACAACTGAGTCATCAACTCAGCCTCCTCGGCCTGCCCCGCAGCTATCCGCGAGTGCACCGCCTGCAACCGCTCCACCAACTCATAGCTGGTGAGCTCCGCAACAGCACTTTCGCCCATACATTCGATCTTACTGCGCACCAAAGCAACACGCGTGCGTCGAATTACAACACACCGAGCAAATGATCAGCAAAAGGTATTTTAATCTTTTGTCTTTGAGGCTTTTGTCTTTTGGGATTTTGTTCTTTCTCGAAAACGCAACCACAGCAGGTCTTCCGGTCGAGAACGTAAGTTCCCGACCAAAGTCCGGAAGCTCAAGCCGGGTACGGCACCCAAGGTTCCCACTCTGAAAAATCGTGGCGATCCTCCGAACCCCGCTGGGACAGAGCGAAAGTCCCTGTCCCAGCTACGTGGGCCCCGAGTGGCTTCAGTTGGTGTAGGAGTCAATCGGCGGGCAAGAGCAAACCAAATTCCGGTCGCCATAAGCACCGTCAATCCGCCGCACCGAAGGCCACACCTTCGCCCGCGAACTCCCCAACCCCCGCGGGTAAACAGCAGTTTCGCGACTGTAAGGGTGCTCCCACTCCCCCACCAAGCACTGAGCCGTATGCGGCGCACCCCGCAGCGGATTGTCCTCAACCGGCCAAACACCCGCCGCGACCTGATCGATCTCACCCTTGATAGCGATCATCGCGTCGATGAAAGCATCGATCTCCTCGAGGTTCTCACTCTCGGTAGGCTCCACCATCAGAGTCCCCGCCACCGGGAAACTCATCGTAGGCGCATGGAACCCATAGTCCGCCAACCGCTTTGCCACATCATCCACGGTCACACCGGTCCGCTTGGTGATCTCCCGCAGATCCAGGATGCACTCGTGCGCGACCATCCCGTTGTCACCCGTGAACAACACCGGGAAATGCGGATCCAGCCGCCGCGCAATGTAATTCGCCGACGCGATAGCCGTCAGCGTGGCGCGCCGCAGCCCGTCCGCACCCATCATCCGAATGTACGACCAGGTGATCGGCAGAATCGACGCCGAACCGTACTTGGCGGCCGACACCGCATGCGATCCCGCCTCCAGCGGATCACCCGGCAGGTACTTGGCCAGATGCTCGCGCACCGCGACCGGACCGACACCCGGGCCACCGCCACCGTGCGGAATGCAGAAGGTCTTGTGCAGGTTCAGGTGGCTGACATCGCCGCCGAACCGCCCCGGACGGGCAAGTCCGACAAGGGCATTCAGGTTCGCGCCGTCGACGTACACCTGACCGCCCGCGTCGTGCACCATGGCGCACAGCTCGGCGACCTCATGCTCGTACACGCCGTGCGTGGACGGGTAGGTGATCATGATGCAGGCCAGGCGATCGGCGTGATCGGCGATCTTGGCGCGCAGATCATCGAGATCGACATCGCCGTTCTCGCGGGTTTTCACGACCTCGACGCGCATTCCCACCATCGCCGCCGAAGCCGCGTTGGTGCCGTGCGCGCTGGACGGAATCAAACACGTATCCCGGTGCGTATCACCGCGTTCCAGGTGGTACCGCCGAATCGCGAGCAGTCCCGCGTACTCGCCCTGGCTACCGGCGTTGGGCTGCAACGAAACCCGGTCGTACCCGGTGACGGCGCACAGCCAGCCTTCCAGGTCCTCTATCAAACGGATCAGGCCCGGAGCGTCTTCGACCGGCGCGTACGGGTGCACCCGATTGAATCCCGGCCACGTGATGGATTCCATCTCCGCCGCCGCATTGAGCTTCATCGTGCACGATCCGAGCGGAATCATGCTGCGGTCCAAGGCAATATCCTTGTCGGACAGCGAACGCAGGTACCGCATCATGGCGGTCTCGGTGCGGTACCGGGTGAACGCCGGATGCGTCAGGATCTCCGAGGTGCGGTTCTCGATGTGCGGCCGCAGCTTGCCGTGGAAGAGCGCGCCCTCGGGGCCGACGGGGATCTCCGCGCCGAAGCAGTCCAGTACCGCCACCACATGCGCGTCGGTGGTCGCCTCATCGCAGGCGATGCCGACATGATCGGCATCGACGAGCCGCAGGTTGATGCCCGCCCCCTTCGCCTTGGCGACGATGGATTCCGCGCCGCCCGGCACGTTCACCAGCACGGTGTCGAAGAAGCTCTGATGCACGACCGCGTCGCCCAGCCCCGCGGCCAGCCACTGCGCGTGCCCGTGCACCCGGCGCGCGATGGACTTGAGCCCGTCCGCACCGTGATACGAGGCGTACATGGCGGCCACAATGGCCAGCAGTACCTGTGCGGTGCAAATGTTCGAGGTCGCCTTCTCGCGGCGAATGTGCTGCTCACGGGTCTGCAGGGCGAGCCGGTAGGCGGTATTGCCGTCGGCGTCCACCGAAACACCGACCAGTCGCCCCGGCAGCTGCCGCGCATGCGCCTGACGCACCGCCAGATATCCCGCGTGCGGCCCGCCGAATCCGAGCGGCACACCGAACCGCTGGCTGGTGCCGAAGCAGACATCCGCGCCCTGCTCACCCGGCGACGTAATCAGCGTCGCCGCAAGCAGATCCGCGCCGACCGCGACCAAAGACTTACGCGCGTGCGCGGTTTCGATGACCGAGGTCCAGTCGACGATCTTGCCCGAGGCACCCGGCTGCTGCACGATCACGCCGAAGAAGTCACCCTCGGGCAGCTCACCGCCACTCAGATCCGCCTCGACGATCTCGATCCCGAGCGGCTCCGCGCGCGTGAACAGCACGGTCCGGGTCTGCGGGAACAGATCGGAGTCGATGAGCAGTCGCTGCGACTTGCTGCCCCGGTTCGCGCGCTGCAACAGCGTCATGGCCTCGGCGGCGGCGGTGGCCTCGTCCAGCATGGACGCGTTGGCGACATCCATTCCGGTCAGATCGGACACCATCGTCTGGAAGTTGAGCAGCGCCTCCAGCCGTCCCTGGCTGATCTCGGGCTGATACGGCGTGTACGCGGTGTACCAGGCCGGATTCTCGATCAGATTGCGGACCAGCACCGGCGGGGTCAGCGTGTCGTAGTAGCCGAGGCCGATCATGGTCGTGGCCACCGTATTCGACCCGGCCAGCGCGGCCAGCGCCGCCAGCGCCTCATGTTCACCGACGGCGGCAGGCAGGGCGTCGAGGCCATTGCTCCCGGCACCGTCGAGGATGCTCGCGGGAATGGCCTTGGCGGCGAGTTCGTCCAGCGATTCCACACCGACGGTGGCGAGGATGCGCTCGAGTTCGCCGCTGTCAGGTCCGATATGGCGGTCGGCGAAGGATCGAGTCCAGGTCACGGCAGCTCTCCAAAGGGGTGGGCGGGGGTCGGCGCGGTTGCCGACGCGTCGTCTGCCCTCCCCCTCTGTCGTTGGCGCCTGAGAGATTCGGGGCACAGCCGTTGTGGCGGTACCCCTTTCACCATGGGCGGGTGGCTCGCGACCACCGCTTTCCAGAGGCGCCGAAACTCCGCACGGTCCCTTGTGCCTGAGAGATTGACGGGGAGGTGCTGCTCCTTCGGCGCCCGGATTCTGCCTGCCTTCGAAAAGACCTGCATCCCCGGGACTCTCCCGCACGGCTGCGACGCAGTGCCAAGTCTAGAGGTCGGCAAGTTACAGCAATGTTGCCTGGGTCGATTTCACACTCGTGGCGCGCAAAAAAAATAAGCGCGCCCCCCGAAGGTGACGCGCTCGCGGTACTAACCCGTCTTCTGGTTCATTCTGGCCTTGCGGCGGAAGGACAGCTCATCCTCCGGACGCTCGGTGGCCGTACCGGCCTCGGCCCGCTCGGCCGGGAAATTGGCGATGGCCCCGGTCAACTCGCGCATGGCGCCGCTGACCGCGATACCGAAGACACCCTGCCCGCCCTGCAGTAAATCGACGACCTCCTCGGGTGAGGAGCACTCGTACACCGTGGCCCCATCGGAGAAGAGGGTGATGCCGGCCAGATCCTCGACCCCGCGGCTGCGCAGATGATCCACCGCGATGCGAATGTTCTGCAGCGAGATCCCCGCGTCCAGCAATCGCTTGACGATCTTGAGGACCAGAATGTCCTTGAACGAGTACAGCCGCTGACTGCCCGATCCGGTGGCGCTGCGGATGGACGGTACGACCAGCCCGGTACGGGCCCAGTAATCCAGCTGCCGATAGGTGATCCCCGCGACCTGGCAGGCGCTCGGGACCCGGTAGCCGACGAGTTCGTCAGGCACCGTGTCATCGGGGAACAGCCCTGGCTGCACCACATCATGGGTGTGCGGTTGGTCTCCCACTGACTACTCCCTTACTGCTGGCCTATCCGGGCTCGTGTCTTGAAATCGGACACTGCATCGACGTTTGGAGCGTGGCCTAACTGTCGAGGCTACTCTCCTGATTGTCCCGGGAGCATCGGCGTCGAACCAAGCGTGACGAGCGGCGTGTTTCTAGACCTTAAGTACAGGTCGAGGTAACGATTCGGCCGCCCCCCACTTAACTGTCGGTGGCCTTGAAATCATCCGGCGAGACCGACTCCAAGAACTCCTTGAACTTCTCCACCTCGTCCTCGCGCTCGTCCGGCATGACGAGACCGGCCTCCTCGAGCACCGGTTCCTCGGCGTAGATCGGACAACCCACCCGCAGGGCGATGGCGACGGAGTCGGAGGGGCGCGCGGAGATCCGCAGATCGTTCTCGAAGACCAGATCGGCGTAGAAGGTGCCCTCCTGCAGATCCACGATCCGCACCTCTTTCAAGGTGTGCCCGAGATCCTTGATGAGGATCTTGATCAGATCGTGGGTCAGCGGACGAATCGGCGTGACACCCTCTTGCTCGAGTACGATCGCGGTGGCCTCGGCCTGCCCGATCCAAATGGGTAGATACCTGTCACCGGAAGCCTCGCGGAGCAACAGCACGGGCTGGTTCTGTGGCTGTTCGACACGGATGCCGATCACACGCATTTCGCTCATGGCCGTGCCTCGCTAGCGCTCGCCACGACCATGCGCAAAGGCGCGCTGTGTTTGATGATTCGCTCGCTTCGCTCACTCATGGCACTGCCTCCCATAAACTCGCCGATCGCCCGGCCATCGACACAGCGGGGCGAGTCGTATCACCGAGTCTAGGCGAAGATTTCAGCCTCCGAGCGAAGCACGCACCGAGGTCTTCACCAGGGCTGTGTGCAGGGTCAGCGACAGTGCCGCCAACTCTCGCACCGTCTCCTCCGCGCGGGCGCGGGCGTCGGCGTCCCGGCTCTTGGCGATGGGCGCGGCGATCTGCGCGACCATTGCCGCCTCGCGATCCGCGGCGAGTTTGAAGGCACGCAGATGCCTTGCCTCCAAACCGAATTCGCTCAATGCCTTGGCGGTGCGCGCGAGCGTCACCGCGTCGGCGTCGAAATAGCCTGCGGCACCGGGCGTGATGAGATTCGCGCGAATCAGTTCGGTGAGGAACTTCTCGTCGATTCCCGCCTGCTGCAACAGATCCGCCCGCGGGATCCGGATCTCGTGATCGAACCGGAGCTCCTCGGGCGATACCTCACCGGACACGACCCCTAGCCGCCGGAGGCGGCCATCCCCGTTGGGGCCCATAGGATGTAGCTCTCCCTCGCTGACGACGCCCGCTCGGGCACGGGCTTCCCGTACCCCGAGCGTCGCGGCCCCACTGTCGATCGCTTCGAGCTGTTCCTTGATCACCTTGAGCGGCAGGTATTGATCCCGCTGCGCCGTCAGCACGAACCGCAGGCGTTCCACGTCGGCGACGTGGAACCTGCGGTATCCCGAAGGAGTGCGTTCCGGACTGATCAATCCCTCCGATTCGAGGAATCGAATCTTCGAGATGGTGATGTCCGGGAAATCCGGACGCAGCAAATCCAACACGGAGCCGATCGACATGCCCCCGCGCGTCCACTGCGCTGCGCCAGTCATTCCGCTCGGTCCTATAGTGCGCCCGCGTCGCTTGTCTGCGGCCGCGGACCGGTAAGGAATACGAGACGGAACTTGCCGATCTGAACCTCGTCGCCGTTCTGCAGCTCCGAGGAGTCGACCGGTTCCCGGTTGACGTAGGTGCCGTTGAGGCTGCCCACATCGACAACCTGGAAGGTGTCGTCGTCCTGGCGGAACTCCGCGTGGCGACGGCTCACGGTGACATCATCGAGAAAGATGTCGCTGTCGGGGTGGCGTCCCGCGGAGGTGGTGGGCTGATCCAACAGAAACCGCGAACCGGCGTTCGGGCCGCGCTTGACGACCAGCAGAGCCGCACCCGCGGGCAGACCCTCGACTCCCACCGGCTGTTCGCCGGTCTGCTCAGGGCGCGACGTGTCGACCTCGTTCAGGAAATCAGCGCGGAACACCGAAGTGGTCTCTGCTGCCGTCTCCTGGTAACCCGGGTCCTTGTTCTCGCTCACCCTTGCTCTCCTCCTCGAACCGAATAATCCATGCAAGCAGTTGATGCCTTCAGCGGAACTGTTGGCATTGACCGTACCCTGCCGGGCCGTACCCGTGCAGGTAGAACTGTGAAGGCTGCTTCAGCCTCCGATAACTCCTTGATAACCTGCGGCATCGAGCAGGTCACCGTATGCGGCATCGAGGGTCTCGGCCGAGTCCAACTCGAGTTCGAAGATCCATCCGTCGCCGTACGGGTCGGTGTTGAGAGTCTCCGGCTCGGCCGTCAGAATCTCGTTCACCGCAACGACTTTCCCGGCCAGCGGGGCGTAGATGTCCGAAACACTCTTGGTGGACTCCACTTCGGCGATGCTGTCGCCGGTGGCGACATCTTTATCGGTGTCGGGCAGCTGCACGAACACCACATCACCGAGCTGCGACTGGGCATAGTCGGTGATTCCCACTCGGACTCGGGTGGGTCCCGCGATGCGCACCCATTCGTGCTCTTCGGTGTAGCGCAGGTCGTCGGGTAGGTCGCTCACTGGCGGTGTCCTTTCAACGGGCGGTCCTTTCGGGATCGTCACCGATCCGTTCGCCACACACCCTAATGGGCTAGTGATCTTCGCTCGACGGGGCCGGTATGGGTGGTGCGGCGGCGGCCGGAATCGCGCGGTACACCGCAACGGCCTTGCCCAGGTAGAGAATGCCGGTCCAGACGTAGACCGCCGTACCCCAGACCAGGAATGCCCCGCCGAAGGCCCGGCCGAAACCTGCCAGGGGCCAATCCATTCGACCTGCGAGAAGCCACGGCAAAGCGGACATGAGCGCGAAGGTGGCGGCCTTGCCGAGATAGATCACCTCGGGCGGGGGCAGCTGCCGGCGCTTGTAGATGCCGAGCGTGAGGGTCAGGATGCCGTCGCGGGCGACCAGGATGAGCACCACCCACCAGGGCAGGATGCCGCGAATCAGGAAGCCCGCCAAAGTCGCCAGCAGATAGAGGCGATCGACCAGGGGGTCCAGGATCGCGCCCAGCTTGGACGACTGGTCAAGCAGCCGTGCGAGTTTGCCGTCGAGGAAGTCGGTGAAACCGCTGGCCACCAGTAGTGCGAAGGCCCAGCCGTCGGCCTCTTTCACCAGCAGCAGCCACAGGAAGACCGGGACGCCGATCAGCCGGATCGCGCTCAGCACGTTCGGGACGGTGAGGATGCGGTCGCTGTACACCGGTTCGGCGTTCCGCTCGGTTGTCACAACCCACGTCTTACCCCATCCGCCCGGCAGTCTCCAGGCGGGTGGGTAGCGAGTCTTCTGTTGTATGGTCTCGGCCATAGCAGGGAAATGACAGAATGAGTTGGGAAGTTTCTCATCTGTTACGCAGGCATGCGAGAGGAAAAACCATGCCCGACTTCGACTACGACGTCGTTGTGATCGGCTCCGGGTTCGGGGGGAGCGTCAGCGCGCTGCGCCTGACCGAAAAGGGCTACCGGGTGGCCGTGCTGGAATCCGGCCGCCGCTGGGAAGCACAGGATATTCCCAAGACCAACTGGAATGTGCGCAAGGCGATCTGGGCCCCGCGCCTGGGTTTGACCGGCACACAGCGCATCAGCGTGCTCGGCAAGTGCGCGGTGTTCTCCGCCTCCGGGGTCGGCGGCGGATCGCTGATCTACGGGAACACGCTGTACGAACCGCTGCCGGACTTCTATACCGATAAGCAGTGGGCGCACATCACCGACTGGAAGACCGAGCTCGCGCCGTACTACGACCAGGCACAGCGCATGCTGGGTGTCGCGCCGAATCCGCGCATGACCCCCGCCGACGAGGTGATTCGCTCGGTCGCCGAGGACCTCGGGGTCGCGGACACCTTCCACGCCACCAATGTGGGTGTGTTCTTCAATGAGGCCGATCCGGGGACCGAGGTCGAGGACCCCTACTTCGGTGGCGCGGGACCGCGGCGCAGCGGCTGTATCCATTGCGCGCGCTGCTTCACCGGCTGCCCGCACAATGCCAAGAACACCACCCCGAAGAACTACCTCTACCTGGCCGAACAGGCGGGTGCGACGGTCTTCGCGCTGACCACGGTGACCAAGGTGCGGCCCATGACCGGCGGCGGCTACGCCCTCGAGACGGTGCGTTCGGATCGCTGGGTTCGTAAGGACCGCAAGACCTTCACCGCCGAGCAGGTGGTCTTCGCCGCGGCGGCGCTGGGCACGCAGAAGCTGCTGCACAAGATGCGCGATGAGCAGGTGCTGCCGGAGCTGTCACCGCGGCTGGGTGAGCTGACCCGCTCCAATTCCGAGGCGATCCTGAATGTGGTGAGCCACGGCCGCGACGATTTCGCGCAGGGCGTAGCGATCACCTCCTCGATTCATCCCGAGCCGAACACCCATATCGAGGTGTGCCACTACGGGCACGGGCAGAACGGCCTGTTCCCCATGTCGGTGCCGATCGTGGACGGCGGGGCGTTCCGGTTCCTGCGGTTCCTGCTGGCGATCCTGCTGCATCCGATCGTTTTCGCGCGCAGTCTCAATGCCCGCAATGCCTCGGACAAATCGGTGATCCTGCTGGTCATGCAGTCCCTGGACAATTCGCTGACCTCGTATCGGCGCTGGGGTCAGCTCAAGACCAAACAGGGCACGGGTAAACCGAATCCGACCTGGATTCCGCTGGCGCACGAGGTGGGCCGCCGCTTCGGGAAGAAGGTCGACGGGGATGTGCACAGCCTGATCATGGATGTGTTCAATATCCCGGCGACCGCGCACTACATCGGCGGCTGCGTGATCGGCGAGGGGCCCGAGGCCGGCGTGGTCGACCCGTATCAGCGGGTCTTCGGGTATCCCGGCCTGCATATCGCGGATGGTTCGGCGGTGACGGCGAATCTGGGTGTGAATCCGTCGCTGACCATCACCGCGCAGGCCGAGCGGGCAATGGCGTTCTGGCCCAACCGGAATGAGGCCGATCCACGACCGGAGCTGGGTGCGCCGTATCGGCGGATCAATCCGGTGCGGCCCGCGCGGCCCACGGTGCCGGAGTCGGCCTCGGGTGCGCTGCGGCTGCCGATCTTCCCGGTCGATCCGGCGGTGCCCGTCAACTGACGGTAAGTTCGATCGCTGTGTGCTCCAACGTGATCGACTTCCGTACCCCCGTGTCGGCGCAGGAGGTGTGGGATCGCGGTCGAGCGCTGCGGGACCGCACCCCGGTCGAATCGCGGGATCGGGCCGCGGTTTCCGCGTCCCGCCCGGGAGTGCTCGACTTCATCGACGCCAGTAATGCCGGACGTTTGCCACACCTGATTCCACTGCGGATCGGGCGCATGGCGGCGTCGCCGTATTCGTTTTTCCGGGGGTCCGCCGGGCTCATGGCGGCTGATCTTGCGGGCGGTCCGAGCAGTGGGTTGGCGGCACAGTTGTGCGGTGACGCGCACGCGGCGAATTTCGGTCTCTACGGGACCCCGCGCGGCGAGATCGTGATGGATATCAATGATTTCGACGAGACCGCGCCGGGGCCGTGGGAGTGGGATCTGGAGCGGCTGGCAGCGAGTCTGGTACTGGCCGGGCGCGAGGGCGGGGCGTCCGAGGACGAATGCCTGGACGCGGCGCGTGATGCGGCCCGGTCGTATCGGCTCGCGGTGGCCGCGCTGGCGGGGCAGCCGTTCCTGACCTCGTGGACGGCGCTGCCGGACGAGTCGGTGATCAATCGGGTCAATGCCGAGGCGCTGCTCGAGCATTTCCGCAAGGCGGCCAAGAAGGCGCGCAAGAACACCAGCGCCAAGGTGGTGCGCAAGTGGACCGAACATCTCGAGGATCATGAAACCGGGTATGGGACACGCAAGTTCGTATCCGATCCGCCCCTGCTGACCCCCGTTCCGGCCGGTGTGGCCGAGGCGGTGATCGATGGTTTGACCGGGTACGTGAGCACGCTGCGCGAATCGCGGCGCAATCTCATCACGCGGTTCACGGTGTCCGATATCGCCTTCCGCATCGTCGGCACCGGAAGCGTCGGCCTGCACAGCTATCTGGCACTGCTGCACGGCAATGACGACGAGGTGCTGGTGTTGCAGATCAAACAGGCGTCACCCTCCTCGCTGACGCCCTACCTGCCGCCCGCGCCGACCAGGCATGAGGGTGAGCGAATTGTGCAGGGCGCCAGGCACGTTCAGGCCGAGACCGATATCCTGCTGGGCTGGACGACGCTGACCCTGAACGGTGAACAGCTGCCGTTCATCGTGCGGCAGTTCCGCAATCTCAAGGGCGGCATCGATCCCGCCGCCCTGGACGCGGGCCTGCTCGACGATTACGGACGGCTGGCGGGCGCGCTGCTGGCGCGGGCGCACGCGCGATCGGTGGATCCTCGACTGGTGGCGGGCTACCTCGACGGCGCGGAGGGTTTCGACGAGGCGGTGGCGCGCTTCGCGGTGCGCTACGCCGACCGGACCGAGGTCGATCACGCGCAATTGGTGACCGCGGTCAAGGAAGGCCGACTGCCCGCCGAAACAGAGTGAAGCCACGTACACGGAAACAGCGTGACGCCACCGACACACGACGCGGTGTAAATCTGGGCGGTGGGTCTGAACCGTCCGTACCATTTCCTTCAGCAGTACCGATTTCGACGAGAGAGGTGCAGCGCCGATGCTCGTTCGAGTACAGAATCCCGCTGGCACGCATGCGGAGAAGGTTCTGATCGACTGGCTGCGCACATGGAAGGGCAGCGGCGATCCCAAGGGTGTCGCCACCGTGAATTGCAGTCTCTTCCACGGTGATCGGCTCTATCCGTTCGACGCGGTCATCTGGACGCCCAGCAGCTGTGTGGTCATCGAGGCCGAGGCCCTGGTGGAGCGCATGGAGGGTGAGCTGGAGGTACCGCTCAACGGGCCCTGGCGGATCAGCGACAAGCTGATCAATTTCGAGGGCAATGACAAGCGCACACCGCTGGACAAATCCCGCGATCACACCTTCGCGCTACAGAATTGGCTCGCCGAGCGCGGGCTGGGTCAGCGGGTGGTGCACGGTGCGGTGCTGGTGGTGCCGCCGCCGGGCTCGAATCTACGGGTGACGCAGCTGTGGAGCGATCCCAGTTTCGAGGTGCTGGTCGGCGATGATCCGCGCCGGCTGCACGAGTACTTCACCGGCCTCTCGGCGCGCGGGCGGCCGCAGTGGTCCGCCAATGATGTGGCGTGGGCCTTCCGCGGGCTGGGGATTCTGCCGTATCTGCCCGCGCCGCAGGATCTGATGAACGAGGGCTTCCTGGGGCCGGTGGATATCACGCTGTGGCATGGCGGACCGCAGCAGGCGCAGGCCGAGGCGTATGCGGAGGAGCAGGCGCGGTTGGAGGCCGAGGCCGCGGCGGCCGGAAGCGCCTTCCGGGTGCCGACGCCGTGGTTCGCGCCGACCAAGCTGTATCCGCGTGAGCACGGGGATATCGATCTCGGTCGCGGGTTCATGCGGGTCATGTTGACCCTGGGCATGATCGTGGCGCTGCTGTGGGTGCTCTGGATGATTATCGCGGGGGTTGTGGCGTACGGGTGAGCTCGAGGTGGCGCCACGGTAGGTACAGCGCGGTCACCATGGCGATGGCGGCCGCGGTACCGCCGATGACATCGGTGGGATGGTGATAGCCCAGGCCCACCATGCCGACCAGTACGGCGGGCAGTGTCACGGCCATGCCGACCACGATGATGGTTCGCGCTCGGGCCGATTCGCTCACCAGCGCCAGTGCGGTGACGACGGCGACCAGCTGCACGGTGTGCCCGCTCGGGTAGGCGAGGTAGTGGTGCAACTGCCGATCCCAGAATGGCTTGAGCGCGAACGTATTCACCAGGATCGCGACTTCCGGGCCGATGATCATGAATCCGGTTGCCCACCACTGCCGCCGGTACGCGAACCACACCGCCGATCCCAGCTGCAGTGGGATGGCGATGTAGTTGTTGCTCGGCGCGACCAGCACCCGGTACAGCCACTGATGTCCGTCGAAGGACGAGTGGATGTGCCCATCGAGGGAACTGTCGAAGCCCGTCGGCCCGCCGTCCGCCGGAAAGAATTGCGGCACAACGATGGTGACGATCACGGCCGCGAGGATGAGCGCGGGTAGCGCGGCTTGCCTGGCCAGGGTGTCGGCGGGATGCGCGGTCGATCGGGTCACGCCGACACGATAGTCAGTCCCGCGGAGCCGCCTTCTCCAGGAGTGCACGAGACCTGGCGGGCGCCCACCGGTTGACGGTGCCCGGTTCGCTCTATGGTGTGTCGAGCATCGCGGCCCGGAGCATCTTCTCGGGTACGCCCAGGCCGTCGATGAGCGTCAACGCGTTGGGGCGCAGGCGATCCACCAGTTCATTCACCCCGCGGCGCACATTCTTGGCGCGCTCCACCGACATGAACCGGTGCATGATGTACCACGCCTGATTCTCCTCCAGCAGGGTGTAAACGTAGAGGTCGCAGACGGTTTCGGCGAGTTCACGCGCCTCGTCGTCCTCGATTCCGGCAATGCCCTCGATGAACGCCTCCAGCACGAGCCGGTCGATATGCGCCGTCCCCGCGGCCAGAATGTGGTCCTGGGCATTGTTGAACGCCTCGAACGGCCCGGTCTCCTTGGCGCGGGCGCGCAGTCGATGCCCGGCGGTGCGCACCAGATAGTCCTCGCGGTCGGCGAAGAGTTGCAGCTGCACCGAGCGGCGCGCGAGGTCGGCGTCGTCGACGCTCTCACCGGCGCGGTCGCGCAGGCGCTGGATGAGCTGGCGCACACCCGAGCGCTCGCGAACCTCGTCGCGGGCGATGGTGGCGGCGAAGCGAACCCAGCCCAGGGCGTCCAGATCGCGCACCTCATCGGAGTAGGCGGTGAGCAGATCCTTGGCGACCAACTGGGTCAGGACGAGATTGTCGCCCTCGAAGGTGGTGAACACATCGCTATCGGCCTTGAGCGTGACGAGCCGGTTCTCGGTGAGATACCCTGCGCCGCCACAGGCTTCGCGGCACTCCTGGATGGCGCGGGTGGCATGCCGGGTCTGCGCGACCTTGAATCCGGCGGCGCGCTTCTCCAGCGCGCGCTGGGCGCCCTCGGCCAGATCCTGTCCGGTCTGCACCAGGTGCATGCGGCGCACCAGATCGTTCTGCGCGAATTGCAGGGCGTAGGCGCGGGCGACCAGGGGCAGCAGACGGCGCTGATGACTGCGGTAGTCCATCAGAACGGTCTCGACGCCGGTGTCGGGATCCTGGAATTGGCGGCGCTGTTCGCCGTAGCGGACCGCGATGCTCAGGGCCACGCGGGCCGCCGCCGCGGCCGCTCCGCCGACGCTGACTCGACCTCGAACGAGGGTGCCGAGCGTGGTGAAGAAGCGTCGACTGGGGTTGACGATCTCGGAACTGTAGGTACCGTCGGGTGCGACGTCGGCGTAGCGATTCAGCAGATTCTCACGCGGAATTCGCACCTGGTCGAACAGGATTCGGCCATTGTCGACGCCGGGCAGACCGCCTTTGAGACCGTCGTCGGAGGTGGTGACGCCGGGCAGATCATTGCCCGCCTCATCGCGGATCGGCACCAGGAAGCAATGCACGCCCTGGGTCTCACCGCCGGTGACGAGCTGCGCGAAAACCGCTGCCATGCGGGCATGTTCGGCCGCACCGCCGATGTAGTCCTTGCGCGAGGAGGGAGTTGGACTATGGACGACGAATTCCTCGGTCGCGGGATCGTAGGTCGCGGTGGTCTCGAGGTTGGCCACATCGCTGCCGTGCCCGGTCTCCGTCATGGCGAAGCAGCCCAAAAGGTCCAGGGGCAGCAGCTTTTCGATGATGTCGCGATGCCGTTCGGTACCGAGATTGTCGACCGCGCCGCCGAAGAGTCCCCACTGCACACCGCATTTCACCCACAGCGACAAATCGGTGTAGGCGAGCATCTCGAGCGCGGTCACCGCCCCGCCCGGATCGCTGGTACCACCGGTGACCCGACCGAAGCCGAGTTCGGCCCATCCGAAGGAGGACACCAGATGCATCTGCTCCAGCACGCGCGCTCGCGCGGCCTTGTAATCCAGGGAGGGGTCGCCGTACAGGCGGTCGTCGTCGAGGTGTTCCCGAGCCTTCTCGCGCACGTGCCGCCACGGACCGTCGAGGGCTGCGCGTAGATGTTCCGCTATCTGATCGCCACCGTTAGCCATACTCCAAAACACTACTGCTATAGACCTGGTCAACCCGGTGATCTATCGCACCCGTGTACTTTTCTCCTGTGAGCAATGATCTAGCTACCGAGACCGGCGGGGCCGTGGCGGGCCTGCGCGGGCGGTGGCGACACCTGCTGACCAGCGTCGTGGATCGCGCGGTCGCCGACCGCAACGCCATGGCCGACGCCGTGGTCGAGGCGCCCGCGCCACTACAGCCGATCGACCTCACCGATGACGCGACCGTGACCCAGGTGCTCGATCTGGCCGAGCGCGTCGGGGAGGTGGTGTTGTCTTCCGGCACCGCGGTGATGGATACCACCACGCAGATCGAGTTCATCGCCTCGACGTACGGGATGTCGAATTGCGATATCGATGTCACCTACAACTCGATTCGCATCTCGGCCGATCGCGGGCCGACATTGCCACCGGCCAGCACCATGCGAATCGTGCATTACCGCTCGCTGGACTTCACCCGGCTGGCGGCGGTGGATCGGTTCACCCGGCGGATTCGCCGCGAACTGGTCTCGCCGGAGGAGGCGCTGGCCACGCTCGATGAGATCACCACCGCGCCGCATCCTTATAACCGGTGGATCGCGACCTTCGGGTGGGCGTTGATGGCGGCGGGTGTGGCGCTGCTGTTGAACGGTGGGCTGCTGATCGCCCTGGTCAGCTTCGCCACCACCTTCCTCATCGATCGCACCAACCGGCGGCTGAATCGTCGGGGACTGCCGTTCTTCTTCCAGCACATGGTGGGCGGTGCGATCGCGGCCGCACCCGCTGTGCTGGTCTCCACCTTCGCCAGCCATCTGCATATGGACCCCGCGCTGATCATCGCCGCGGGAATCTCGGTGCTGCTGGCCGGTTTACAGCTGGTCGGCGCGGTCGAGGACGCGATCACCGGCGCGCCGATCACGGCCTCGGCGCGCATGCTCGAGGTGGTGATGATGACCGGCGGCATCATCGCGGGCATCGTGCTGACCCTGCGCGTGTCCGAACTGCTGAACTTCACCGTGCCGACGGTCGATATGTCCCCGGGCCGCGACCTCACCAATCTCCCGGTCAAGTTGGTCGCGGGTGCGATCACCTCGCTGGCCTTCGCCCTGGCCTGCTACGCCGAGCGTCGGGCGCTGGCCGCCGCGGCGTTCAGCGGTGCGGCGGCCACGGTCGCCTACCTGCTGGTCCAACACGCCGGTTTCGGCCCGGTCATCTCCTCGGGCGTCGCCGCGGTGGTCGTGGGTCTGGCCGGTGGTCTGCTGGCTCGCCGAGCTCTGACCCCGCCTTTGGTGGTCACCCTGGCCGGTATCACTCCCCTGCTCCCCGGTCTGCGCGTCTATCGCGGCCTCTACGCACTGCTCAACAACGAACAACTGGTCGGCCTCAATCAGTTGTTCAGCGCCTTCGCGGTCGGTTGCGCGCTGGCGGCGGGTGTGACACTCGGCGAATGGTTCGCCCGCGACCTGCGCCGCCCCCGAATAATCACCCGCCTCAACACAATCCGGCGTCCCCGGATCAGCCGTTCCGTCGACCGCGGGTCCGGCCGATAGGATCGGGCGGTAGTCCGAGCGCATCGACACCGCAGACAAGCTGGCGGAGTACGCCGTCGCCGGGATTCCCTGGTACTGGATTGCGCATATCGCGGACAATGCCGTGGTCGCGATCGAAACCTATGTGCTGGAACATGTTTCGAGTCAGTACCGGCGGCACCTGGAGTTTGTGCACACCGGCGGGGTCACCGATGTGGAGTTGCCGATCGCGGTCAAGCTCGATTGGGATCGACTGGCCGAGCTCGCGCGGTGAGATCGGGCGTCTCGGGTTAGGGTCGGGGGGTGCGGGATTCGGTGACGGTTCATATGGCGGCTTCACCCGAGGCGATCTGGGCGGTGGTCAGCGATGTCACCGATGTGGGCCGGTTCAGTCCGGAGACATTCGGGGCCGAATGGCTCGACGGGGCGACCGGTCCGGCGGTCGGGGTCAGGTTTCGCGGGCATGTGAATCGCAATGGCTGGGGGCTGAAGTACTCCACCGAATGCCGGATCATCGCATGCGAACCGGGACGCGAATTCGCCTTCACCGTGTACGCGCCCGGCAATCTCGGGCTCAATACCTGGCGCTACCAGCTGGTTCCGGCCGGAGACGGTACCGATGTGACCGAATCCTTCGAGCTGTCCCGGATTCTGCCGATGCGGTTGTACTGGCTGCTGGCGGGTTGGACGCGCGGTAAGACCAATCGCAACGGCATGCTCGAAACCCTGAATCGCGTCAAACGATTTGTGGAGAATCAGTAGTGACTCGGCGTTCTACAGCCAGCTGTAGTACGAGGTGACGGCGGGCTGACCGGTATATCCCGGGCCCGCGGTGTCATCCGCCCCGAGGTAGGTCGCGGCGAATTCCAGTGTGCGTGGCCCGCGCGCGCTGACCCGGTGCCGACGGCCGTCGTACTCCAGGCCCGCGCCGCGCAGACGTGCCAGCACTTTTCGGGCCGCGGAGGATCCGTCGGCAGTGCGGATCGAGTGCGGATCGAACTGCGCGGCGAACGATCCGCCCGGCGCGGTCCAGCCCGCCATCGCGGACAGCAACCCCAACTTGTCTCCGATGTAGTGCAGTCCGTGCACGCAGGTGACCAGGTCCGCGACGCAATCCGGTTGCCAGTCATGCGCACTGGCGGTGATCAGTCGCAATCGCACACTGCGAGCGGTCGTCTGGAAATAATCGATCAGATCGACTCCCACCAGGCGGACCTCGGCCTCGGGGAAATCGCGGGCGAACAACCGCTCGGCCTCCAATAGCGCACGCCCCGACCCACAACACATATCGATCCAGGAGACGGTGGTATCCGGTTGGCGCCGAACGGTTTCGGCCAACCGCGCATACGGGTCGAAGCCCAGATCGCGGGCATAGCTATTGACCCCGGCGAGCCCTCGATTGCGATTCATCGCGTTGTTCGCGACCACCGACGACCCCTCCAGGGCGGTGTGATCGAGGAGACGGGGAAGCTGCGGCTGCGGCATGTCCCCAGCCTATTCGAAGGGGCCTGAGCAGGGCGAGTGTATGGAAAAGAGTTGGGGCACAGGTGAACAGCGGGTGGCGGGGGTGAAGGCGGCGATCTTGCTTGCTACCGTGATGTATGAACCTGTTCGGGCGATGGGGTGATCTGGCCTGCCGATTGCGGTTCGCCGTTATCGGTGTGATGGTGGCGGGGTTGCTCGCTTTGGGTGGGTACGGGCTCGGATTGGACAACCATCTGAGTTCGGGTGGGATGTTCGATGATTCGTCGGAGTCCGCCGAGGCGGGGCGTGTGGCGGATGCGGCGTTCGGGCGCAATCACGATGTGGATGTGGTGGTGATGTTCACCGCGCCCGAGGGGCAGACGGTGGATGACACGGACTTCACCGAGCGGGTGGTCTCGTATCTGAACAGCCTCCCGCGCGATCATCCGAAGCAGATCGCCAGGATCAATGGCAGCTACTGGCCCACCGAGACCGGCGCGGTCTCAGCGGCTTTGGTGACCAAGGATCGGACTCGGGCGCTGGCGGCGATCGCGCTGCGCGGGGAGAACGATACCGAGTTGATCCAGAATTACCGGGCGGTGAAGGACGACTTCGAGATTCCGGGGTTGAACATCCAGGTCGGCGGATTACAGCCGGTGGCCGGAACCCTCAGCGACACTGTCGCGGTCGACCTGCACCGGATGGAGCTGATGGCGATTCCGCTGGTCGGATTGCTGCTGTTCTTCATCTTCGGCGGTGTGGTCGCCGCCGCCCTGCCGCTGATCATCGGGCTGCTCACCATTTTCGGGGCGTTCGGGGTGGTGCGGTTCGTCACCAACTTCACCGAGGTGAATTCCTTCGTATCGCCCGTGGTTTCGATGATCGGGCTCGGGCTGGCGATCGATTACGGGTTGTTCATCGTCAGCCGGTTCCGGGAGGAGTTGGCGGCCGGATACGACACGCGGACCGCGGTGCGGCGGACGGTGGAGACGGCGGGGCGCACGGTGGTGTTCTCCGCGACCATGATCGTGGCGAGTCTCGGTGGGCTGCTGCTGTTCCCGCAGGGGTTCCTGAAATCCATTGCCTATGGCGCGATCGCGACGGTGACGATCGCGGCGCTGACGGCGCTCACGGTGCTGCCCGCCATGCTGGCGATCCTCGGCCCGCGGGTGGATATGTTGGGGCTGGAGCGTTTTCGGCGTACCAAGTCCGCGGCTACGCTCAACGACGGTTTCTGGGGTCGCAGCACCGGTTGGGTGATGAAGCATCCGGGCAAGGTGGCGGTACCGCTGCTGCTCGCCCTGGTGCTGTTGATTCTGCCGATGCGGAATCTGGTCTTCGGCGGCTTCAGCGAGAAGTATCTGCCCCCGGACAATCCGACCCGCGTCGCGCAGGAGCAGATCGACCACTACTTCCCGCTGCGCAAGTCCGATCCGCTGGAGATCGTGTTCATCTCGAATAATTCGGCGGCGGTGGGCCCGGTCTGGAATCTGGCCAATCAGGCACCGGGCCTGGCCGGACAGTTCGACATTCCCACGCGCTCGAGCTCACATCCGGAGATCTATCGCGCCAAGGCTCCCGTACCGGATATCAATGATGCCGGGGCGACCATCGAGTACCTACGCGAGCTGAATCTGCCCGACGGGATGCAGCTGCTGGTCGGCGGCGTGCCCGCACTTCAGAAGGACAGTATCGACGCACTGCTGCAACGCATTCCATGGATGATCGCCCTGGTCCTGCTGATCACCACGCTGCTGATGTTCCTGACCTTCGGCTCGCTGGTGCTGCCGATCAAGGCCGCGCTCATGAGCGGTCTGGGTCTGGGCTCGACCTTGGGCATCGTGACCTGGATCTTCGTCGACGGTCATGGCGCGAGCCTGTTGAACTTCACTCCGCAACCCGGCCAGGCGAACATGCTGGTCCTGATCATCGCCATCGTCTACGGCCTCTCCACCGACTATGAGGTATTCCTGGTGTCGCGCATGGTCGAAGCGCGTTCGCGGGGCGCGACCACCGTCGAGGCGATTCGCACCGGCACCGCGCAGACCGGCGGGATCATCACCGCCGCCGCGCTGATCCTGTTGGTGGTCACCGGCGCGTTCGCGTTCTCGGATCTGGTTCTCATGCAGTACATCGCGTACGGCATGATCGCCGCCCTGTTCATCGACGCGACCGTGCTGCGCATGTTCCTGGTCCCCGCGACCATGCGCCTGCTCGGTGATCGCGTCTGGTGGGCTCCGGGCTGGATGCAACGGATCCAGCGTCGCATCGGACTGAGTGAACCGGTGCTCGAGGATGATCTCCCACCGGCAACGGTCCCGGATCTCAGCGAAGTCGGGCACTGACCGCGATTCACCCCTGGCATTTCGATCGTGGCGGAGGAGGATTCGATCACCCAGGGCCTGCCGGGGCTGCTGGGTGGCTTCACCGGCGGGGTGCTCGTCGCGGTGCCCGCGCTGGCCGGAGCCGTTGCGGCGGACCGACTCTGGCCGATCGATGCGATCGGGGCGATCGGCTGGCCTGGACGATGCTCATCCTGCTCGGATGTGCCGAGCCGAGCGTGGGCATCTCGATCCTGCTGGTGTTCTTCGCGAGCCTCTATTACGCGATCGAACGCCTGAATCGTCAGACGGACAACCCTTTTCGAGCAATCATCCAGGCGTATGAGCGCAGCAAACCGGACACCGAGCTGCGCGGCTAACCGACCAGGCCGATGCTGCGACCGATATCGGCGAGGGTGGCGTCGAAGAGCACGTCCGGGTTGGTGACGGGGATCGGGTAGTTGCCGAAGACCTCGAGGGTGACGTGGCCGTAGAGGCGCGCCCAGAACTGGATCATCACGTAGCTCACGCCGAGGTCGAGTTTCTCGGCGGGGAACTTCTGGCCCGAATCGGCTAGTACGCGCAGCAATTCGGTTTGGAAGGCGATGAGATCGTCGCGGAGTTCGGCGGGGATGACTTCCATGGGCGGGGTGATCACGGCGTAGTCGGTGAGCAGTCGTCCGGCCGCCTCCAGGAACAGGCGGCCGACCGGTTCGCCGAATTGCTGCATGGCACTGCCCAATACGGCCGCGCTCGGTGAGGCGAAGACCAGGGTGAACTCGCGGGCGTGATCCAGCCCCCACCGGCGGAAGCCGCGGCAGATGGCGAAGAACCGGATGCCCGCATCGTCCGGTAGCCCATCGCAGGCGGCGGCGAGCGCCTGCGCGAGGTCGTTGCAGACATCGGTGCGAACCTCCGCGACCAATTGGTCGCGGGATTCGTAGTACCGGTAGAGCGCGGGCGCGGTGATACCCAACTCGCGCGCGATGGCGCGCAGGGTGATCGCGTCCGGCCCCTGCTCCACCAGCAGTGACCGCGCGACGCGGCGGATGTCTGCGTCGCTTACCGCAGGTGTCCGTCCGCGTCGGCGTGGTTCACTCATGCTGTATTGCTCACTCGTACTTGACTTGCCAGCTCTTGATGCCGTTCAGCCAGCCGGAACGGAGTCGGACCGGGTCCGAGACCTGGCTCAGGTTCGGCATGACATCGGCGATGGCATTGAACATGAGGTCGATCTCCAGGCGGGCGAGGTTGGCGCCCACGCAGAAGTGGGTGCCGGTGCCGCCGAAGCCTACATGCGGATTCGGGTTCCGGAGGACATTGAACTCGAAGGGCTTGTCGAAGACCTCTTCGTCGAAGTTGGCGGCGGAGTAGAACATTCCGACGCGCTGGCCCTTCTTCATCTCCACACCGGACAGCACGGTGTCCTGGAGCAGGGTGCGCTGGAACGCGATGACCGGGGTGGCCCAGCGGACGATCTCGTCCGGAGCGGTGCGCGGGCGCTGCTCGCGGTAGAGCTCCCACTGCTCCGGATTGTCGACGAACGCCTTCATACCGTGGGTGATGGCATTGCGGGTGGTCTCGTTACCGGCGACGGCCAGCAGGATCACGAACCAGGCGAATTCGTCCGAGGCCAGCGACTCACCGTCGACATCGGCGTTGAGCAGCGTCTGCACGATGTCCTCGGCGCCGCCGAGGTCGACCGGGCACTTGCGCTTCTCTTCGGCCAGGTTCCACGAGTAGCCCATGACCTCGGCGGTGGCGACCTTGTGGTCTCCGTCGAAGTCGGGATCGTCGTAGGAGATCATCTGGTTGGTCCAGTCGAAGATCTTGCCGCGATCTTCCTGCGGAATGCCGATGAGCTCGGCGATGGCCTGTAGCGGGAGCTCGCAGGCGACCTCGGTGACGAAGTCGCCGGAGCCCTTCTTCTTGGCCTCGTACACGATCTTCTCGGCGCGATCGCGCAGCGCGTTGCGCAGCGATTCGACGGCGCGGGGGGTGAAGCCCTTGGAGACGATGCGGCGCAGCTTGGTGTGCCGGGGCGGATCCTGGTTCAGCAGCAGGTACCGCTGGACCTCGATCTCCTCCCGCATGATGTCGTCGTAGAAGCGGATGACAGCGGTGTTCTCCTCGGAGGAGTACACCTCCGGAGTCTTGGAGATCTCCTTGATGTCTTCCATCTTGGTGACGGCCCAATAGCCGTCGTCTTTGAAGCCACTGCCGGCTTGCGGAACCCACGCGATGGGCGTGGTGCGGCGGAGTTCGGCGAACTCCTCGACGGGCAGGCGCTGGGCGAGCAGGTCGGGATCGGTGAAGTCGAACCCGGAGGGGATGGACGGCGCGGACACGGTACCTCCTTTGGAACACGTTCCACGAAGTGAACCACATCACCGGGCACTTTGTGAACACCTATTAGTAAATAGGTATCACTTCGTCCGGCCGCGAACTGCCCGGTATGTCGAAATCCCTTGGGTTCCAGTCAATTCGGTTCCGGTAATGCTGGCCGCTCCGGGAACGAAACCAGTAGTATCAGCTCGGGCGTCCATTCGGGGGGACTGCCAGAGGCTCAAGTGTCCACATGATGGAGCTCCAGGATGGCCTTCCAGCTCGACGGGGAACAAACGCTCGACCGCTCCGTACACCACCCACCACCACGACCACTACCCTCCGGTAAGCGCCGATGGCAGGCCGAATACGGCCGCCGCCTGCGCATTACCGACACCCTGGTCGTCTGCGGCTCGGTCGCCCTGGCCCAGCTCATCCGCTTCGGCGGCCTCAACTACGACTCACCGCTGGACTGGGCGGGCGATGCCCGGATCGGCTATTCGGTCATCTCGGTGCTGCTGGCGCTCGTCTGGCTGGCGTTCCTGGCGGTCGGCAATACCTGGTCGCCACCCGTAATCGGTACCGGCCCAGAGGAATACCGCCTCATCATCGCCGCGACCATGCGACTGTTCGGCCTCATAGCGATCATCTCGCTACTGCTGCGCATGGATTTCGCGCGCGGTTATCTCGGCATCGCGCTACCGGTCGGATTGATCGGCCTGATCCTGAATCGAATGGCCTGGCGCAAGTACGCGGCGCGGCGGCGACGCTCCGGCGACTACCTCACCTCGGTTCTCGTTGTCGGACGGCGGGATTCGGCCCGCGAGATCATGCGCTGTTTCGAACGTGATGCGGCCGTGGGCTATTCGGTGGCCGGGGTCTACATTCCGTACCCCGAGGACGATGTGACCGTAATCGCCGAGGCCGATCTGCCGATCCTGCAGGAGTCCTCGGTACTGGAGGCCGTGCGCGCCGTCGCCGCCGATACCGTGGCCATCGCCGCCACCGAACACCTCGGCACACAGGGGATAAACGACCTGGCCTGGAAGCTGGCGCCGCTGGGTATCGATCTGGTGGTGACGCCCGGTGTGGTGGATGTGGCCGATCAGCGGCTCTCGATTCGACCGGTCGCCAACCTACCGCTGCTGCATATCGAGAAGCCGCAGTACGACCGCGCCAAATCCTTCGGCAAGGCGGCCTTCGATTTCTTCTTCGCCGCGCTGGCGTTACTGATGATCTCACCGATGATGATCGCCATCGCGCTGACGGTGAAGATCACCAGCCCCGGTCCGGTCTTCTACAGGTCCGAGCGCATCGGCTTGAACGGCGAACCATTCCGAATGATCAAGTTCCGCAGTATGTGTGAGGACGCGGACAAGGAGTTGACCAACCTCCAGGCCGAGAACGAGGGTGCGGGGCTGCTGTTCAAAATGCGCGCCGATCCGCGCGTGACGCCCATCGGGCGAATTCTTCGCAAATTCAGCCTCGATGAGCTCCCGCAGTTCATCAATGTGCTCAAGGGTGAGATGAGTGTGGTCGGCCCCCGCCCGCCCATGCGCAGCGAGGTCGAACGCTACGACGGTAAGGTGCGCCGCCGCCTGCTGGTCAAGCCCGGCGTGACGGGGCTGTGGCAGGTATCGGGCCGCTCGGATCTGTCCTGGGAGGAGTCGGTCCGGCTGGATCTCTCCTATGTCGAGAACTGGTCCATGGTGCAGGATCTCATGATTATCAAGCGCACCATCTTCGCGGTGGCGCGCAGCGACGGCGCGTACTAGAGGGTCAGGCGGCGCTGGAGTTCGCGATGCCAGACCTCGAGCGATAGCAGCGTCCAGATCCGGGGCTGTTCATCGCGGTCCCCGGAGGTGTGGCCCTCCAGCAGCTTTCGGACCGCGGTTCGGTCGAAGTGCGAGCCGACGAAGGATGAGGGTCCGTCCAGCAGGTCGAAGGCCATTTCGCGCAGATGTCCGCGAAACCATTCGTCGAGGGGCACTTTGAAGCCGACCTTGGGACGGTCCACCAGATTCACCGGAAGGTGATGGCGCGCCAGCTCTTTCACAATCCATTTGGTGGTGCCGCCACGCACCTTCACCGCGCTGGGCAGCCGGAAGGCGAGCTCGGCGACTCGATGGTCCAGGAAGGGCGGGCGAAGTTCGAGTGAGGCGGCCATGGACATGCGGTCGCCGCGTTCCAGGAGATTGTCGGCGAGCCAGGTCTGCGCATCCGCGTAGAGCATGCGGCGCAGGGAATCTCCGCGGCCGTCGAGGTAGGGGTCCAGCACCGTGCGGACGGCCGGACCGCCGAGCAGCCGGTCCCGTTCCAGACTGGTGAAGGGTGCGAACCAGCCGCGCATACGCTCGGCGTAACTGGGCTCGGACATGGCCCGCAGGGCGACGCTCAGTCTGGCCTGGCTGGCCGGGAGCCGCTCCTCCAACAGTCGCAATGGCAGCTTCGGCACCGCTCCGCCCAGCCGGGTCGCACGGGCGAATCGGTACTTCGGGTAGCCGCCGAACAATTCATCACTGCCCTCGCCCGAGAGCACCACCTTCACATGTTCGCGGGCGAGCTGGGCCAACCCGTATACCGCCACATCGGCGGGCTCGGACAGCGGTGAGTCCCGATGCCAGCTCAACCGCGCCCAGTTGTCCTGGAAGTCATTGGCGGTGATCACGGTCTCGTGGTGGGTACTACCGACGATCTTGGCCGCCATTCGCGCCCAATGGGTTTCGTCGACCCGCTCATCGCCGAAGCCGGCCGAGAAGGTGTGCAGTCCGGCGCTACCGCGTTCGGCGGCGACCAGCGCGCAGATGAGGCTGCTGTCGACCCCGCCCGAAAGGTACGCGCCCACCGGCACATCCGCGACCAGGGCATCGCGCACCGAGGCGCGTAGCGCCTCGTCGAGCAGTTCGACGGCGGCGGCGGGGCTGATATCCAGCGACTCCGAATCTCGCGACAATCGCCAGTACGCCTCGGTGCGAACGCTACCGTCGGCGCGCACCACCAGGTGATGCCCCTGCGGTACCTTCCGTACACCCTCGATGAAGGTGTACGGCGCGGGCACCGACCGGTGCGCCAGGAAGTCGTGCAGGCTCGCGGTGTCGACGGTGGGTTGTTCGATCACCGGGTAGAGCGCCTTGATCTCCGAGGCGAAGGCGAAGAGGGTATCGGTGGCGTAGTAGTACAGCGGCAGAATTCCGAGCCGATCCCGGAACAGATGCGTCTCACCGGTCTCGGAATCGTGTATGGCATAGGCGAATTGGCCGCGCAGCCGACTCACCCCGGCGGCTCCGTAGCGCTCGTACACACCCAGCAGCACCTCGGTGTCGCCGCGCGTGGTGAACGGATAGTCCAGGCCGGACCGTAGCTCGCGATAGTTCAGGATCTCGCCGTTGAAGGTGAGGTGGGTGGTGCCGCGCGCGCCGGTCATGGGCTGCGCGGAGGCGGCGAGATCGATAATGGAGAGCCGGGTATGCGCGAAACCGACCGGTCCGTCGCACCAGAGGCCGTGATCGTCCGGGCCCCGATGGTGCAGCGCGGCGCTCATATCGCTGAGCAGTTCCTTGCTGACCGGACCACCGTCGAATCGGCGCACGCCGACTATGCCACACACATCGACTCCCCCTTCACCCACAGTCGTCGCGGAGGTCGCGTACGAGTCTGCACCCGCCAGCCTAGCCGTGTCGCGGGCGAGGTTGGGGACCTACGAAAGCGCCTGCGGCGTTTATGGTTTCGTACCCAGTCGGTCCGGTTCCGGTGAAGCGGCGGTTTCTTCCCGGAAGTCGTGGATGATACGCGCGGGCACACCGGCGACATGCACATCGGCGGGAACGTCCTTGACGACCACCGCCCCCGGCCGCACCTCCACTCGATCACCGATCGCGCAGCCGATCACCACGGCATTGGGGCCGATGAAGACATCGTCGCCGATCACGGGGTACTTTCCCGGCGCACCGCTGGCCAGGGACACCCCCTGATGGATGCGGCAGCGCGCGCCGATTCTGGCGTTCGGACTGACCAGCAGCATGCCGACGTGCGCGATGGACAGCCCGGGCCCGAACACATTGCGCGGTATGGAGTATCCGAGTCGTTCGCCGAGCAGTTTGGTGCGCAGCAGGTACCACAGGAAGACACAGCGGCCGAACGGATCGGTGCGCACGTTCTGCCAGTACTCCGACCTGCGCAGTAGTCGCTGGAAGTAGAGGGGCCGATAGGTGAGCCAGTAGTACGGACGCCATTTCGTGAGGCCGTGTGCCGCCAAATCCTCTGCGAGATAACGTCGCAGGCTCTCCTTGGAATCGATCACGGGGTGAATGATCCCCCACCGGTCGGGCACTCCACAACCGATTCTCGCGGTATGGTCCTGCGGGTGTCGAGCCATCTGACCTGGTATCTGCACCGGCTGCGCGCCATGAGCGGACAGGAGATGCTGTGGCGCTCGGGCCGATTGCGACAGCGGCTGGTCGCCAAGCCCGTGACCTGGGAGTTCAGCGGGACGGCGCGGTTCGGGCGGACCCGGCCCGATTGGGTTGCGCTGCTGCGGGATTTCCGCGCGGGCGCGGGGCGGCCGGTGATCCTGGATCGGGCGCGCGCGGCGCGAATCGCCGATACGGCTCCGGCCGAGGTGGCCGCGGTCATCGCCGCCGCGGAGCGGGTGCTGTCCGGGCAGGTCCGGTACTTCGGCTATCCCCCGGCCGAGCTCGGTCCGCTGATCGACTGGAATCGCGATCCGCTGGCCGAAATACGCTGGCCCAGCGTGAGTTCCGAACGGATCGACCATCGCACCACCACGGGCGATCCGAAGTGGATCTGGGAGCTCAATCGGCTACAGCATCTGCCGTGGCTGGCGCAGGCCTGGCTGTTCACCGGTGAGGCGCGCTTCGCCGAGGCGGCCTTCGATCACCTCGACAGTTGGATCGAGCAGCAGCCGCCCGGTGCGGGCATCGCCTGGCGCGGCGCGTTCGAATGCGGAATACGGTCCATATCAGTCGGTTTCGCATTGCAGGGGTTGCGGGACGCGCCCGGATTGACCGCCGAACGGTACGGCCGATACGTCATCATGCTCGGGGAGAGCGCGCACCGGTGCTGGGTGGAGCGATCACTGTTCAGCTCGGCCAATAATCATTTGATCGGTGAACTGACCGGGCTGGCCGTGGTGGCGATGCTGTTCCCCGAACTGCCCGGTGCGGCGAACTGGCAGCGTGATGCGCTGGCGCTGCTCGTCGAGCATGCCGACCGGCAACTGCTGCCCGATGGCGCGGGGGCCGAGCAGGCGATCGCCTATCAGTTGTTCACGGTGGAGCTGCTGGCGCTGGTCTACACGCTGCTGGCGCTGAAATACGAACCGCCGCAGCGGCTCGGCGCGGCCATCGCGCGCAGTTCCCGGTTCCTGGCGCTGTTGGTCGGTGATGCGGATCCACAGCCGCGCTTCGGTGATGACGATGGTGGATTCGCACTGCGGTTGGGGCCGGAGGAGATTCGCACGGTGCGGGATCATCTGGGTATCGCCGATGCGGTGGTGCCCGATCCGGCGGCCGCGCGAGCGGGCACGGCCTCCATTACCGCCGCCTGGCTGCGCGATGCGCTGGGTTCGGCCGCCGTCGCCGCGGCGGATCCGGCCGGGAGCGGTTACGCGCCGGACGGTGGTCTGGTGGTGCTGCGGTCGGGTCGGCGCCGGGTGATCATGGATGTCGGCCCGCTGGGCTATCTTTCGATCGCCGCGCACGGGCACGCCGATGCCCTGTCGGTGACCCTGGCCGAGGATGGTGCGGAGCTCATCGCGGATCCGGGGACCGCGAGTTACTACGGGCATCCCGATTGGCGGGTCGCGCATCGCAGCACCCGTGCGCATCCGACGGTCACCGTCGACGAGCAGGATCAATCGGTGGTCGGCGGGCCGTTCATGTGGAGTGCGCACGCGGGGGTCCGGGTGCGTGCGGTCGATCCGGTGCTCGGCATCGTCGATGCCGAGCATGACGGCTACCACCGGCTCGAGGCTCCGGTGACGCATCGGCGGTGGCTCATCGCGCCGCCGGAGCACCAGCTGATCGTGGTGGTGGATCTGTTGTCCGGCAGTGGAGTTCACTCCGCACGGGTCTCCTGGCCGCTGCATCCCGCGCTGACGGCGGATCCGGCCGGGAATGGTCATCTGATTCATCGCGAGGGTGATCCGGTGCTGGCGCTGGCGTACGGCGCGACGGTGCCCTTCGCGATCGATCAGGCGCGCGGTGACGAGAACACGAACCTCGGCTGGTGGTCCGAGCGCCTGGAGGCGCGTGAACCCGCCTGGCTGGTCGGTGCGAGGTGTTCGGGCGCAACGCCTTTCGTGATCGTCACGGTGCTGGGCGCGACGGCGAGCCACGGATTGCTCGTCTCACACACCGATGAGGCGATTCGGGCGCGGTGGCGTACCGGTGCCGCACCGTATTCGCTCGTCATCGATCCGCGTCGCGATGGCGCCGCGCTGCTCAGCACCCCGGATCGATGAAAGCCCGGACGTATCCGGCGCTTTGATAGGCGTAGGACCACGCCCAGTACCAGGGGTCGATATCGACCGGTGCGGGCTCCATGATCAGTGCGCCTCGGAAGCACTGCGCCAGGATGTACCGGGCCCGGGACAGATGCGGGCGCATGGTGATGACGATGACGGTGTGCCAGCCGCGTTGGCTCGCCAGCGTGCGCAGTTGGCGGCCTTCACCGACGGTGGTCGGCGGGTTCGGTGCGAAGCATTCCAGGGTGAACCCCTGCTGCGGGGTATGGCACGGTTCGCGCACCTCGTCGATATCGGTGTCCTCACCGTAGGGATTGGAGAACAACACCGTCGAGGCGTAGCCCTGCCGCGCCAGGTCCAGCCCGTAGGCGTAGCGGTCGACGCCTTCACCCCCGAGGACCAGAATCGCGTCGGCGTGCCGGAGCGGATCGACCTGCGGGCGGACATAGACCGGATATCCGGCGGCGATGATCGCGGCCATCAGGGCGATCACCACTGCCGCCACAGAGATCCGGCGCCGGGTGCGCGTATGCCCTGTCACGTTCGACGGACCACCCGCCAGACGGGCCGCAGCGTGGCGGGTGAGATCGCCTGCAGCACAAGGATGAACATGATCGCGAAGCCGAGCGCCTCCAGTAGCAGCAGACTCAGCCCCGACGCGAGCCCATGCGTACTCGCATGGACGACGCGATGCTCGAGCAGACCGATCGCCACGGCGGCGAAGAACCCGGCGAGAGTGGTGGGTACGAGGCAGCGCGCGAGTTCGCCACGGGACACCCCAACCACCCTACGCGACAAGATCAGACCGGTGAGTCCGGTGAGCAACGCCGAAATCGACAGTGCCACACCGACACCGAACAATCCGTGCGGCAGCAGTAGTAACAGCAGCGGGATAGCCGTGAGTGCGCCGACGCCGCTCATCCAATTGATCAGCCGCGGCCGCCCCGCGCCCTTGAGCGCCTCGGCGGAGACGGACATGAGCGCATAGCCGATGCCGACCCCGCACATGGCCTCGACCAGCACGCCCGCTCCACGCCACTGTTCGCCGAGCAGCAGCACAACCACCGGTTCGCCGACGGCCGCGAGCAGCGTGGACGCCGGGACCACCGCGAGCCACATCCAGCCGAGCGCGGTGAGGTAACCGCGCGCGAACCGTTCCCGCTCCCCGGCGATACGCGCGAAGGCCGGAAACAGTACATACGAACAGATTTGGATGATCGCCATGACGGGCAGGAAGGCCAGCCGCCGGCCATTGCGGTAGTTGCCCAGGGCGGAGGTCTCGAGCCGGTGGCCGACGAGCACGACCTCCACCGCCTCGATGGCCCGCTCCAGCACACTCTCGATCAGCAGCGGCAACGCGAAAACCGCCATCTCCCGCCATAATCCGAGACGGAAGCGCCCGCGCCCGGGACGCCAGCCCGAGAGCCACCAGGCGGCGATCACCGAGACCGTGAGCGCGGCGTAGTAGCCGGTCACCAGCGCCCAGACCCCCCAGCCCGCCGCCGCGCCCGCGATCGATACGACCGCGAAGGTGGCGGCGTTCGCGGGATCGACGACGACGCGGCGTTTGAATTGGAAGTCGCGCTGCATCAAGGCATCCGGCACCGCCATGAGCGAGGTGAGCAGTACCGTCCCCGAGGAGACCGCGGCCACGAGCCCGACCTGGGAACTCCGGAAGACCGCCGACAACACCGGCGCGGTCGCCAGCAGCACACCCGCCAGCAGCGCACCGGAGATCAGGGTCGCCCAGAAGACCGTCTCGGCCGCATCGGCCAACTGATCGCGGCGCTGGATCAGCGCATGGCTCAGTGAACTATGCGAGAAGACCACCACGAACGCGGTCAGCACGGTTCCGGCGGTGAAGACGCCGACTTCACCGGGCGCGAGCAGATGTGCCAGGACCAGCGTCTGCGCCAGCGCGATGACCTGGACCGCGGCGACTCCCGCCGCCGACAGCGCGGCCCCGCGTTTGAGGACCGCGAGCAACCCGCCCGGCGCCTCGCCGGTCACCGCTTGACGGTGGTGACAATCCGGCCCGCCGCGTGCGCGACCCGCTCGGACACCTGTTGTTTGAGCGGGTGGATCCGGCGCAGCAGACCGGGAAAGACGTTGACCGATACGATGATCACCGCGGCCCGCACCGTGCGGCGGTGTTCGAACGCTTCCCGCGCCGCGGTCCGCGCGGCCTGATCGTCGCCGTTCAGCAGCGCCTTCTGCGCGGTGTGCAGCGCCACCCAGTATCGGAAGGTCCGCAGCGTACGGTCCAGGGCGGCTTTCTCTTCGGGTTCGGTGGGTGCGGCCCAGGAGAAGGTGCGCTCCAGCTCGGCCATGAACGCCAGGGCCTTCTCCGGATCGCGGGTGAGCGAGTCCGAACGCAATCGAAAGCGCGCGAGGCGCTGTGGCAGTACCCGAATATCGTAGGTCTCGACCATGCGAATCCAGATGACGACCGATTCGTGCAGTTCCTCACCACCGCGGTCGTAGCCGCCGACGGCCTCCCATGCCTCCCGGCGGATGGCGGCCGTGTAGTACGGCACCAATCCGCCCAGCAGGTCGGTGAGTTTGAGCCGCTTCGACGGATCGGGACGCTGTTTCACATTGGTCGACCGGTAGTAGCCGACGGGTAGGTCCGCGCCCGAATCATCGAATCGGAAAGCGTCGCAACCGACCGCGTCGATCTTCGGGTCGGCGTCCAGGGTCTCGCCCACGACCTCGCAGAAGGTCGGCATGACCTGATCGTCACTGTCCAGCACCACGAAGAACCGACCGGTCGCCACCTGTGCGGCGGCCATCACTCCCCCGTCGTACCCCTTGTTCTCCTGTCGCACCAGTCGAATTCGCTTGTCATCGGCGTAGCCGTCCACGATCGCCGCGATGGCATCGGACATGCCATTGTCGACGACGATCAGCTCCCAGTCCGAAAGCGTCTGTCCCACCACCGAATCGATGGTGTCCCGGAGATAGTCCTCGGTCTTGTACGCCGTAGTCAGAAAGCTGAACGCCGGTTCGGACGCCGCCATCAGTACCCCTTCGCCGCTACCACCCGATGCCGTGATACCCGGGGCGCTGCCGCCGCGTCGCGGCACCCGGTAACCGCACCAGATCGATGACGGTGTGTTCCGGGCCGAGCCCGTCGATGGCGGAGACCACCTCGGGTTCTGCGCTTCCCGCGATGAATATCTCCCCGTGCGCGAGAACCGTTGCAATATCATCGGTCAGCAGTTCGCCGATATGTGGCAGCCGCTCCTCGATGAAGGCGCGGTTCGCGCCCATGAGCCTGGACAGAGCGACATTGGCATCGTAGATGCGCACGTCATAGCCCTTACCGATGAGCCGCTCGGCGAACTCCACCATCGGACTCTCGCGCAGATCGTCGGTGCCGGATTTGAACGACAGCCCGAAGATGCCGACCCGGCGGCGACCGAGCCCGATCACCATCTCGACCGCGCGCCGCAGCTGGGATTCGTTGGAGGCCAGCACATTCTGCAGTACCGGCAGCTCCAGATCGTGCTGGCGCGCGGTGTGGGTCAGCGCCCGCACATCCTTGGGCAGACAGGAGCCGCCGAAGGCGAAGCCGGGCCGCAGGTAGGCGGGGCTGATATTGAGCTTGGTGTCGGCCAGGAAGATATCCATGACCGCGTGCGAGTCCAGTCCGAGCTCGGCGCAGAGCGCACCGATCTCATTGCCGAAGGTCACCTTCAACGCGTGAAAACTGTTGTCGACGTACTTGGTCATCTCGGCTACCGCGATGGGTACCCGGAATCGCGGCCCCGGCAGTTCGTCGTAGAGGCTCATCATCTCCGCACCGGTGCGGGTATCGGTCTCACCGACAACCGTTTTGGGCGGATTCTCGAAATCGCGCACGCTACTGCCCTCGCGCAGGAACTCCGGATTCACGCACACCCCGAAATCGACCCCGGCGCGTTTGCCGGAGGCGCGCTCCAGAATCGGGATGAGCTTGCCCGCGCAGGTGCCCGGCACCATGGTGCTGCGATACGCCACCACATGCCAGGCGCCCTTGACGGCGAGTGCCGCCCCGATCTCCGCGCTCACCCGCTCCAGGTACTCCGTGGACAGCCCGCCACCGGGCGCGGACGGCGTACCCACACAGACGATCGAAATATCGCTCCCCGCAACGGCTTCGGCCACCTTCTCGGTGACGGTGAGCCGCCCCGAGGCCACCACCTCGGCAATCACCTCCCCGATGCGCTCCTCGACCACGGGGGTGCGGCCCTGCCGGATGAACTCGGTCTTCTGCGGATTCACATCCACCCCGATCACCGAGTTCCCCCTGGCCGCAAGGCACGCCGCGGACACACACCCGACGTATCCGAGCCCGAAAACACTCACCCCCAGCGCCCGCCCCGTACGCCGATCCTGCTCGTTTGCTGTCAGTCGGTCGAGCTCGTCCATCTGCACCCCATCAGGGATCGTCGCTACCGCTATTTAGCTTTATACCAATGTATTCCGTGATTCGTTCGCGTTATCATCGTGCGGTGGAACGCGCGACGGTCCCCGTGTACGTCGCGGTCGGGGGTGAGGAAGTCGAGGCCGGAACCTTCGCGGGGGCCCGGCTGGGGGGTTGCTGAGTCAATGATTTTGGCGAGCGTGAGCTTGGGCATGAAGTATCGGCTCCGGCGCGCTCATCCGCGCCGCGGGGCGATCGGGCGCATGCTGGCGGGGCTGGAGGGGGCCGATGCCGCGCGGATACAGGAGTTTCAGGAGCGGCGGTTGCGCGGGCTGGTGCGGATCGCCGCGACCCGGTCACCGTTCTATCGGGAGTTCTTCCGGACCAGCGGGGTGGATCCGGCGCAGATCCGCACCCTGGCGGATCTGCCCCTACTGCCCCTGATTTCGCGGCATGAGCTGGCCGAACGGGCCGACGACTTTCGTACGCTGCCGCGCCGATTCATGTGGTCGGTGCGCTCCAGCGGCACCTCGGGGGTGCCCATCGAGTGCTATCGGACCGTCAACTCCTCGGTCTTCGAATTGGCGGCGAAGGAGCGGCAGTGGAGTTGGTTCGGGCTGCCCGGCGATGCACGCCGGGTGGTGCTGCGCGGTAGCGGGTTCGCCAGCGATGGGAAACACGGGCCGACGCTCGTACTGCCGGGGGCGCGGCAGTTGCTGGTCTCCAGCTATCACCTGACGCCGGATCGAATCGAACTGATAGAGCGGAATATTCGCCGGTTTCGTCCGGATGTCATCGAGGGCTGGCCGTCGAGTATCGCGTTGCTGGCCGCACTGCTGCGCGATCGCGACAGCACGATCCCGGTGCGGGCCATCATCACCTCCTCCGAGTTGATGGCCCCCGGACAGCGCATCCTCATGCAGGAGGTGTTCGACGCGCCGATCGTCGACCACTACGGGCAGACCGAGCGGGTCGCCATGGCGGGCACCTGCGAGGCGGGCGGCTATCACGTCTTCCCGCACTACGGGATCGTCGAGCTGGTACCCGTGACGGGCACGGACTCGCGCTGTGAGATCGTCGGAACCTCGTTACAGAACAACGGTTTTCCGCTCTTCCGGTATCGCACCGGGGATGAGGTGCGCCCCGCCGATCCGGGTCCGTGCCCGTGCGGGCGGGCCTTCCCGCTGCTGGGCGTCGTGGACGGCAGGGTGGAGGACACCTTCACCGCCACCGATGGCAGACCGCTTCCGCTGCCCTCCAGCGTGGTCGACGACCTGACCGGATTGCGTGAGGCGCAGATCGCCCAGTTGCGGCCGGGGGTCTTCGAACTGAGAGTGGTACCCGGCACCGGCTTCTCCGAATCGCGGACCATCGCGCACGCGCGGCGCAATGTGGCGCAGCAGTTCGGTCCGGGTCAGGAGGTGGGTTTGCGGGTCTTCGACCGACTACCCCGGCCGCGCAGCGGCAAGCTCAAGACCGCGGTGGTCGAGCCTGCCGAACGCCTATAGCCATGATGAGAGGGGCAGTCGCCGTGCGAATGGCGAAAACAGTGCTGCTGGTGGCGATTCCGCTGCTGCTGACGGCCTGCGGCGGGACCTCCGCGCCGCCCGGACCCCGGCCCACCACTACGGCGGCGCCGGTCGACGAGTTCGTACCCAAAACTCGCACACCCGATCCGGCCGCGGTGGGCATCGGCCTGACTAACATCTCGCTGTCCGCGACCGATAAGGCCGATCGAGTCACCTTCCAGTTCACCGGCGCCGCCGTGCCGGGCTGGGCGGTGCACTACGTCAAACAGGCGGTCTCCAATACCAGTACACAATCGGAGTTTCCGGTGACCGGGCAGTCGATTATCGAGGTGCTGATCCGGGAGGCCGCCAACCCCTTCGAATCCGGGGTGCCGCCGTACTCCGGCCCGCCCATCGTCACCGACCCCGACCTGCGCACCATCGGAGAAGTCCGGTACGCCAGTGCGCTGCGCGGGGTGACCCAGGCGTTCATCGGCCTCGCGACCCCACAGCGCGCCTTCCGGGTGACCGCGCTGACCGATCCGACCCGGATTGTGGTGGAGGTGGATCACAAATGACCGTCGAACCGAACACTCGCACACCCAATACCCTGGTGGTGCTGCGTGATCGGATCTGGCAGCGGCGCTGGCTGGTGACGGCCATCGCGCTGGTCGCCACCTTCGGCGCGTATCTGACCGCGCACGGGCACGCCACCACCTACACCAGCCGGGTGCTGGTCTCGGCGGCCTCGACCCGCCCGCCGACCCAGGACGCCATTCTGGCGCAGGGCTATACGTACTACCTCAACGACCCGACCTATCAATCCAGCCTGCGGCAGAAGCAGGGCTTCCCGGCCGATATCGACGCCTTCTCGGCCGAATTCGTCACGGCCAGCCCGCTTTTCTACATTCAGGTCATCGCGGCCACGCCCGCGGCCGCGATCACCGCCGCACCCCAGATCGCACAGCTGTACATCGATGACATCAACGGTCGCCTCGATGCCAGCCGCAGCGCCACCGCCGCCGATATGACCGCGGCGATGCTGCGGGTGTGGGGTGATCGACTCTCCGCCAGTGATCCCAGCGCCTATACCGCGCAGATCCAATTGCAGCAGCAGATCGATCAGCTCAACGCCAATGACGCCAATCGGCTGACCATTCTGCAATCGGGTGCGGGCGCCATGGGGATCGGGCCGGGTAAGACCCGCACGCTGGCGACCGGCATGGTGGGCGGTCTCATCCTCGGCTGCGTGGTGGCGCTGATGGCGGGCGCGGGTACGCGCCGGCTGTACAACGACTACGACGTGGTGGAGAAGACCGGTGTACACCCCTTCGATGTGATTCCGCCGGGCGGTTCCCCCGCACGCGAGGCTCGCCGCGAGGTGGCGGTGCGGCATGTGTCGAATCTGGTGGCGCGCGCGGCCACACACTCCCCCACCTCGATTGCGGTGGTACCGGTTTCGACGGGGCGCGGTGCGGATCAGATCGCCCGCGCGATCGCCGAGCAGCGGGCGGCGCAGGGCTCGCGGACTGTCTTCGTCAATGCCGATCTGCGCACCGCCGATTACGGGCCGCGCCAGTGGGGTGTGGCGGAGTATCTGCGCGGTCTGGTCGGCGATGTGCGCGATCTGGTGAAGAACACCGGTTCCGAGGGCTTCGCCGAGATCGCCGCGGGCGAGACGGCCGCCGATCCGTATCCGCTCTTCGATCGTGACCGGGTGCGCGAGCTGATCCGAACCGCCGGTGTGGCAGCCGATCTGGTGATCATCGCGGTGCCGCCGATCAGCACCGCTCCCGAATCGCAGATCGTCGCCGATCTGGCGGATCAGACGCTGCTCATTATCGAGCGCGGCCACAGCCGGGTGCGCGATGTGCAGGAGGCGGTGCGGGCGGTGAATCAGGTGGGCGCGCAGGTGATGGGCGCACTCTTCGTCGACACCGTGGAGCCGCAACCGCCGATCTGGCAGCGTCTGCGCCGCGCGGCCGAATCCCGGACCGCCCCATGACGTTCCGGTCGCCGGCGCTGGACCGGCTGACCCAGCTCGCGGTGCTGGCCGCCGCGCTGATCGTCGGGCTCGGGGCCATGCTGGCGGTCTCGCCGCAGGCCCCGGGCGGTATCGGCACGGTCGCGGCGGCCGGCGGTGTCGCCGCGGTACTCGTGGTCATCGGATTGCGAGATCCGCGCTGGGCCTTCGTATTCCTGATGGTGGCGACCTTCCTGCGCCCGGCGATTCCGAAGATCCTGCCCACCACCGACCCGTTCATTCTGGCGTTCGGCGGTGTCCTCATCGCCACCCTGGCGTGGGTGCGCGGGCATCCGGAGCGGCGGGTCTCCCTGGGCGCGCTGGAGTGCGCCATGGGGCTGTACCTGCTGTGGAATATCGATTCGATTCTGCAACCACACGAGTACAAGCCGATTCTGTATCCGCTCACCGGCATCATGCTGGACCTGTGGCGATATCTGATCATCGGCACCGGAATTCCGTTCGCCATCTACCTGGTGTCGCGGATGATCTTCGACAATCGCCGCGCCATCGGCTTTCTCATCACCACGCTGCTGAGCTGTAGCGCGTACTCGGCGTGGGTGAGCATCGCGCAGTTCCACGGTCCGAAGGCGCTGGTGTGGCCGAAATACATTGTGCTGGCACCGGCCTGGGCCGAGCGGGCGGTGGGGCTGCCCAATCAGCCCGAGGTCAATGGGCTGATCCTGATCGTGGGATACGTGCTCGCACTGGTACTGCTCGGCACCGAGAAGCGACCGCGCTGGCATCAACTGCTGCTGGTGGTGATCGCGGTGGCGTGCGCCTACTCGGTCTACCTCACCCACACCCGTTCCATCTGGCTCGATTTCGCGGTGGTGGTACTGGCCGGGATCGTGCTCGGCAAGGGGTATCGCGCGGGTTTCGTGGTGACCGCGCTGGGCACCGTGGCGATGATCGGTTTGAACTGGTCCACCTTCACCAGCTCCGATCGCAAAGCGGGCGGTGTCGCCTCGACCAACGAGGTCTACGACCGGCTCAACGCCGATGCCACCGCGGTGTGGGCGTTCCTGCAGAAGCCGTTCGGCGGTTGGGGTCTCGGACGGTTCGTGTCGGTGAACACCTATCGGCACCAACAGTATTCGCCGAGTACGCCGTGGGAGCGCGGGCTCGGCATCCCCGCGCACGAGACCGAGCTCGGCATCCTCGCCGAGCTGGGTATCGTCGGACTGCTGCTGTGGCTGACCGTGCTGGTGCTGCTGGCCCGCCACCTGTTCACGGCCTATCTGCGCCTGCCCGCCGACGGGCTGATGGGCCGCCCGCTCGCCTTCATCGCGGTGACCGCGTTCCTGTCACTGGTGCTTGGCGGTCTCTTCGTGGATCTGCGGATGTTCGACTATCCGAGCACCATGGTCTTCGCGCTGGTGGGCGCGGCGGTCGGCGCGGCGGATCGCGCATCCGAACGCCCGCGGGTCGATCCACTCGCCGCGGGCGCGGATCACCGCGCCGCCCTGCGCGCGCGGAAGACCCTGGCGTAGAAGTCGACGAGGTTCTCGCGCGAAGTGTCCCAGGACAATTCGCGCTCGACCCGCGCGCGGCCGAGGCTACCCATCCGGTCGCGCCGGGCCGGATCGTCCAGCAGTTCGGCGATGGCCTCGGCGAACCCCAACTCGTCATTGTCGGGCACATAGACCGCGGCCGCACCCGCCGAGACGCGCGCCTCGGTGAGGTCGAAGGAGACCAGCGGCCTGGACATGGCCATGTATTCGACGACCTTGTTCATGGTCGAGACGTCATTGAGCGGATTGCGCGGATCCGGTGAGAGACAGATATCGGCCGTGGACAGGCAGGTCTGCAGGAACTCGTCGGAGACGCGGCCGGTGAATTCGACCAGGTCGTCCAAGCCGAGTTCTTTCGACAGCGCCACCAGATCATCGAAGGCGTCACCGCTGCCCATGAAGATGAAGTGGATATCGGTGCGCCCCAATTTGTCTCGCAGCTGGGCTATCGCGCGCAGGGCGTAGTCGACGCCGTCCTGCGGGCCCATCACGCCGAGATACGCACCCAAATAGGGCTTTCCGCGCTTGAGCTCCGAATCCGGTTCGCGCGGGATGAATTTGGACAGATCGGGTGCGCTGCGCACCACCGTCACCAGTTCCGGGACCATTCGGCCGCGTTGGATGGCGACCTGCCGATAGCTCTCATTGGTCGAGATGACCGCATCGGCGCAGGCGAAGGTCGAGCGCTCCAGCAGCTTCGACACCCGATAGAGCACTCCGGTGCCGCCGAATCGGGACAGGAACAATTCGGGCACCAGGTCATGGTGATCGAAGACGAAGCGCGTCCCGCCGACCCGCAGGACCAGGGCGATCAGGAACAGCAGATCCGGCGGATTGCACGCCTGCACCACATCGATCGGCCCCTCGCGCCGCACCCGCAACGCCAGGCGCAGCGTATGCCACAGCGCGAGAGAGTATTCCCGCAGATAGCCGCCGGGTCCGCCGGTGGCCGCGCGCAGCGGGTACCGCAGAATGCGCACCCCGTCGATGGTCGCCTCGGGTTCCCGGTCCTGTTTACCGCCCATGGGGCAGATGACCGTGACCCGATAGCCCGCGTCGACCAGCGCCCGGCTCTCCTGCCAGACCCGCCGATCGAAGGGGACCGAGAGATTCTCCACCAGGATCAGAATGTGTCCACTCACCTGTTCACGACCTCTTCCAGGGCCTGCTCCGCGGCCGCAATGCTCGATTTCAGGGTGAAAAACATTTCGACGCGATCGCGCGCCGCCAGGCCCATACGTCTGCGGGCCGGGGTATCGGACAGCACCTCGATGAGCCGTCGTGCCAGTTCTTCCGGATCGCGTGGCGGGACCAGGTATCCCGTCTCACCGTCGGCGATCATCTCCGGTACGCCGCCGACCGCCGTGCAGACCGCCGGGCGGGCGGCAGCCATGGCCTCGAGCAGCGCCATGGGGAAGCATTCGACGCTGTAACTGCTGAGCACGAACACATCCATGGCGCGCAGCAGGGTCGCGATATCGGGGCGATTGCCCGCCAGCACCACCCGGCCGCCCAGATCGGCTGCCCGGTCCTCGATCGCGCCCCGCATCGGACCGTCGCCGACAATGAGAAACTTTGCCGCGGGCAGCTTTTCGGCGACGATGCGGGCCGCCGCGAGGAAGGTGGCGTGATCCTTCTCCGGACGCAGCGCGGCAATGATGCCGACCACCAGATCGTCGGCGCCGATGCCCAGTTCGGTCACGGCACCGCGGTCATCGGCGATCTCGAAGGCCGAGGGATCGACGCCGTTGTAGATCACCTTGACCTTGGACTCCGGATAGCCGAGATCGTCGGCCAGGTACCGGATCTGGGCGCGGGCCACACCGAAATAGGCCGAGGTGCGCCGGTCCAGAATCCGATCCACGGCGGTCCGGAATCGCCCGCGCGGCTCGATATCGCCGTAGTTGTGCACCCAGACAACCGAATTCGGCACCCCGGCCCACCAGGCGGCGATCCGGCCGAGCGCCTCGGCGTTGTAACCGCGCGTGATCACCACATCCGGGCGTTGCTCCCGCATGGCTCGCACGAGATCCCGCAGCGCCGGACCCGCCTGCCGTTTGGTGCGGCGCAGTGCTCGCGCGGGCACACCCGCCGCGGTCAGGTGGGCGAACAACTCACCCTCCTCACCGATACAGATGACCGAGGGTTCGAAGCGCGTGCGATCCAGGTTGGGCAGCAGGGTGGTGACGTGCCGTTCAGCTCCACCGACCCGCAGGTCCGGGACCACATAGAGCACCCGAATCGGTTGGTGCGCCATAGCATTCATCGCACAATCTCCCGGTAGATACCGTCGAAGCGCCGACATACCACGGCGATGTCGAACTCCTCGCGCACCCGCCGCAGTGCCGCCGCCCCCAGTCGCACGCGCAGCTCGGTATCGCCCACCACTCGTCCGAGCGCCTCGGCGAGGGGTTCCACCTCGCCGGGCGGCACCATGAGCCCGCAGGTTTCGTCGACGAGGTCCGGGATGCCACCGACCGGGCAGGTCACCACGCAGAGTCCGCGCGCCATGGCCTCCAGGATCGCCATCGGCTGGCCCTCCCGATGCGAGGGCAGCACCAATACCTGTGATGCGGCGAGCAGCTCTGGAATACGTTGCGGGCCTACCCATCCGGTGACCTCGACGCTGGTGTCGATCCCGAGGTCGGCGACCATCTTGCGGGCCCGGTCCACCGCGCCGTCCCCCGCGATGATCAGTCGCGCGCCGGTCTCGCCGGTCGCCGCGATCATCCGCTGCCAAGCTTCGAGCAGGGTGAAGGTGCCCTTGCGCGCACCGATCTCGCCGAGGAACAGCACCTGCACCGGCGCATCCGAACGCTGTTCGACCTGCGCCTCGGGTCGAATCGCATTGGACACCACAATGATCCGCGCGCTGGGCGCGATACCACGCAATGCCACCGCCCACGGCTCGCCCAGCGCCACCACGACCGCCGCACCGCGCAGCGCGTCTCGAATGGCGGCTTGGAGCAGCCCCGGCGCTTCGTCGTAGAACACACTGAAATCGGAGCCGTGTACATGCAGCACAACGGGTTTACGGGCCGCCCGCGCGATCAACTCGAACAGATACTTGCGCGGAAAACTGCCGTACGAGGACAGATGCAGGTGCACGATGACGGGCCGGTGCACCACCAGCCGGTACAGATAGACGAACAGCGCCTGGGCATAGACCATCAGCTTCGTCCCGACCCCGCCGTCCCGATGGGTGGCCACATGCCGGATATCCCACTCGGTCCAGATCGGCGTCTCGCGCATCTCCCGGACGAAGGTCGCCACCCCGCCGCGCGTGTTCATGCTCGTCGATACCCACAGGGCTCGTTGCCGTTTCATCGCCGCCCGCGTTATTCGGGTCCGCGCGAGGGGGTGAAGACCCGCTCGCCCGGCGCTACCGCTCGCGACGGCGCGGGCGCGGCGTCATCGCCGCTGGCCCGTCCCGGCGCATCGATGAGGACCGCGCCGAGCACGGTGGTCTCGACCGCCTCGAGCAGGCGGTAGGCACGCCGGGCCGGACCCGACTTGGTGCTGCCGCGATCGCAGACCAGGACGGTGAGCCCGGCGGTCGCCGTGATCACCTGCGCCTCAACCGCATCCAGCAAGGGCGGCGCGCTCACCACGACCAGGTCGGCGCGCTCGTGCAACTGCGCCAGCAGGCGGGTGAAGCGCTCCCGGCTGAGCGCCGTGAACGGATCATCGCCGGTGCTGCCGGGTAGTAGTTCGCGCAGATACGAATTCCTGGTCTGGATCAGCGTTTTGCCGAGATCGGCGCGCCCGGCGAGTATTTCGGCCACCCCGGCGCCACTGGGCCTGCGCAGGTCGGCATGCACCAGAATGGTGCGCACACCCTGGCGGGCGCGTTCGTCGGCGATCGCACGCGCCACGATCTCCACGCCCGCGCCCGGCTCCGGCGCGACAATGGCCACCGCCGCCCGTTCGGCGGGTGCGGCCAATCCGACGGCGGTCACCACCTGTTTGAGCGCCCGATCCCGTTCCGCCGCATACTTCTCCGACTCGTCCGGCACCACGGCGAGCGCGGTCACACCGACCTTCTGTTCGAGGTCACCGGCGGTGCGCAGCCGCCGCGACACCACCCCGAGCACCAGCGCCACCAGCGCGCCGATCAGCAATCCGCCGACACCGTACGACATGAGCGTGGGCCAGCGCGCCGGATCCTGGCGCACCACATCCGAGGCCAATTGCAGGTCGATGAGCTTATTCGAGGTGTCGGCATTGATGCGGTTGATCGCATCCTGCATCTGGGTCAGCGAGACATCGCTGACCACACCATTGGCGGCGCGAATATCGTCGAACGGTTTGCGCACCGCGGCGATGGCGGCATCCTGGGCGGCGCGCAGCCGGGCATTGATCTCATCGCGAAAGGCGGTGCCCGCCTTGGTCGCGGCATCCTGCGCCTGTTGCGGGGAGTCCGCCGTCGCCTCGATATAGAGGATCGGACTGGACGCGACGGTTCTGGCCGACAGCGTCACACCCTTGGGCAGGCCCGTACTGGATTTGAGCTTCGCCTGATACGCCGGATCACCGAAGTACGTCGCATAACCCACCGACAGCACCGCGTCCTGATCCGGGGCGCGGTTGGGTGAGCCGACCGTCATGGCCACCCGGCCGGTGTACGCGGGCTGGGCGCCGAGCGTACTCACGAACCCGAGCGCCACCGCGAGCGCGGTGAGCGCCAGGACCAGCCATTTGCGACGCCAGATCCGTTGCGCGTGAACACTTGCGGCGCTGTTCAATTCGTCTCCCTCGAAGGACCGGGCTCCGCGTTCCTGGGTATCGCCGTCCCGGAGGCATCGTTACGTCGTCGGCGTGGCGTCAGTCGGCCTGTCAGCCGCGCGAATCCGCGAATCACCTCGGGCGCGAGCACCCCCAGCACCAGTAGGTAGATCAGCATGAAGACGATGGTGTCCAGCGTCAGCAATCCGATCGCGAGCAGAATCGGACGTGAATCCGAGTGCAGCACTTGATGTTCCAGGTACCAGGTGGCGGCCAGCGCCAGCACTGCCGCGGGCAACGGCGGACCGACCGCGCGCAGCAGCGCCGGCAGCGATATCCCCATGGCCGATCGGGCCAGCGTGGTCACCAGCACGGCGACCACCAGCATGGTCCCGGAGGTCGCGAGCCCCACCCCGACCAAGCCGAAGTGCTTCACCAGCACCAGCAACAGCCCGAGGCCGACCACGATCTCGGTCGCGGTCTGCCAGTTCAGGAGTTTGGTACGGCCCACACCCTTGATGGCTTCCTCGCTGACGCTCATCCAGGCTTTGCCGAGGCCGAGCCCCGCCATGGCGACCACCAGTGCACCGGCCTCGCGCCAGCGCTCGCCGAAGACCACCACCACGGCCGGTTCCCCGAGCGCGATGATCAATCCGGACAGGGCCGCCGCGCCCACCGTGGTGAGCCGAATGGCGCGCAGATAGGCGGCCTCCATCCGCGCCGGATCCCGCTCCTCGGCGATTCGGGCAAAAGCCGGAAACAGCGAGAACGCACCGACTTCCACAATGAATCGCACCGGAATCTGCGCGATCCGCTGACCGTATCGATAGTGCCCGAGCGCCGCGGAACTGAGTCCGCGCCCGACCACCGCGGCCTCGACGGTGCTCTGTACCCGCGCGCCCAGCATATTCACCACAACCGGTGAGCCGTACCGCGCCAGCTCCCGCCACAGTCGGATCGACGCGCGTCCGCGCCCCGGCCGCCAGCGCGCCAGCCACCAGACCGTGATCACCCAGACCACATATGAGGCATAGCTGCCGATGACCATGCTCCAGACGCCGAATCCGCAGGCGGCCAAGGCCACCGAGACGACGGCGAAACTCACCGACACCGCCGGGCCGACGACAATGCGGCGCTTGACGCTGAAATCGCGCTGTAGCAGGGCTTCCGGCACATTGGTGAGCGCGAAGATGAGCAGGAAGCCCGATGTGGTCGCCGCGATCAGCCCGATGGTGCGATTGTGGAAGATCATGCCGATGAGGGGCGCGGCGGCCAGTGCGCCGAGCGTCATCGCCAGACCGTTGACGAGCGAGGCGCGAAAGACGGTCTCGGCGGTGTCCGCCACCTCCGTCTCGCGCTGCACCAGTCCGGACCTGAGGCCGCCCTCGACGAAGGTGGTCAGCAGCATGGTGAGTACGGTGCCCGCGGCGAAGATGCCCACCTCGGTCGGGCTCAGCAGGCGTGCCAGCGCGATGGTCTGCCCGAAGGAGACCAGTTCGCCGAAGGCCAGTGCCGCCGCGGATGCGACCGCCACCCTGCCGACCTGTTTGGTGAGCGTCGAACCGCCGTCGGATACGCCGGATTCGCTTCCCGGCCCGACGGATTCGATGGTGGGCGGCGCACCCGGCTCCACCCGGGTCAGGGCGGTGGGCAGATAGATCTCGACAGTTTCGGCATCGTGTATATGCCGCAGAATCAGGTCGTAGGCTCGGATCGAGGCCCGGTCCGGATTGTTTCCGTCGTGTCTATGCATGCTCGATATGCGTCCGTTCGAGCAGTTCGAATAGCCGCTCGTAGAGCTGCTGACCGCTCACCACCTGCTCATCCGCCCGGGCGCGCAGACTGTCCCGCAGCTGCGGGGCGTCCTCCCAGCTATCGGCGATCGCGGCCCCGAGTCGTTCGACGAAGTCGGGATCGTCGAAGTGCACCAGGCGCACCCCGCCCTTGAACATATCGTCCAGGCCCAGGAATTTGTCGTCGTAATACTCGGTGGAGGTGAGCGCTACGACCGGAATGCCCTGGCTGAGAGCGAAGACCGCGAGGTGGTAGGCACCGGTGACCAGGACACGGCACGAGGCGAGCTGTTCGGCGACATCGGCCGGGCGCACGAACAGGGGCAGCGGTGCGGCCGGATTCGCGCTACCGCGCACCAGCGGCAGGGTGGTGGCGCGGTCGGGTGAGCCCGGCGTCTCGGCGATGATGAGCGGTACCAGTCGGGCCCCGAACTCGGCCGCCGCCGCACGCACGGCAATACCGACACCGTCCTGTGCGCGCCGCGCGACCGGTGAGTACTTCGCCACCCGCAGGCAGACGCCGATATCACCACCCAGCTCCGGCGAGCGGGCATCGCGCGCGAGTTCGATCGCGTCGTCACCGGTTACGGTCACCGCGCCCGGTGGCACACCGAAGGATTCCAGTAGCGCCGGTCCGCGCCGCCGCTCCCGCAGGGCGATGAGCGGCAGCCCGGCCAGTACCCGCGCCGCCCGCGCCGACAGCTCGGGATCGCGCAGCGGGCCCAGGCCCTGACCCACCAGCGCGGTGGGAATACCTGTGTCGCTTGCGTATTCGAGCAGATCGAAGACTCGACCGGCCTGCGGGATATCGGCATCGGTCAGATATCCACCGCCGAGCCCGACCACCAGCGACGCTCCGCGCACCGCCCGCGCCGCGCCCGGATGTCGTTGCTCGATACGCGGCGTGGTGTCGGCAACCGTTCCCGAATCCGGTCGCGGAGCGATGCCAGCGTCGACCGTCCGGGGCTCGTTGTCCGATGTCGTCTCGGTGCGGCCCTCGGTGACCTCGGCTCGGCCTCCACCCCGGTTGCGCAGCGTGTCCCGCACGTGAATCGCCCTGGGCAGCAGCCAGGCTCGCGCGCGCAGCCAGCCGATCGCCACCGGGCCCACCACCGCCGGTCCGAGAGCGGCCGCTACTCGCTCGCGCAGCCCCGGATCGCCCCAGGGATCGCGGTCGCCGACGGTGATCCCCACCGTCCCGGGGAAGTATGCCGCCACCAATGCGGGCGATTCGGTCATGATTCCGATGCGCACCAGGGGCCAGCGCGCCCGTAACCGGCGCACCGTCACCTCGAGCATGGCCACATCGCCGTAATTGCGAAGCCAGTACTCACTGTTCTCGATGAGGACCCGGTGCCCGGATCCCCCACACGGCAGTCCGGTTCCCATCTTCGACCTCCCCCGGCCACGCATCCGTGCCGTACCTTGCGTTCGGCTCCGATTGCTCTGCAACAGTATCTCAATTAGCCACACCCACAACCGCTTTGCAACTCTTCGCACCCCGATGCGCAGCGGATTCACCACTACGCGGCACCCCGGCGCGCGTTTCTCCGGTAGCGTCGATGACATGCCGCCACTCGCCGCGGTCACCGGGTCCGCCCGCCACCGCATCGAGCTCGGCCCGGTCCTGGTCGCCGGGCATCGTGTCGCGCTGCGCACCACTCGGCTATCGGATTTCGAAGCCTGGCGCGCAATACGTTTGCGCGACCGCGAACTCATCGAACCGTACTGGACCTCCTCGGCGCTGAGCTGGGAACAGCGGCATTCGCGGCCCTGGTGGATACGAGAATTCCTGCGACAGCGGCGGGCCCGTGCGGCCGGTCGCGCGGTCCAGCTCAGTGTGCTGGTCGACGGAGCCCTCGCCGGTCAGTGCGCCCTGGCTCCGATCGATCCCCGCAATCACAGTGCCGAGCTGGGCATTTGGCTGGATTCGCGGCGGGCCGGACACGGGGTCGGGACGGTGGCCGGCGCGCTCACCACCGACTTCGGCTTCCATGAACTCGGCCTGCACCGGATCACCGCGCCGGTGTGCGTGGGCAACTACCCAGCGCGAGGGGCCAGTGTCCGGGGTGGAATGTCCCTGGAGGCCACCATGATTCGCGCCATGAGTGTGGGCGGGCAGCCGCGTGATCATGAGCTGTGGGCGGTCACCGCGGACAAGGCACCGACCGGTGGGTATGTGACGGCCCTCATTGCTTCCGGCGTTGCCACCGAACGGATTTCGGCGGAGTCAACGTCGGGGCTCACCCGCCTGGCCGAGCGCTGGCGGACCGTCCGCGCGGCCGCGCCCATATCGGTGCTCACCGTCGCCGCGCGGTACTACCTGGGCGCCCCGCTGCGGCACGGCACCGGAAATGCCCTACCGCTGCCGGACGCCCTCTACACCCACGACACGGGCAATCACCCCATATCGCTCCGTAAGCACCAGTCCCGCATAAGGTCTCGCCGCGACGCCAGTATTCGCTACGAGGTCACCGCCGCACGCCACCCCCTCGGCAATCTCATTCTCGACACCGACGGCGCGCACCCCCGACTCACCCTCGAGCTCACTCCGGACCCCGCCGACACCAAGGCCGCCGCCACCGCACTGCAGCTGCTGATCGACTACACCCGCGACGAGCTGCGCCTGGACCGCGTCGAAGCCTGCCTCGATCCCGCCGCCACCCATCTGCCCGCCATTGCCGAGGCGGCCGGACTGCACCGCGAGGGCGTGCTCACCGGAGCCCGAATCGGCCCGGACGGCCGCTTTCACAATGTCGAACTCTGGGCCGCGATATAGAGTGCGCGTAGCCCAGGTCAGCGGGGGACGACTGTGGCGGTGACGCATCGAGGAGCACACGTGGGCCTGAACGTTGTCATGATCGCGACCTATCCGCTGGAACCGGGCAAAATCGTGGGCGGTATCGAATCCGTCACCAGCACACTGGTTCCCGCGCTCGCGGCCCGAGACGAGATCGACAGTCTCACGGTGCTGCGCTTCCACACCGGGGAGGCGCCGGTGCACACCCGGCGCGAGGGGCCGAAGGTGGAGATCCGCTACCTGCGCGGACAGCGCCGCCTCGGGGTCGCCACCGGTTCGTATCTCGATATGCGCCAGGCGCGCAAGATCATTGCCGAACTCGCCCCGGATGTGGTGCACGCCCAGGAGATCGGGCTGCGCGGCGATATCGCCACCCAGATCAGCCGCAACACCATTGTCACCGTGCACGGACTGGTGCACCTGGAGACGAAACTGCAAGCGCGCGCGAGCATCAAGGAGCGCATCCGGGTCCACCTGGTCGAGGCCATGGTGCGCCGGGTCCTGCGCCGCGCCAAGGTCGTCATCTCCATCTCCGACTACGACGCGAAGGCCCTCACGGGCATGGTGCACGGTGAGCACATCAGCATTCCCAATCCGACCGCCCCGGAATTCTTCGCCCTGGCGCCCTCGACCGAGACCGAACCCCGGCTGCTGTTCGCCGGGGTGCTCTCACCCCGAAAGAATCCGGAGGGTCTGCTCACCGCCTTCGCCCTTGCGGTGCAACAGGTTCCGAAGGCGCGGCTGATCATGGTCGGCCCACAGCCGGATCCCGGATACGCCACCGCGATTCGCGAACACGCCACCGCGCTCGGCCTGGACGAGCACATCGAATTCACCGGCATGGTCGACAACGACCGACTGCGCGCGGAGATCGCCGCGGCGCGGGCGGTGGTGCTCTTCTCCCAGGAGGAGACCTCCCCGACCATTCTGGCCCAGGCCATGGCCGCCGGAAAGCCGGTCATCTCCTCCCGCGTCGGCGGGATTCCGGAGATGGTGATCGAGGGCGAGAACGGCTATCTCGTAGCCCCCGACGATGTCACCGCCTTCGCCGCGCGCATGGTGGAGCTGCTCGAAAATCAGCAACTGGCATTGGATCTCGGCCACCGCGGGCATGCGAAGGCCCTGGAGAAATTCGAGCCGGACGCGGTGGCGCGCCGGACGGTGGAAACATATCTCCGCGTCGCCGGGATGTAGTGGACGTCGAGCACCCAACGGGGGAGAGACCGTGACCGCAGCACAGCAGGACCTGAACTGGACCGGCACAAAGGTATTGGTGACCGGCGGAGCCGGATTCATCGGATCGCACCTGGTCGAACTACTCGTCGCGGCCGGGGCGGAGGTGAGCGTGCTGGACAACCTCACCTCCGGCAGCCGCGATAATCTCAGCGCCGTGGCGGACGTGATCACGCTGCGGGAGACCGATATTCGGCAGCTGGACTGGCAGGAGTACCTCACCGAGCATCCGGCCGAGGTGATCCTGCATCTGGCCGCCAACGCCTATGTCCCACCGTCGGTCGAGGATCCCGCCTTCGACTGTGAACTCAATTTCCAGACCACCTTCCGGCTGCTGGACGCCCTGCGCGCCCGGAACTGGCCGGGCCGCCTGGTCTTCGCCTCCAGCGCCGCCGTCTACGGCAATTCGGTGCGCATCCCCATCAGCGAGGACGATCCCACCGTGCCGATCTCCCCCTACGGGGTCGGCAAGCTGGCCGCCGAACGCTATCTCGCGGTCTTCGCGCAGCTGTACGGGCTGAATATGGCTTCGGTGCGGTTCTTCTCGGCCTTCGGACCGCGGCAGCGCAAACAGGTGGTCTTCGATCTGCTGGCCAAACTGGACCGCGATCAGCAGCGCCTGTTCATCCACGGCGACGGCACCCAGGTGCGTGATTTCCTCTTCGTCGGCGATGCCGCGCGCTCGGTCATGATCGTGGCGGCCAACGCGCCCTTGCGCGGTGAGGTCTACAACGTCGGCGCGGGCCGCGAGTACACCATCGACCAGCTGGCCAAATCGCTCTGCTCCATTACCGGCCTCACCCCCGAACTCGACTACAGCGGTAGCAATCGCCCCGGCGATCCGGAGAAGCTGGTGGTGGACATCTCCCGGCTCAATGCCATTGGCTACCAACCACTCACCGACTTCGACCAGGGCTTGACCAGCACGGTAGCCTGGTTCGAGTCTTTGACCGATGCCGCTTGGCGTCGACGAACACAGGAGTAGCTCGTTGCGGTTGGTCCGCGCTCTCGGTATCGTGCTGCTCTCCCTGCTCGCGGGCTGTGCCGACACGGATGTCACTCCCCTCTCCCCCACCGTCACGACGACCGTTGCCGAACCGGTGGTGACGGACCGCTTCGTCGGCGACTTCGAGACCGGCAATTTCGACCAGTGGGCCAACTGTCAGAACGTGGCGGTGCGCAGTGCGCCGTGCACCAGCTACCACGATCCGACCAGTCGGATGGAGGTCGAGTCGGCGGTGGTCCGGCAAGGCCGCTATGCCGCGAGATTCGAAGTACACCAGGGTGATTCGCCCGCGAGCCTCTGCTGCGGCGACCGCGCCGAGGTGAGCGGTGAGGAGGCCACCCGCTCGGATGAGGGCGACGACCGCTGGTACCAGTGGAGCACCCGCTTCGGCGCCGGCTTCCCCGCCGACCGGGGCTGGACCGTACTGTCCCAGTGGCATGCCGACGAAGACGGTCCACCCCCGCTGGCCATCGCGTCGGGACCCACCAATGTGGGCATGAACCGCTGGGGAGTGGTGATCTCGACCTATGCCGCCCCCGGCCGCCCCGGCCCCACCTACACACCGTGGAGCGCGGATATCGTCACCGACTCCTGGATCGATATCAGACTGCATGTGAAGTGGTCGATCCACGACAATGTCGGCTTCATCGAACTCTGGATCGGCGGTGTCCCACAGATCTTCGGCGGCGAACCGTGCGCGGGCGAAACCCGCTGTATGGTCCGCACTCTCATGCCGCGCGGTGGCGGCACCTACTTCAAACAGGGCTATTACCGCGATCCCGCCATCAGCGCGCCGGGCGTGGTCTACCACGACGGTTTCACCGCGGCGACGTGCGAGTCGGCCCTGGCGCCGCTATAGCGCCTGACCCCGGCTCACCGCGCCGATCGTCTTGACGATCATGAGCAGATCCAAGAGTGCCGACCAGTTCTCCACGTACGAAAGATCGAGGCGCATGGCGTCTTCCGGTGTCAGGTACGAGCGCCCGCGCACCGGCCACAACCCCGTCACCCCCGGTCGCATCAGCAGACCGCCGCTCACCTCGCCGGTCACCGGATCCCCGGGTAGTCGCACCTGCGGACGTGGGCCGACAATGCCCATCTCCCCGCGCAGCACATTGAGGAACTGCGGTAGCTCATCCAGGCGGTATCGGCGAATCAGGTTGCCCACCTGCGTCAGTCGCGGATCCTCGCCCGGCTCGAGCAGGGCCTCTATGTGCACCTCGGGCTCGACATACATACTCCGGAACTTGAACATGCCGAACGGCCGACCGTCCCGCCCGATGCGCTCGGAACGGTAGAACACCGGGCCGCTGCTGGTCGCTTTGATCGCCAGGGCGATGGCCAGCAGCATCGGCGCGATGGCCGCGAGCGCGATCAACGCGAAGCAGAAATCGAAGACGCTCTTGCGAATCGACTTGGATCGCCCGTACCGCGGCTTCGCGACCCGCAGGACCGGCATATCGGCCACGATCCGATGTGTGAGCCGAGTTCCGGCGATACCGACCAGGCTCGGCGTCACCAGCAATTCGATGCCCAGTTCGTCCAATTCCCAAGCCAGGCTGCGGAAGTCGTCGCGCTCGAGGGTATCGGTGCGAGTGACGGCCACGGCCTCGGCGCCGGTGGCCCGCGCCACCGCGAGCACCGTGCGCGGACCACCGTCACCGGCACATACGCCGATGACCTCGTATCCCTGACCCGGATCGCGCGCGAAGGTCGCCGCCATCGCCTGTGCCGCTTCGGGATTGCCGACCACCAGCAGGGCCGCGCGGTACGCGCCCCGCGCGCGCCGGCGCGCCACCCAGCCGCGCCACAGCGCCCGCTCGACCAGTAGTCCGCAGCCGCCCAGCAGCAGCGCGACAATCAGGTAGCTTCGCGAGATACCCAGGTCGAGCATCATGGAGGCGGTGGCGACAGCGCCGAATACCTTGAGCGACACCGCGACAACCTGCCGGGACTCCTCGGTGCCACCCCCGATCGCGCGCAGCGTGCGGGTGCCGGCGAGCGTCAGTCCCACGCTCCAGGCAGCGACCAGGACTAGCGAGAGCGCGGTGTAGCACAGGCCCACCGACAGTGCACCGGACGATTCGCCCACGCACCCGGCCTGCGCGATTGCCACGGCGATGCCGAGGGTCGCGAGATCGGTCGCACCAACCCTGCGGGCGTAATCACTTTGCCGTCGTTCGTGATCCGTACGCGGCACCGGTCTGGCGAACCGGCCTCCGCGCACAATGCGACCGGCGGAAATCTCGAAGCTCATGAACGAACACACCTCCCCCACGGGAGAACACGGTTCCGATCCCCACTGATCAGTTCCACAGAACGGGCTGATATCGGTCCCCGCCGTACCGCAGGGGATGTCGGCTTTTCGGCGGTAAGAAGCCGAATGTTACACACCGGGGACATACCGCGACAGCGAAAACCACGCGCCACCAATGTTTCCGGGAGTTAGCCGGGGGGCGTTGAAACCTCGCGTTGCAAGACTCGATCGATATCAGAACGCCGCCCCCGTTCTGCGACTCGCAGAAATCCGCCTCCCGGATACCGTCCGGTCACCCCCGGAGCCCCGCGACGAACACCAAACCTGTTGTAACGTAAGGCCGGATCGAGCCGACCTCAGTGCAGCCCGGTTCGCCGCCGGGCTCGGTCTCGGTGAAAGGTGGGGATTTCGCGTGCAATGCCGTCTGTGTTCCGCCAGTGCTCTGGTGAGTGTTCTCGATCTTGGTGCGACGCCACCATGCGAGAAATTCCTCACCGCCGAGGAGCTGGACCAGCCCGAACCCACCTTTCCGCTGCATCTGCGGGTGTGCGAAAACTGTTTACTGCTACAGATTCCGGCACTCATCACGCCCGCGGAGACATTTACCGAATATGCCTACTTTTCCTCCTTTTCGGACAGTTGGGTACAACACGCCAAACTGTTCGTAGAGGAGGCTACACACCGTCTCGGACTCGACGGCGACTCATTCATGATCGAAGTCGCCAGTAATGACGGCTACCTGCTGCAACACGCTGTGGCGGCGGGCATCCCAGCCCTGGGAATCGAACCATCGGTGAATGTCGGTGCGGCAGCGCGGGAAAAGGGCGTTCCGACCGAAACCGCCTTCCTGGACGAGGATCTCGCAGCACGCGTACGGGCCGAACACGGGCCGGCCGATCTCGTTGTGGCCAACAATGTCTACGCGCACATCCCGGACCTGCTGGGATTCACCCGGTCGCTGCGGGCCCTGCTGGCCGATGACGGCTGGCTCTCCATCGAGGTGCACCATGCGCTGAATCTGGTGGCACTCGGGCAATTCGACACCATCTATCACGAGCACTTCCAGTACTACACGGTGCTCTCCGCACAGCGAGCCCTCGCGACGGCGGGTCTGACCGTGGTGGATGTGGAACTGCTGCCCACACACGGTGGCTCGCTACGCATCTGGGCACGACCCGATGCGGTTGCCGAACCGGGCGAACGGGTCGGAGACGTACTCCGGATCGAAGCCGAGGCCGGATTACATGACGTGGCAGGCTATCTCGCGCTACGCCCGCGCACCGAGGCGGTACGCCAGGAGTTGCTGCGCTTCCTGCTGGAGGCCAAGGCGGACGGTAAGACCGTCGTCGGCTACGGCGCACCCGGCAAGGGCAACACCCTGCTCAACTACTGCGGCATCCGCACCGATCTGCTCGCGTACACGGTGGACCGAAATCCGTACAAACACGGGCGATTCACCCCGGGCACCCGTATTCCCATCCATCCGATCGAACGTATCGATCAGGACCGGCCCGATGTGGTGCTGGTGCTGCCCTGGAATCTCGAGACCGAGCTCACCGCGCAACTGCGCCCGGTGACCGGCTGGGGCGGCGAGATCGTGTACCCGCTTCCCACCCTCCACCACGCTGAGAGGCCGGAGAAATGAAGGTTGTACTGTTCTGCGGCGGCTACGGCATGCGCATGCGCAACGGCACCGAGGACATGATCCCCAAGCCGATGCAGATGGTCGGGCCGCGCCCGCTCATCTGGCATGTCATGCGGTACTACGCGCACTTCGGGCATAAGGACTTCATCCTGTGCCTGGGGTACGGGGCCGCGCACATCAAGAACTTCTTCCTGACCTATCAGGAGTCGGTCTCCAACGACTTCGTGATCCGCGACGGGAAAGTCGAACTGCTGCAATCCGATATCAGCGACTGGACCATCACCTTCGTGGACACCGGGGTGGAGTCGCCCATCGGCGAGCGACTACGCCGGGTGCGCGAACACCTCGACGGTGAACCGTACTTCCTGGCCAACTACGCCGATGTGCTCACCGATGCCCCGCTCGATCGAGTGATCCAGGATTTCCAGACCTCCAAGGCCGCGGCCTCCATGATGATCGTGCCCCCGCAATCCTCATTCCACTGCGTGGATGTGAACGCCGCCGGTGAGGTCAAGAACATCACCCCGGTCTCACAGCTGCCCATCTGGGAGAACGGCGGCTACTTCGTACTCACCCCCGAGATCTTCGATCACCTACCACCCGGCGGTGATCTGGTCGAGGACGCGTGCGGTGCGCTCGCGGCGCAGGGGCGGCTCTTCGGGTATCAGCATCACGGCTTCTGGAAGCCCGCCGACACCTTCAAGGAGCGCGCCGAACTCGACACCGGATATATGCGGGGCGATCGGCCCTGGATGGTATGGGAGCAGCCACGCGCATGATCGGACTCGATACCGGAGCGGTGCGGGAGATCGCACTGCTCGCCGCGCACTGCGATGATCTGGCCATCGGACTCGGCGGGACACTGCTGAGTCTGGCCAATAGTGTTCCGGGACTGCGTATTCGAGCGCTTGTACTCACCGGTGCCGGAACCGAACGCGCTCGGGAGGAGCGGCTGGCGCTCGAGGCGTTCTGTCCGGGAGCCGAATTGGATTTGCGGATTCTGGATATCCCCGACGGCTACGCACCCGCGCACTGGGCACGGGCCAAGGAGGCCGTGGCGGCACTGCGGCGCGACGGTGATCCGGATCTGGTCTTCGCCCCGCACCGCGGCGACGCCCATCAGGATCACCGGCTGCTGGCCGAGCTGACGCCCACCGAGTTCCGCGATCATCTGGTGCTCGGTTACGAGATCCTCAAGTGGGAGACCGACACCCCGCGACCGACGGTATTTCATCCGCTGCCCGCGGGCATTGCCGAGCTCAAAGCCGAGCTCCTACTCGAACACTATCCGTCCCAACGGGATCGGGACTGGTTCGACGAACAGTCCTTCCTCGCGCTGACCCGGCTGCGTGGCGTGCAGTGCCGGGTGCGGCATGCCGAGGGCTTCCTGCTCGACAAGGCGACCATCACTTTCGGAGGGCAATGACCATGCGCGTACTCGTCACCGGACATCAGGGCTACCTGGGCACGGTCATGGTGCCCGAGCTACAGGCGGCCGGACACGAGGTAACCGGTTTGGACAGTGGGTTTTTCGCCGACTGTGTACTGGGCGAGGCACCCGAGCCGCCGCCGGGTATCACGGTTGATCTGCGTGATGTGAGCGTCGCACAGCTGGCGGGATTCGATGCCGTCGTACATCTGGCGGCGCTGTCCAATGATCCGCTGGGGGCGCTGGCTCCGCAGATCACCTACGACATCAACCACCACGCCTCGGTGCGATTGGCCCGATTGGCCAAGGAGGCGGGCGTACGCCGCTTCCTGTACGCCTCGACCTGCTCGGTCTACGGGGCAGCCGGAGACGGTCTGGTCACCGAGGACGCACCACTGCGGCCCCTGACCCCCTACGCCGAATCCAAGGTGCGGGTCGAGGACGATGTCGCGGCCATCGCCGACTCGAGCTTCTCCCCCGTATTCCTGCGCAATGCCACGGCTTTCGGATTCTCGCCGCGACTGCGCGCCGATATCGTGCTCAACAATCTCGTCGGATACGCGGTGCTCACCGGTGAGGTGAGAGTGCTCTCCGACGGCACACCGTGGCGGCCGCTGGTTCACGCGCAGGACATAGCCCGCGCCTTCGCCACCTGTCTCGAGGCTCCCACCGAGGCCGTCCATTGCCGGGCGTACAACGTCGGCACCGAGGCCAATAACCTCACCGTCGCCGAGATCGCCCAGGCGGTGGTCGAGGCGGTACCGGATTCCAAGTTGGTGATCACCGGTGAGAGCGGTGCCGACCCGCGCTCCTACCGCGTCGACTTCTCTTACGCCAGAAAGGAACTCGGGTTCGAGGCGACGTGGAGTATTCCCGATGGCGCGGCCGAGCTCTACCGCGAATATGTGGCGCGCGGGCTCACCGCCGACGCGTTCTTCCAGCGCTTCACCCGGCTCGCGCATCTCACCGCGCTCAAGGAGTCCGGTGCACTCGATGACGATCTGCGCCGGATCGGAGCCTGAGTGGGATTACAACCCGAAGGCCGCGAGCAGTTCACGCCAGGAGTGCGCGGAGGCATCGCGGTCCGAGACCACCGTGACCGGTTGCGGCCACTCGATCGCCAGATCCGGATCGTCATAGGCGATACCGATGTCCTCGGCCGGATCGTGTGCTCGATTGATGCGGTAGCAGACATCGGCGACCGCGCTCACCGCCTGGAAGCCGTGCAGGAAGCCGGGCGGCACATACAGGTTCCGGAAGTCGGTGTCGTCCAGGGTGAAGGCCTGCTGCCGCCCGAACGTCGGCGAGTTCGGGCGGATATCGACCAGTACGTCGTGCACCGCACCGTGGGCGCAGCGCACCAGCTTCGCCTCACCCCGGCCCGCCCGGCCGTGCATACCGCGCACCACACCGCGATAGGAGCGGGACTGCGAATCCTGGATGAAGGCCGCCGAGAAGCCGGGCTGATCCAGGTGGGCGTCGAACTCCTCGGCATCGAAGGTACGGGTGAACAGTCCGCGGCCGTCCCGGAAGGGCTCCGGGGTGAGCACCAGCACGTCGGCGAGCTCGGTGGTTTCGATGCGCATCAGGACATCGTGCCATGAGCGCCGGGATACGGCCGGGATGCCGGGGGTGCGGGGCGGTCGAGCTGACGCGCGTACTGGATCTGGGCAAAATGCCTGCGGCAGACGACTTTCCACCATTGGATGCGCCGTTCGGGACCGGCGAGGCGACCCATCCGCTGGCCATGGACCTCTGTCCGGTGTGTGGACTGGCACAGCTGGCGGAGGATGACACCGTGACGGCGGAGCCGCGCGGGGTGGAGCCGCGGGCACTACGCGATCAGGCCGCCGCCGCGCTGGACGGGGTCGCCGAGGCCGGATGGTTGAGTGGCGCGACCGCCGCCGAATTCGGTAGTCCGCACGGCGGGAGCTGGTTGCCGCTGCTGGAGTCACGCGGATTCACCGTGACCGAGGGACCGGCCGATGTGGTGGTCGACTGCTTCGGCATCATGCATGAGCCCGATCAGCGTGCCGCTTTCACCGCTCGTGCCGCGGCGACCGCCGCAGACGGCGCGTTGCTGCTCCAATTCCATTCCCTGGCGGCCATTGTCGAACAGGGACAGTGGAATGCGCTGCGCCACGGGCACTTCGCGTACTACAGCCTTCACACGCTGCGCCGGTTACTCGCCGCGGCAGGGATGCGCGCGGCGGCGGCGTGGGAGTTCAGCCTCTACGGTGGAACGGTTCTGGTCGCCGCCGTGCACGGACCGGCCGAACTCCACAGCGCCCCGGCCGATCCGACACTGGCACGAATACTCGCCGCCGAATCCGCTGTGTTCGGCGACGATCCCGAGACAGCCGCCGCTGCGGTGCGCGGCCTGCAACGGGCCGCGGACAGCCAGGCGAGCTCCCTACGTGCCTGGCTCGAGCGCGAAACCGCCTCCGGTCACCGGGTTTTCGCCTACGGCGCGGCATCGCGAGCGGTAGCCTTACTGCATCTGGCGGGTGTGCACCAGGCGCTGCTCACCGCCGTCGCCGATGCCTCGCCCGCCAAGCAGGGCCGCCGCATGCCCGGCACCGACGTCCCGATCATCGCTCCGGCGGAACTCGTTGCCGCCCAGCCCGATCGGGTACTGCTCACCCTGCCCGACCTACTGCCGGAGATCCGCGCGCAGTGGCCGGAGCTGGAAGGGAGGTGGGTGCTCAATCCAACCGCGCAGGACTGAGATTACGCAGATCGCAACAACCTGATGAGGGAATGGGAACATCATGAAGCGCTCCACCCAGCGCGCTACGACGCGCACCCTGGCCATTGCGGCCGCCATCTCCATCGGCCTGGCCGTAGGCACCAGCACCTCCCTCGCGGGGGTGGACAGCAGCAGTTCGATTCTCGACCGGCAGCAGCGCACGGTCGAAGCCATCCAGTCCGATACGCACATCACCTTCGTGCCGCCGCTGGACGGCAATCCACTGACCCGCGAATGGTTCCACGACGGCAAGGCCGAATTCCGGATCACCGGCCCGCACGCCGAGGATTGGAGCGGACACATCACCATCGGCTACCAGGTTGGTTATCCCGCCACCCTGGACGGCAGAATCAAGTTCCAGTGGTGGACCCCCAGCCTCGGACTGGAGCTCGGCACTGATTCCAAAGTCGATGTGAACAGCCTGATCCCACAGCTCGGCGTGGAGTTGGCGGTCGGCTTCGGACCGGGCATCCAGTCCGTCGAGGCGGCGGGCGGGGATATCTCCGGCACCGACGGCTTCATCCAGATGTCCGGCTTCCACGCCACCGTCAGCGGTGTACTCGGCCAGACCACCATCCGGCCGTGGGTCAAGATCGTGAGCAGCAATGGTGACAGCGTCACCACCTACGGAACCCTCTGGACCAACTGATTCCGTTCCCGGGCAAAGCTTTTCAACGCAGTAGTGCCGGGCGGCGAAGCAGGGCAGCCGCCGCCCGCACGCGCACGCGGTCCAGTACCGCACCCACCAGGCGCAGATCACCGCCGAGCACCGCCGGGCGGCCGATCAGCTGCGGATACTCCCGGCCCAGGCGATGCTGGAAACGCAGCAGTTCGGCGAACTTGGCGGCAGTGGTGCTGCCACCGTAGCGGTTGAACCTCGAATCACGCCAGGCGACAAGGGTTTCCGACATCCCGTAGAAGAGCCCGAAGGCACTCACCCGGGCGATCAGGTCGACATCCATGGGCAGCGCCAGATCACCGCGGAAGCCACCGACCCGCTCGAAATCCATCCGCCGGAACATGGATGTGGCGGTCGGGCCGAAATCGGCCGGACCGCGCCGCACAATGGTGCGCAGCAGTGTCCGGGCATCGCGTTGTCCAAGCAGATTCGGCAGGCCGAGACCGGTCTGCTCGACCCGGCCGTCCGCGTCCACCACCTGAAACTTCGAGGCGCACACCGCAATACCCTGGTCACCCATGACCGCCACCTGCTTGGCCAGCGAACCCGGCAGCAGGATATCGCCCGCGCAGACCACCTTCACCAGGCGGCCGGTGGCCAGCGAGACGGCCTTGTTCCAGTTCTCGCCGATGGGCAGTGGTGCGGTATTGCGCACCACGCGCAGGCGTGCGTCATGGAACGAATTCGCCACCCGGACGGTATCGTCGGTGCTGGCATTGTCGAGCACAATTACCTGGAAGTCGTTGTCCTGCTCCAGAATCGAGCGCAGTGTCGCGCCCACGGTACGCCCGGAATCGTGCACCGGGACGCACACCGACAGGTTGGCCATCGTTCCCCCTGAGCTGGTGCGGCGGGTTAACGGATCGACGCAGGTCGCTGCTCCACCAACCGGAACGCTCGGTCCAGGCCCGCGGAGCAGGAATCGATCTGCTCGACGGCCCGCTGCTGCAGCGTATCGCGCAGCTCCGGCGCGAACTCCCACAATTCCCGGACCGCCTGCGGCAGTTCGGATTCCAGGTGCTCCGCGCCCAGCCGCACGACCCGCAAGCCGGTGCCGAACAGATCAGCCAATCCGTAGAACCTGTCGTCCGAATACTCCGATCCCGTTACAGCAACCGCCGGAATACCCTGCGACAATGCGAAAACCGCCAGGTGATAGGCGCTCGTGACCAGCACGCGACAGCGCGAAACCCGCCGGGCAACCTCCTCGGCCGAGCCGCCGCGGGCGATATCCATCGCATCCGGCAGCGTGTGAGCGAACCGCTCCCGCTCGGAATCGCGCAGGCACAGACCCAGCTCCGCACCGATCTCCGCGCGGCGCAGGCGGTAGGCGAACTCGACGGAATCGTCACCGGTCACCTCGACCCGCTCGGCGGGGACGCCGAGCTCGGCCAGCAGCTTCGGGCCGCGCACCCCCTCGCGCAGGGCTATCAGGTCCACGCCGGGCAGCACCTCGGCGGCGCGGCGCAGCAGCTCGCGGTCCCGGATCGGGCCGATACCCTGACCGATCATAATGTTCGGAATGCCAAGGGCCTGAGCATGTTCCAGCAGATTCAGGGTGCGATGCGCCTGATACGGGTCGATATCGGCGAGGTACCCGCCGCCCTGCGCGATCACCAATCCGGCCTCCGCGACCGCGGCCGGAACCGGTGGCAGCGGTGGAATCTCGGAGCTGAACGCCGGGGGTTCCAGTCCGATACGAGTCTGCGCCTCGATCCGGAGCCGATCACCGATTCCGCGTAGCTGCCGCAGCGGAGCCTCGGAGGTCTCCCGCCACTTCAGGGCCGCCGGTCCGGTCAGCTTCGTCGCGGCCAGCTGATCCAGCTGGCCGACCAAACCGCCTCTGCCCCACTGCCATCCACCACCGGCATGCACGGGTTCGGCCTCGGGAAGCACCGCACGCAACACTCGTGGCTCGCCGGTGAGCATGCCGATCCGGGCGTGCGGCCAACGCTCCCGCAACCGGTGAACCGTCATGATCATCGTGGCGATATCGCCGCGATTGTGTAACCCATACTCGCCGTTCTCGACCAGTATCTTCAATTCCCCGCACTCGCTCTGCTCGCCCTGCCAAGCACCCGAACGCAGCGAATCTATCTTATGGACCGGTTCACGTACAGTTTTACCTCGCCGCACACAGGGCGGCGTCCACCACCTCGTCGAGGTCTATATTGCGCTGGCGGGCGCCGAGAATATCGGGAAGCTCATTCATACTCACCGTGACCGAGCGCTCCGCCGTCGCGCCGCCGTACACGAAAGTGCCGTGCATGGTTCCGCCGTGACCCCACGCCTCGATTCCGCACGAGGTGGTCCAGTGGAACAGGCCCAGCCCGAAATCCTCGGACCTGCGCCAATCACCGCTCGGCACAGTCCTTTGCATCTGGGCGAGTTCGGCCGCACCGATCACGCGGCCCTGCAGCAGGGCCATGAAGAAGCGATTCAGATCAGCGCCGGTCGACACCATCGCGCCATCGGGAAGGCCCCACCCGGCATCGATATCGGTGACGTCCACCAGATTCCCGTCGAACTCGTGATAGGCGCGCGCATGCGGTCCGCGAATCACCTGCTCCGCGGGGTACAGCGGCCAGTAGGTGTCCTGCAGCCCGAGTGGAATCAGCACCCGTCGCGTAACCTCCACCCCGATCGGCAATCCCGTCACCCGCTCGATGACCTGCCCGGCGATCAGGTAGTTGGTATTCGAATACTCCGACCGCGCGCCGGGCTCGAAATCCTTCGTCTTGTCCAAACCGATCCGAATCAAGTCGCCGATCGGCTTGGCCTGCCGCAACGCGGTCACCGACTCCAGATTCAGATCCGTCAGGTAGTCGGGAATACCGCTGGTGTGCTGCAGCAGATTCCGAATGGTGATCACCTTCCCATCCCCGCCGGGGCCCTGCACCACCCCGGGCAGATACCGCTCCACCGGCGCATCCAGGTCGACCTTGCCTTCTCCTACGAGCTGCAACATCACCGACGAGACGAAAGCCTTGGTATTACTGGCAATCCGCACCTGAGCGTTGTCGGGGAATCCGGCCTTGGTTCCGAGATCACCTACGCCGCTGTTGATTTGCAGGATCTTGTCACCTTCGGTCAGGATCAGTTGAGCTCCCGGGACATCTGCGCCGGATATCGTTTCATCCAAACCGATCTGTAGGCGCTCTTGAAGCGAACTGGGTTCGGCGGTGCCGATACCGGCTGCCACCAGCACCGTTGTAGCTGTGACGGCAAGGATCGCAATGGTTTTGGAAACAGGCGACATCTGGTCCTCCGGTTGGCCCCCGGGATAGGTATACGCCTGCATGCCTGCCCAGGGTTCGACAGAGTTCAGAACCTGCTCAGGCCGGGAAGAGGGGGCTTACCCATTTGCTGCACAGCCATTGTCCGTCTACGTAGTCCATCGACATCGTGACGTTTTGATGGTCTGTGGTGTCGGCTCTGCCCTTGGTCGAGTTGACCTGGGTTACGTCGACCGCGAGTTCGTAGTGGGTGGTGTTGCCGGAGGTGATGGTGCACTTGGCATCGGTTCCGCGGGTGTGTTCGGAGTCCGCGTCCAGGAGCAGGCGGATTGCGGGGAGCAATTGCTGCGCTTGGGTTTTCCAGGTGCCGGTCGCGCCGTTCACGACTTTTGCCTGCCAGCCGTCGCCGTCGCCGTAGTCGTAGGTGGTCATCAGGATGCCGTAATCGCAGGCCGCTTTGACCGCGCCATCGCGAGACGCGTCGGTCGGCACACCGCCGGGGGTGGAGGCGAGCGGCGGGGAACCCGCGCCGATGGTGAATTTCAGTGCGCCGCTGCCGAATCCGGCACCTGCTCCGCCGACGATGATTGCCGCCACGACCGCGGCCGCGATCAGTCGTTTGCGGCCTCGTCGGCGCGGTCGGTGGGTCGGGGCGGGGACGTGGTCCGGGGTCGCGTCCCGGAGTTGTGTGGGCGCACTCGTCTGGGTCGTGCCGGAGAATCCGGCCGGATATACCTGCGGCCGGGTTCCCTGCTCGGGCGGAGTCCAGGGTGCCGCACCGGGATCGGTGCCGGTCAGCGCTTGTGCGGCGGCTGTGGCGAATTCACCGCAACTGCCGTATCGGTGTTCACGATCCTTCGCCAGGGCCCGCGCGATCACCGCGTCGAATTCCGGTGATACCGCGGGATTCCGTTCGCTCGGCTGCGGAATCCGTCCGTTGAGGTGGCCGTTCACCAGCTGCGCGGTACTCCCGCCCGGATAGGGCAGCTCACCGGTGAGCATGTGGTAAAGCGTGCAGCCGAGGGCGTACACGTCCGAGCGCTGGTCCATATCGGTGCGCAGCTCGAATTGTTCGGGGGACGCGTACTGGAAGCTGGCGTACATCTGCCCGGTGCGGGTCAGCGCACTCGTCTGGTCGAGGGCCTTCGCAATCCCGAAGTCCGCCAGGAAGACCCGCTGTTCCGGTCCCCACGCGAGCAGAATATTGGCGGGCTTCACATCTCGGTGCAGCACCCCGGCCTGATGCGCGTGGTCCAGCGCCCGTGCGGTCTCGCCGAGAATTCGCACCGCGTGATCGGGGCGCAGCGGTCCATCGCGCAGTACCGCCGCCACATCGGTGCCCTCGATGTACTGCATGGCCATCCACAGCCGGTCATCGGTGCGGCCCCGGGCGTAGACCGCGACGATATTCGGATGTGCCAGGCGGGCAGCGGTATCCGCTTCGCGCAGGAATCGGGCGCGGACCTCGGAGTCGTCGGCGACCGCGGGGCTCAACAGTTTCAATGCCACCAGCCGCGGCAGATCTCGATCGCGGGCGAGGTACACCTCACCCATTCCGCCGACCCCGAGCAGTCGCTCGATGAGATAGCCCGCGAATGTCTGCCCCTGCGCGAGGGTCCTCGCCACGACCTCACTACCTCCGACCGGCTACATACTGCCGCCCACCGTAACGCACGCGCGGGACGCGCTCCGCGCCGACAGCCTCTAGACTTGCCCTGCACGGGCGTCGGGGCCTGACCGCGAATATTCGGTGGACAGCCCGGGGGTGACGACCATGGATGAACCTTTCAGCAGTGAACAGCGGCCGGCGGCGCAGAGCGTCATCGCGGTGGTGGGGCGGCTCGCACCGGAGAAGGGGCAGGATGTGTTCCTGCGCGCGCTCGCCGGAACGCGGATACTGCCGCGGGAGGTTTTCCTGATCGGCGGGCTCTACCCGGGTGATGAGAACTATGTCTCCGAGCTCGAACTGCTCACCACGGCCCTGGATCTACCGGTCACCTTCACCGGCCGGGTGGAGGAGCTGGAACCCTATCTGCGCCACGCCGATATCCTCGTGCAGTGCTCACTGCGACCCGAGCCGTTCCGCCGCGTCGTGCGGGAGGGAATGCGGGCCGGTTGCGCGGTGATCGCCACCCGCCCGCTCGGTGCCGAGAAGATCATCGAACCGGGTATCAACGGCCTGCTTGTCGACCCGGGTGATCGTGCTCGATTGACGCGCGCCCTGGACACTCTCATCACTGATCAGGAGCTGCGCACCAAGTTCGCCGAGGCCGCCCGCATACGCGCCGCCGACTTCGATATCACCGATTCCACCCGCGAACCCACCCTGTGCACGCCCACACTGAGCGAAACCCGTTGGCGCGCAGCAGGAGGAATGTATGCCTGAATTCACTCGCAGCAACGAGATACAGGACCGCCTACATGAGTTGGTGCCGGGCGGGGCACATACGTACGCCCGGGGATCGGATCAGTATCCGGAGTCCAAAGCGCCGATCCTGGTGCGCGGGTATGGGGCTCGCGTCTGGGACTGCGACGGCAACGAATACGTCGAGTACGGCATGGGATTGCGGTCGGTGACCCTGGGGCACGGATATCCGCCGGTGGTCGAGGCGGTGACGCGCACCATCGCCGACGGCGTCAACTTCTCTCGCCCCACCGAACTGGAATTGCTTGCGGCACAGGATTTCCTGAGCCTGGTGCCCAATGCCGACATGGTGAAGTTCGCCAAGAACGGCTCCGACACCACCACCGCGGCAGTGCGATTGGCGCGCGCGGTCACCGGACGTGAGACCGTCGTGGTCTGCGATCAGCCCTTCTTCTCGGTGGACGACTGGTTCATCGGGCTCACCGATATGAACGCGGGCATACCGACCTCGCCCACCTTCACCTTCCGGTACAACGATCTCGGCTCGCTGGCGGAGATTCTCGAGTCCGAGCAGGTCGCCTGCGTGGTCATGGAGCAGGCCACCGCCCTGGCCGAGCCCGCGCTCGGATTCCTGGAAGGTGTTCGCGCACTCTGTGATCGGCATGGCGCGCTGCTCATCTTCGATGAGATGATCACCGGCTTCCGCTGGTCTCTCGGTGGCGCACAACAGCTGTACGGCGTCCGCCCGGACCTGTCCTGCTGGGGCAAGGCCATGGGCAATGGCTTCCCGCTCTCCGCGCTCGCCGGTAAACGCGAGTACATGGAGCTCGGCGGGCTGCGCACGGACGCCGATCGGGTCTTCCTGCTCTCCACCACGCACGGCCCGGAGACGGCCTCGCTGGCGGCTTTTCGCGCGGTCGTCGAGGCGTATCGCGATATCGATCCCATCGGACGAATGGAGCACGCGGGTCGCCGCCTCGCCGAGGGAGTGAACGCCGTCGCCGCCGAGATGGGTATCGCCGATCATCTTCAGGTGCGCGGGCGAGCGTCCTGCCTGGTGTTCCTGACCAAGGATCCGAACGGGAATCCCTCGCAGCCCTATCGCACCCTCTTCCTTCAGGAGTTGCTCGAGCGCGGCGTGCTCGGCCAGTCCTTCGTCACCTCGGCCGCGCATACCGATGCCGATATCGATCACACCGTCGCGGCCTGCCGGGAGGCCGCCCTCAGCTATCGAAAAGCGCTGGAACACGGCTCCGTCGACGGCTTCCTGAGCGGCCGCCCGGTGGCTCCGGCGCTGCGGCGCAATGCCGCACCGCGCCGACTTCCTGACATACCAACGCGTCGGTAGGTTTACGCACGCCGTATTTCGCTCGAATTGCGGAAGTTGTATCGCAAATCCCGCGCTGAACGACTATTCATGGATTGCGAAGGATTCATGGATGACGGGTGCGGGCAGTGGGTGAAAGCGACAGCGCGACGGGCGCTCTCGTGACGGGCGGTGCGGGCGATATCGGCAGCGCGGTGGTGCGGCGGCTCGCCGCGACCGGGCGCGAAGTGGTGATCGCGGATGTCGATCTCGAGGCCGCCGCCGCACTCGCCGCCGAGCTGAGCCCGAAAGCGGTTGCGCTGCACCTCGATCTGACCGATCCGGCGAGTATCGAGGCCGCGGCGCAGGCCGTGCGCGGGAGTATCTCGGCGCTGGTGCAGTGCGCGGGCGCTGCCATTGTGGAGCCGTTCCTGGACAGCACCGTCGCGCACTGGGATCTCATGCATCAGGTGAACCTGCGTGGACCCATGCAGCTCACCCAGCAACTGCTCCCGGCGCTACAGGAGGCCGGGGACGCGCGCATAGTCTTCGTCTCCTCGGACGGCGCGCGGGCGGGCGCTGCGGGTGAATCCGCCTATGCCGCCTCCAAATCCGGACTCTTCGGGTTCGCCAAGTCGCTCGCCCGCGAGGTGGCCCGGCACGAAGTCACCGTGAACGTCGTCTGCCCGGGCCCCATCGAGGGCCGCATGGTCACCCGCGCCATGGAGCACCACAGCGGCAATCTCGAAGCCCTGCGCAAGGCCATCCCCATGAAACGCCTGGGCCGACCGGACGAGGTCGCGAGCCTCATCGCCTGGCTGGCGAGCCCGGAAGCCAGTTACCTCACCGGCCAGCTGATCAGCGTCAGCGGCGGCATCACCATGCAGTGAAGGAGACGCCACCCATGCCCACCATCCCCATAGTCGACGCCCACCTGCACCTGTGGCACACCTCCGCACACGACTGGTATCCCCGGCTGCGCGAATTCGGCGCGGCGGGCGGCCGACCCGAGGTGGCCGACGACTTCCTGCTCGCGGATTACGACCGGGCGGCAGGTACCGAAGTGGCGGGGCTGGTGCATGTCTCGGCCGCCACCGCACCGCATATGTATCTGGCCGAGGGGCGCTGGATCGACGGGATCGCCGAGACCGCGGGGCGTCCGGTGGCCATGGTCGGGACCGTGGATCCGACGCTGCCCAAGGATGATCTGATCGCGCACCTGGAGCAGCAGGCGGTGAGCCCGCGCTTTCGCGGCGTGCGGGTATTCCAGGGCCTGTCGCCCAATACCCCCGCCGCCGAGATCATTGCCGCGTGGCTCCAGGAGCGCGACGGCGTCTTCGATCTGGTGGCGCATCCGCACGACATGCTCGACTGGATCGATTTCCTGGCCGGATATCCGACGCTGCGGGTGGTGCTCGAACACCTGGGACTACCGCAGGGCACCGCGCCCGATGAGCGCACCGGCTGGCATAACGCGCTCTCCCTGGCGACCAAGGAGACCCAGTGGCTGTGCAAACTCTCCGGGCTGGGGATGATCTGCCCGGACCTGTCCTGGGAGACGCTCGAGTACTGGCTCGAATCCAGCGTGCGGCTGTGGGGCTGGCGGCGGCTCATGTTCGGCTCGAATATGCCGATCGACACCATGGCGGGCAGCTACGGCGAACTGCTGGCCGCCGTCGACCATCTGGTCGGCACCGATGCCACCGAACAGGAAGCCGAATTCTTCTATCGGACAAACGCCTTCGATACCTATCGGCTCGGCAATTCGCGTACGTAAAGTCGACAACTGCATCCGGCGGTTACATCAAACTCGTTGTCACATACAAAAACTCGAATTGGGACCGGGTGACCAGTCCCACAGGCCCGAAACAGCCGATTCGGTTGAAGCCGTTATGAGCGGCCCGTAAAGTTACCCACCAGTTAGGCACGATGGTGTCCCTACCTCGGCCCGGCATTCTGCTAAGGGGCCGCATTCTCTCGTCCACATCCACCGACGCATGTCGGACGAACAACGTTGAGCACCAACAAGTTCGTAATTAGGAGGGGCGATGGTTTCCTACATCGTGACGGGCGGCACCGGATTTCTCGGCCGCCGTGTGGTTGCCGGACTGCTCGCACGCGACCCGCAGGCGGTGATCCACGCATTGGTTCGTGAGGCGTCGGTCGCCAAGCTGGCCGAGATGGCGCAGGGCTTCGAGGCCGCGGATCGCGTATTCCCGCTGGTCGGCGACCTCACCGCGCCGGGACTCGGGCTGCTGGACGCGGATGGCGAATTCGATGCCCCGCGCGCCGATCATGTGATCCACCTCGGTGCGGTCTACGACATGACCGCCGACGAGGACACCACCTACGCCGCCAATGTGCAGGGCACCCGCGCGGTCGTCGCACTCGCGACCGGCCTCGGCGCGGTACTGCACCACGTCTCCTCGGTCGCGGTCGCCGGCGATCACAAGGGCAAGTTCTTCGAGGACGACTTCGATCTCGGACAGCGCCTCGAGTCGCCTTATCACCGCACCAAATTCGAGGCCGAGAAACTGGTCCGGGACAGCCGCGACCTGCGCTGGCGGGTGTATCGCCCGGCCATTGTGGTCGGCGATTCGCGCACCGGTGAAATGGATAAGATCGACGGGCCGTACTACTTCTTCCCCGCTATCGCCGGACTCGCCGCGCTGCCCTCGGAACTGCCGGTGCCGCTGCCGGATCTGGGCGCGACCAATATCGTGCCGGTGGATTATGTGGCCGCGGCCATGGTCGAGCTGATCACCAAACCCGGTTTGATCGGACGCACCTTCCACCTCACCAATCCCGAACCGCAGCCGTTCGGCCAGATCTACGCAGCGCTGGCGCGGGCCGCCGGTGCACCGACCGGAATCGGACCGCTACCGGGCAGCCACTCCGCGCTCGCGGCACTGGGCGGGCTGCCGGGGGTTCCGGCGGTGCGTGATTTCGTGCTGGAACGTCTGGGGATTCCGGCCGAGGTGGCGCCGCATACCGCCTTCGAATCCGCGTTCTCCTCGGACTTCACCCGGGCGCAGTTGCGCGGCAGCGGGATCGAGGTGCCCGCGTTCGACAGCTATGCCGACAAGCTCTGGAGCTTCTGGGAGCGGAATCTGGACCCCGATCGCGCGCGGCGCGGGCGGGAGAAGCTGGCCGGGCGGATCGTGCTGGTCACCGGCGCCTCCTCCGGAATCGGGCTGGCCACCGCGCACGCGGTCGCCCGGCGCGGGGCCACCGTGCTGATGGTGGCGCGCACACCGGAGGATATCGAGGCCGCCGCCGAGCAGGTGCGTGCCGAAAGCGGTGCGGCACAGGCGTATACCTGCGATATCACCGATGAGAAGTCGGTGGAGCTGCTGGTCAAGCAGATGCTCGCCGATCACGGGCACGTCGACTTCGTGGTGAACAATGCCGGACGCTCCATCCGCCGCTCGGTGCTCAACTCCACCGATCGCATGCACGACTTCGAACGGACCATGGCGGTCAACTACTTCGGTGCGGTGCGGTTGATCCTGGCGCTGCTGCCGTCCATGCGTGAGCGCCGGTTCGGGCATTTCGTGAATATCTCCTCCATCGCGGTGCAGACCAAGCTGCCGCGCTTCGCCGCCTACGTGGCGAGCAAGTCGGCCCTGGACAACTTCAGTGAGATCGCCGCGGTCGAGAACGCCGACGCGGGAATCACCTTCACCTCGGTGCGGATGCCGCTGGTGCGCACGCCGATGATCGCGCCCACGGATCTGTACAAGTCGATTCCGGTGCACTCGCCCGAGCAGGCCGCCGATATCGTGGTGCGGGCGCTCGAGCACCGGCCGAACCGGATCGATACGCCCATCGGCACTTTCGCGCAACTGGTGGATACGGTGATGCCGTCGGTGAAGCGGGCGATCCTGTCGCAGGGGTTCCGGATGTTCGGAGAGTCCAAGGCGGCCAGGCCCGATCGCTCGGTCGCTGCCGAAACCGCCGGCGCCAAGCCGGAATCCAGGAGTCCGCTGCTGGCGCTCGCGCCGATTGTGCAGCCGCTCATGGGTCTTCCCGGCCCGGCGGCACGGATCGCCAATACGATTCCCGGGTTGAACTGGTAATCGTCAGTAGTACAACATGATTCGGCCCGGTGAGAGCAGGTCTCACCGGGCCGAACCTTATCCCCCGGGCTCAGATGCGCACGGCCGCGAAGTTCGCCGCGGCGACCAGGCTGTCGCTGTAGGACACATGTGAGGGTGCGTTCATACCGGCGCCGCAGACGGGATCGCCTCCGGTGCACCAATCTCCGGTGCGACCGGTGAACCAGTCCGGCACGGTCCAGCCGATGGCCCGCATGGGATCGCCGAAGAGCAGTACGGCCGCCACCCGGGAACCGAGATCGCCCGGCAGTTGGACGCGACCCGGGTACCAGGTCACCGCGCCGGTACCCAGTGCCGCGTGCACGACCGCCGCACCCTGCGAATAACCGACCAGAATGAAGCGCTGGTCCGGACAGGATGCGGCCTGAGCTGCCAAGTGCCCCACCAGATCCGCGGTGCCCGCACCGACATTGAACGAGTAGTCCGCGGGATAGGCGACGGGGTACGCGGTGGTCGAGACGGGTAACCGGTCCTGCAGCATGCCGTACAGCTGATTGCCGACCACATCGCCGAGCCATCCGGGTTCACCGGTCCCCCGCGCCACCACCACATCGACATCCGAACACCACTCCGCATGTGCCTTCGGTATCGGGAAGAAGATGCTCACCACCATCAGCATGGCGGCGAAAACCCAAGCGATACGCCACTTTTGCGCCAGCAGAACCTTCCGGTCGGCCATTGTTCTCACCCTCTCACGCCATTGTGAGTAGCCCGGTGACTCTTGTCAGTGACAAGTGACACTTCACCGGGCTATGTGACCCAAGGTAGGGAGAGCTTCAAGGGGCGGCAACGCGTTGCACTGGAGAGATACCCAATCGAAGCCCAACCGTATCACTACGAAACTTGTTATCTACAAGCTACTTTGAGGCAACGAACCGGCATCGAACCGGTCCGTGAGGGCGCCGCGAACGGCGCGCAATATGGAACCAGTTCTCATAGGGTGTTGGTATGGAACGACTTACCGGGCTCGATGCGAGCTTCCTCTATCTCGAAACCGATACTCAACTCCTGCACGTCTGCGCAATGCTCATACTTGATCCGGCCGCGGACGGCGTCGAATTCGATTACGACGCATTCAAAGCCGAACTCGGCGGACGGCTCCACCTCATCCCGGCGATGACGCGTCGCCTGCACGCGGTGCCGTTCAACCTCGATCATCCGGTGTGGGTACACGACTCCCGGTTCGATCTCGACTACCACGTGCGGCGGGCGCGACTGCCCGCTCCGGGCGGTAAACGCGAATTGGCCGTGGTCGCCGCCGATATCGCAGGTCAAGCCCTGGACCGCGGACGGCCGCTGTGGGAGATGTGGGTGGTGGAGGGACTGCCCGGCGGCAAGGTCGCGGTGGTCTCCAAGTACCACCACGCCATCGTGGACGGCATCACCGGCACGAATATGATGATGCACCTGTGCGATATCGAGCCGGGCGTCTCCCATCCGCCGCCGGCCGAAACACCCGCCCCCGAAGCCGAACCCAATGATCTGCTGCTCGCCGCCGAGGCGCTGGCGAAGTTCCCGGGCAAGCTCGGCATGGTCGGTATGGTGCGGCAGACCGTCGGCGTACTCAGCGGTCTGGTGGAGCGCCGGCGTAATGGCGACGCGAGTCGCGGTATGGCACTGCCGTTCACCGCACCGCGCACACCCTTCAATCGAGCGATCACCCCGCATCGCTCGGTCTCCTTCGTGCAGTCGGATCTGGCCGATATCAAGGAGATAAAGACCGCGTTCGGGGTCAAGGTCAATGATGTGGTGCTCGCCGTGGTCGCCGGTGCGCTGCGCAGCTACCTCGAACTGCATGACGAACTACCCGAAACCTCGCTCATCGCCTCGGTTCCGGTATCGGTGCACGAGACCTCCAGGCATGAAGAGGGCACCAATAAGGTCTCCACCATCTTCTCCCGGCTCTACACCGATATCGAGGATCCGGTGGAGCGGATGGCGGCCATCGCCGCGGACAATCGGGGCGCCAAGGAGGAGCACCATCTCATCGGCGCGGACTTCCTGATGGATTGGGCGAAGTACGCCCCGCCCAACACCTTTCAGCTCGCCGCGCGTGCCTACTCGTCACTGAAGCTGGCCGAGCATCATCCGGTGGTGCACAATCTCGTGGTCTCGAATGTGCCCGGACCCAACTTCCCCATGTACTTCCTGGGCGTGCGGGTGGCCTCGATGTATCCGTTCGGACCGGTGTTCCACGGGGCCGGGCTCACCGCCACCGTCATCTCCAATAACGGCAACCTGGACTTCGGCTTCATTGCCGCGCGGGAGCTGGTGCCCGATATCGAGAAGATCGCCGAAGCCGTCCCCGAGGTGATCACCGAGCTGCTCAAGGCGGCCCGCGAAAAGAGCTGAGCCGCTGCGGCTTACAGCCGATCGGCCACCGATTGCACGGCCTCGAGGAATACCGGGACAAAGACGTCCGCCTCGAGTGCGCAGGCCGCGTGACCTGCCTTGGCGAGGAAGATCTCCGATCCCGGAATAGCCTTCGCCATCTCCAATTGCCGATAGACCGGCAGTGCCCGGTCCCGGGTGGTGATCACCACCGCCGTCGGCACCTTCAGCGTCGAGAGCCACTCCGACGCATCGAATTGCCCCAGCACCGCCAGCGCCTGCGCCAGCGCCCAGCCACTCGTACTGCGCATCTCCGACATGGCCCAGCGGTCCATGCGGCCCACCGGCCACGACGACTCCGGCAGCACGGGGAGTTTGCTCAGATGCATTTCCGTTCTGCGCGTGGAGTATTCGGCCAGCGAGGCGGCCAACAGGCTCCAGGTCTTATGGAAGGCGCGCTCGCGCCGGGTCTCCTGGAAGCGATAGGTGGTGGCGGCCAGCACCATTCCGCCCACCTTGTCCGGATGCCGGTGTGCGGCAAGCTGAGCCACCACACCGCCCATGGAGTAACCCGCCAGAATCGGACGGTCGATCCCGAGTACCTCGGTCAGCGTGATGGCATCGTCGGCCAGATCATCCAGATCGAAACGCTCGGACCGGATTCCGTGTCCGTGCCAGCGCTGATCGAAGAGCACCACGCGATATCGCTCATTGAGTTCACGCAGGGACGGGAACCAGTTCAGCATGGCGGTGGTGGCCATACCGTGCAGCAGCAGCACCGTCGGCGAATCCGGTGCGGGCCCGGCCAGATCCACCACGTAGGCGCTTCCGCGCCCCGGCAGCTCCACCATCGAACCCTCCGGAACCTCCGTCAACCTGGCGATACGCGGTGACAGCCGCCGCCCGCGAGGCTTGTTCCGAGCAGTGGTCTCCGTGCTTTGATCCGAGCTGGGGTTCGACATCGAAGGGCCTCCCGGCGAGCTGCGTCAACAGGCGAAAATGAAACACGTTTCACTTGATGATGCCATAATCCCGCCGGGGTGTCCGGGCACGATATGGAACATATTGCCGATCCGCATGACTGATCGCGCGGTCGGCATCACGCATCGCAGTGCGACGGCGCGGCGATCACCGTCGTGACGACCACCGGAGGCGGGGCCGGGGGTGTGGTGGTGACGAAGGGAATCGGGGCGGGGATGTCATAGAGGCGAATTCCGGTGTAGCGCAATTGACCCGGATCGATCACCACCCCGGGCACCTCGGCCACATGGTCGTAGATATCGGTGATCCGGGCAACGAACGGCCCGGGGCCCGCGCCGGAGATGGACCAGTAGTTGTCGTAGCCGCGGCGCAGGACTTTGAAGTCGCCACCGGACTCCGGACGTAAGGCGACCTCGCGCAACGGGTTTCCGCCGCCGGAGAAGAGCAGCCCCAGCCAGGAGGGTGACGCGCCCTGCTGGACGCGATAGAAGAGCTCGGGGGCCGGATTGGGGTCGCGGACCCGGTTGATACGTATCGGCGCGACACCATCGGTGGTGTGCGCGATCGCCTCGAAAGCCGCTCTGCTGAGGTCGTATTGGTGCGGGGCGCAGCCGGGGCAGCGGTCCACGATCTGGGCGCGGACACTGCCGAGCGGGCCGTCGATATCGATATAGGAGCCGCAGGGGGTGGAGTCTTCGTACTCACCGGTCGAGACGCCGACGTAGTAGCCGTCCGGGGGCAGGTCCGGCAGTGAGCAGGCCACACCGGGGCCGAAGGCGTAGTAGCGGGCCTCGGCGGTCTCGGGGGCGGGCGGCTGCGGGGCCGGAAGCTGCTGTGTGGTAACCGCACTCGACGTGGTGCTGGGCGGCAGGGTGACCACCGTGGTGATGGGCGCGGCGGTACGGCAGGCCACCGGTTCCGGGCGCATGACCCAGGTCGCCGTCCCGGCCACCACCACTGCCGCGAGCGCCGTCCACAGCCACGGTCTGCCGGACCGGACCTCTTCGTGTCCTGTGCGGTGCATGGCTGTTCCCCAACCTCCGAATTGTGTTTGCTGCAACGATGCTGAACCCCTTTCAGGAAAGCAGCCTGGCCGGTCGTACAGGGCTCGAATCGGAAACTCGGAGTGGAAAACCCGGTGTGTCGCCGGTGTGTCATGGATCTAGAACGGAGAGCGGCTTCGATCCGTATCCCCTGTGGTCCACCGACTTCAGGAGCACCCCTCATGCCCGCCGATCTCGCGCCCTTCTACCAGCAGGTGCAGGCCCACTACGACCTCTCCGACGACTTCTACGCCCTGTTCCTCGACCCCTCCATGACCTACAGCTGCGCCTACTTCGCCGATCCCGCGATGACTCTCGAACAGGCGCAGGCCGCCAAGATCGATCTCGCGCTCGGCAAGCTGCGACTGCAACCCGATATGACAGTGCTCGATATCGGATGCGGTTGGGGCGCAACCATGATTCGCGCCGCACAGCAGTACGGCGTACGGGTCATCGGGCTCACGCTCAGCCGCAATCAGTACGACTACGCGCGCGCTCGCATCGATCAGCTCGGACTCACCAATGCCGAAGTGCGGCTACAGGGTTGGGAGGAGTACACCGGTCGCGCCGATCGCATTGTGAGCATCGGGGCCTTCGAACATTTCCGCAAGGAACGCTATCCGGAGTTCTTCGCGCGCTGCCACGCCATGCTGCCCACCGACGGAAGAATGCTGTTGCACAGCATTATCGGGCTCACCCTGGCCGAATTGCGGGCGCGCGACCTTGCCGTCACGCGCGCGGACGCGCTCTTCCATATCTTCATGAAGCGGGAGATCTTCCCGGGCGGGCAGCTACCGCAGCCCACGCTGGTGACCGGTTTGGCCGAGGCCGCCGGATTCCATACCCAGCGGATTCATTCGCTGCGACCGCACTACGCGCGCACGCTGGAGCTGTGGGCGCGGGCGCTGCAAACGCATCGCGAAGAGGCGGTGCGGCTCACCTCTGAGGAGGTCTACGCCCGATACCTCAAATACCTCACCGGATGCGCGCGTTACTTCCACGCCGGACACCTCGACGTCATGCAATTCACGCTGGTCAAATAGCCGGTTCGATGCGGAACCGATTTCGATACTCGGTCGGGGTGATATCGAGTTTGCGACGGAAGGCGCGGGTGAGGGTATCGGTGGTATTGAAACCGGACAGGGTCGCGATTCGCTCGAGCGTGTGATCGGTGGTTTCCAGAAGATTGCGCGCCACCTCGACCCGCGCCGATTCGATGTACGCGGCGGGGGTCATTCCGAGGTCGGTTTTGAAGACCCGGCTGAGTTGGCGCTCACTCACGTGCGCCTGCGCCGCGAGATCGGTGACGGTCAGTGGTTCGGCTATGTGCTGGGTGATGTAGAGGCGTAGCTCGTCGATGCGGCGGGTGGTCGAGAGCGGCTCCAGCGAAACACTGAATTGGCTTTGCCCGCTTGGTCTTTTGAGATACATGACCAATTGGCGGGCGACTCGCAGCGCGGGGGCGTCACCGAAATCATCGGCCACCAGCGCGAGGGCCAGATCCAGGCAGGCGGTCAGGCCCGCACCGGTCCACACCTCCCCGGAGCGGATGTAGATGGGGTCGGCATCGACCTCGACCGCCGGGTGATCGGCGGCGAGTTGAGCCGCGGTCGACCAGTGCGTGGTGGCGCGGCGGCCATCCAGGAGTCCGGCATCGGCGAGGATATGCGCGCCCACGCAGACCGAGGCGATGCGGCGGGCATTGGCCGACAGGGCGCGCACCCAGTGCACGACCGTCGGATCGCTGACCGCGCGCACCCGGCGATCGGCGTCGACCTCGACCGCGCCGGGGACGATCAGGGTGTCGATGGCGCGGGCGCCGAGCTCCTCGAAGGTCGCATCGGGCAGTACGCGCACCCCCGCCGAGGTGATGATCGGGTCCAGCGATTCGGCGGCCAGCACCACCTGATAGCCGGTGGGGGAATCCATTTCGCGTTGCAGCAGCGCGAAGACCTCGGGCGGTCCGGTGACATCGAGGAGGTCGACGCCCTCGAACAGGACGACGACCATCAGGCGTTCGATGGTGCGCATGGGCGACTCCAGGGGCATCGGTGATGGTGTCCGGATTTGCAGGTTACATGACATTTCCGACATGCCTGATCGGCCGTAGCGTGATAGATATTCAACCCCTGGAAGGACATGCAATGGCTGCCACTACCCTGCGCGAACTCGACGGTCTCGACCCCACCCCGGCCTCGCTCGCCGATGCCACCCTGGTGCTGATCGACTACCAGAACACCTATACGCGCGGCGTGATGGAGTTGACCGGATGGGATGCCGCACTCGATGCCGCGGCCGACCTGCTGGCCCGGGCCCGGCAGGCCGGCACGACCGTCATCCACGTCATCAATGACGGCGGCGAGGGTACGCCCTACGACATCACCGCCGAGATCGGGCAGATCCATCCGACGGTCGCCGCCCTCGAGGGCGAGGCCGTGGTGGTCAAGACCGCACCCAATGGCTTCGTCGGCACCGACCTCGGCGACCGCATCGACGCCGCGGGCAATAAGAACCTCATCCTCGCCGGATTCATGACGCATATGTGCGTGCAGTTCACCGCCGAGGGCGCGTTCCTGCGCGGCAACGCACCCACCGTGGTCGCCGACGCCTGCGCCACCCGGCCACTGGCGACCGTGGTCGCCGAGGTATCGGCCGAACAACTGCAGCAGAGCGCGCTGGCCACCATCGGGGATGTGTACGCCGTGGTCGTGGCCAAGGGATCCGACCTGAAGTAGCGCTTGACCTAAACAATGGTTCAGGTACCAGAGTGGGCGGTATGAACACGACCTCCACTCCGGCAAGCACTTCCATCGGGCCGCGCCTCGCCGAGCTGCCGTCCGCACCGCGGGCGCTGGATGCGGCGGGGCTCGCCGAGATCGCGCGCTCGGTGGCCTCGGCCAAGGTGGTGGGAATCGGGGAATCCACTCGGTTCGCCCCGGAGACCTTCGCGCTGCGGGATTCGCTCTTCCATCTGCTGGTGCGGCAGTACGGATTTCGGGTGGTCGCGCTGCAGGACAGTGCGGATGTCGCGGCGATTCTCGACGACTATGTGGTGACCGGCGCGGGGTCGGCCACCACGGCGCTCGAAACCGCTTGGCGGCCATGGCGGCATCGGGAGATGGCAACCGCGCTGGAGTGGATTCGCGATTTCAATCGCGAGCACGCGGGAGATCCGGTGCGGATCATCGCGGTCAAACCGCCCCAGGCGAAAGCGGCGGATTACGATGCGGTGCTCGAGGCCGTTCGGGCGGTCGCCCCCGAGCGCGTGGGCGAGGTCGCGGCGCATCTGGATCCGATTCGCAGTGCGCACACCATCGATGAACATGTGCAGCGGGCTCAGGGCATCCATCCGGGGCGGCTCTTTCGCGAACATGCCGATGACGCCGCGGCCCTGGTGAATTCGCTGCCCGTCTCGGCCGAGGCGCTGACCCTCATGCGGTCGATAGTCGACTTCCACGAGAACAGCGTCGCGGGGCGCGACAGTTTCATCGGCGATGACGAGCGCTGGGCGGCGGTCATCATCGATCACCAGACCCGTACGGGCGAGCGAATCGTGTACTGGGACGGCATCGCGCATAGCGCGGCGACGCCGCTCGGAGCCGATCCCACCGATAGCACCCCGCCGACCGCGGGCAGTGTGCTGCGCCGGCACTACGGATCGGACTACGCCTCCATCGCCATCGGCTTTCATCACGGCGATGTCGGCATTGCCGATATCCCCTCCCCCGCACCGGATTTCCTCGACGCGGCACTGGGTTCGGTTGAGCCCGAGACCAATTGGCTGGACCTGCGCCCCGCGCACTCCTTCGGCCCGGTCAAGATGCGAGTGATCAGCGGTGTCTACAACCCCGCGCAGGACACCGCCGCGTACCTCACGATCGCGGACCTGCCCGCCGCCTTCGACGTGCTCATCCACGTGCGTGAAGTCTCGCCACTGCACTGGTTCCAATAGGTCCGCGTCCCAGTCGATTACTGTGTCGACATGGCTGCCACCGAATATGGTCCGGGCGATGTCGTCTACTTCCCCGAGGGCCCGTTCAGCGGTATCTGCGGGGTCGTCCGGGAGGTGGACGTCCATCGTGCCAAGCTGCGGATCGAATTCGGTGAGGGCACCGTCCACCGTGCGGGGAATGTACTGCGCGAGCGCCGCCACGGCCTGACCGTCGGATTCGACGAGGTGGAATTGGTCTAGCGCAGACCGGCCAGAAATTCGGCGGCATCGCGATGTGAACGCACCCGCACGAAGGTGATGTCGCGATACGCGGGATCGTCCTGCCAGGCGAGATAGCGTGCCCGATTCCCGGTGTGCGTGGTCCAGGCCCAGGCGATCACCGACTGCCCCGGGTCGAGTGAGAACAGATTTCGCCAGCGTTCCCGATTGCCATTCCAGAGTTCATGACCGGCGAGCACACGCCGGAGGGTCCGCGCGATGATCTGCGTCATCACCCGCCACCGCGGCAGATCGAACCAGACCACGGTATCGGCGCGGCTCCACACCAGATCGCCGAGCTTGCCGTGGTAGTTGCCGTCGACCACCCAGCCGTCCCGCGCGATCCGCGCACCGACCGCCGCCTGGAACTCCGGCGCACCCAGCGGCGTCCAATCCGCCTGATGGTGAATGGCATCGAGTTCGATATGCGCGATCCCCAAGCGCCGCGAAATATCCCGCGCCAGTGAGCTCTTGCCCGAACCCGAGGTGCCCTCGACCGCGATCCGCCGTGTCATGACCACCCACGCATTATCCATGCGAGCGCTCTTGCACCTCCGGTACTCAGTGCTACTATATACTGGTACATAGCGATACATAGTAGCGACAGGAGGTCCTCCGTGGGGAAGATCGTTCACCTCGTCCATCAATCACTGGACGGCTATATCGAAGGGCCGAACGGTGAATTTTATTGGCCTGCAAACGATATGGGCGTCTCGGCGTACCTGCGGGAGCTGACCGGGACGGCGGGAACCCTGCTCTACGGCCGAGTCACCTGGGATTTCATGTCCGACTATTGGCCGCGCGCCGAACAGCTGGCATTCCATCCGGGCGATGCGGAGTTCGCACCGGTGTGGCGGGCCAAGCCGAAGGCCGTGGTCTCACGCACGCTGACAGACGTACCGCGAAACGTGCGCGTATTTCCCGATATCGCATCGCTGGCGGAGACCGCGGCGGGAGAGCCCGGGACCTTTCTGCTCTGCGGCGGGTCCGAGCTGGCATCGTCACTGACCCGCGCGGGATTGATCGACGAGTTCCACATTTTCGTACATCCGGTCCTACTCGGCGGCGGCCGAACCGTATTCACCGAGGTCAACACATGCGCGCCGCTGCGGCTGACCGAATCGCGGGTGCTGGACGATCACATCGTGCTGCTGCGCCATGAACGCATCGCCGCGTGATCGAGGCCCCGCCAGGCACGTGTCAGGGCAGCGTAAGTCCGGTGTAAGCGCGGCCGGACGTGTCGGCTGGTTCAATGCCCAGATCGAGGGCGGCGGGCTCGCGCTGATCGGATTGTTGATCAGCACGGCCGCCCTGGCCGCCCTCGAATTCTGGGCACCCGGCCTGAGCTCGATCGCTCAGTCGGGTGCGGTGATCGTCATCATGGCCGCGGTCGGTGGGATGCGGTTCCTGGCACTGCGGGGGTTCGTGTTCTGAAGCGGCGGGTCAGCTCCCCTCGGGCAGGTGGGCGCGGAGGGCGGCCGCGAACCAGCTGAAGACGGGGGTCACGTTGGGAAAGGGCGGCCAGCCGTTGATGACGGACAGCAGCCGCCAATACTGTTCCACGCGCGGATCATTGGCGATGCCGAGGCGGTTGAGGATCCACTCCCGCAGGACCGCATCGTCCGGTTTGGCGAAGGTTTCCGCGTAGCGGGCGCTCAGGGAGTCGAGAATCGTTGCGGCTTCCTCGGACTCGGGCGCGATACCGTTTTCGAGAGCGGCTCCGACCTCGGTGGTGACGGCCTCGGTGAGAGCGTGATGCAGACCGGTGGTCTCCCCGTCGGCCCGCTCCCGCGCCTGATAGTCGACCATGCGCCGTACCGCGGCTCGAAAGTCGTTGTTCTGCACCAGATCCGCCAGATCGATCCACGCCTCCACCTGCTCGGGGCTCGGATCCTCGGGCAGTTGGGGCATGGCAGCCCGGACCAGATCGGCCATTTCGGGATTACCGTCGGCCGAGCCGAAGGTGTCGTCGATGAAATCGTGAATGAGGCGGTGGCGTTCGGCCTCGGACAGTTGGACGAGCTTGTGCATGAGGGTCATCTCCTTCGGATCGGATTCACGTTTGGCCACCGCGCGCAGGACGGCGCGGCGCAGGGATAGCAGGGTGATCTGCAGGTCGACCGCCTCGGCATGGGTCGCGGCGACCTGAGCGACGGTGGATTCACCGGCAAGCACGCGGCGAATGGTGGCCAGGTCGACCCCCAGATCGCGCAGGGTGCGGACCAATTCGAGGCGGGCGATCGCTTCGGCGTTGTAGAGGCGATAGCCCGCGGGGCTGTATTCGGTGGGCGGGACGATTCCGCGATCGGCGTAGAACCGGATGGTCTTCACCGTGAGCCCGGTCCGTTCGGCCAGGGCCCCGATGGGGTACAGCGCTTCGTCGTCCATGATCACCAGCTTGGCGTCTCCCCCTGGTGGAGACTCAAGTGGATATTTCCGTTCGGGTTGACCCTCTAGGGTGTCGGCCGTGACTACACAGGACTACCTCTCCGGATTGTTCTCGCTTCAGGGACGGGTCGCGCTCGTCACCGGCGGCAGCTCCGGCATCGGGCGGGCGATCGCGGGCGCGCTGGCACAGGCCGGAGCACGGGTCGTGATCGCGGCGCGCGGAAAGGACAGGCTGGCCGAGACCGTCGCGGAGTTCACCGCCGACGGCTGCGAAATAGGTTGGGTGAGTGCGGATCTCGGTTCGCGCGCGGGTGTGCGGACGGCAGCGGACGAGGCGGTGCGGGTCTTCGGCGAGCCGGATATTCTGGTCAATTGCGCGGGGATCAATCTGCGGCCACCCTTCGGTGAGCTCGATGAGCGGGTCTGGGATCAGACCATGGCGGTGAATCTGGACGCGCCATTCCTGCTCGGGCAGCGATTCGGCCCCGCGATGGCCGAGCGCGGATTCGGGCGGATCATGCACATCACCTCGCAGCAGGCGCATCGGGCCTTCGTGAACAGTGGCGCCTACGGGGTGTCCAAGGGCGCGCTGGAGTCACTGGCCCGTTCGCAGGCCGAGACCTGGTCACCGCACGGGGTCACCTGCAATACCCTGGTGCCGGGTTTCGTATTGACGCCGCTCAACCAGCGGCTACAGGACGATCCGGAGCGGGTGCGAGCGCTGGCCGCGCGCACCATGATCGGCCGTAACGGGGTGGCCGACGATTTCGCCGGTGCGGCGGTCTTTCTCGCGAGTCGAGCCTCGGCGTACATCACCGGACAGGCCATTCACGTCGACGGCGGATTCTCGGTGCACTGATCCTCCGCGCCGAGGGCGGTGCAGAGAAATGCGGTGAGCTGCACGCGGACTCGCTCCTGGGTGAGTCCGTCGGCGCCCGCGCGCAGGGCCGAGAAGAGCGCGGAGACCAGGACCGACAGCAGCACCTCGGCCGCGATATCGGCATCGAGGCGGGCGTCCAGGAAGCCGTGGGCCATCCCCTGACGCACCTGCTCCACCGCCTGCGCGCCATAGCGCCTGGCATTGTGCAGACAGCGCTCGATCACCCGGTCGTCGATCGAAGACGCCTCCAGTAGTAGGAAATTCACCAGCCCGGGTTCGGTGGCGACCAGGTCGTAACAGCGGTCGATCACCCGGGCGTACCGGGCGCCGAACGCGGCCATGGTGGCGGGTGCGTCATCGGCCTCGGGTCCGAGCAGGCGCTCGCGAATATGCTCGAAACAGTGGTCGATCACCGCATCGAGAATGTCGCGCTTGTTCTCGAAGTAGTTGTAGAAGGTGCCGTGCGAGACACCCGCGGCGAGGGCGATATCGTCGACGCCGATGGTGCGGAAGCCCCGTGCCATCACCAGATGATAAGCAGCCCTGACCAATTCGACGCGTCGCAGCTCCGCGCGCGCCGCCCGCCGGGCATCGCGGCCGGGATCGCTCACGAGGCCACCGTCCGCACCCGCAACGCCTTCTCCAATAACCGCAGCACCATCGCGGTACTGCGCTCGCGGGCATCCGGATCGGGTGTGCCGTGCAACTCCCGCATGAGCGCCGGACCCACCAGCGTCAGCACGGCATGCCCGGTCACCTCCGGATCCAGATCCGCGCGTATCCAGCCCGCGTAGATTCCGCGCACGAGTTCACCGGCAACCAGTGACGCCACCACCGCCTCCAGCCCCAGCAGTCGCTGTGCCAGTTCGGCATCGATGGCTCCCGCCTCCACCAGCAGTAACCGCAATACCCGCGGCTCCCGCTCGAGCAGGCCGTACACCCGCTCCACGGCCGCGCGCACGGTATCCATGAGCTCGTCGAGACTGCCCGCGGTACCGAAGAGTTCGTTCAAGCGCACCGAGTCGATCACCTTGTCCACACCGAAATCGATGACGTGGTCCAGGATTTCGCGTTTACTGCCGAAGTACCGGTAGATGGTGCCCTGTCCGACCCCGGCCCGCGTGGCGACCGCGGAGATGGCAGTGGCCTCGTAACCCGCGGCGGTGAACACCTCGTAGGCGGCTTCGATAATCTGCCGGCGCCGCCGCAGTGGAAGCTCGGACCGCGGCGGCCGAGGTGTGCGCGGGGCTATTTCGCGGCCCCGTCCTTGGTGGCCCCATCCTTGGCGACACCGTCGGTGCTCATCCCCTCCTTGGGTCCGTAATCGACCACCAGCCAGACACCCTCGCGCTTGGCGACCGTGACCACCAGCAGATTCGGCTTGGCGGCGGGCTCGGGCTGCTGCAGATTCCGGGTGCGCTGAATGGCGTACACCGTAACCGCGTACTGGTCATTGCCCTGGGCCTGCACCGAGGTGCCCACCACCTGTCCGGTCGCCACCACCTGCGCCCCGGTCATGATCTTGGTGAGGGCATCGTGCGTCTGGGTGAACTTGTCGCGCAACGCGGTCGAGGTACCGCGCTGCACGCCGTCGAAGAAGGCGGGCAGGTTCTTGTAGTCATAGGTCAGCGAGCGCATGGCGTAGTCGGTCGCCACCTCGGCGGCGCGATCGCGATCGGAGTTGCCGGTGCGCAGGGCGTTCAGATCACCGGAGGCGTTATGCCAGCAGACGCCGAGCACCAGGGCCACGGCCGCCAGCACCGCGGCGGCCGACAGCGCGATGACCTGGAGGCGGTCACGAATTCCCTTGAACCGCGACGGTTCAGCGGGCTCGTCCGACACAGGTGCGGTTTTGGGCTCCGACTTCTCCAGCACCACGGTGGATTCGGACCGCGCTTTCTCGTTCTCACTCATGATTGGCCTTCCTATCGCGGAAACTCGACGCCGACATGGGCTTTGCCATCGCCGGGAAATACCGTGGCCAGCAGATCCACAATCGATCCGGCATCCACGCGCAGCGGTTTGATCGCACTGGTCGAGGGCTTCAGGGCGGTCGCGATGAAGCCCAGATCCGGTCCGATCAGGGACAGGTACTGATCGATCCGCGTGACCAGCGGCCCGAGCGGATCGTCGAAGATGTTCTCACCGGCATACGAGTAGTTCTGGAACGCGGCGATAATGTGCAGCAGCTCCGGCAGCGCCGAATCCACATCACCGGCGGCGGCACTGAGCGAGGGGGCACGACCGTCGAACCCGTCGCCGAGGGTCTGCACATTCGAGTACAGCCGGGCGATCGCATCGCGCTTGTCCCGCAACAGATTCGCGGTGCCGACCAGGGCCCTGGTGAGGTTGGCGACATCGGCGTCGCGGCCCTCGAATCCGGCCGCCACGGTGGTGGCCAGATGCTCCAGTTTGATCGGATCCAATTGCGCGGTAAGGGCATCCATCTTCGCCAGTGCGTCACCGACGGTGCTGGCGATCCGCACCTGCCGTGGCGGCACCACACTGCCGTCGTGCAGGAACGGCCCGGCGCTGCCGGTGGGCCGGAAGTCGATGAACTGCTCCCCCGCCGCGGAGAGGTTGGCGATCCGCACCGCGCTGTCCACCGGAATCCGGTACTTGGCATCATATTCCAGCGTCACCGCCAGTCCGCGCGCTGTCGCGCCGATATCGCGCACCCGCCCGATCGGCAGACCGCGCAGCGTCACCTCGGAGGTCTTCATGAGCCCGCCGGAGGAGTCCAGCAACACCGTGACGGTGTTGTTCTCCCGGCGCGGATCCAGATTCAACACACCCACGGCCATATAGCTGCCGCAGATCAGCGTCAGCACCATGAGCAGGACCAGCGAAACCGGTCCGGAGAGTGAGAGTTTCACGGCACCAGCCCCATCGCTCGCATGATCGGCACCAGCTGATCGGCCCGCACATCCGCCGAGACCCGATCCACCCGCACATCCGGGGACTCCAGGAAGGGAATCAGCTTGTCCCGCAGCAGATTATGGAAGGTCTCCAGGTTCGCGCCCAGGGTGATGTCGGAGTAGCCGACCGTCACCGCGGTCGGTGCGAGAATCGAGACGATCGATTGGAGATCACCGACATGCGGCAGCGCGAGATCGCCCACGTTCCGGGCCAGCGTGCCACCGCTGATTATCAGCTTGACCACATTGAACAGCACCGCCGACAACCCGGCCGCCCGATCCGGGCCGTAGGTCAGAATGCGGTCCACCGCATCGCGCCCGGACTCCAGCTTCCCGGTGATCTGTTGCGCCGAGATCAGAATGCGGTCGATATCGGCGCTGTGCGAGGCCATATCGCGCAGCGCCGCCCGCCCGGCGTTATTGATCCGGTCCAGCTCGGCCGGATCACTCGGGAAGGCGGCGTTGACATCGGTGACCAGTCGTTGCAGATCCGCCCACCGGCCGCCGGTGATGATATTGGAGAGCGCGCGCAGAATATCCTCCACATTGGTGGCGGGCACGGTCTGCGACATCGGTATGACATCACCATCGCGCAGGAAGCTCGTCTCCGCGTTCTTCGGAGCCTCCAGCGCGATATGGATATCGCCGAGAATGGTGCTCTGCCGCAGCTCCGCCGTGGTGGTCCTGGGCAGTTTGGCATCGGCGTGCACCTTGACCGTCGCGACGGCGGTATTGCCGATCAGGTCGATGTGATCGAGCATGCCTATCTCCACACCGTCGGCGATCACCTTGGCGCGGTCGGGCAGGTTCAGCACCGAACCGAATTCGATACGCACGGTGTAGGTGTCACCGCTGGGATAGGTGCCGGGAATGGGGATATCGGTGGCCCGCACGCCACAGCCGCTGAGTAACAGGGTGACCGCGGTCAACGCCGGAATCACCCGCAGGGCAATACGTCTCATCGGCCACCCGCCCGTGGTAGCTGCGCCGCGAGTGGCGGCAATTGGGCGAGCAGACTCTCGATATCGCCCTGATGCTGTTGCAGGAAGTCGTGCGTCTGCGGCAGATACAGGTCCAGGAAGGCGTAGGCCTGCTGATCGTATTTGCCGACATTGCGCGCCAGCACCGGCAGGAACTCCACCGCGATATCCACCGCGCTCGCGAATTCGGTGGAGAAGTCACCGATGAGTTGCAGTCCGGCACGCAGATTGTCCAGCACCAGTTTCATATCCGGCCAATTGGTCACGAACATGGTGGTGAGTTGATCGAGATTGTCGACCAGTCGCCGGAACACCACATCGCGCTGGGACGGGTCGCCGACCACGGTGGAGAGCCGCTGCAGCAGCTGATTCCACTGCGGCCCGGTGCCGCTGATGGCACCGTCGGCGGCGGTCAGCGTGTCGTTCAGCAGGGTGTCGTTCGGTGTACCACCGGTGAGATCTCCGGCGAGCCCGCCCATGGCATCGAGAGCCTCGCTGATACCGATCGGCGTCCTGGTGTGGTCCAGCGCAATGCATTTCGAGGTATCGAAACGCGGTCCGGCGGTATAGGGCTTGGTCAGCTCCACATGCCGATCGGTCACAATCGAACTCGACATGGTGACGGCCTCGATATCGGCGGGCAATTTCACCTTGTCGCCCACGCTCATGGTGACGCGCATACGGTCACCGAGCGATTCGATCTTCGATACGGTGCCGATCTCCACCCCGAGCATGGTCACGCTATTGCCCTGGTAAAGGCCGACGGTATCGGCGAATTCGGCGCAGACGCTCTGTTTGTCGTCGCGCACCGTGCCCGCCCAGGTGACCCCGGCCGCCACGACGACAGCCACCAGCACGGCGGCTCCCGCGACGAGCGCGGTTCTGCTTCTCCCGCTTCCCATCCACCCCATCAGCACGCCTTGCCTTCGTAGGGAATACAGATCCGCACGCCATCGGCGGGCGTATCCGCTTTCACCTGATTGCCGAGCAGGCCATTGAGTTTGGCGATCACATCGCGTAATCCGTTCACCACGATGTCGAGTCGATTCGGATCGGCGAATACCTTGGAGAACAACTGCTCGAGCTGGGTCACCGACGGTTCGATGGAATCGCCGTACGCCATGATCGGCCGGTGCAGAACGACGAGCACCCGCTTCACCAGATTGAAGACGCCGACGATATCGTCCTTGCGATTGCCCAGCCGATCGGCGACCGTGCCGAGCTGGCGGACGAAATCGGCCAGTAGCGCCTTGTCATCGGCGATGGCGGCAATGTATTCGTCCGACACCTGGAGTGCGGTATTGAGCTGCTGGGTGCGATCGGCCAGCAGTCCGGTCAGCTCATCGGCATTGGCGATGACCCCGCGCAGGGCGTCGGGCTGTCCGGCCAGCGCCTTGTTCAGCTCGCCGACGGTATCGCGCATGGTGCCCGCGTCGACCTTGCCGAAGATCGGCGTGCCCTTGTCGAGAATATCGCTGAGTTCGAAGGGCGTTCCGGTGCGCTCGGGCGGAATATGCCTGGACCCCAGCTCCTTGTCGCCGGTCGGGGTGAGCGCCAGGTAGTGCCCGCCGATCGGGGTGAGCATCTTGACCTCGACCGCGGCCCGATCCCCCACCCGTACATCGGATTTCACCGTGAAGGCGACCTCGACATGATCGCCTACCAGGTCCACCGAGCGAATCTTGCCGACATTGATACCCGCCACCCGGACCTCGTCACCCGAGCGCGCCCCGCCGGAGATCTTGAAATCGGCGATATAGGTACGCTGCCCGAACGGGATCACATACAGCGCGCCCGCCACCAGCAGCGCCACCGCGCAGACCGCGACACCGGCCATGCCCCAGCGCAATTGGGTGGGCTGATCACCACGCCCGGTCAGGGTGTCGCGTATCAGCTCTCCGAGGTATCGGATCGATCCCCTCATTTGCACACCACCAGGTTCTGCGTGGACAGGATGACATCGGCGAGGGCGGGCATGGCGGCCGCACCGTTGGAGCAGGTGATCCGCGGCTTCACCCCGTCGCCGGGCACGGTCTCGTTCAGACCGGTCACCAACTGCGGGGTGATGGCCAGGATCTGGGTGAGCTGATCGGTCTGCGGCACCAACCGGCGCAGCAGTCCGTCGACCGGTCCGTAGGCCACGTCGTAGGCGTCGCGCGTCTCCTCGAGCAGTGGAACCAGTGGTCCCAGCGTCGCTTTCGCCGAATCGATGGCGGAGAGAATGGTCTGTGTCTTACTGCTGAACTGGCCCAGCACTCCGGCCAGCTGTGCCACCAGATCACCGACCGCCTGGGATTTCCCGCCGATCTCGTCCGAGACCAGGCCCAGATTGCGGATGAGCAGCACGATCACCGCCTCGCTGTTGCGGGCGTGCTTGGTGAGGGTGTCCAGATCCGAGAGCACCGGGCCGATACCCGAGCCGTCGCCCTGGATGACGCGCAGCAGATTGTCACCGAACTGGTTGAGCTGTCCGGGATCGAGGGTGTCGAAGAGCGGTTTGAAACCGTTGAACAGTTTGGAGACATCGAAACTGGCAATGGTGCGCTGCACCGGAATGGTCGCTCCCGCTTTCAGTTTCGTACCGCCGGTGCCGTCGGTCAGCAGCTCCACATAGCGCTGGCCGATGAGGTTCTGATAGCGCACCGCGGCCTTGGTGTTGTCATAGATCGGCCGGTCGGTGTCGACGGTGAAGTGCACCCGGGCCTGCGCGCCGTCCAGGGCGACCGTCTCCACCTTGCCGACCGCGACACCGGACATGCGCACCGAATCACCGGCGAAAAGCCCGGACACATCGGTGAATACGGCGTCGTAGCCGACCTTGTCACCCGGAATGGGGGTGCGCAGCGCGGTCACGATGAAGACCGAGCAGGCCGAGACGATGAGCAGGAACACCACGAGTTTGATCGAGGACTTGGCGACATCGTTCACTGCGGTACACCTCCCAGCGAATCGGCCAGATACGGCATGGTTTTCACGATCAGCTCCAATTGCAGCTGCACCCCGCCGTCCACCTCCGGGAAGGCTTCGTTCATGGCGCGCAGCAGATTCGGAATCCGGTTGTAGGCCGGAGCCACCGTGCCGAGCGCGACGCTGACCGGCACCGCGACATCCAGGACGCCGCCGAGTACCTTCTCCAGCTCGGGATTATTGCGGCGCAACAGCTCCGAAATGCCGACCAGCACAGCCTGATCCACACCGTCGGTGGCCTTGTCGGTGCGCGCGCGATTGGTGGCGTCACCGAAGTACTCGGACTGTTCGAGCACCGCCAGAATCGCGTGCCCGACCGAGGGCGTCAGATCGGCGAACGCGCCGGTCATATCCCGGCCGATCTCGATGTAGTGCCCGACCGGGGCCTGCTGCCCGTCGGCCAGCATGCGCGCGGTCTCGAAGAACGACCGCAGCACCGGGCCGAGGCTGTCGGCATTGTCCAGCAGCAGGTCGAAAAGCCTTCGCACGGTGTCGGAGTCGAGCACCGTGGTGAGCCGCGCCGCGCGCCGGAAGACCCCGGCGACGGTGGCATTGGTGGCGTTCTCGCCGATCTGCAGGGTGGCGTTCTCCCGCAGTGGCGCACCACCATTGCCCGGCACCAATTCGATCGCGCTGGAGCCGAAGACATTCGAGGAGGTGAAGCGCGCGGTCACCGCATCGGTGAGCGCGGCCGCCTGGTTGCGATCGATCTGCACCCGAATGCGCTGATGACCGTAGCCGACCGTCCGGACCTCGCGCACGGTGCCGATGGCATAGCCGCGGAACTTCACCTCCGCGCCCGGGGCCAGTCCCTCACCGAGGGTGGCGGCATCGATGGTCAGACCGAACCGATCGGCGAATGAACCACGCGCGTAGGAACTTACGAGCACCGCGACGGTGACGATGACGATCGCGATGACCACCCCGCGCAGGCGCAGCAGCCACGGTCCGGCACTGCGTCCGGAGTGATCCTTGAATACGCTCATCACATCACCCCGAGATCCTGATGCCGACATCCAGGCCCCAGATCACGATGGTGAGGATCATGTCCAGGATGACCACCAGCACCAGGCTGGCGCGAATGGCGCGGCCCGAGGCCCGCCCCACGCCCTCCGGGCCGCCCGAGGCGTAGAAGCCCTGGTAGCCGTGGATGAGAATGATGGTGATGACGAAAATCGTTGCCTTGATCAGGGATGCGATCACATCACCGGGTTGCAGGAACGCGTTGAAATAGTGGTAGTAGGTGCCCGAGGACTGCCCGTGCAGCACATTCACCACCGTCGCGCAGGACAGATACGACAGGATGAGCGTGAGCAGGTGCAGCGGGACGATGGTGATGACGCCCGCGATCACGCGGGTGGTCACCACGAACGGCATAGGCCGAATCCCGATGGCCTCCAAGGCGTCTATCTCCTCGGAGATGCGCATGGCCCCGATCTCGGCGGTCATCCGGCATCCGGCCTGAGCCGCGAAACCGATGGCCGCCACCATGGGGGCCATCTCCCGGGTATTGGCGTAGGCCGAGACGAAGCCGGTGAGCGGGCCCATTCCGACCATATTCAGCGCGGTGAAACCCTCCACGCCGATGGAGCCGCCGACCGCGATACCGAGGAAGGCCAGCACCGCCACGGTGCCGCCGCCGACGATGATCGCCCCTGAGCCCCAGGTGATATCGGAGAGGATGAGCATGGTCTGGCGCCGGTAGATCCGCAGCGTATGCGGGATGGCGGTCAGCACCTCGTAGACGAAAGTCGCCTGGTGCCCGAGGGATTCGAAGACTCCGAGGGGCGCCTGGGCGCCGCGCTCGGCGACGCGGCCGACCGTGCCGAGTGGTTGATAGCGGGCGGGAACCTGGGTCATCAGCCCACCTGCGTCGGGATGAACATGGAAACCAGTTGGGTGACAACCAGATTCACGCCGAAGGCGGCGATGACGCCGATCACCACGGCCGCGTTCACGGCATTGGCCACACCCTTGGGCCCGTGGGTGGCCTCCAGGCCGCGCTGACAGGAGACGATCAGCACGATCACCCCGAAGATGACCGACTTCACGATGGCCACCGCCAGATCACTCATCTTGGCGAAGGCCGCGAAGGCGGACAGGTAGCTGCCGGGCGTGACGCCCTGAAAGCCCACCGCGATCACGTATCCGGTGAAGACGCCCATGAAGATGATGAGCATGCACAGCAGCGGCGTGAGCGTGATCATGGCCGCCAATCGCGGGGCGACCAGGCGGCGCACCGGATCGATTCCCATGGTGCGCAGCGCATCCACCTCATCGCGAATGGTGCGCGCGCCGAGATCCGCGGCAATGGCCGAACCCGCCGCACCGCCCAGCAGTAGCGCGGTCACCATGGGCGCGCCCTGGCGGATGACGCCGAGGCCGCCGGCCGCACCGGAGACCGAGCTGGCGCCGACCTGCTGGGTCAGGCTGCCGACCTGCACCGCGACAATGACGCCGAAGGGAATCGACACCAGCACAGCGGGAATGGCGGTGACGCTGACAATGAACCAGCCCTGCTGCAGGGTGTCGCGCCACGGATGTTTGAGGGCCACGATATCGGTGACCAGGTAGCGGAAGGCCGCCACCGCGAGTTGAATGGTGCGCCCGAAGGTGCGCAACCCGGAGAGAACGAACTCGACGCCCTGCCGAATGAACGGCTCAGGCCCCCGAATGACCTTGTCGACCAATGCCTACCACCCCACTACCCCTTCGGGCCTGTACCGACCCAGACGGACAGTAATACAGATTTCGGACTGACGTGTCAGTCTTCACTGGATTGACCTTAGGGCTTGACCAACCGGGCGGATTCGGTGAAAAATGCGCGCGCGATATCGAAATAGGCCAGGTCAGAAGGTATTCAGCAATGGTCCGGCAAACAGAGATACCGCCGATCAATAGGATTGATTCGGCGGTATTTCACTTATTGCGCGTGATTAGCTCCGCGCGGACAGCTCTGCGCGGACGGCGCGAATATCGGCCGGACGGCCGATCGAGACCGCGCCTCTGAGACAGCCGTCCCGGGAGGCCAGCACGGTGATATCCGGGGTGCCGGGCGTGCCCCGCACCTCCAGGTCATCGCCGGGCAGGATACGGCCCGCGAACTGGATATTGATCCCGTACTGGGTGGACCAACCCCAACTGACACCGACGGGGGTGGGCGGCAGACCGAGCATGGACTGCGCGGCGGCCGCCCCCTGCGCCTGGGCGCTGTTCCAATGCTCTTCGCGCACATACGCATTGAGCCCTGGATCGAATCGGGCGGCGGCGTCTCCGGCGGCGAAGATCCCGGGCACCGAGGTGCGATACGCCTCGTCCACCAGGATTCCGTCGTCGACCTTCACCCCGGCGGTCTCGGCCAGCGCGGTATCGGCGACCGCGCCGATGGCGATCAGAGCCGCTCCGGCACGCCATTCCCGGCCGTCGGTCGCGCTCGCGCGGACACTGTTCCCGAGCTGCTCCACGCCGGTCAGCAGCACGTCGCCGTGGATATCGACGCCATTGTCCGCGTGCAGTTTCCGGACATAGTCGCCGATGACCGGCGGGGCGATCCGATCCAGCGGAGTGGTTCCGGCGTGCAGAACCGTCACGCGCGCACCGAGATTCGCGGCGGTGGCGGCGACCTCGCACCCGATGAGCCCGGCTCCGGCGATGAGCAGCGAGCCCTCGTCGATGGCCCGGCGCAGTACCTCGATATCGTCGCGACCGCGCAGCATGGGCAGACCGTGTCGCACCCCGGGCAGCGCACGCGGACGCGCACCGGTGGCCAGCAGCAGTGCGTCATAACCGATCTCACCGCCGTAGAGCATGCGCACCACCGCACGATCGGCGTCGATGCTCTCGACGGTGACCCCGGTGCGCAACTCGATCCCCCGCTCCGGCCAGAACTCCGCGGGCTCGAGCAGGGTGCGCCGCTCCACCGCGGTTCCGGCCAACAGCTCCTTGGAGACCATGGGCCGCCGGTACGGCAGGCTCCGCTCCGCGCTCAGCAGGACGATCTCACCGTCGTATCCCGAACTTCGCAGGGTCTTGGCGGCGGTGGCGCCCGCGACGCCACCGCCGATGATCACGATCCGTTCGGTCACGAGCGGCTGACCTCGACCATCTCGAAATCCGCCTTGGCCGCACCGCAATCCGGGCAGGACCAGTCCTCGGGGATATCGGCCCAGCGAGTGCCCGGTTCGATGCCGTCCTCGGGCCAGCCCAGCGCCTCGTCGTATTCGAAGCCGCAGACCAGGCAGCGGAAGAGTTTGAAATCAGTGCTCATGGTCGCGCCTCTCGTAGGATTCGAAGTCGAGTTTCTCGCGCACACCGCAGTCCGGACAGCACCAGTCGTCGGGTACGGCCGACCATGCGGTGCCGGGCGGAAAGCCCTCGCGGGGTGCGCCTTTGGCCTCGTCGTAGACGTAATCGCAGACGGGGCAGCGGTAGGCGGCCATCACCGGGCTCCGTACCGGGCGAGCACGCGATCGCGCTTGCCGGGCTGGATATTGACCAGGGTGATATCGCCGTCGTAGTGGTTCAGCACGCGGCGGTCCATCACCCGTCGCCACAGTGGCGGGAAGTAAGCCAGCGTGATCATGCTGGCGTAGCCGCTGGGCAGATTCGGCGCGCCGTCCATACTGCGCAGGATCTGATAGCGCCGAGTCGGATTCGCGTGATGGTCGCTGTGCCGCTGTAGGTGGTACAGGAAGATATTGGTGACAATGTGGTCGGAGTTCCAGCTGTGCTCCGGCGTGCAGCGCTCATAGCGCCCGCTCGCGGTGCGCTGCCGCAGTAGTCCGTAATGCTCGAGATAATTCACCGTCTCCAGCAGTGCGAAGCCGTACACCGCCTGCAACACCAGGAAGGGCAGCACGATCGGGCCGAAGACCGCGGCCAGCGCACCCCAGAGCACCACCGACATGAGCCAGGCGTTCAGCACATCGTTGTGAATCGTCCACGGGCGCTTGCCGAGTCGACGCAGTCGCGCCGCCTCCAACTCCCAGGAGGAGCGCAGACTCCCCCAGACGCTGCGCGGCAGGAAGGTCCAGAACGATTCACCGAAGCGCGAGCTGGCCGGATCCTCCGGCGTGGCCACCCGAACGTGATGACCGCGATTGTGCTCGATATAGAAGTGCCCGTAGAACGTCTGGGCCAGTGTGATCTTGGAGAGCCAGCGCTCCAATTCGGCCTTCTTATGGCCGAGTTCGTGCGCGGTATTGATACCGACACCGCCGACCACGCCGATGCTCAGCGCCAGGCCGATCTTGGAGATCAGGCTCAGGCCGCCGTCGATACCGAGCCAGGACAGATCCGTCGCGGTCCACAGGTAGCAGGCGTACACCAGGCTCAGCAGCTGGAACGGTATATACGCGTAGACGCAGTAGCGGTAGTAGCGGTCGTTCTCCAGCCACTCCATCACCTCGTCGGGCGGGTTCTGACCGTCCGGCCCGAAGAAGCGATCCAGAATCGGCAGCAGTACGTACACCAGCAGCGGGCCGATCCACCACCACACCGGGGCGACGGCCTGCCAGCCGAATTGGTTGAACGCCGCCACCAGACCCGTGGTGAGAAACAGCGCGGTGGGCGCGACCAGGCCGAACAGCCACAGGTAGCGCTTACGGTCGCGCCACTGTGGCGGCGGGGCCACGGGCGTCGACTGGTCGGTTCGAGACGTCGTCATTGTCGTTCTCCTTGCATGTACCGCATTTACACTTCTTGAAGAAGTGTATTCAGTAGATACACTCATTAAGAGAATGTCAACGAGAGAGACGAAAGGCGAGCCCATGTACCATCGGGTCGTGGCAGACGCGCCGAACTTCCAGACCGAAATGCGCCAACTCCTGCGCGAGCGGATCATCGACACCGCGCGCGGCATCGTCGTCGCCGAGGGCTGGGGCGCGGTGAATATGTCCCGGCTCGCCAAGGACGTCGGCGTCAGCCGCCCGGTCATGTACAAGGAGTTCGCCAATAAACACGACCTCGCCGAGGTCGTCATCCGCCAGGAGGTCGACACCTTCCTGGTCGGCATCGCCGCCGCCCTCGCGGCCTCCCCCGACGATGTGGTCGGCGGCCTGCGCCAGGCTATCGACTACACCCTGTGCACCGGCGCGGACAACACCCTGCTCAAGGCCGTGCTCTCCGGCCGCACCGCCCCCGACACCGCACTCCTGCCGGTCCTGATGACCGAACCCGAACCGGTCCTGGGCCGCGCCATCGAGGCGGTCACCACCATGATCCGCGCACAGTACGAACTCACCGCACTATCGGACACCGAGCTCGGGTCGTTGACGGAAACCCTTGTCCGCCTTGCCCTGAGCCACCTGTTCCAGCCGACCGGCCCGATCGACCGCGCCGTCGATCAGATCATCGCGGTGATCGCCCCGGCCCTCACTACCGCAACGTCGTGATCCAGCGGCGGGTGTCGGCCGGGTCGATGACGTCGTCGAGTTCGAGGACGGTGGCGGCGGTGAGGGCCTTGCCGTTGGCGTAGGCGAGGTGGACGAGGTTGTCGAAGGCGGTTCGGCGGGCGGTGGGGTCTTCGATGGCCGCGAGCTCCTTGGCGAAGCCCAGGCGGACCGCGCCTTCCAGGCCCATACCGCCGATTTCGCCGGTGGGCCAGGCGATGACGAAGTTGGGGGCGCGGAAGGAGCCCGCCGCCATGGCTTGTGCGCCCAGGCCGTAGCCCTTGCGCAGGATGATGGTGCCCCAGGGGACGGTCAGGGCGGCCGCGTCTATGAAGAGGCGGCTGAATTTGGTTACCGTGGCGTGGGTTTCGGCTTCCGGGCCGACCATGAAACCCGGTGTATCGCAGAGGGATACGACCGGGAGCTGGTGGGCGTCGCAGAGTTGCAGGAAGGCGCTGAGTTTATCGGCGGCGGGGGCGTCTATCGCGCCGCCGAGGTGGTGGCAGTTATTGGCGATGAGGCCGTAGGGGCGGCCCTCCACCCGGATCAGGGCGGTGATGATGCCGGTGGCCCAGTCGCGGCGGAGTTCCAGGATCGAGTCCAGGTCGGCGATGGATTCGATGGCGGTGCGAATATCGAAGGCGCGCAGGCGATCCTCGGGGATGACATGGCGGGACAGGCGTGGATCCGGTGCGGTCCAGTCGGATCGGTCGCCCTGGAAGTAGGACAGGTAGTTGCGGGCAATGGCCACGGCCTCGGCCTCGTCGGCGGCGACTATGTGCACCACACCGTTTCGGCGCTGCACCTCGATCGGGCCGATCTCCTCCGGCGCGTAGACGCCCAGGCCACCGCCCTCGATCATGGCCGGACCGCCCATGCCGATATTGGCGTCGGGGGTGGCTATGACCACATCGCACATGCCGAGCAGGGCCGCGTTTCCGGCGAAGCAGCGGCCGGAGACTATGCCGATGAGCGGGACATGACCGGAGAGTGCGCCCATCGCGCGGAAGGTGGTCACATCCAGGCCGGAGATACCCGGATAGTCGGTATCGCCGGGGCGACCGCCGCCGCCCTCGGTGCAGAAGATGACCGGAAGTCGTTGTGCGTGTGCCAGTTCCAGCATGCGATCGGTTTTGGCGTGATTGCGCATGCCCTGGGTGCCCGCCAGCACGGTGTAGTCGTAGGACATGACCACGGCCCGGGTGCGGTCCCGGCCGAAACGATCGGCATTGACGGTAGCCACACCCGCGATGAGACCGTCCGCTGGGGTATTGGCGATCAGATCCTCGGGGCTGCGGCGCAATCGCTGGGCGGCGACGGCCAGTGCGCCGTATTCGAGGAAGCTGTCCGGGTCCACCAGATCTGCGACGTTCTCGCGAGCGGTGCGGCGGCCCAGGCGATGTCGTTTGGCGACCGCTTCGGGACGGGACGCGTCCTGCCCCACCCGATGGCGCGCGAGCACCTCGGCGAGGTCGGGGCGGATCGAATCCAGGTCCACCTCGGCACCGTCGAGAGCCGCGCCGGCATGGTCCGCCTCGATCCAAACCAGCAGGGGCGCATGCGGATCGATCACCTCACCCGGCACGGTCAGATGGCGCAGTACCCGCAGCGGCCGGTCGGCGCGCAGCACATGCTGCATCTTCATCGCCTCCAGCACGATGACCTCCGCGCCCGCGGCCACCACCGTACCGGGTTCGACCAGTGACACCACCGTGCCGCCCATGGGTGAGCGCAGCGCTTGCTCATCGGTTGCCAGCTCCAGGACCTCCACCGCCACAACCGAATCCGCGACGGCGTGGGATATCGGAACGTAATCCGCTGCCTTGGCGACGAATTCGCCCACCCGGCCCTCGTACCACGAGGTCGACACCGGACCGGCGGCGACCAGTTCGTCCAGCACCGCGCGTTGTACCGCGAGATTCGTCTCGACACCGGCGATCACCGTCTCCGCCAAGGCATCCGCCGCCCGCCGCACCGCCGCCGGATAGGAGGGCCCGCGCGCGATGATCTTCGCCAGCAGCGAATCGAATCGGGCGTCCTGCCGCATACCGATGCTCGCCGCGGTGTCCACCCGCACGCCCGCGCCGGTCGGCGCGGCGAACTGGGTGAGCGTTCCGGTACTCGGCAGCACTTCCCCACCGGCGGTGACGATTTCGGCATTCACCCGCACCTGCACCGCGTACCCACGCGGCTCGACCGTTGTCAGGTCGAGCTCGGCGAGTGTACGCCCCCGCGCCAATTCCAGTTGCACGGCAACCAGATCCAGTCCGGTCACCTCCTCGGTGATGGTGTGCTCCACCTGCAACCTCGGATTCACCTCGAGGAACCAGGATTCCGCGGCACTCACCAGGAATTCGACCGTGACCACGCCACGGCATCGCACCGACTCCGCCAGTCGCACGGCCTGTTCATGCAGCCGTTTCCGCAGTCCCGCAGCCAGATTCGGCGCGGGCGCGACCTCGATCAGCTTCTGCTGCCGCCGCTGCACACTGCAATCGCGATCGCCGACGGCGATCGCCCGCTCGCCGTCCGCGATGATCTGCACCTCGATATGGCGCGCCTCGCTCACCAGCGCCTCGGCGTACACGGTGTCATCACCGAACCCGGCGATCGCCTCCGCCCGGCACCGCTCATACGCCTCGCCCACCTCGGCGGCGGCGCGCACCACCCGCATCCCACGACCCCCGCCACCCGCGGCGGCCTTGACCATGACGCCTTTCGGATGCGCCGCAAGCAATTCCGCGATCCGCTCCGGGGACGCGGCACCCGTAGTCGCCGGAATCACCGGTATCCCGGCCTTTTCGGCCGCCGCCCGCGCCGCGACCTTATCGCCGAACAAGCGCAGCACCTCGGGCGCAGGCCCGACGAACACCAGCCCGGCCGCCGCGCAGGCCGCGGCGAATTCGGCGCTCTCACTGAGGAATCCGTAGCCCGGATGCACCAGCGCCCCATCCCCCGCCTTACGTGCCGCCCGCACCACCTCATCCACATCGAGGTAGGCCGAGGCACCCGCCCCCGGCACCCGCACCGCCTCATCGGCCAACCGCGCGGCCATGGTCTCGCCCTCGTCGGCGGTATGCGGTACGAGCGTGGAGTACCCCCACTCCCGAGCACTCCGCACCACCCGAACGGCCACTTCCCCGCGATTAGCTACGACAACGTACATCCCGTCATCCTCGCAGCCCGAAAACACAACGTGCATGTAATCGCGCAGGCGGTCTCTCGACGTTCGCCCGCGCCATTACACGCACGTCGGAAAATCAGGCGGGGATGCCCATGCCCTGGGCCAGGATGGGCCAGGAGTTGTGCAGGGCCTCGTCCCAGTAGGGCCAGTAGTGGGTGCCCACCGGGTTGAACTGGTAGGTGGCCGGAATGCTCAGGCTCTCCAGGCGGGACTTCAGGTTCATCGTGCAGGCGTTGACCGCGCCCTCGATGATCATGCCGAGGCCGAGGTTGATACCGCCCATGACGCCCGGGGCGCTGCCCAGGTAGTACTGCACATCCGAGGCGAGCGGGATACCGCTGCCGCTGGAGACGTAAAGCAGTGTGCCGCGCAGCTTCTCGGCATTGATGACCGGATCGTTGGCGGCCCACAGCGGGCTGTCGCTCGGGCCGTACATGTTCTCGGTATTGCCGCCGGCCCAGGTTTCGGTGGCCAGCTTCACGAACTGCTTACCCGCGGGATCGGCGATCTGCGCGCAACCGCTGTACGCGGCGACGGACTTCCACAGACCCGGCTTGGCCTCGGCGAGCTGCAGCACCGAGGTGCCCGAGGTCGACAGACCGGTCAGCGCGTTCAGGCCGGTGGAGTGCAGGGCGTCGTCCAGCAGCGGCGGCAGCTCCTCGGTGAAGAAGGTGCGCCACTTGTTCAGGCCCAGCTTGGGATCGGTCTTCTCCCAATCGGTGTAGTAGCTGCCCAGGCCGCCGATCGGCTGAATGACATTGACCGGCTTATCGGCCAGCCATTCGATGGCCTTGGTCTGCGCCTTCCAGTTCGCCGTGCCCTCACCGCCGTCCAGGCCGTTGAGCATGTACAGGTTCGGCGCGGGAGTGGACTCGTCGGCCGGGCGCTGCACGTCGATGGTGATATCGCGGCCCATCGAAGCGGAGTACACCTTCATATGCCAGGTGCGGCCCTCCTTGGTGATCGAGCTGATCGCGGAGGGCTTGTCCGGGTCCGCCGAGGCGGCGGAGGTGCCGAGCATGGCCACGGAGAGAGCCGCGGTGAGCGCGACAGCGGTGGCCCGCAGAACGGACGCGCTGTGCTTCGCAGACGATCTGCGTAGTACGGAGAGCTTCATCGAACAGTCAAATCCAATCCAGTGGTCACCGTTCCCCCACGTCAGTCGACGGGGAGCTCGGTACCTTCCTCGGCGATCTTGGTTGCAACTTCGGTCGGGAAGACATTACGGAACAGGTACAGGTCTCGGCCGAGCTTCCAGCCGGGGGCCAACGCCACGGCATATCGCTCGAAGTACCCGAGTTGTTTCCCCATGAGTATCAACTGCTCCGGACCGGAAGCCCCACGGCGCTTACCGAATTCGAGCAGCCGGGCCGCGACGACACCCAAATCGAGCTTGTCGAGGCTGCCCGAGAGCACCGGGCCCAGGGCCACCGCGAGCTGACGGCCGATGGTGGCGTCATCGCCACTGTCATCGGCGACCAGGTCGAGCTTGCGCAGCGCACGGGCCACCGGGCGGAAGTCGTTGTCGATGGCACTGGCATAGAACAGCGCGCGCACGAATTCGCGCCATTCGGTCTCCATACGACCGACAATGCCGAAGTCCAGCATGGCGACTCGGCCGTCCTCGAGCAGCCAGAGATTGCCCGCGTGCACATCGCCGTGGAAGAGCCCGTGCACCGCGACAGATTCCATCCACGCCTTGACCAGGCGGCGGATCAGCAGCTCCGAATCCGGGTGTACCGCGCGAATATCGTCGAAGCGGTCCAGCGGCATACCGCGCATGCGCTCCATGCACAGTACGCGCGGGCCGCAATGCTCCCAGTAGACCTCGGGGACAACCACATTGGTGTTATCGCCGAACGCCGCCAGATTCTGCCGGGCGCGGGTCTGATTATCGGCCTCGATGAGGAAGTTCAATTCGGCGACGGTCGCCTCGTACAGATCGCGGACCACGGCCTGCGCGTTGGCCACTCGCGCGTTCTCCGAGCGCTTCTCCAGTGCCCGAGCCAGTTTCATGGCCGCGCGCAGATCCACGATCATGCGCTTGGCGATCTCGGGCCGCTGCACCTTCACCACCGCGGGGCGGCCGTCGAGCAGCACGCAGGCGTGCACCTGGGCGATCGAGGCCGCCGAGAGCGGTTCGTCGTCGAACGATTTGAACAGCTCCGAGAGCGGCTTGCCCAGATCGGCCTCGATGATCGCGCGCGCGTCCGCCGCCGGGAACGGGGCCATATCGTCCAGGCAGCGCAGGCAGGCGTCGGCGAGTTCGCGCGGGAACGCCCCCGGCGAGGAGGCGATCAACTGTCCCAGCTTCACGAACATCGGGCCGAGCGATTCGAAACCGTTCACCACGCCCTCGGCCACCGCGCGTTTGCGCTTGGCCTTGCGCAGACCACCGCGTAGCACGCTGCGCGTAACCGATCCGCCCAGTACCGCACCCACGATCGCCGTTCGGCGCATCTCGGAGAACCCGAACGTATCCAGGTCCGGCCGGATCACCTCGGGCGCCCCCGCCCGCACTGTCATCGGTGAGCTCACGGGGCGCAGTGTATCTCTGTCCCAGCCGGTCGGTCCGCTGTGGTGCCCGGCACAGGTTACCGAGGCGTTCGGTGGTTAGGACCCCGCTATGCCAGGTACCGTGGCGGGCTGAGCCGCGATCCGGCTCGACCGGGCTGGGATCCGGCCCACCTGATGAAGGCGAAAGGCAAGACCGAAGTAATGACGGGTACAGCGGAGAAGCTGGCGGAACTGCGCAAGCTCCTGGAGATCGCCGAAGAACCATCCGGCGAGAAGGGCATTGCCAAGCGACGCGCCAAAGGCATCCCGAGCGCGCGAGAACGCGCGCAGATGCTGCTGGACCCGGGCACCTTCGTCGAGATGGGCGCGCTCATCCGCCAGCCCGGCAACCCCAACGCCTACTACGGCGACGGCGTGATCACCGGGCGCGGCTATATCGACGGTCGCCCCGTCGTGGTCATCTCGCACGATCAGACCGTGTACGGCGGATCGGTGAGCGAGATGTTCGGCCGCCGCGTGAAGGCGGCCATGGACTTCGCGTACAACAACGCGTGCCCGGTGGTCTGCATCAACGACTCCGGTGGCGCGCGCATTCAGGACGGCGTCGCCTCGCTGGCCTGGTACGCCATCATGTGCCGGTTGCAGGAGGACCTGTCCGGTTACGTGCCGATGGTCGCGGTCATGCTCGGCAAATGCGCGGCCGGTTCGGTGTACGGGCCCATCAATATGGATGTCCTGGTCGCGACCGAGGATTCGTACATGTTCGTCACCGGTCCGGAGGTCATCCGGGCCGTGACCGGGTCGATCGTCACCGCCGAGGAGTTGGGCGGCGCGCGGGCGCTCGAACAGAACGGCACCGTGCACCATGTCGCCAAGACCGAGGCCGATGCCTACAAGTGGGTGCGCGACTACCTGAGCTACCTGCCGACCAGCTGCCTGGAGCAGCCGCCGGTGGTCAATCCGGGGCTCGAGCCCGAGCTCACCGATACCGATCGCGAGCTGGACCGGATCATGCCCGACGCCGACAAGGTCGGCTACGACATGCACGAGATTCTGCTGCGCATCTTCGACGACGGTGAATTCCACGAGATCAGCGAGAAGACGTCCGCGAATCTCATTACCGGGTTCGCGCGTGTCGACGGCCGGCCGGTCGGTGTCATCGCCAATCAGCCCCTGGTACTCGGCGGTGCGCTCGATGCGGCCTGCTCGGACAAGGCAGCGCACTTCATCCGGCTCTGCGACGCGTTCAATATGCCGCTGGTCTACGTGGTCGACACCCCGGGCGTGCTGCCAGGCGTGGATGAGGAACGCAATCACGTCATCAAGCGCGGCGGGCGCATGTTCCGCGCGCTCATCGAGGCGACCGTTCCGATCGTCACCATCGTCACCCGTAAGGCGTACGGCGGCGGGTACGCGGTCATGGGCTGCAAGCAGCTCGGCGCGGATATCTCGCTGGCCTGGCCGACCGCGCGACTGGCGGTCATGGGCGCGGAGTCCATGATCCCGATCGTCGGCAAGCGTCAGCTCGAGGCCACCCCGCCACAGGAGCGGGAAGCGGTGCGGCAGGGCATGATCGACTTCTACAATGCCACCGTCGCCACCCCGTGGACGGCGGCCGAGCGCGGCTACATCGACGCGGTCATCGAACCCTCGGCCACCCGCCTGGAGATCCGCAAGGCCTTGCAGCTGCTGCGCGACAAGGGCGCGGTGCGCAAGCACAACCCGCGCAAGCACAACCTCTTCCCGATGTAGGGCAGGGCGAGATCAGTTGCCCGCGTTCAACATTCGTTGGGCGCGGGGACACCGCCGAGTCTCTCGCCGAGCCACTCCAGCGACTCCGGGAAGCCGGTGAAGGCGGCGATTATATGCTCGCCAAGCACGGTGCGATAGACCGCCGGTACACCTAACGCGCACTGCTCGTCATAGAGGTTCCTCGCCCCCGCTGAGGGGATCCAGAACTCCTGCCCGCCGTTGTAGATATACAGCGGCACAGGCGATTTCATGCCGTCCATCCGGGTCACCCGGTAGATGTCCTGGGCCAGCGCGCTGTGCAGCGAATCCGGGAAGTTCGCGGCGATATCCATGGGCAGCTGCAGAATTCCGGGTAGCCCGTACGAATTCATACAGGTGTCCTTCATGACCAAGGCGATCCACTGCGCCAGATTGTTCATATGCGCCAGGATCTCCGGCCGCTCCCGGCCGATGGCGAAGGTCGCGGCCATGAACACCCCCGACGCCAGATTGGCGTTCATACTGCGCGAGAGCAGCTCGTAATCGGCGGGCACGCCACCCATGGCCGCCCCGACCACCACATCCGCCAGCTCCGGCGCGTAATCGGACATGAGCTTGACCGCACCCTTGGTGGCAATGGCCCCGCCCGAGTATCCGATGATCCCGAAGCGACTGTCCCCGAACTCATTCGGCATGGAACCGCGAACCGCGCGAATCGAGTCCAGTACCGCGTGCCCGGCCACGAACGGTTCGGCATAGGCCATCCGCGGACCCTCATGGTCCGGGATGAGCACCGCGTACCCGCGCAGCAGAGCCAGCTGCGTGGTCGGCGGCAGATACTCCGCCAGATTGGTGCTGGTCGAAAATCCATGTGCCAGCGTGTAACTCGGATTGCAATCGCGACCGAGCGAATTGATCGGCAGATTGTGCACCACCACCGGCCGCTCACCCCCGCCGGTCCACTCTCCCTGCGGCAGGGCCAGCGAGGCGATGGCGTACGAGGCCGCGCCGTGTGAATCTGTGGTGCGGTATTTGAGCTGCACCACCTGCTTCACCGGTGCGATGAGCGCGGGCCCGGCCGTGGCGGTCACATCGCGCCAGGCGATGAGCTGACCTGCGCTGAAGTCCTCCAGCCGCGTGGGCCATTCGTCCACGAACGCATCACCGATGGGGGTCGGCAGGGTCGCCGCGCGCAGGGCCGCCAGATCCGGCGACAGCCCCCCGGCGTCCACCAGCGGCGTGGCGGGCGCATTGGGGAACGCGGGAGGCGGCACCACCGAATCGATCCACTGTTGAAAGGCGGGCAATACCCCGGAGATGGGTATGCCGGAAGGTTGCGGATCAGCAGGTTGAGCGTGCGCGACTCCCGCGAATCCGCCGATCAGCAAGACGGCGGCGAGGATTCGCCGGACAGAGAACAAGACACCCCCAACACGATTCAGCGGCTCGGCGGTCCTGGCGAGCGTAAACCCGAGGTATATGGCGACACTCCGCCGTGCCCCGTTCGAGTCCGCATCGAGACCACACCGTGCCGATCGCGTCTTGCGTGTCGCCGGGTCGTCATGATTGCCGACGGGATGCGGGGGTATGCGACCAAGGTGACCAGAACAAGTCTCCGAGCACTGATCGACCGAACCGGACCGTTCGCCTCGGTGTACTTCGACAGCACCGATACGAGCGAGGATCCGACGCGTGGCCCGGACCCACGCCACCGCGAGATCACCGAAAAGCTCACCGCGGCAGGCGCGTCCGAGCAGATGATCGGCGCGCTCGGCATCGCCATCGCGGCGGGTCCGGTGCATACCGGTCGCTCCGGCCGCGCCCTCATCGCCGATCCCGGCACCGTGCTGGTGGATGAACAGCTCCGGGCCCCGCCGTCGCGCGAGGAGGTCCGCGTATCACCACTGCCGTATCTGCTCCCCCTGCTCGAACAGCGGTTACCACGAGCGCCGCATGTGGTGGCCGCCGTGGAACATCACGGCGCGCGCCTGATCGGTACCGATCGCAATGGCGACACCGTGACCCGCACCGTCGACAACACCGCAGGCCAACTACCGAACCCGCGCGACCGCGGTCGCCCGCCGCGTACCGCCCGCCGACCGGCCCGCGATCTGGTGCGGCACGGGGTGCATCGGATCGCCGACGCGACCGACGCGCTGGCCGATCAGGTCGACGCGACCCTGATCGTCCTCACCGGCGAACCCGTAGCCCGCGCCGCCGTCCGCGCCGCGATCGAGTCCGACCGGGCCGAATCCCTGTGCGGCGACGCCCTGATGGCGACCGCGCGACCACAGGTCCCCGCCGCGCTCCGGCGCATTGTGGAGGTCGGCGGTGACCGGCGCTCCGCCGCCGCACAGATCGACAAGATCGTCACCGAGACCAGCGAGGCCCAGCAGCGCACCGTATTCGATCGATTCCGGGCCGCGCGCGGGCGTCCGAGTCTGGCCACCGGCGGCCTGGTCGATACCACCGCCGCCCTGCGCGCGCACACGGTCACGCACCTGCTCATCGACGGCGCGGCGATCGAGCACACCCGAATCCTGCGCGGCGCGAACCACACCATGGTCGCCATCGCCGCGCACGAACTCGCCGGCCGCGCCGTCATCCGCCGGGCCGATGAGGCCATCCCCGCGGCCGGTCTCGCCGATGGGAGCGAAATCGTACCCGTCACAGGCGAAGTGCCGCTGCCCGAAGGCGTCGGTGCGCTGCTGCGCCCCCCGAACCGATCGGACCGCCGCGATACGAATCAGGAGGAACAATGACCCAGCCCGTACCACCCGCTCCCGAGCCGGCACCCCCGCTGCCCACACCCGATCCGATACCCACCCCGCCACCGACCCCCGTACCGGACCCCGCGCCGGAGCCGGTGCCGCCGTATCCGCAGCCGGAGCCGGTGCCGCCGATTCCACAGCCGCCACCCTCCCCGCCGGATGTGATCTGAGGTCGCCGTATCCAATTCGACTCCGCGAGTGGGCTGTCCGAGCCTCGATCGGCCACGGCCCGCTCACGGAGCCGGGTCAGACCTTGCTCGGAATGCGCTCATCCGCCATCGCTTTCACCGCGAGATCGGCAGAATTCCACGGTTGTCGGAAATCCCCCCGTGGTCGCGTCGTACGGACCCGTCTGCGCGGCAATGCTTTCGGTCAATGTCCGGAGCACATGCCAGCCGAATCCACCCTGATCCAGACTGCCACTGTCGACCATCACCCCGGAGACTCGGACCCGCATGCGCAGGCCGTCATAGTCGAAATCACAGCCGATACCGCTGCCGGGCACGGCGGCGACTATCAGCGCGGTCGCCACCTCATCGACCGCCACCCGGATATCGGTCACCTCGTCCAGGGCGAAATCGCCTATGAGAGCCACGGTTTCGGCCAGAGCACGCAACATCGTCAACTGTCCGAGCTCAGCCGGTATCCGGATACCCACCACACTGGTGTCCGTCATCGGCTGTGATATCCACTCACTCATGCGTCGCTCCGTCCCCGTGTCGCCGAGCCACAGAGACGGAATACGCCGCGCCCGGCCGTTGTCCGATCCATTCGTCCGATGCATCATCTTCGAGCATTCACTGGTATCTCGGATGTCGATCGCATGAGGTTTTTACGCCAGATAGCGGCACCCGGCATCGTCACTGGGTGCGATACCCGAGCGTTATGTGTCGAAACGTCTGCGGGGCAATTAATCCGGTTCGACCCGCTCATGCACCGTCAGGAGCAGATGATCGAAGCGGGTGCGCAGCTCGACCGCCGCGCCGCCCATATCGACCGCCTCGGCGACCAGTTGCTGGGAGAGGGTCCGAATTTTGGTATTGGTCTCCTGAGATCGCCAGGTGAGCACCCGAAAAGCCTGTTCGGCGCTGATGCCGTAGACCAGCATGAGCGCCCCCTTGGCCTGTTCGATGACGGTGCGCGCCCGATACAGCTCGGGCAGCGTGCCGTCCAAGGTCTCCTGCCGGTGTTCGGCCAGTGTGTCGGTGACGTCGATGTAGTAGCCCGCGGTGCCGACCACCCTGTCGTCGTCATCGACCATATGGTCACCCACCACGATCACATGGTGCACCGCACCGCTCGTATCGAGAATGCGGTGGCGGCTGCAGAACGGTTCACCGTGCTCGACCGCCCGGGCAAGGGAGGTGGCCACCTGAGCGCGGTCCTCGGGATGCTTGTGCGTGAGCAGCAATTCGGTGGTCGGTTCCACGGTTCCGGGGGTGTAGCCGTGCATGGCCGCCACCTCATCGGACCATTCCCACCGCCGCTCGGCGGACCAGAATCGGAAGCTGCCGACGCTCTGGGGCCGGCCGCTGCCGATTATCTGATCTAGCGACTGCGCATCGTTGGAGAGTTCCCCGCTGGGTATCACCTCATGATTATCCGCTGCCGACCGCGCTTCCGGCGGCGGATCGGTGGGGCCGGAATCGGCTCCGCCCCACCCCATCTGCGCCCGGCGAGCAAGCCCGCCTCAGCTGCGCGCGATCATCACCGCGTCGAGTTGGGCACTGCTGATCTGGCGGGCGGCATTGGAGACCGAGGTGACCATGGCGCTGCCGAAGGATCCGCGCCGATCGAACAGGGTGGCCACGCCGACCGCCATACCGCGCTCACTGAAGTGGCTGTCCGCCTGCACACCGATCTCGTAGCCCTCGGGCATACGCGAAAGGGCAAGTGTCATATCGGTATTGATGAAGCCGATGCCCGCGTCACCCCAGTTGGTCATCATGCTGGTGGCCTCACCGACCACCGCCGCGCGGGTGAAGGGTGAGAGCTCCTCCCCCGCGATCACCCGGATCGGGTTCTGCCAGGTGCGCTTGCGGGTGGCGTTCTCATGCTCGGTCGGCACCGACGACCACTGGTTCGGATTACCGTCGCTGTTGAACAGCGGGATCTGCGGCAGCGGCGACGGCGGCGCGATATCGAGCGCGGGCGGACTCGGCTCGAACTCACGCTGCCAGAGCCCGCCTGGCGGCTGTTCCGAGGGTTGCAGCAGCACCGCCGAGGCGCGCGCGGCCACCTTGCCGCCCTGCACCACCGTCACATCGGCGACGCGAATGCGCTTACCGTCCCGCACCCGAACCATGGGCGTGGTGGTGTGCTCGAAGCGCGCCGCGCTGAACATGTCCACGGTGAGGCGTACGGGGACGAAACCGTCGGTGGCGTGCGCGCGCTCCAGCTCCCGCGCCATCAGCCCGCAGAGCGCGGGCCCGACCACCTGCGCCGAGGACCACTGACTGGCGGCGAACCCGGTGGGCAGGAAGCCACCGTCCACCTCATCGAAATACGCGGGCACATCCACCACGGGTCCACCTGTCCGGTTCAGTTGATCGAAACCACTGCTCCCAGACGTAACACAGGGTTGGAACCGGTTTCAATATGCCGCCCCGCTACCACGCGGTGGCATTTCCCACAGCTCAGTCCAGCAGGACCGGGCGCAGCCGGGTGGTGAAGACGCTCGCGCGGTCGACCGCGTCCGCCGCCGCGGCGAGCTCGATCTCGGCCTCCTCGAAGACCTCGCGCGCACCGGCGATACAGCGGCCGGGTGTCAGGAGTGCGGCAATGCCCTCGGTGTCGACGAGCATGCCGGAGTCCGCGAGCGTGCCGTAGTCGGCCCGCAAGTCGGCGACGCGTTCGCGCAGTGTGGCGAGCTCGCGCAGCAGTTGTGTGCGGCGAGCCTCCAGACTGCGTGGATCGATCATGAAATCCAGTGTGCCGCAATGTCGGACGCACCGCACAGGATGCGGCGAAATCGCCCGGCGAGGACTCCTCGCCGGGCGATTCCCGGTGTGCTCGGTCAGCTCAGTGCACGATCAGCCACTAGTCGTTCTGCTGGTACGCGCGCTGACGCTGTTTGTCGGTCTCGGCTTCCGTGCGAGCCTTCTCGGCCTCGGCCTCACGAGCGGCCGCTTCGCGCTGGGACTCGGCCTTGCCCTGCTGGGCCCGGCCTTCGTCACGGAGATCCTCATTGCCGACGACGGTGCCGGCGGCCTCCTTGATCTTGCCCTTGGCACCCTCCACGGTGCCTTCGAAGCCTTCGCGGAACCCGCCCTTTTCGTGCTCGGACAAGAGATTCACCTCCACAGTGTCGGTATTTGCCTGACAAAGCGGCGATACCCGGGGCCCTCGGAGCGAAACGCCGCGCGCGCCAACATGTCTCGTGCGGAGCATCACCCATCGAACGTGATTGGGGCGTGTCCGTACGGGTATCCCCGCTACATCGGTTGTGCGAATTCGATGTGGGAAGGACTGTGGTGATGGCCGCGGAGCCGGAGAATTCCGCCGAGAGGCCCCGGAATGACATCGGTTTGCCCCTCGCCGCGGTCGGGCTCGTCTCGGTAGCGCTCACCATGGCGATCGCCGGATACGGTTTTTCCGGCTGGGCGATTCTGAGCGGTCTGGCCAGCGCCCTGCTGCTGTGGTTCGGTATATCCATCGAACTCGCTGAACAACGGCGTGCGGCCCACTCGGACGATACGTCCGAACGCCCACAAAGACTTCGATAAAAGGTAGCTCGCAAACTTTTAGCATCCCCAAATCCCTGCTCGCCCTACATATTCGAGGTTACAGATGTACTTGCATCTGTGCGGAGCACGGTCATAGACTCAACATGCAAGGCACCGTAGGGGACAACCAGGGAGCCGAGCGGTGGATCACCGGCGATTCCGCGCCATCGGTTTAACCCTCGGCTTGGCATCAGGGGCGTTCTAATGAATCAGCCAATCAACCTCAGCCGACTCGGGTTTGCCGAAAGAACCCAGCCCGAGCAATCATGCTCGCATGAGACGGCAACCGCTTTCGTCATTCATCAGGTCGAATCGACTGGAGCGGCCACTCGGTATGATTTCGATATCGAGCGAATAGTCACCACCGCGCACGCGATGGTGAACGACTGGGATCTGCACATGATGCAGCCCGAAGCTTTCTGGCGAATCGCTTCCAGCTTTATCCGGCAATAGATCAGCGCAATAGTTTTCTGCCCGACACACGCTGATAGGGGCCCCGTATGGGGCCCCACAGCTGTGTGTCACGAAGTTGAATCCGGCGACCGCTCTTCTGTCACACGGTAGTTCGAGCTCTCAGACGAGCGAGGCAGCAACCTCCGCCAGGAGTTTGCGGGACCGCTCCGGCGGCTCCGCCTGCACACTCAGCTGATCCATGACCTGACGGTACAGCTCCAGATCCTGTCGACGATCCAGGTACAGCGCACTCGTCAGCTGCTCCAGATAGACGATGTCGGGCAACTCATTCTCCGCGAAGCGCAGCATGGTGAACGAACTCCCCGCCGCCGCATGCCCTCCCGCCGTGTACGGCAACACCTGGATGGTGACATTGGGCAGCTTCGACAATTCGATCAACTGCAGGATCTGATCGTGCAGTACGGCCGCACCGCCGACCGGGCGATGTAGCACCGCCTCGTCCAGAACCGCCCAGAAACTGGGCGCGCTCGGACGGGTCAGCAATTCCTGACGGGTCCGGCGCAGCGATACGCGCCGCTCGCCGTCCTCGTCATGGCCGAGTGCGACGATCGAGCGGGCGTAATCGGGGGTCTGCAACAGGCCCGGAACCAGTTGGCCCTCATAGGTCCTGATGGACTTGGCCGCGTACTCCAGGCCGAGATAGGTCTCGAACCACTGCGGGAGCAGGTCGCTGTAGCGATGCCACCAGCCGGGCTCATTGGCCTTTCGGACCAGATCCAGGAACTGTTCACGCTCTCCGGGATCGTCGACCTTGTACAGGGTCAACAGGTCCCGGATATCGCGCTCCTTGAATCCGGTTCGCCCGAGTTCCAGGCGACTGATCTTGGCATGGGAGCCGCGGATGTGTTCACCGGCGGCTTCCCGGGTAATGCCGTTCTCTTCCCTCAACTTTCGTAGCTGCCCGCCCACTGCGATACGCAATGCGGTCGGACCACGGTCTACGACAGCGGAATTCGCCCGACCGTGAGGAACGGGTTCTGCGATCATGGGGTCCACTCCGATGCTCGGGTTTTCCGGCAGTGGGCCACAACCGCAACCGCAACGTCGCGTACCACCGCGCCAGTTGCCAATGCTACCGCTCAGAGAGCGAGATCGTCGAACTCTCCGCTCTTGGCGCCCAACAGGAAGCATTCGATCTCCGGGCGGGTGTAGACCAGTACCGATCCTTCCGGATCACGAGAGTTTCGCATGGCCACCTCGCCGTTCGCCAGTTTCGCGAGTTCCACGCAGTTACCGCTCGGGTTGCTGAAAGTGCTCTTGCGCCAAGCGAGTTGAGCGCCGTCGATGTCGATACGGGTTGCCGGGTTGTCCATCATTTCAGACTCCTTGCCAGTACCACCCGTGGGTGGTGTCCCAGTACTTGCAAATGTTCGGTCAAATGTTCTTACAGTTGCAACCGCAACATGAACGATAGCACGCGAGTAGCCCGCTATCGATCCCTCGTTTTCGGCACATCCTTTGCAACACAACATGTTTGATCTTGAAGACCGGTGTGGCGATGCGAAGTTGTGAAGAAATCCCGACATTTCATACCGGACGGTCTGCCCGGATCAGGTGCGTGACGTCTTCGGACCCGCGCAGGGCAATATCTGGCGAACACCCCGGCCGACCCTCGAGCCACACAAAGCGGGCCATAGATAAAGGGCGGCAGACCCTCTGACGGGCGGAATGGCAAACGGTTGCCGAGCCGATTCGACCGACCGCCCCGAATGTGGCAGGGTGATCCGGAGGGAGCTTCGCCATTCCGGACATTTCGTCACAGTGGCGCAAGACGCGTAATCCCATACGCCCCAACAACACCGAATCGGACTTACTACATCCGACACGTGTCGTCGAACGTACAGATGCACTTGCATCTGCGACTTGCAGCCTCATACACTCGGTGCACCAATTCCCCCTCGGCCAGAGGCATCCAATGACACAGATGCTCGCCCACAGCACCGATCTCTCCGGTGATGACTGCGAAATAGAACCGCGCGGTTTGAATTACCGCCGGGCCCGCACCATTCTGCGCGCACACGATCAGCACTTCGCGTGCCGGCAGTATCTAGCGGCCATCGCGTATCTCTCCGCGGACAATGACGTCGACTGAATCCTCTTGTGCGGCAATCGGGTCGCGCGCCACGCGCGAAACTTGATGCACACCTTGCGCAAACCACCGTCCGGCGGGTACTCCGTAGAGGAACCCGCCGTCACGTGGAAGAGCGCCGAGATGATTCTGACTGCCGCCCACGATCTGCTGGGCCAAGACGTTCTGGCCCAAATCTTCAATCCCACACCGGAAACGCCGCCGGTGGCGGACAAGCTGTTGAAGCTGGTCCGCTACTTCACGTGGTTCGTCCTGTTATCCGGACTGCTCGCCATCATCTACGCCGGTGGCCGCTTCGCCTGGGAGAAATGGAGCGGTGGCGCGCTCACCGCCCCCAAGCAGATCGCCGGAGCGCTGGTCGGCGGCGTAATCGCCACCAGCGCAGGCACAATCATGAATGCCGTCATCGGCACCTAGCGCAAGCCGGGTAGACCGAAAACCGCCGGGCTGGTCCTGTCGTCTCAGACAAGACCGGCCCGGCGGCGTGAAATCGGACGAATTACGCGGTGGCCGCGTGAACTGTCTCCTCGACACCCTCGGCGGTGCCGACCAACTCCTCGAATCGGGCCACCACCTTCTGGTGGTAGAGCCCGAACAGATCCTCGAACAGCGCCAGTTGCGCCTCGCTCGGCCCGCCCTCGGAGTCCCAGACCGCGACCAGCGCGCGCCAGACCAGCACATGCAGATCCGGTGAGACCGCGAAGTAGGCATCCACCGCCTCGGGCACCTCGAGAATCATCTCGCCGATGGAGTTGAGCACCGCGCGCTGCATACCGTGCCCGAGCGCGGTGAGTAGCCGGCGCAGCAGGTTCAACTCGATGCGCAGCATGCGGTGCGGATCCGGATCAGCACCGCGTGCAAGGGTTTCCAGCTCGTCGATATCGGCCTTGAGATCGATCGGATCGACCCCGCGGTCACTGCCGGTGTAGGCGAGCAGCGCCTCCAGGGCGATACCGCGCTCCTCCTCGACGATATTGCCGAACATCTCCGCGGCCACCTCGGGCTCGGGCATGGAGAGCCGGAACAGTCGCCGGTACACATCCACGCCGCCCGCGGCGCGCACATCGCGGATCACAAATCCCTTGCCGCGGTGCGCATCCACGAATCCGTACGACTCGAGCCGTCCCAGAATCAGCTGCGCTGTCGCACGATTCAGATCGAACTCGTCTGCCACCTGTCGAACGGACGGCATGAGTCCACCGGGTGCGTATTGTCCCGATGCCACGCGGCGCGCCAATTCGTCGGCAACGTCAGCGACGACCGTCCGGTCTCCCATCGTGTCACCTCTCCACATCTGATTCACGTCCCAGACAGTGTATGTGTTCAGTCGGACAACTGCACAAGATCCGAGATCGTGACGAAGGTATAGCCCTGAGCCTTCAGTCCGGCGGCGATTCGCGGAATCGCGGCCAGCGATGACGCACCCGATTCGTACATGACATGCAGCAGGATTATCGAACCCGGTCGCACCTGCGCCAGTGTCTCGTCCACGATCTCATCGGTGCTCGCCCGGGTACCCGAATCGGGCTCCACATCCCACATGACCGTGGTGCGGTCATGCTGAGACAGATACATGGGCAGGCCGATGAGCTTCTTCCCATTGGGCGGGCGGACGGTGATCTCGCCCAGATAGCCGGTCTTCGCGATCTCGGCATCGGTGCGCTCGATCTCCTCGCGCACGGTACCGGGGCCGACCAGGATCATGCGGCGATGGGTGTAGCTGTGATTGCCGATCTCATTGCCCGCCTGGGCGATTGCCGCGCCCTGCGGTGGATGTGCGGCCAGCTCCGAGCCGATGAGATAGAAGGTGGCCGGAATTCCCGCGTCCGCCAAGGCTTTCAACACCAGTGGGGTGCGGTCGGAGGGCCCGTCGTCGAGGGTGAGGGCGACGACCTTGCGATCGGTGTCCACGCGCGGCACGATCCGGCCCGCCACCTGGAAGGTGCGCGAGTTCATCAAGACATAGAGCCCGGCCGCGATGAGCAGCAGCAGCACCGCGCCCAGGGCGGAGCCGATGAGCCGCTTGCGTCGCATGAAGATCTCTATCCGTTGTCGTCGACGGCCCGCTCCAGCTTGGTGCCCCAGCGTTCGGACCACTGCCACAACGGTTTCAGAGCCACCGCCAGTTCCCGCCCGGCCGTGGTCAATTCATACGACTTATCCGACTTCTTCAGCACCACATCGGCTTCCTGTAACCGCTGCATGCGCACCGAAAGCATGCTCGACGAGCAGTTACCCATGCGGCGGCGCAGTTCGAGGAAGCCGAGCGGACCGGGTTCGAGCTCCCAGATCACGCGCAGCATCCAGCGCTGGCCGAGCAGCTCCATGGCGGCCAGGTGCGGGTCCGGGGTTCGGCTTGCGCTTCTCATTCAGAACTACCATATTGGTTCTGAATTAGAAGCGTTGGTCGGGGCCGGAGGAGTGGATATGAAGCGAATTGTGTTGATCACCGGCGCGTCTCGCGGCATCGGCGCCGAGACCGCCCGGGTGCTCGGACACCGCGGCGACCACGTGATCGTCAACTATCGGGAGAAGCGCAGACGTGCCGAGACCATTGCCGCGGAGATCGCGGCGGCCGGGGGCAGCGCCTCGGTCGCGGGTGCCGATATCGCCGATACCGACAGCGCGGCAGGTCTGATTTCAGCCGTCATCGCCGAGTTCGGCCGCCTGGACGTGCTGATCCTCAATGCCTCCGGCGGCCTGGAGCGCGACGCCGCGCCCGATTACGCCATGCGACTCAACCGCGACGCGCAAACCCGGCTGGCTCGACTGGCCGTACCCCACCTACCGCGCGGCGGCCGGATCGTCTTCGTCACCAGCCACCAAGCCCACTTCTCCCCCACCCGCCCGGTCCCCGCGGGCTATGAGCCCATCGCCGCGAGCAAACGCGCCGGCGAGGACGGACTGCGCGCCATGATCCCCGAATTCATCTCGGATGGAATCGATTTCACCGTCGTCTCCGGCGATATGATCGACGGCACCATCATCGTCCGACTCCTCGAGCGCCGCGACCCCGGCGCGGTGACCGCCCGCCGCGAACACGGTGAGCTGCCGACCGTCGAGGAGTTCGCCACCGCGGTCGCCGACGCGACCACGGTCATCGCGGCTCCGGGCCACACCATCTACGTGGGCGGTAAGGACTTCGCCACTGCCGGACGCTAAGTGGAAAAGACCTGGCGGCGGACCGATTCGCATGCCAGCATCGCGTGATGCCGCATTGGGTTCATGTACTCCCCGCCTTCACCCTCGCCTGCCTGATCCTGGCCGCCTTGCCCGGCCCGGCGACGGCATTGTTCCTACAGCGGTCGGTGCGCGATGGGCGCAGGGCCGGGCTCGCGGCGGTGGCCGGAAATGAGATCGGGGTGTTCGGCTGGACGCTCGCCGGTGGAGCCGGGCTGTCCGCGCTCCTGGTCGCCAACCGGATGTTGAGTGTGGGCATCCATATTCTCGGCGCGGTCGTACTGATCTGGCTCGGGATTCAAGCCTGGCGCAGCACCCGCGGTATGCGACGGTCCGCGGGTGCGGATGCCTTCGGGGCGGCGCTGACCTCGGTCCTGCGCGGTGGCAAGACGCCGGCGGCGGCGTTTCGCGCCTCGCTCATCTCCATTGCGGCCAATCCCAAGGCGGCGGTATTCGGATTGACCATCCTGCCGCAATTCCTGCCGAGTAACGGCCCGGTATTGCCGACGGTGATCATTCTGGCCGCCATCCAACTCGTCATCGATACGCTCTGGTGTGCGGGCGTCGTACTCGCCGCCGATCGGGCCGGGGCCTGGTTGCGGCGAACCGAGATCCGGCAGCGGGTCGAGCGGGCGCTCGCGGCGATCCTTATCGGGCTCGGTATCGGTCTGGCAGCCGACGCCCGCTGAATTGTTTGTTTCGGCAGCCGCGGGCAATTCACCGGCGAGGAGGTGCGCGATGGTTGATGACGTGGAGAAGCGGTGGCACAGCCCGCCGACCTTTCGACGCGCCGCGCGTTATGTCGTCGGGGTGCTGATACTCACCGCCATTGTCGCGGCGCTGGCGCTGGTGTGGGCGGCCGCACGGCCGGAGTGTTCGAACTCCGATTCCATGCTCTGCGATTCGGCCTCGAGGCTGGCGGTGGGGTTGGGCCCGCGCTGGTTCTGCTCTTCGGTGGAATCGGCGCGTTCCTGATTACCTTTCGGGAGTGGCGAGCGGGGCGTACCTGGCCTATTTGGCAGGGCGCCGGATGGTTCCTATTCACAGTGATGATCGTTTATCTGAGCATCGCGGGTGGCTCCACCTGATTCACATCGGGCATGCGGACCCATCGTGATGATCGAATGGCGTGCCGCGGATTCCCACGCGCGCGGCCAGGAATCTCGCGACTTCGATATTGCGATTCCAGAAGGGATCGGAGTGCGCGGTACGCCGGATCATGCGCCCGCGCGCACCCGGCAGCCGGTCATCGAATGCGCGCAGGCGCACCGATGCCGTGGTGGCCAGGGCGGTCGCGGTGGACCACGGCTCGACCGGGACCGCGCGAAGTGGAGTGTCCGCCAGCAGGGTTCGAATCAGCGGTGCACTGCTGTAGAACGCGAAGGCACCCAATACCGGTGCGGTGGCAGCGATCCGCACTCTGCCCATCAACGATCTATCGGAGAAGGCGCGGGTTGCCGCACCGGCCATACCCGCGGTCCGCTCCGGTGCGACGCCCGCGGTGGCGACCATGTAATCGACCATCTCCATCCCCTCGGCGGCCGAGCGCGGAATCAGTTCGTCGGCGACTCCGAAGCAGTAGGCGATATAGGCCCAGTAGTGCATGACGGCATCGAGTTGTGCTGTGGTGCAGCGCCTTCCGTGTACATGATCGAAGCAGATCGGGGTCAGACCGAACGTGACGGCCGCACCCATGGTGGTGGCATTGGAGATCGGGTTCCCGTGCCGGGCGAAGTGCTCCGCGCCCCAGCGGCGGCGCAGCATGGCACGCACCTGAGCGTGCATGAGCCGCACGCGAACGGTGTCGTGCAGAATCGGTGAGCGGCGCTCCAGCGCACCGGGGGCGGTGACACTCCCGAACCAGACGGCGGATTCGAGATTGCGGCGGTACGGATCTTTGACGAAACGCCCGGTCTCCCCCACCGCCGAGGCGACCTCCGCACCGACGAACGTGCCCATGAAGTCCTGTACGCCCATGGCCATCTTCCCGGCGGTGGAGACATTGATCCAGAGTCGGCGGCCGTACTCCCACCGGTCCGGGTCGTACCACTGCGGCGGATTGTCTATGCGCGCAAAGAGATTCACGAGCTCGACGGGTGGATCGTCGACGCTGTCGATGCCGTGCTCCAAGGCCCGGTTCAGCATGCGACGACCGCCCGCGGTGCCCAGCCGACCGAAGGCCGCGACCACCTCGTCCATGGGTTCGTCGCCCTGCCACAGATGATCGGCCAACAATCGGGTGCGCGGGGTGTCCCGGGGTTCGCGGCGCACCGTCATCCACGGGGACAGCATGGCCTTGCGCGGTTCGTACCAGAGCTCCGAGGCCACCGCGCGGGGCGGCGGCGGGCGTAACGGCATTCCGGGCCGGTAGTAGTAGTCGTACGGATGCCCGCCGGTGGTCGCGGGCTGTGCGCCGGTGTGTGGTCGCATCGCTAAAACCCTGTCAGCTGACGGAATTTGGTGACCGAACCCGCGCCGGGATCGGCGTGGACGGGACAGTAGTGCTTGGGGTCGCCGCGGTGTTCCGTTGCGGGCCACAGCAATTCGGGCGCCTCCGGGGGCGGCATGGTGTCCGGCCGCTTTCCTGCGACTCGACGGCGCGCGGCGCGCACCCGCGGGAACGAGTACTTCAGCTCGGCCGGTGTCACCCGATTGGCGGCCGAGAGCGCCCCGCACAGTCGATCGAAGAGCCACTGATCGCGGGCGGTCCAGGTGAAGCCCATGGTGCGGCGAATCGCCGGATCGCACAGGCCGATGGTGACGAATTTGACCAGCCGCCCACCGCCGGGACGAATCAGCCTCTCCCACAACGGTTCGGGGAGATGGCGCAATACCGGGAACGGCGGCACCGGTGCGGTGTCGATGAGGTTGTAGACATCCCAGGCCGCGCGGGTGGGCTCCAGGGTGTCCCGGCACATATCGCGCCAGTAGCGCTGGAACGCGGGCCAGGACTCCGGCACCACCCGCGTACTCATGCCGTACAGCTCGTACCATCGATAGTGCTCACGCCAGAGTTGTTCGCGCTCGACACCGCTCAACCCGCCCATGAAGAGCTCGGCGGTGCGCAGGGTCTGCACGAAGAACACCGCGTGCGCCCAGTAGAAGGTGCCGGGATCGAGCGCGTGATACCGGCGGCCCTGTGCGTCAACGCCTTTGATCTCCCGGTGGTACCCGACGATCTCCTGTGCGGTGCGCCTGGCCCGCGGCCCGTCGAAGACGACGCCGAGAATCGGGTAGGCCGAGCGCAGGACGCGTTGATACGGCTCCCCCGCGATCTCGGAGTGGAACTCCACGCCCGCCCCGAGTCCGGGATGCATGTTCTGCACCATGCCCATGAAGAATCCGGTCGGCGCGTAGAACAGTGATCCGAAGATCTTCCAGGTCAGCGAGTCCGGGCCCAGGGGTATCGGCTCGGGACGGGGGTCGCTTGCGACTGCGGCTTGTGACACCATGGCCACAGGCTGACACGAATATTTACTCGCATTCAATTCGCATTCCGAACCGCAGTGGAAATGACATGCCACCGAAACGCCAAGCCCCGAAAACCCCTGGCGCACCCCGGAAATCACCGCAGCAGGAGCGCTCCCGAGCCATGGTCGGGCGGATTGTGGACGCGGGCGAGCGGGTGCTCATCGCACACGGTTACGACGGTGCGTCCACCAATCGCATTGCCGAGGCGGCGGGTATCAGCCCGGGATCGCTGTACCAATACTTCCCGAACAAGGACGCCGTGGTGGCGGCGGTCATCGAGCGCTATACCGGTACGGTCACCGAACGGGTGCGGGCGCGGGTGGTGGCGAATATGACCCGTGCGCCGGAAGTGGCGGTGCCGGAGACCATTTCGGAGTTGCTGGATGCGCTCGGCACCCATCGGGAGCTGCTGCGCGCGGTGGTGGAGCAGACTCCGCGGCTGTCCTCGGGGGCGACGGTACTCGCCTTCGAACAGCAGATCGGCGAGCTGGCGCGGCTCGGATTGTCCATGCGCTCACGCGAAGTCCCCGCGGATGTGGACTTCGACGCGGCGGCCTGGATGTTGGTGCGCGCCGTGGAGCATCTGACCATCCGCTACCTACTCGACGACCCGCCGATCCCGCGCGATCGCTTCCTGGCCGATATCACCCGCCTGGTGCTCAACTACTTCCGCGATCCCCGGCCACGAGTCGAACGCGAGTAGGCCGACCACGCGGCGCACTTGTTACCGGGCGGGCAGGGCCAGCAGGAGATCGACCGCGCGGGCGGCGCTCTGCGCGGCGCTCTCCATCGTGGCCGACCAGTCGGTTCGGGTCCAATCACCCGCGATGACCAGCGTCGGCACCGAGGTGCGCTGCCCGGGACGCAGACCGTCGGTCCCGACCACCTGGGAGAAGGTGGCGCGGGGCATCGGAACCACCTGCGCGTGCAGCACTTTGGCATCCTTGGCGGCCGGATAGTACCGGCGCAGCAGCTCCATCTGCTCGTCCACCACCTCGTCGTGGGGTTTGTGGATCTGGGCGTAGGCCCCGCTGGTGGTGAGGCAGTACAGCCAGCCGTGTTCCGTGCCGCGTCCGTGCATCCGCTGCCGATCGAAGACCTGATCGATGACATCGGCCCCGCCTATGAGCGCCTCCATCGCCCCCTCGGTGCCGAGCGGGCGATCCAGATACAGGTTGGTGCTCACGATCGGGGTGAAGCCCAATTTATCCGCGGCCGAATAGATTTCGTCATGTTCGGGCAGGTCGTCGAGTAATCCGCCGAGATAGGAGTTGGGTACCGCGCACACCACCGCGTCCGCGGGCACCACCTCGCCACCGGCCAGGATCACCCCGGTCACACTGCCGTCCTCGATCCGAATACGCCGCGCCACCGCGCGATGGCGCACCCGCACCCCGTGCCGATCGAACACGCGGTGCGCTCCGGTCACGAAGAGCGAATCGAGATCGGTGGTCGGATAGCCGATGCTGACGGGCTGACGATGCTTGACGCCCAATCTGATTCCGGTGGCCAGCACATCGGCGAAGACCTTGGCCGACTCCTGGCGCACCGGCTCCGCGGCGATGCCGAGCGCCAGCCAGTCCCACAGCGCCTCGCGCGCGGTATCGGGCATACCGAGTCGCCGGAACCATTGGTCGGTGGTCAGATCCGCCAGATCGGCGGGCTGACGCAGGCACTGCCAGCCCATCCGCATGGTGGCCAGCGCGGCGCGGGCCCGATCCGCCGGACCGGCATCGGGATGCGCGCCGAGCAGTGAGCGCAGCGCCCGAACCCCCTTGGTGCCCATGACGGTGGTGCGCCCGCCGGGCCAGCGCAGGACGCCCTGATGCGGGAATTTCACGAATTCGCGGGTGCCGACACTGGTCAGATAGCGGAACAGATGGTCGTATCCGCTGGCGATGACATGCTGGCCATTGTCCGGAATATCGTGCAGCGCAGGCACTTCCAGGGCATGGGTGCGGCCGCCGAGTCGCCCGCGGCGCTCCAGTAGCGTCACCTGTTTTCCGGCCTCGGCCAGCCAGACCGCGGAGGCCAGACCCGCGAGGCCGCCCCCGATCACCACATACTGTCGCGGATCGTTCATTCGCGCTCCCGGAGCCATTGCCTTCTGCTGGCAAGGTAGTCCTCCGGGAGCGCGCCTGTGCCGCGTTCGGTTGAAACGTGTTGCTGTTTAAACGCTTTCGCGCTGTGCGCGGCGACCCGTGAGCAGTGGATAGGCGGCGCAGACGAGAATGCCCCAGACCACGCCGACCACCAGGGCCGTACGACCCGATTCGGTGAAGAACAGCAGCACCACGACCAGTGCCAGGAAGGCCAGTGCCAGCACCGAGGTGAATGGCGCACCGGGTAGTCGGTAATCGCTGCCCGGAAGCAGCCCCGCCTTCACCCGAGCGCGATAGATCAGGTGGCAGACCAGGATGATGCCCCAGACGAAGATGATGCCCATGGTGGAGACCGAGGTGACATAGCCGAACGCCTTCTCCGGCGAGAAGTAGTTCACCCCGACGCCGATCACCATGACCGCCGCCGAGACCGCGATACCGGTGGCGGGCACCGATCGCGAGCTCAGCGTGCCCAGCCCGGCCGGAGCCTCATCGCGCTGCGCCAGACTGCGCAGCATGCGGCCGGTGGAGTAGATACCGGAGTTGCACGAGGACAGCGCGGCGGTCAACAGCACGAAGTTGATGATCGCGGCCGCGCCCGGAATACCGATCTGCTCGAACACCTCCACGAACGGACTGCGCCCGGCGTGGAAATTGCGCCAGCTGGAGACCGACATGATCACCACCAGCGCGCCCACATAGAACAGGCCGATACGGAACGGCAGGGTGTTGATCGCCTTGCGCAGGGTTCGCTTCGGGTCGCGGGCCTCCCCGGCGGTGACGCCGACCAACTCCACACCGACGTAGGCGAAGACCACGATCTGCAGGGCCAGCAGCGCCTGGTTGAAGCCGTTCGGGAAGACGCCGCCGTCACTCCAGAGGTTGGTGACGGTCGGGTCGGCCGCATGACCGAAGCCGAGGACGAGCACGCCGATACCGATGCAGATCATGGCGATGATGGCGGTGACCTTGATGATGGAGAACCAGAATTCGCCCTCACCGAACAGCTTGACCGACACCAGGTTGAGCCCGAACATAATGCCGAGCACCACCAGCGCGGTCACCCACTGCGGAATATCGAACCAGTACTGCACGTACTTGCCGGCCACGGTGATCTCGGCCATGCAGGTGCTGACCCAGACCGCCCAGTAGGTCCAACCGGTGGCGAAGCCGGCGAAGCGGCCCAGGAATTCGTTGGCGTACTCGGCGAAGCTGCCGGTGACGGGGCGATAGGTGAGCAGCTCGCCCAGCGCCCGCATAATGACGAAGATGGCCAGGCCCGCCGCCAGGTAGGCGAGGATGAGCGCGGGGCCCGCCTGTTCGATGGCCCCGCCCGCACCGTAGAACAGGCCGGTGCCGATGGCGCCGCCGATGGCGATCATCTGGATGGTGCGCGGTGACAGACCGCGCGAATAGCCCTCGTCGGCGGTGGTCGACCCGGTCGCGGTGACCGCCTGCCTATCCGATGCTGTCATGGTGTTCCTTCCACGTGCGTGCGGCCGCAACGCTTCCGGCATTGTGAACACCGATTCCCGTGGGCCGCGCCGAGCTTGCGAGCGGGTTGCCGCGCTCGGTCCAACGGCGTGTCAGGCTACCGGAGAGGTATCGGCCGTCACAGTCCCCGGTACCGGGAAACTACTCATGGGTAATGTCACCGCGGATTCTCGTCGACCAGTTCGAGGCCGGTGACGATCTCGGTCTCGATTCGAATCACATGGTCCATCGGCATATTGATCCACGGGTCCAGCAGCGTCTCGTAGCGCTGCACCTGTTCGGGATCCATGACCACCCGGGCCACGCCGGTGACGATGACGCTCCAGCCGCGCCGGGTGTGTTCGTCGAAGTCGTCGGCCTCATAGGCGACGATCTGCCCGTCACCTCGCAGCAGACTTGCGCCAAGATGCGCCCGCACCACCACGGTGTCCGCCTCGACAATATGGTTCACGGGTCTGATGATCGGAACTCCGCGGCGCGAGAAAACGATTCGGCCGTATTGCGCACTCGCCAACCGTTTCAGGGAATCGGCAACCGAGAGCTCGCGCAGCTTTCGGTGCCCTTCACCGCCCATTCCTCCGATTGTGGTCCAATCTTGCGAATTTCGCCAATTACGTTGTCGCAACACGAGGTTCGTAGCAAAGCCTTACCGCACCGGAGGCACTTCGACCTGCGCCGGAGCCTTGTCGGTGCGCAACCCCTTCCAACTCGGCATACGCAGTCGGGCGCCGGCGAATTCGCGGTACTCGACGTCACCGACCAGGATCGGCTCCACCCAGTGCCAGCCGCCCACAGCGGCTTCCGGCGGCGCCGGATCGAAAGGGCTTGTCGAGAGCGCGATTTCATCCAGCGTGCGGCGAATTGCGCGCCGGGCGGCTTGCGTGAAGCCGGTGCCCACATTGCCGATGTAGGCGAATCGACCGGTCTCGTCGTGCGCGCCGAGCACCAGCGAACCGAAGGTCGGGGCCATCGCACCGGTCCCGGGCGTCCACCCGGCAATCACCACCTCGGTGTTCTGCCGCAGCGGAGTCTTGATCCAGGCGGGCGAGCGACGGCCTGGAAGATAGACCGAATCGACGCGCTTGGAGACGATGCCTTCGAGGCGATGCTCACGGGCCACGTCCAGCAACTTGGTCGCATCCATTTCGAGCCACTGCGGGGGCGCGGAAAGCGGTGCGGTGAAGGAGAGTTCGGCGAGGATCTCACGGCGAATCAGATAGGTCTCACGCATGGTGTCGCGATCGTCCAGCGTGAGGATGTCGAAGGCGAACAACCGCACCGGAACCTCGGCGATCAACTGCTCGCCGGGCCGGGCCACATGCATGCGTCGTTGCAACCGCCCGAACGACGGTGCGCCGTCGGCCTCCTGGGCCACGATCTCACCGTCGAGGATCAGTGCTCGCTTACCCGCCAGGCCCTGCAGCGCCGTCACGAGCTCCGGATAGGAGCCGCCGACCCGATTGCCATTGCGGCTGTAGAGCGCGCACTCCCCCGCCGCGCAGACCGCGATGACCCGAACCCCGTCCCACTTCATCTCCCGCGCCCAGCCCGGCTCGTCCGGCGGCGCACCACCGATGGCGAGCATGGGGGCCGGGACACCCTGGAGCGGCCACGCCACGGCGAGCCGCTACCCGCGCTGACAATCGGGCAATAGGGACATGCCCCGGGAGTTTGCCTAATGATCGCCAATCCGAGGGTGCGGCTCGCCGTGAGCGATCGCTTCGTTACCGCTCTACTGAGCGGATATCCCCTGCTGACGCAGGACGTCCAGCACCTCGCCATGGCTGAGCGAGGAGTCCACGGTCAGGGTCTCCGACGCCTTGTCGGCGTTGACCGCACTGGTCGAATCCATTCCCCGCAGCGCCCGTTCGGCCTGATCGGCATCGCTGGTGAAATGGGGTAGCTGGAATGTGTAGGCGCTCATGGTGCCTGCCTCTCGTTCGGATTTCGCGGATACCTCCGCAATGACCGGCGCGCCGCGGGTGAAACCCGAAGTCCATCGGGGCGTGTTCATCGCTGTGGCGCAGGCGAATTCAACCGATGTACGCAACGGGTACCGGTGTAGATGGTCGGCATACACCGGTTGCAGTGGTCACACGCCGAGCGGGTGGACGGGTCGGCTTGGATGTGCGAGCCGGACGGGTCGTCCGTCAGCCGGTCGGCGTATACAACTTCGCCAGGAAGCGCCCGACGGTTCGCGCGGGCAGTCGGCGCGCCAGATCGGCCTCGGTGATGATGCCGATCAGCCGGTTGTTCTCGACGACCGGCAGCCGCCGGATCCGGTGTTGCCGCATCAAGCCCAGCGCGTCGGTGACGTTGCTGTCGGCCCGCACCGCGACGAGTTGGCCGGTCGCGACCGACCCGACCGAGGTCCGATACGGATCCTTACCAGCGGCAACACATTTCACGAGCAGATCACGATCGGTGACGATCCCGACCGGTGCACCGTAATGGTCGTGGACCGGTAGCGCGCCCACACCGAGATCCCGCATCCGGCACGCCGCCACGGCGATCGAATCGCTCTCGGCGATCGTCTGCACCCCGGGATGCATGATGTCGCGGGCGGTGTCGGCCACGATCTCGTTGTGCACCCCGACCACACCGTCCACGGCCTCGGTGAGCGCTGTGATGACCTCGATCATTCCAGAGCTCTCCACCGTCCCGCGCAGCGTGACCACACCATTACGGATATCGACGCCCACCTCGGACGGTGTCAGCCACATGGCCTTCTCCAGCACCTCGGCCCGAATCTCGTCGGCGAGTTCGGCATCGCTACGCAGGTAGACCGTGAGCAGATCCTTACGGCTGACGATACCGACCAGCACTCCCCCCGGATCCACCACCGCCGCCCGCTTGACGCCGTGCCGGGCCAGCACCGCCGCCGCCGCGCTCACCCGGGTATCCGGACCGACCGCCACCAACGGGTGATTCATCAGTTCAACGGCGGTCCGTCCGACGCCCTTGCGGGCAGATGCTTTGCGGCGCAGCGATATCCACGTCTTGATACCGGGCGCACCGCCGAGACGTGCCTGCCGATCGAGCAGATCCGCCTCACTCACCATGCCCACCACCCGACGCTTGCGGTCGAGCACCGGCACACCGCTGACATTGTGCCCGGCCAGCACCCGAACCACCTCGTGAAAAGGCATATCCTCCGGCACGCTGACCACATCTCGGGTCATCACATCGGCAACAGTCTTGTGCGCCATCGACACTCCTCCCATACCGCACTGCGATCTCCAGCGTTGCACGGCGGACGTCGAGGATCTGGAGGACGATATCCTCCCGCCGGGGGACGAAGGTCACCTGCGGCCCAGGGTTCTTTGTCAGCACGGTATTCGGGGGCCGGATCACACCGAAAGGACCAGGTGATCGGATTCGGTTGCACGAGTAGATCATCGAAGTCACCCACATCGAGGGCAACGCCTGTCGACGCGGTCCGCTTCCGCCCTGCCAAGGGTGCGAAAGCTTGCCCTGACACGACCGATGGCCGGCCGCGGACCGCGGGACTTCCGGCTCTACCCATGGACAGGGCAGCGGGGTGAGTATGAATCGATCAATCGCATCGCGGCGGAGTCGGGGGCTGCCTCGAGAATGAGAGTCATCCCCTGCCCAAGACCATAATTCGAGAGGACTCTCGTCATGACCACAGCACGCGAAATCATGCATGCGGGCGTTGAAACCGTCACCGACACCGACACCCTGACTCAGGCGGCACATCGCATGCGCGATCTGGACATCGGCGCGCTGCCGGTATGCGACTCCGAAGGTTATCCGGTCGGAATCGTCACCGATCGCGACATCGTCGTGAAATGTCTTGCCGGTGACCAGGATCCGATGAGCATGACCGCAGGCGCACTGGCGCAGGGGGAACTACTCACCGTGTCCCCGGAGAGCGATGTCACCGATGTGCTGGCCATCATGGAGCACAGTCGGATTCGACGGCTGCCGGTAATCGAGGACGGCCGATTGGTCGGGATCATCACCGAGGGTGACATCGCGCGCCGACTCCCGGAGCAAGCCGTCGGAGAGCTGGTCGAAGCGGTCTGCGCGCCGTCACTCTGAAAGCGATTCGAGCGGTATGAACGGCGGGCATTTCGAGTCTGCGCCCGGTCGCAACGACTGTCACGGGCCATCGGTCCCCCTCTTGGCGACGAAAGTCCTTGTTAGGCAAGGGTAATTATGGCGGGCGAGGGTCCAGGAGCTGCCCGGCACCGACACTCACACGCTCGACTATGTCTTCGCTCGCACCGCCGGAAACCCCGCGATGGGCAGGCTCGAGCGCGAGACGGGACGATGCGGGGACAGAGCGGCTCGGCGAGCCGCGGACAACGCCCCGTCCATGGGGTTTCATGCCACTACCAGCGGGCATAGCCTAATCATGTTCACCATCATCGGGCTCATCGTGCTGGTCGCGGCCGTGGTCGTCGGAGTCGCGGGCATAGTGGCCAACAGCGGCGAAAGCCATACGCTTCAGGGCGGATTCACCGTCTTCGGTCATACCTACGTCGGCTCCTCCGGCCTGCTCTTCGCCTACGGCATCCTCATCGGAGCCATCGGCATCTGCGGGCTCATCATGCTGCTGGCGGGCACCTGGACCACGTCTCGGCGCGGGATAGCCGCGCGCCGGGACCTGAGACAGTCGCGGCGCGAAATGGCCGCCGCGCGAAAGGAACTCGGCAAGCCTGTCACCCCCGCTGCACCCGCCAAGCGGTTCGCACCGCCGACGGCCGAGCCCGCGGCCGCGCCGGCCGCGGCCAAACCGGTCATGGCGAAACCGGCGGCGAAACCCGCACCGGCCGCACAACAGCAGCCGCAGTGGTCCTTGAACCGCTTCCTGCACCGGCCGTCGGCCGATAAATCGGCCAACCCCGCCACAACCTCGAAATAGGAATTCATCATGATTGTTCTCGGACTTGTTCTGCTCGTCGTCGGCTGGCTGGTGGGTATCCCGCTGCTGACCACCCTCGGCATCATCGTGCTGGTGGCCGGGCTCGTACTGTGGGCACTCGGCTCGATGGGCCGCCCGGTCGGTGGTCGGCGCTGGTATTACTGACGCCCCCGCCAGATAGGCGCGCGACCGCCGCGCGGCCCATCGGCTAGCGTCACCTCCATGACGGTGACTGTGCTGGTTCCCGATGATTACGGCCTCGCGGCGGTCTCACGCCTGGAAGGGGTGCGGGGACTGCGGTTCCGGCTCGGGGAGGCGCTGCCCGCCGGGGCCGAGGAGGCGCAGGTGCTGGTGCCCGGGTTCCTGGTCGGGCCCGAGGCGGTTCATATGACCTGGGAGCTGCCGAAATTGCGGCTGGTACAGCTGTTGACCGCGGGTGCGGAGGCTTGGGTGGGCAAGGTGCCAGAGGGGGTGCTGTTATCCATCGCGCGGGGTGCGCACGGGGCCAGTACCGCCGAGTGGGCGGTGACCGGATTGCTCACGGTGTACCGGGAGTTCGTCGAGTTCGCGCAGGCCCAACGCGAGCATCGGTGGACGCAGCATCAGACCGATACGTTGTCCGGGAAGCGGATTCTGATTGTCGGCGCGGGTGATCTGGCGCGGGAGCTGGAGCGCAAGCTGCTCGCATTCGATGCCGGCTGTGTCATGGTCGGCACGCAGGCGCGCGAGGGTATTCGCGGGGTGGACGAATTGCCCTCGCTACTGGGCGATTTCGATGCCGTGGTGATGATGGTGCCGGTGACCGCCGCGACCACCGGCATGGTCGATGCCGAATTCCTGTCCCGCATGGCCGATGGCGCGATCCTGGTGAATGCCGCGCGCGGCCCGGTGGTACGCACCGACGACCTGCTCGCCGAACTTCAGAAGGGCCGTCTGCGCGCGATTCTCGATGTCACCGATCCCGAACCGCTGCCCGCCGGGCATCCGCTCTGGGATGCGCCGGGCGTACTCATCACCCCGCATGTGGGTGGCAGCAGCCGGGGCAGTCAGCAGCGCGGCTGGGCCATTGCCACCGAACAGATCCGCCGCTATCTCTCGGGTGCGGCTCCCGAGAATCTGGTGCACGGCGAATACTGATCCACCACGGCGGATTCCACCGGGGCTACAGCGAGTCCTTGCCGATCGGCCGGTTCATCAGCCGCCATTCGCGCTCCAGCTTGGAGTTGCGCCGCGCCTCCAGCGCGGTCCCGGTGATCCACACCGATGCCGCTGCCGCACACCAGCTTTCGACCAGGACGGCCAGCCCGGTGCCGATACCCTCGGCCGCGGCCGCTCCCGGTCGCGCGGGTGCGATAGTCGGATTGCCGTCCCCGCCGATCCACAGCGGCACGGTCGCACCCGCCGCCTGCGGCCCCGGCACATCGATGGTCGCGGTCGCGGTGCGCCCGTCATGACTCCAGGTCGCGGGCGCCTGATACCGATCCTGATGCACCCCATACCGATCCGCCGCCGGTAGTCGCCGCGCATCCGCCGTCAGCGTGGCATCGACATGCTCCTTACCGGCATCCTGTGCGGTGATACGAGCCACCGCCCCCGTATAGCTCACGGTCCCGACCGCACCCGATACCGGCACGGCCACCGCCACCGCCACCACGGCAAGTGCCCGCACCACGATCTCGACCCGATCCGAAACACGCATGAGCGGACTGGGATTCCACGGCCGCACCCGCCACAGCCGCATTGACGCGGAAGCACCCTCCGACACCAGGACCACCTCCCGCACAGCGTCGCGACTACCCCTTACAACGGTAGCCATACCCACTCATCTACCCCTCGAAAAGTGGATTGTCCAGCGGAGATCTGTGAAATCTTCGCCGACCTCTCAGCGCCGTCACAGGCAGTGCTGCGTATCTTCACCGGCTATGGCCATCTCTTATCCGGAATCGATAGTCGTCGGCGCATTGCAGGGAGTCAGTGAGCTCTTCCCGGTCTCCAGCCTCGGCCACAGCATTCTGCTGCCCGCATGGGTCGGTGGGCAGTGGGCGCGGGATCTGGATATGGCCGCGCCGAATTCGCCGTATCTGGCACTGCTGGTGGCGATGCATGTGGCAACCGCGCTGGCGCTGGTGATCTTCTTCCGGCGGGATTGGATTCGCATTGCCGGTGGGCTCTGGGAGGCGGTGCGGATACGCGAAATCCGCACGGCCGAAGCCAGATTGGGTGTGCTGTTGATTGTCGCGACCGTTCCGGTCGGGTTGGCCGGGTTGCTGTTGGAGAAAGCGGTGCGCAACTATCTCGGCACCCCTGTCCCGACATCGATCTTCTTGACGCTCAACGGATTCGTGCTGCTCTCCGCCGAGTTGATGCGCAAGCGCGCTGTGCCCGCGCGGGTTGCCATGCCGACCGGGCATCACGCCGATCCGCGCTTCGACGACACCGTCGTACTGCCGGTGGTGAACCCCGAACTCCACTCCGATTTGCGCCTGTCCCAGCTCAGCGCCAAAGATGTGCTGCTGATCGGATCAGCCCAGATCGCAGCGCTTTTCCCCGGTATCAGCCGCTCCGGCAGCACCATCGTGGCCGGACTGTTCAAGGGCCTGCACCATGAGGACGCGGCCCGCTTCGCTTTCCTGCTGGCCACGCCGGTCATTCTCGCGGCGGGCGTGCTCAAGGTGCCGGAGCTGTTCAAGCCCGAGCATCACGACATCCTCGGCCCGGCGCTGGCGGGTTCGATCGTCGCGGGCGTGCTGTCCTATATCTCGATCAAATTCCTGGTCGCCTATTTCGAGACCAAGACGCTGACGCCCTTCGCCGTCTACTGCCTGGTGGCGGGCATCGGAAGCCTGACATTCTTCGGCCTGCGCGGCTGAGAATCCGAACTCCCTTCCCTCACTGGCACTTACCAGATGCCGCCTGATGCGCGCCAGCGATGACGGCCTGCCGCTGCTCATCGGTGAGTACCGCCCACTCCGTCGAGGAGGGGAATCCCTCGATCGCCTCATCGGCCGCCCGATCCACCGCCGCCTGCCCGGAGTCCGCGCGAATCTTGTCGAAGCGCGGACGAAGGTCCTCACAGGTCTTGCGCCGCACCTGATCCGGTGACGCCGCCGATGGCGCGGCAACCGTTTTCGAGCCCCCTGGCGGGAGGGTGACCTCGGTCGTGGTGGCGGCGCCGGGTGGACCGCTGGTGACCGACGCACTGGAGGTCCCTGGCACACCGCTCCCCGGAGTGGAATCGCAGGCGCCGAGTGTCAGCGCGAGCGTCACCGCGCACAGCGCGATCGAACCGGCCCCAGCCCTCATCCGCCAGCTCCTTCGAACGTATTCGCGGGCGATCCTGTCGTCTGGAGCGATGCCCGCGTCCCGGCCTGCCAAACCTCGACGCGGCCGGCGGGCGCGCGGACATGCGCGTTCGAGGTACGGGAGGCTCGTAGGCTTGGGTGGTATGACACTCGACGAGGTTGCGGGTGAGCTCTATGGATTGCCACCCGGAGAGTTCGTGGCGGCGCGAGACGAGCGGGCTCGAAAGGTTCGGGACGGCGGGGACAAGGCCCTCGCCACCGCTATCGGCGCATTGCGGCGGCCTACCGTGGCGGCGTGGGCGGTGAATCTGCTGGCTCGCGCGGCACGGGAGGACGTGCTGGCGCTCCTCGAGGTCGGGGACGCGCTGCGGGAGGCGCAGCGTCGGTTGTCCGGTGAGCAGCTGCGGACGTTGTCGACGCAGCGACAGCAGGCGGTCAACGGGCTGACCCGCAAGGCGGCGGGATTGGCGGCGGAGCATGGGCAGCGGTTGAGTGAATCGGTGCTGCGTGATGTCGGGAGCACTTTGCAGGCGGCGCTGGCCGATCCCGAGGTGGGTGCCCAGGTTCGATCCGGAACGCTGACGGCGGCTGCGAGTTACGAGGGATTCGGTCCTGCCGCATTGGTTTCCGTTCCCGCCGCTCCGGCCGAGAAACCCGTTGCGAGGACGGCGACTCCCCGCGACTCCGCTCCGGCCGCCGAGCCGGATCCGCGGGCCGAGGCTCGCCGCGACCTCGAGCGGACCCTCGCCGAGCTCGAATCGGCCCGCACCGCAATGGCTCACGCCCAATCCGAGCACGATCGTGCCGCCACCGACCTGACTCGCCTCGAATCCCGCATTACCGACCTGCGCGCCGAATTGACCCACGCCGAGGAGCAGCGCCGCTTCACCGCCGCCACCGAGCGCTCCGCACGGGACGCTCTGCGCCGCGCCGAGCAAACCCTGGAAGGGCTGGAGCGCCGCGCCGAGCAGGCCCGGAACCGACTGACCCCCAGCTGATTCCGCTAGTCGATCACCACCACCCGCAACGACGGCTGGCCATCCGGCGACGAGCCAATCATGATCATCGAATGAAAGAAAAGCACCTCGCCTACTGCCGCATCGAGCGCAACGGCACAGTGCTGCTGCTCCGCCGAGCACCCGGTGTCTTTCTCGCAGGGCGCTGGGAGCTCCCCGGCGGCACCATCGAGCCCGGCGAACACCCCGAACATGCCGCGATCCGCGAGGCGGCCGAGGAAACCGGGCTCACCGTCGAAGTCACCGACCCGCACTCCACCCACTCCTGGATGGATATCACCGGCCGCCCGCTGCGAATCCATGCCCATATCTACAACACCGCCGAACCGGGCCCGGCCTCGATAACGCTCAACCCGGCCGAACACGACGCCCACAGGTGGGCCACCCCCGCCGAAGCCGCCACGCTCGATCTGGCCCCGCACTTTCACGCGGCCGCAACCGGCTGACCGCCCGGGCGACGGAGTTTGGCCGCGAGCCAGAGCAGGACGCCGTAGCCGAAGGCCGCGTCGGCATTGGAGACCAGGGCCGCGGAGGGCAGGATTATGGCGTGGCGCAGGCCCGCGTCGGCGAGCTCCCGGATGCGGGCCAGTACCTGGTTCGGGGTGCCGACGATGAGCCAGTTGCGCAGGACCTCTTCGGGGACCTCGGCGATGGCTTCGCGGACTTCGGTTTTGGTGAGGCGGTGCGGCATCAGGTCGATGAGGCCGCGGAAGTCCTCTCCCAGCGGATGTTTCGCACCGGAGCGGGCCCACACCTGAGCGGAGGCGAACAGGCCGACATAGCGCATCGAGGGCGTACGCAGCAGTCGGCTGATACCGGATTCTGTTCGCGCGGTGAGGAATTGCAGCATGGCGGCGGGGACGATGGCATCGGGATCGCGACCAGCGGTGACCGCGGATTTGCGGACCACCCGCAGCCGCCGCTCGTATTCGTCCGGCGACAGCGACTCCCAGGGGTACCAGCCGTCGGCGTACCGCCCGGTGAGCTCGAGCATGCGCGGTCCGTGCGCACCGATCCACACCTGCGGCATACGATTCGTCGGACAGGTCAAATCCATTGGCGCTTTGTCGATTTGATGGTAGCGACCGGAGAAGTCGATCGGCTCGGTCGAGGACAGCGCGGCACGCAACACCGGTAGCGCCTCCTCCAGCCGATCCACCGGCCGGTTCCAGGTGAATCCGTAGGGATCGAGATTCTCCCGTTCCCCCGAGCCGATTCCGAGAATGGGCGGCACCTTGGTCATATGCGCGAGGGTGAGGAATGTCTGCGCCAGCAGCACCGGATGCCGTCGATGCGGGTCGGTGACCCCGACCCCCAACTGCACCCGCCCCGCCCCCGCCGCGAGATGCGCGAGCAGCGGTGCGAAGTCGAGCTGCGCGTCCGGACTCTCGACGGTTCTGGCCTGCGCGGTGAAGTCGGAGTCCCATATCGCCCGCGGAAATACGCTGATCAGATGATCCGGTGCGAGTATCGAATCCAATCGCCCGAGCCGCGCCATCCGCACCACCGATCGCGCTGCGGCCAACGGCGGATTGACACCGGTGAGCGTGCCCACCGCGAACGTTTTCCGATCCTGCGAGTCCGACACGGTGGTCTCCTCTCCGCGGGGCGGCCCCGGTAGCGGGCCCGCGCCGATTATCGCGCCGTCCTCGGTGCCGCGTCCGCCGAACCCGAGCATTGCCATGGCGACACCCCGGCGGTGAACATCATTGTCACGCTCCGGGATTCACCGGCGCGCCGGGCAGCCGCCGCCACGCCCGAGGTGACATGCCGGTAGCGGATGCCGGTGTGCGGCTGTCTGGCTCCTCTCAGCCGCACTCGCTATGGTTCGGCGATGCACAGCGCAGAGTTCGTCGAACACGGCAGCTCGATCGTGGATCGACTGACCACCACCCAGTCCGCGCCGCCGTGGCAATTGGTGATCGTGACGGGAGTGATCGCCCTGCTACTGGTCGCGTTCCGGCCGACCTGGCGGCTGGTGCGCAATGTGGTGACGATCGCGCACGAGGGCGGGCACGCCTTCACCGCGCTGTTGACGGGTCGGCGACTCAACAGCATCCGTTTGCACTCGGACACCTCCGGACTCACGGTCTCCAGCGGAAAACCGTATGGCTTGGGCATGATCCTCACCAGCGCCGCCGGATATCCCGCGCCCGCGCTGCTGGGTCTGGCGTACGCCGGACTGCTCGGCGCGCACCGAATCACGCTGATGCTCTGGCTGACCATCGCATTACTGCTGGTCCTGCTCGTGAAGGTGCGAAACTGGTACGGCCTGCTCTCCATCTTCGTGGTGGGCGGCGTGCTCTTCGCGGTGTCCTGGTTCGGCACCGACGAGACCCAGGCCGGACTCGCCTACTTCGCCGCGTGGTTCCTGTTGCTGGCCGCGGTGCGCCCGGTGATCGAGTTGCAGCGCAATCGCCGTCACGAGCCGAACTCCGATGCCGATCAGCTGGCACACCTCACGCACATCCCGGGACTAGTGTGGGTGGTGGTGTTCGGATTGGTGGCTTTGGGCTCGCTGGTCCTGGGTGCCCGGTTGCTGTTGGCCGGTGTACCGCTGCGCTGAGATCGATGCCGCTACAGGATTTCTGGAGAACCCGGGCTAACATCGCGGTGCACCGTCCGGGTGATCGGAATACGGGATCCTCCGGCCGGGTTCGATCGATCGCAGGAGGGTGCAGGATGGAAAGACCGGTATGGGCCCCGGAGGGTGTGGACATGACGCTGGCCAGCCCGGCCCGCATGTATGACGCACTGCTGGGTGGCTCGCATAACTTCGAAATCGACCGGCGCTCCGCGGAAATGGGCAAAACTCTCGTTCCGGACCTGCCTCGGGTGGCGCTCAGCAATCGCGCGTTCCTGCGCCGCGCGGTCCGCTTCCTGATGGATCAGGGCGTGACCCAATTCCTCGATATCGGCTCCGGCATCCCGACCGCGGGCAATGTGCACGAGGTGGCGCAGGAGATCGATCCGAACTCCCGCGTGCTGTACGTCGATATCGATCCGGTGGCCGTCGCACACGCGCGCGCGATTCTGCAGGGCAATGCGGGTGCCGCCGCCATCGAGGCGGATCTGCGTAAACCGGCCGAACTGCTGGCCGCCGCCCGCGCGACCGGCATCATCGATTTCGAGCGTCCGGTCGGCGTCCTGCTCTTCGCGGTCCTGCACCTGCTCAGCGCGGACGACCGTCCGGGTGAGACGGTCGCCGCCCTGCATGCCGCGGTACCGGCGGGCAGCTATGTGGCCATCTCGCATCTCACCACCGCGACCCGCCCCGAGGATGCCGCCAAGCTCGGTGCGAACGCGGCCGATCAGAGCAAGGTCGGTATCCACTTCCGGTCCCGCGAGGAAATCACCGCCTTCTTCGACGGCTGGGAACTGGTGGAGCCGGGCGTCGTCGAATTACCGCTGTGGCGACCGGAGTCCGATCTCGATCAACACGAAACACCCGGCCGCTCTCTGGGTTTGGCCGGTGTCGGCCGGAAAGCCTGAGCGGCGGTAGGGTTTTCGGGGCAGGGGGTCTCAGGTGGGAGCAGCACACGATCTGGCGGTGCGGTGGGCGGCCATGCTCGACGGCGCGGTCGCGCCCACGCTCACCCGCGCCCAGGTCGAGCAGCTTCTGGACCCCTTTGCCGAGGGCTTGATCGCCGCGGTGCGCGGCACCGCCGATTCGAAGGTGGCCCGCGAGGCCGCCGAGGCGCTGGTCGCGGCGAATTACCGGGACCCACTCGCGGTGCACCGTTCGGTACTGGTGCTCTGCAAGGATCTGGTGCGGGCCGTCTGCGCCGATCCCGAAGCGCCCGACGGTGAGGTGGTGCGCGATCGCGCGATCGATGTGGCCGCCGAATTCGCCGCCGCGTTCACGGCGGGATTGCGCAATGCCGCACTGACCGAACAGGAGAGCACCATGGCGGCGGTGCTGGTCGCGGCCCGCGAGGCCGAGGCCAGACGGCAGCTGTCCGAGGCCCGCTTCCAGGCCATCTTCGACGGCGCGTCGGTCGGTATCGGCACCATCGACATCACCACCGGCCGGGTGGTGGATGTGAACAGCGCCATGGCCGAAACACTCGGTGTCCCAGCCGATTCCATGCCGGGGCGGTCGGTGGCCGATATTCTCGGCCCGATCAATATCGGCACCGCGTTCGAGCGCTTCCAGCAGCTGATCACCGGGCAGGTGGAGAGCTTCCGCACCGAGACCGTGCACACTCGGCCCAACGGTTCGGTGACGATCATCGACCTGTCCATGTCGGTGGTGCGCGACAGTGTGGGCAAGCCGCGCTTCCTGATCGGCGTCACCGTCGATGTCACCGAACGCAAACAGCTCGCCGATCAACTCTGGTACGACGCGCACCACGATTCGCTGACGGGCCTGCCCAATCGACTGCTCTTCTTCGACCGGCTCGCCGCGGCCGACGGTCAGGTGGGCGTCTGCTATCTGGACCTGGACGGGTTCAAGGAGATCAATGACCGGCGCGGTCACACCGCCGGCGACCGGGTGCTCTGCGATGTGGCGCAGCGCCTGCGCGCCGCGCTGCCGGAGAACGCGGTGGCGGCCCGCCTGGGCGGTGACGAATTCATCGTGCTGGTCGAAGAGTGCACGGGCGGAGCGGAATTGACCGCGGTCGCGGAGAAGATCCTGGCGGCACTGCGCGAACCGTTCGATGTGGCAGGGCTTTCGGTGACGGTGGGCGCGAGTATCGGTACCGCACTGGTGGATACGCACTCCACCGCCATCGATGAGCTCATGCACGCCGTGGACACCGCCATGTATCTCGACAAGGCGACCCGCCAGCGGCGTTAGTTCGCAATGCTCAGATCACGAAGGGCACCAGCGCTTTTCGCTCCGCCGGATAGTCCGCGAACTTCTCCCGGTACCAGGTGTGCGTGGCGAAGGCGCGCGGCACCAGATTGCCGAAGGTGATAAGGAAGATGACCACGCCCGGCAGCGCCCAGGTCAGGATCGCGAAGCCCGCCCAGGCCAGCAGTTCACCGAGATAGGTGGGGCTGGTGACGAATCGGAAGCCGAGGCCGAAGGGCACCTTGTACTCCGTCGCACCCGGATTGTTCTTGTCGCGAAGATTGCGAACGATCCATTCGGAGCTGGTCAGCAGGGCGAATCCGCTCAGATAGATGACGAGCCCGATCAGAAAACGCGGATCGGTCAACCAGTCGGAGCCGTATTGCCCCAGATAGTCGTGGCTGAAGAGCGCACCATTGAGGTAGCCGTGCATGGCGGTGACGAACATGCCCATGCCGAGGACCGAAACATTGAAACTGCTGGTCTTACCGGGCACCTGGCGAATCGAGAGGGGGAAGAACCAGCCGCGATTGGCGTAGTGCAGAATCCAGATGGCCGCCAGCACCAGGGAAGTCGGCTCGAATCGGTTCGGACCGCTGAGGTAGGCGACCGCGAAGACCACGGTGGCCGGAATCTCCATCAGCCACCAGCCGAGCTTCGGATTGAGGTTGAGGCCGAGTTTGGCGGTGGCGAAGCGGCCGTACGGGCTCTGCCCGAACAACCCTCCCACCAGCACGAACGCGGCGAATCCGAACGCGATCGTCAAGACGGTGTCATAAACGGTGTTACCGGTGTACCAGTTCATTCAGGGTCCTTCGTCGAAAAACTAGAACAGGTTCTACCACGCCGGGCATACTGTCCGGTACCCATGGCCGGGCGCGGCCTCTACCGCCCGGTAGGTTGGCGAGCAGCCTGGAGGGAGGCGGATATGGGTGCAGAGGGTTGGGATGTACTACTGAAATGGCTGCCGTTCTTCCTGGAGGAGGATGACGAGGAGGAGGCCGATCAATTCGGACTGGAGTGGAATCCACGATTCATCCAGGTTCGCGACGAAAGCACCGGGCGGCACATACATTTCGCCAAGCAGGGCAGCGATATCGAGGCCGTCGTAGCGGTGCCTACCGGGACCGAGGCCGCCGATCGACTCGTCTCGGTACTGCGCGTTCAACCCGACGACATCTGGGATCCGTGCCCGCTACCGCTCGAAACCGACTCCGCCGCACCGGATGCGCAGTGGCAGGCGGTGAAGCGGGTCCGCGAACAACCGCACACTGCCCGCGAGTGGAGCACCGGCTGGCGGCGCGGGGCCGGTCTCGAACAGCGCAAGCGGATCGCGGAATCGATTGTGACGGTACTGCGTAGCGGCCTGGGCATGCGCCCGGATCGGCTGCGGTTCAGCGCGTGGAGCCTGGACGCGCCCGATACCGTCGGCGATTACGGCCTGGCCCCCGAGCGCCCCAGCGAGCGCGACGCACCCGTCCTCTGCGCCGACTGGGACGATTTCGAGACGCGGCTGGCCTGGGCGCTCACCACGCTGCCCTGGGACGGTGTGATCAATCTCAGCACCCCGCATCCCGGCCCGGATCCGTGCTTCGTGCAATTCCTGCACGGACGCCAACTGTTCAACGAGGCCAGCGGCTGGGATGTGGCCGGACTCGGCGCGAGCGAATTCGACCGGCGCATGCGGGAATTGGGCTGGAGCTTCGCCCCGCACAGTGTGCCCGGCGGGGCGGCGCTGATCTGGGAGGGCCCGGTCGCGCAGACCGGTTACAACCCGCGGCTGTTCGATACGCCCCGGCGCACGGTGATCACCTTCCGCGAGGTGTTCGCGGTACGGCATCCGCAGGATCTGGTGTTCCGGGCGTTCCGCAACGGTAAGCGCCGCGATCCCGAATTGCGTTATCTCGATATGGAACTCGGGGTGCCACGGGACGTGCGCTAAAGCTTTTCGAGGGTGATGGGCAGCCCGTCCGCCGGTTGCGGACCGGTGCCCGCCACCAGCGGCACCCGATAGCCCTCGGGCACACTCCAGCGGTAGTTCAGCAGCATGCGATGCATGGTCGCCTTGACCGTCATACCGCCGAAGTACCGCCCGATACATTTGTGCGCGCCGCCACCGAAGGGCGGCCAGGCGAAGCGGTGCGATTTGTCCTCCGCGCGTTCGGGTCCGAAGCGTTCGGGGTCGAACACGTCCGGGTTCTTCCAGTACTCGGCGGTGCGCATCATCGCGTACGGCCCGCTGATGGTCAGCGTGCCTTTCGGGATGTAGAAGCCCGAAATCTCGGTATCGGCAATGGATTCGCGCACCAGCTGTCCGACGGGCGCGTACATGCGCAGCGTCTCCTTGAACGCCAGCTCCAATCCGGTGAGTCGGTCCAGATCGCCGTAGTCCAGGGTCGGCTTGCCCAGCGCCCGCGACTCCGCGCGTAATCGGTCCTGCCACTGCGGATTCCGGGCGAGCTCATAGCTCATCATGGAGATGGCATTGGTGCTGGTGTCGTGCGCGGCCATCATCACGAAGATCATGTGATCGACAATGTCGGTATCGGTGAAGGATTCGCCGTCCTCGGTCTCGGCATGGCAGAGCACGCTGAACAGATCATCCCCCTGCCCCGCGCGCTTGGCGGGCAGCTCCCGGCGGAAGTAATCCTGGAGCAGTTGCCGCCCGCGCAGCCCTCGGCCCCAGATCCCGCCGGGCATATTGAAGCGCATCATGGCCTGCCCGCCGCGCACCGCGTCTTCGAAGGCATGCCCCAAACGTGTTGCCTCCGGACCGAGTTCGGCTCCGGCGAAGACCACGGTGGCCTGCTCCAGCAGCATGGCCTTGACGTGATCGTAGAGCGGGAAGCCCGGCCCGGGCCGCCAGCCGTCCACGCCCCGGGTAATGCGCGGGGTGGTCAGATCGAGATAACCGATCAGCCGCGAGCGGGTGAAGGCCTGCTGCAGAATACGGCGATGAAAGGCGTGCTCGTCGAAGTCCCGCAACAGGATTCCGCCCCGGAAGAACGGTCCGATCAGGAAGTCGTACCCGCGCTGCGCGGACCACACATGCTGCCGATCCAGCACCAGCTCCTCGACGGCCTGCGGACTCAGCAGCCCGACGATGCGCCGCCCGAAACCACCGCTCCACTGCACCGGGCCGAACTGTTGCATCCGCTTGCGTGAGAAGCCGATCGGATCGGCGAGCTGACCCACGATATGGCCGATACCGGGTGGGCCGAAATCACCCATGACGGGTTTGAGCCCGCTACCGGGTGGTGGGGTGGCGAGGGCGCGCGGCGCGGAGGGGTAGCGCTCCAGTACCCCGGCCGCCCGGCACTGAATTCGATGGTTCAGGACGGCTCTACGGTGCACCATGTATCCACGGTAGCGGAAACGCCCGTTTCCGTAAACGGTCGTTTCCTGATATCTGTGCCAAGCTGTGAAGGTGACGCGAACTTTCAATGGGACCTATCGCGGAACCTCCACCGATGAGCGCAAGGAACAGCGGCGACGCCGACTCCTGGACGCCGCCCTGGAAATCGTCGGCACCCAGGGCCTGGTCGCGCTGACCGTGCGCGGGGTCTGCGAACAGGCACGGGTGGGTCCGCGCTTCTTCTACGAATCCTTCAGCGATCTGGACGCTTTGGCGGCGGCGCTACTGGAGGAGGTGCAGACCGCTGCCCTGGATCACGCCCGCACCACCATGATCGAGACACCCGGCGAACCCGAGGACAAGATCCGCGCGGGTGTCGCGGCGCTCATCATCGCCGTCACCGATGATCCGCGGCGCGCGCAGATCGCCTTCGCGCAGGCGTACGGCAGTGAGGCGCTCATGCGTATGCGCTTCGAGGGTATGCGCCGGGTGGCCGAGACGATTATCGAGCAGACCCGCGTACTGCTCGATATTCCCGAGGGTGACGACATCGCGCTCACCGCACTGGCGCAGTTCATCACCGGCGGGGCCGCCGAACTCATCCTGGTGTGGTTGGACGGTGGCCTGAAGGTGGAGCGGCCCATGCTCATCGAGCTCGTGGCCGACTATGTGGTGGCTATGGTCGATCGGCTACCTGGGACGGCCGAGAAACTCCGCTGAGCGCGATCTTGTCCACCACGATCTTGGCGGTCTCGGCACAGGCGGTGGTGCCGCCGTGCGCGTACTCCTTCACCGCGTCACCGACATTCCAGAGATTCGGGATCGGCGTATCGTGCGGCAGGTCGTAGCCGGCGACGGTGCGCTGCGGTGGCCAGTCGTCACGGGTGACATCGATCGACAGCAGCCGGGCACGCTCGAAACCCGCTATCTCACAGCGCAGATCGTGCAGCACGAGAGCGACCTCGGCATCCGCGTCGAAGTCGCCGACCGATGGTTTGGGTACGCCGATGCCGGCGTACAGATACCAGCCCTCGGGTGCCACCTCCGGGCAGGTCGCGGTGAATTCCGCCGCGTAGCAGAGCCTTCGGGTGTTCACGAAGCTGAGTAGTCCGGGTGCGTCCAGCAGGCGCTCGCGACTGGCGAAATGGACCGAGATCATACCGCTGGGCAGATCACCCTGGAGCACCGTGCCGATGTACTCCGACGGGAAGTGCTCCGGTCCGACCAGATCCAGGGTCGCCGACGGGCCGATATCGCTGACCGCGAAATCGCAAGTGATATCGATGATTTCGCCGTCCCGCCGCAACCGGGCCCCGGCGATGCGACCGGCCTCGACGTGCAGCCGCTCGGCTTGGGTATCGAGCAGCACCCCTCCCCCATTGCGCTCGACCACCTCGGCGAGCGCCTTCCAGAGCCCGATGGTGCCCTCCGGGCAGAAGCCGAAGTTCTCGAACTTGGCCGCATCGGAGAAGTGCGTCAGGAAGACTCGCGCGGGCAGCTCCTCCGGACCGACCTCGAAGGCGGTGCCGCACATGGCTCGGAAGACACCGTGCACCGCCGCATTCGAGGTGTGCTGTCGCACCCAGTCGGCGGTACAGAGCTCGCGGTCGGGCATGGCGCCGTTGACGCGCGCCGCGGAGTCCTTCAGTAGCGGTTCGCCCTGTCGAATCAGCTGGGAGATCAACAGTTCCCAGCCGCCGGTGGTGATATCCACCGTGCGCCCGCCGATTCGATACAGGATCGGCGGGTTGGCCGGGCGCACTTCGAATTTCGCGCCCACCTCGGCGAAGGTCTGTTCGGTGATACCGCCCAGTTCGACGCCGATGGACCCGGTATTCACCTTGAAGCCATCGATATCGATGGTCGAGGCGCGCCCGCCGACCCGGTCCAGACACTCCACCACCAGTGTTCGGTAGCCCTGGTGCGACAGCCGGGCGGCGGCGCAGAGTCCACCCGCCCCGGCTCCGACAACCAATGCGTCCCAATGGTTCCCGCTCATGGCGAGGCTCCTTCTGGGCAGCTCAGCCCACTGGGTTGGCCCCGGGTTGAGCGTCGGCCATATCGGTGATACGACCCCAATTGTCGCGCACCTCGTCAATGCTCGGGACGTCCGGGAACAACACGGCCTTATTGGTGAACAGTTGCACACGCTGCACAGAACCGCCGCCGACGATGAACACCATGCCGGTGTCCTCGCACTCGTCACTGAGCAGATGGCCGACCACCGGGGCGACATGCGCGGGTGGAAGTCGTTGCAGCAGATCGGCGGGGGCGATATCGGCGGTCATGCGAGTGGCGGCCATGGGTGCGACGGCATTGACGGTTATGTCGTACTTGCGGCCCTCGATGGCAAGGGTGTTGAGCAGGCCGACGAGGCCGAGTTTGGCTGCGCCGTAATTGGCTTGGCCGAAGTTCCCGAACAGACCGGAGGTGGAGGTGGCCATGACGATCCGCCCGAAGCCCTGCTCGCGGAAGTGCCCCCACGCGGCGTGGGTGACGTTGTACCCGCCGAACAGGTGCACGCGTAGCACCGCTTCCCAGTCGTCCGCGCCCATATTGGCGAAGCTGGAATCGCGCAGGATGCCCGCATTGTTGACGATGCCGTGCACCGCGCCGAACTCGCGCACGGCGGTGTCGACGAGCGAGCGCGCACCCTGCTCGGTGCTCACACTGTCGTAATTGGCAACGGCCGTACCGCCGTTCGCGCGAATCTCGGCGACCACGGCATCGGCCATCTCGGTACCGGATCCGGTGCCGTCCCGGCTGCCGCCGAGATCATTGACCACCACCAGTGCGCCCGCACGGGCGAGCAATCGCGCGTATTCGCGGCCCAGACCGCCGCCCGCACCGGTGACTATGAGGACTCGGTCGATGACACCAGGCATGGATGCTCCTAGATGAGCGATAGGCGAGCCACCCGAATCGTGTTCGCCCCCTTCGCGGTCCCCGCTGCCCGCCACCGACATTCTACTCGGATCAGCAGTGCACTTCGATGATTACGAAACGCTCCAGGGCCACGGTATGTCCGCCGATACCCGCCGGAAAAGCGTCCCGGGACGGCTCCGAATAGCCGGTCATGCTCCAGCAGGCCTCATGTGCGCCTCGCCACGCTCGTATAAGGACTGGGCAGTCGATACGTTGGTGAGGTGACGCCGCATCTGCATCAGCAGTACCCCGAACTCGAGCACACCCTGCCGCACCTCACCCTGGGTAAGAGTCCGACCCCGGTGCGGCGGCTGACCTCACTCGATTCGGTCGCGGCCGACCTGTGGGTCAAGGATGACAGCGAATTCGGCGACGGCGGCTGGGGCGGCAACAAGGTCCGCAAACTGGAGTGGCTGCTGCCCGACGCGCTGCGTCAGCACCGGCACACGATTGTCACCGTGGGCGGGCTCGGCACCAACTGGGGGCTGGCGACCGCGCTTTACGGACGTGAACACGGGCTGAAAACCGTTCTGGCGCTTATCGATCAGCCGATGGACGAGCATGTGCGCGCACAGCTGGAGCGGCTGCGGGTATCGGGCGCGAAGCTGTACTTCACCAAGACCAAAACGCGGACGATTCTCTCCGCGCCGTACATTCTGGCCCGGAGCTTCTCCGGTCGGCGGCCGCCGTACTTCCTGCCCGCGGGTGGTTCCTCGGCGGTGGGCGCACTGGGTTACGTAGAGGCCGCGCTCGAAATCGCGGCGCAGGTCCGGGCGGGTGAGCTGCCCGAGCCCACGCATATCGTCACCCCGGTCGGCTCCGGTGGCACGGTGGCCGGACTGTCGCTCGGGATGCGGCTGGCGGGGCTGGCCACCCGGGTGGTCGGCGTCGTGGTCAATGACACGCTGCGCTTGGACGAACCGACGCTGTCCGGGCTGGCCGACCGCTCGGCGCGACTGCTGCGTGAACGGGGTGCGCGTTTGCCCGAAACCGTCACCACCACCGGCAATCTCGATATCGTCACCGATTATCTCGGCCCCGGCTACGGCTGTCCCACCCCCGAAGCCACTACCGCGCAGACACTCTCGGCGGATCTGGAGCAGCTGACCCTGGAGCCGGTCTATACCGCCAAGGCCATGGCCGCACTGCTGGATATGAACGGACAGGGCCGCTTCGGCCGCGGCCCCGTCGTCTTCCTCAATACCAACGGCCCACGCTGACAAGCGCGGGCCATTCCGGACCGGACCGGTGCGGCGATCTCGCCGGCCGGGCAAGGTGCGACACCGTGTGACCGGGCACACAACACGGCCGGGCTCGTAAGCTGTCGACCATGTCCGATACCTCGCTGGAGCAGCTGCACGACCTGCTCACCGGCCGCCGGGTGGCGGTGCTGACCGGCGCGGGCATCTCCACCGACAGCGGCATCCCCGACTACCGCGGACCGGATTCACCACCCCGCAATCCCATGACCTATCAGCAGTTCGTCGGCGATCCCGTTTTCCGGCAACGCTATTGGGCACGCAACCACGTCGGCTGGCGGTACATGGACGCGGCGCGTCCCAATGCCGGTCACCACGCGCTGGCGCGATTGGAGCGCGCCGGGGTGGTGACCGGAGTGATCACCCAGAACGTGGATCTCCTGCACACCAAAGCACGCCAACGCGCGGTCATCGACCTGCACGGGGTGTACGCGCGAGTGCGCTGCCTGGGTTGCGAGGCGCTGCTGTCCCGGATGACCCTCGCCGCACAGCTGGAAGCGGCCAACCCCGGCTTCGCCGAGACCATGCGCATCACCGGCCTCGAGGTCGCACCCGACGCGGACGCGGTCGTCGCCGATACCAGCGGTTTTCGCATGGTGGACTGTGCGCGTTGCGGCGGCATGCTCAAACCCGACATCGTCTACTTCGGCGAGAGTGTGCCCGGACAGCGTGTGGCCGAGGCGTTTTCGATGGTCGAGGCCGCCGAAGTACTACTGGTGGCCGGGTCGTCATTGACGGTCATGTCCGGTCTGCGGTTCGCGCGCCGAGCCGCGAAAACCGGCCGTGACGTGGTGATCGTGAACCGCGGCGAGACCCGCGGCGACGAACTGGCCAAACTCAAAATCGAGGCGGGTTGCTCGACGGTACTCACCGCGCTGGCCGAGCGGCTGGCGCGTGCCGCACCTACTCCCGGATCTCCAGTCGGCGAACCAGGCCGATGAGCCCCGCCCGCATGGCGTCCGGGTTGTCGATGTCCTCGACGAGCAGCATTCGTACCACCTGGGGTACCGCGAACCACCAGGCGGCGAGGGCTGCCACGGCGTACATCAGGTATCCGGGGGCGACGTCGGCGGTGAGCCTGCCCGCGCGTTGCGCCTCGGCGAGTGCCGCGACCTTGTCGGCGTAGTGCGAGGCGCGGGCGGATTCGGCGGGTAGTTCACCGCCGGTGGTCTGCAGGCCCTCCCAGTGCAGTAGCCGCAGGAATTGCGGGTGGGTGCGGTGGTAGTCGAAGACGCGCCCCGCGTATTCGGCCAGGTCCCCGGCCTTTTCGGGATCGAGTGGGCTGGAGGCCGCGAGCTGGGCCAGTTGGTCGGTGAGTACGGCTTCGAAAAGGCCCTGCTTATCGCCGAAGTACTGGTAGATGCGTTCTTTGTTGACGCAGGCGCGGGCGGCGATGGCGGCGACGCGAGCGCCGTCCGGCCCGCGCTCGGCGAATTCGTGCACGGCGGCATCGAGCAGCCGCTGTTTGGTTCCCTCGGTATCCCACGCCATGTGTTCCATCCAACCATTTCCAACCGCATGGTTGCAGTTGCCCCGCCTCATATGCCAAACTCCAACCACACGGTTGCAGTTTCTGAAGGAGGTGGCATCGTGCCGCAATTGCGTTCACGCACGGTCACGCACGGCCGGAATATGGCGGGGGCCCGCGCGCTCATGCGAGCCAGCGGCGTGCCGTCCGCGGATATCGGCCGCAAGCCGGTCATCGCGATCGCCAACAGCTTCACCGAGTTCGTGCCCGGGCACACTCATCTTCAGCCCGTCGGGCGCATCGTCTCCGAGGCCGTGCGGGCGGCCGGGGGTATCGCCCGCGAGTTCAACACCATCGCCGTCGACGACGGCATCGCCATGGGCCACGGCGGAATGCTGTACTCACTACCCTCGCGCGATCTGATCGCGGACTCGATCGAATACATGGTGAACGCGCACTGCGCGGACGCGCTGGTGTGTATCTCGAACTGCGACAAGATAACTCCCGGCATGCTCATGGCCGCGATGCGACTGAACATCCCGACGGTCTTCGTCTCCGGCGGGCCGATGGAGGGCGGCAAAGCCGTGCTGGTCGACGGCACCGTGCGCTCACGACTCGATCTGATCGTCACCATGTCCGAGGCGGTGTCGCCGCTGGTGTCGGATGAGGATATGGCGCTCATCGAGGAGAACGCCTGCCCCACCTGCGGTTCATGCGCGGGCATGTTCACCGCCAATTCGATGAACTGCCTCACCGAGGCGCTCGGACTGGCACTGCCCGGCAACGGCACGGTGCTCGCGACGCATACCGCCCGGCGTGCGCTGTACGAGGCCGCCGGTCGCACGGTCATGGAGGTGACCCGGCGGTACTACGACGAGGACGACGACCGTGTGCTGCCGCGTAACCTGGCCTCGCACAAGGCATTCGACAATGCGGTGGCATTGGATCTGGCCATGGGCGGCTCGACCAATACGGTGTTGCATCTCCTGGCCGCCGCCCAAGAGGCCGGACTCGACTACGGCCTGACCGATATCGAGAAGATGTCCCTTCAGGTGCCGTGCCTGTGCAAGGTCGCGCCGAATGGCGACTACCTCATGGAGGACGTGCATCGCGCGGGCGGCATCCCCGCCATCCTCGGCGAACTCGACCGCGCCGGACTGCTGCATCGCGATGTGCTGGCGGTGCATTCGGATTCGCTCGACGAATGGTTGAGCGCATGGGATGTGCGCGGTGGCAAAGCATCCGCCGAGGCGATGGAGATGTTCCACGCCGCGCCCGGCGGAAAACGTTCCGCGACCGCCTTCTCACAATCCGAGCGCTGGAATTCCTTGGACGTGAACGCCGCCGAGGGCTGCATTCGCGATCGCGCCCACGCGTATTCGCGCGACGGCGGACTGGCGGTGCTGCGCGGGAACCTCACACCCGATGGCGCGGTGGTGAAATCGGCCGGGGTCGCCGAACACATGCACACGTTCACCGGCCCCGCCATCGTCGCGGAATCTCAGGAAGACGCCGTCGACGCGATCCTCTCCGGACGCTTACAGCCCGGAGACGTGCTGGTGATCCGCTACGAAGGACCGCGCGGCGGGCCGGGAATGCAGGAGATGCTTTACCCGACTTCATATCTCAAGGGCCGGGGTCTGGCCGGGAAATGCGCGGTGGTGACCGACGGGCGGTTCTCCGGCGGTTCCTCCGGCCTCTCGATCGGCCATGTTTCACCCGAGGCCGCAGCTGGCGGGGCGATCGCACTCGTCCAGGACGGGGATCGGATCACGATCGATATCCCCTCTCGGACAATGACATTGCATGTCGAGGATGACGAACTGAATGAGCGTCGCGGTCACCTGGAAGCAGCGGGAGGATATCGTCCGATCGCGCGGGAGCGAGCAGTCTCCGTGGCGCTGCGGAGTTACGCGTTGCTCGCCACTTCCGCGGACCGTGGAGCGGTTCGGGATTCGAAAAGATTGGACTTGCTTTCCGCCCTGCAATGAAAGGCCATTCCTTCTGAATATTCTTGTATCACAATAGAATCAGCCTTTCCCGCCCTGTTCTATCACGGTAGAATAAAGGCATGAATTCGGGAGGGACCACCGCACTCGTGAGCAGCGCTTCCGCGCTGCTCACGGCGGTGAACTCTGTCCTGGACGCGTCCTTGGTGCCGCATTCCGATGAGGAATTCATCGAGGTAATGCGGGTGGTCGAAACAGCGATCCGCAAAACGGAGGCCGTCAAACATCGTTTCACGGTCGAGACCGGTGTCCGTTGCCTGGCCGCGCGTGCGGGTGTGTCGACCCCGGTCAAGTTCCTGGAACAAACCCTGCGCCTGTCCCATGCCGAGGCCACCGGGCGCTGGAACACCGCGAAACTGGTGTCGCCCCGGGTGTTTCCCACCGGAGAACTCGACCCGATACTGCCCTTGGTTGCCGAGGCTCAGCGTGCGGGTGCGATCTCGGCTGATCACACCCGGCACATCGTGGCCGCGCTGCACAAACTCCCCGACACCCTCCCGGATGAGAGGAAGGAGACCGCCGAACGCATCCTGACCGACTACGCGCGCGCGGGTTTGCCCGATGCCCTGCCGCGGTTGGGGAACGAGATCCTGATCCGGGTGTACCCGGACGGGGAGTTGGCCGCCGAGCGTGATCGTCAACGTTTGCGTGGGTTGAGTATCGGGCATCAGCGGGTGAACGGGATGTCCCCGGTGTCGGGGGAGATCACTCCGGCGTTGCGTGCGGTGTTGGATCCGATGCTGGCCAAGTGGGCGCGCCCGGGCGTGTGTAACCCCGAGGACACCGACAGCCCTCGTAGCACCGCCGATGCCGCCGACCGTGGGGTGTTGGCGGCGGCGGCCAAGCGTGATGGCCGCACCGCCGCGCAACGCAATCATGATGCGCTGCTGGGTTTCCTGCGTTTCGGTGTGGATCCGGCCATGCTCGGCAGCCATCGTGGTCTGCCGGTCGCGGCGGTGTTGAGTATGTCGGTGGCCGATGTGGAGCGTGGTGCCGGTATCGCGACCACCGCGACCGGGGGCACCCTGTCGGTGTCCGAGGCCTTGAAACTCGCTGCCACCGCGACTGATTCGAGTACTTTCGTCGCGGTGCTGGACAAGGCCGGGGCCCCGACCCACCTGGCCCGCATCCGCCGCACCTCCGCTGGGTCTCGCGGAAAGGCGGCCCGCACCACCGGCGCCGCATCCGGCGCGGCCTGTAGCGCGACGCCGGTCACCACTCGTGGTGCGACGCCTGCCGCGGTCGGTGCCGTATCGGCCAGTCCCGCATCCGGTTTCAGCGTCTCCGACCTGCCCCTGCACCTGGGTGAGAACGAGCGCCTGGCCACCGGAGCCCAACGGCTGGCGTTGATCGCCGCCGAGAAGGGCTGCACCCGACCGGGATGCAGCGCGCCCGCCTCGCTGTCGGCGGTGCATCACATCACCGAATGGGTCAAGGGCGGACCGACCGATATCGAGAACCTGACACTGGCGTGCGATGCCTGCCACGGCCTGGTCCACGACGGCCCCGGCGGATGGAAAACCGTGGTCATGGGCCCCGACACCGACTACCCCGGCCACACGGGGTGGATCGCACCCCCGCACATCGACCCCACCGGCACACCCCAAGTGAATCACCGGCACCATCCGGGAGAGTTGACGGCCGCGACCCTGGCCCGTATCCACGCCCGTGACGAACGCGAGCGGGCACGGCTCGAGGAATGGCTCAACACCCGCAACACCTCCCACACCCGGCGATAGCGACGCTGAGCAGCCTGTACCACCGACAGGGAACCCACCCGCCGGTGCTACAGGCGTTTGTTCTGCGCCCGTAGGCCTTTCACCGCCTGGGCTGCCACTCGGGCCGTGGTCCGTCGAAAGACCAGCGGGCTACTACCAGGGGCCTACGTAGCAGGGAACCAGTAGAACCTCACGGTCCCAGCGGGGTTCGGGAGGACACGCAAAACAAGCGCGGCAGTGCTGGTGGCGTCGCGTGCCGTACCCGGCTTTAGCTCCCCTTTCCGGAGCCGCACTCTCACCACCCAGCCGGGCTGGATGGCTGTGGTCCCGATCTCGAGCGAAGACCCAAAACCAAGAGCCCTCAACGCATCGGCTTGTGTAGGTGTTGCGGGGTCCTCAAACGTGCTGTCGCGTCCGAACCTGTGTACGCGGGTCTTTGTCTCTTGGGCCTTTGGCCCTTCTTGTCCAGGCGTCTCTTGTCTTTTCGGGTTCTTGTCTTTTCGGGTTATGGCTAGACACCCCATGTTTCGACAATGAACCCAGCGGAGGTCGTAGTGCTCCCGCCGATGTTCAGCGTCGCAACCCGTCGAGCGCCATCAACCTGGTAGCCACCGGCCTGCTCTGTGACCTGTTTGTAGGCATCGAGCAGCATGCGGGTCCCGGTCGCTCCGACAGGATGGCCGATACCGATCAGCCCACCTCCCGGATTGACGGGCAGGGTTCCCGAGCGGCTGATCTCGCCGGACTCAATGGCTTTCCAGCTCTCCCCGGGCGGGGTGATGCCCAGGTGGTCGATGGCCATGTACTCGGACATCGAGAAGCAGTCGTGCACCTCCACCGCATCCACCTCGGTGATATCGGTGAGAGCCGCCCGGGTCAGCGCATCCCGCATTGTCTGCCGCACGTGCGGGAAGACGTACGGTTCGGCTGCCGAGGCGGCGAACTTCTGGTCCAGGGGCAGTCCTGCCGTCCGGTGTCCCCACCCGGTGATCACCGCGTGTTTGGTGCGGAAGTTCCTGTGCTGCTCCAGGAATCGATCGGAGACCAGGATCACCGCGGCCGCGCCGTCGGTCATCTGGCTGCAGTCCTGCCGGCGGAGTGGCCCCGCTACCGGCGGGTTGGCGGTGTCGTCGGTGGTGAAACTCTCCGGCGTGTAGGACCATTCGCGGGTCTGTGCGAGTGGGTTCAGGCGGGCGTTGGCGATATTCAGTTCGCTGATGGCGTGCAGGTGGGTGGGGTCGAGGCCGTAGCGGCGGTCGTACTCCTGCGCTACGGCGGCGAACATGGTGGGCCACACCAGGTCTGTGTCCTGTGCTTCGTGGCCTGCCCAGGCGGCGGCGCCCATGTACGCGGCGGCTTGGTTGCCGGGGACGGTCTTCTCCAGTTCGGCGCCTATCACCAGGGCGCAGTCGTAGCGCCCGGATTCGAGGTCGGCCATGGCGGCGAGGATCGCCATACTGCCGGAGGCGCAGGCGGCTTCGTGGCGACTGGCGGGAATGCCCCAGAGCTCCGGGAGGACGGTGGCGGGCATACCACCGAGGTGGCCCTGGCCGGTGAAGAGTTGGCCGAAGGCGTTGCCTACGTGGATCACTCCGATATCGGCGGGGTTGATCTCGGTCGCCGCCAGGGTCTGTTCGGTCACCGTCTGAACGAGTGCGTCGAAGCCGAGTCCGGCGCGATGCCAGTTGACGGCGAAGTCGGTTTGGCTGCCACCGAGGATGTGGACGGACACGAGAGGCTCCTGATCGTGTTGTGCTGGTTCAGACTTGGTCGCGGAGTTCGCGACGGAGGAGTTTGCCGACCGGGTTGCGCGGCAGGGATTCGACGATCTCCAGGCGCTCGGGCAGTTTGAAGGAGGCGACCTCGCGGGCGCGCAGGTGTTCGACCAGATCGTCCAGTGTGATCGTCGCTCCGGGCGCGAGAACGATGAAGGCACAGCACTTTTCGCCGAGGATCTCGTCCGGATAGCCGACTATCGCCACGTCGGCGACCGCCGGATGATCGGACAGCAGTCCTTCTATCTCCGCGGGTGCGATATTCATGCCGCCGCGGATGATTATCTCCTTCACGCGGTCGACGAAGCGCAGGTATCGGCCGTCTGCACCGCAGAGTTCGAAAACGTCTCCGCTACAGAGGAATCCCTCCTCATCGAAGGGTTCTGTAGTGGCGGTGCCCGGGAGGTATCCGCCGAATACCGCCGGACCGCGCAGGCGCAGTTCACCTCTGCCGCCCAGTTCGGTGACGGTCTCGCCGGTGACGACGTCGACCAGCTTCACCGCGGTGCGTGCCGCCAGCCTGGTCGACCATTCCACACCCGCTGCACCGTAGTGCGGTAGATGCTGCGCTCGCACAGTCGGATCCGGAATGTCGGCGGGTGCGCCGAGCAGGCTCACACCCTCGTTGGAACCGAAGAAGTTGAGGACGTCAATGCCCAGCTCCTCCTGCCAGCGACGGACGACCGGCGGTGGCAGAGGTGCGCCGCCGGAACCGACGGTCCACAGCGAGGACAGGTCGGCCTGCGCGCGCAGCGGTTCGTTCCGCAACAGCATGGTCAGCAGTGCGGGCGGCATGCTGGTGTGCGTCACGCGATGTTCCGCGATCTGACGGAAGAACACCGGGAGATCCAAGGGGTGATGTTGCACCAGGTGACCGCCCGCCAGCAGCCAGGGCAGGAACGCTCCGGCGAATCCGGCCATGTTCACCATGGGAAATGGGTTGAGCACCACCGACTCCGGGGTGATGCCGAGGCCGTCTTGCACGCTACGCGCTACGGCAAGCCAGTCACCGTGGCAGCGCGGGATGCCCTTGGGAGCGGCTTCGGTGCCACTGGTCCAGCAGACGGTGATGCGATCATTGACGGTCACCCGCAGGGCTGGTTCGTAGTCGCGCACGCGGCTACGCGACTGTGAATCGGCCGGATCACCCAGTGCGACAGCCTTATCCGGGATCTCGGGGCCGAAGGCGAAGACGATGGCACGGCCGTCGGCCACAGCCAGGGCTTCCTGCGCGAGTGCCCTCTCCGCGAGCGCACCGGCGGTGATGATGGCGTCCGCCTCGGTGGCCGCGACGATTCCGGAGATCTCATGTCGCCGATACGAGGCGGGCATGGGTGTCGCGACCGCACCCAGCCGCCACAGCGCCAGATAGGTCGCGGTGAGCGCGATCGTATTCGGCAGCAGTACGGCGACGGTGTCGCCCTGCCTGATGCCCTGGGCGAAAAGCACTGCCGCGATGTCGATTACATGATCGTCGAGGCCCTGCCAGGTGAGTGTGCGGGGTATCGCGCCGGTGAGCGCCTCGAGGTTCGCCGGGTCGGTCAGCGCGGGTGCGTCCGGCGTCTCGGTCACGCGGCGGCGGAAGAGGGCGGGGATGGTCTCGTCCTCCCACCAGCCGCGCTCGAGGTACTCGCGTACGGTCCCCTCCGGGTGACAGGGGCGCACCGGATGCCTGGTCGTGGTAGCCCGTCTGGAACTGGAAAGTGCTGCGGAGGTGGGTAATTCGGCCATGAAGTTCCCTAGTACTCGAAGTTCTTGCTCATGACAGGCGACGCAGTACGAGGGCGGAGCCCAAGCCGAGCGCGGCCGGGATGGTCACCAGCGCATACTCGCCGTCACACCGGGACAGGGCGTCGAGGGCCTGCGCGATGAGGATGCCGCCGGTGGCGCCCAGTGGATGCCCTACCGCGAGCGCACCACCCGAGGGGTTGACGCGCTCGGGGTCCAGACCGAGTTCGCGGGTCAGCAATAGCGGTGTGACAGCGAAGGATTCGTTCACCTCGACCACATCGAGGTCGGCTGCCGTGATGCCGGCGCGGCGCAGAGCCGTTCGGGCTGCCGTCACGGGAGCGGTGAGCAGCGGCGAACGCACTGCGGTCTGAGCCGTTCCCACGATGGCGGCCAACGGTTTTCGCCCCAACGTGTCCGCCGCCCCGACGCCTCCGAGCAGTACCGCCGACGCTCCATCGGCGAGCTGCGGCGCGGTGGCGATCGTGTGCAGCCCCCGCGCTGGTCGCGGCGAGTCCGGTAGTCGGCGAGCCACCCGCTCCCAGGACGGGTCGTCACCGAAGAGCGCCGGCAGCTCGGCGAAACCGTCGACGGAAGCCTCCGGCCGTGCGCCTTCATCGGCGGCCAAGAGCACGGTGCCGCCCTTGCGGGCCGGGATCAGCGCCCCGGAAACCGCTGCCGCAGCCGCCCTTCCGTGCGACTGCACCGCATAGGCGTCCAGCTCGGGGCGAGTAATCCCATACGCGGCGGCAGTCAGATCCGCCGACACACCGATGGTGACGAACCCACTCCGCTCGCCCAAATCATTGTCGAAGGCGATAGCGGGCCGATCCGAGAGCATCGGCACCCGCGACATCGATTCCGCTCCGCCGGCGACGACAATGTCCGCGTACCCGGCGGCGACCCGAGCCGCACCGCTCTGCACCGCGTCCAGTCCGGAGCAGCACAACCGCGAAACCACTCCGCCCGGAACCGAATCCGGCCATCCCGCCCACAGCGCCGCGGCCCGGGCGATATCTCCACCCTGCTCCCCCACTGCGGTACTCACCCCGACAAGAACATCGTCGACGGCATCCGCCGGGCAACCACGCCCCACCAATGCCGAAAGCAATTGTCCGAACAGCTCATACGGCGGCAGTTCGGCCAGCGTCCCGCCGGTTCGCCGTACCCGCCCGCGGGGCAGTCGCACCGCGTCATAGATCAGCGCTTCACCCACGACCGATCCCCGCAATCATCTCGAGCGTGTGATGACCGGCAAGGTCGGCCGCCGAGGTCACCGGGACGATGACCACCTCATCCGCACCGGCCTCGCGGTAGGCGGCGAGCCGATCCGTCAGCGTGGCCGCGTCACCCAGCATGCCTACCGCCGAAGGCAATTCGTCGGTGATGGCCGCCAGCACGTCACGCGGGTGCGCACCGCTGTGGGCCAACCGCACCACATCGCCGAAGCCCGCTTCGTCGAACATGGCGTCGTAGCCGGGTGCGCGGAGGTACCCGACCACCCCGCGCCGGAGGGTGAGGAGCATCTCGGGGGTGGGATCGGCGGCCGCCGTCACCCAGACCGATGTCGCGGGAGGTGGGCGGTCCGCCTCTGCCGCGTATCGCCGGATCGCCTCGACGCATCGAACAACCTGCGCGGGGGTGACCAGATTGAGGACCACGCGATCCGCCGACCGTGCCGCCGCCGCCAGCGCCCGCTCGCCGAACGCCGCCACCACGAGTTCGAAACCCGGAGCGGGCAGACGCAGCCGATAGCCTCGGATGTTTTCTACCGCGCCGTCGTACTCCACCTTTCTTCCTTCGAGGAGACCTCGCACGATCTGTGCGGATTCTTCCAAATGCTGCGCGGAGGCGGTCCGTTCGCGGCCGTGCCAATCGCGCACCACCACCGTGCTCGAGGTGCCCAGTGCCACGTCGACCCGGCGACCGGTGAGGGCGGCCACGCTGGCCGCACCCATGGCGATATTGGCGGGCGTCCGGACCGCTACCGCGAGCGGCCCGATACAGAGCGGGATATTCCCCGGCGCTTGGCTTACCGCGGTGGCCAGGGCGAAGGCGTCGAAGGTTGCCATCTCGCCGAGCCAGAGGCGGTCGTAGCCGAGTTTGTCGGCGGCTTCGGCTACCAGCAGGGCGTCGAGGGGGTCGCGGTCCTGCCAGTACGGGAGGCTGACGCTGAGGTGCGGGTTGGGCACGGGCGCAGTCCTTTTCAGGCGATCGGCCGGGCGGCCGCACGCATACGTTCGCCGCTGACCCAGGTGGCGTGGAAGCCGAGGGGGACTCGGGTGGGGATGCCCAGGCGGCAGATCGGGCCACGGGTGATATCCGCGGCGTGGTAGATCCAGACTTCGGCGAGGCCGGTGTGGTTGTTGTGCGCGAACATGGTCAGGTAGGCGTCGTCCTCGCCACTGCCGCCGGGGCGCGGGACCACGGTCAGTTCACTACCGAGCATGCCGTCACCGAAGGGCGCGGTTTCCTTTGTGCCGGTGAGCAAGTCGTATTTGATCACGGCGTCGAAGATCATGGTGCGATCCACCGACAGGCGCATCTGGTACGAGTATCGGCCGCGTTGGCCGGTGATGCTCTGATCGATGGCGGGGAATTCGGTGTTCACATCGTCCATCGGCGTTTCGGTGGTGACGCCGGTCCGCAGATTGAAGCGGTACTTGTGCAGTTTGGCTTCCGGACGCAGATACGCGAGCAGCTGCGCCAGCGGATGGGCGCGGTCGGACACCGGGCTGGGTTCGGTGACGCGGCAGACGATCAGGACGATCTCCTCGCCCTCTTCCCAGGAGTTGACGGTGTGGTAGATGTAGCCGGGATCGGCCTCGAACCACTTCGCCTCCGCCCCAACGCCATAGCGCGGCAATACCGCGAATCGGCTGGGCAGGTTCCGGTCGAAGAAGATCTTGAATCGACCGGCGGCCGCCGCACGCGGATCGTTGTAGAGCGGCAGATCCATCAGAATGGAGTAGTTCTCGGTGATCGCCATATCGTGTGGCAGCCGCGGCCCGGGTAGCTCCACCCCGGTGAAATGGGTGACCTTGCCGGTCGGGTCGGCGACGCCGTAGCGCAGGTACGGCGCATTGATGCCGTAGTCGAAGAACAGGAACTCCTCGGTGCGCTCATCGACCTTGGCATGCGCCGAAACCTCACCCGGCAGTGTGCCATTGAAGTCGTCGACCCCGTGCGTCTCCAGGCTGACCGGATCGATGGCGTACGGCTTACCCGCGCGGTACCAGAGCGCGAGCAGATTGCCATGGTGATAGATCACATCGGTATTGGCCGAGTTGCGCTCGCGGCGGTCCCCGGCGGGATTGCCGTCCCAGGGCTCGATCACCCCGCGCCACAGCGCGGTCCCCGCCGCCCGCTCGGCCTCGAACTCGGCGGTGCGAATGTATCGATTGCGGTAGGTGGCCCGCCCGTTCTCGAAGTGCACCGCGTGCAGCATGCCGTCGCCGTCGAACCAGTGGTACCGCCCCAGCGGCGCGAACTGCGGATTGGGTCCATTGCGGACATATACCCCGTCCAGGTCCACGGGCAGTTCACCGGCGAGCACCGTGAGGTCGGTGGCGGTGATCTCGGCACCCTGCGGCGCGTACGGACCCTCCAGGTACGGATTGGTCAGCGCCTCGGCGGCGGGTGCGATGAGTTCTTCATTGAGCGGCATGAGCTACGCCTCCAGCGGCCGGACCGCGAGAGCCCGGCGAAGTTCACTACAGTTAATGAAGTGATACGCGTCTCAGCAGAGGCTGTCAAGACTCGAACCGCACATCGGTGCGGCCCAACTCGGCATCGCAACCGCGGCAGCGCAGCGCCGGAAGCAGTACCGCACCGCACTCCCGATGATGAATCCGCAGACCGGGTTCCGGATTCAGCGGATGCGCGTGATTCGACCACGCGAGCAGGAAGGCGAAGACCCCGAACAGAGCTCGGCCACGGGGGGTCAGCCGGTATTCGCGCGCATCGGTTTCGGGCCGGTGCAGGATGCCCGCCTCGACCAGCCGGGTCAGCCGCTCGGTCAGCGTGGTGGGCGACATATGCAGTGCCGCACGGAATTCCGAGAAGCGGCGCACACCCGCCAGCGCCAGCCCGGTGACCGCGGCGCTCCAGCGGTCGCCGATGGCCTCCATGATTTCGTCGAAACGAGCGTCGACCCGCGCGGGAGTGGTCGAGCGTGCCGAGCGGCGCCGACCGGAGGTGATGTGCCACAGCGCATCCCGATCCAACTCCACATCGGTGTCATGCGGGGTCACGGTCCGCCCGCACCCCCGGCACATGAGCACCGGCGGCCCGCGATGCCCACAGTCGAGATGGACGAACTCGGGCAGCACCGACCATTCCGCTGTCCACTCCCGTTGCCAGGACCAGACGCAGACCAGGATCTCCCAGGTGTCCAATCCCAGCTTGGTGAGCCGGTATTCGCCGCGATCGCGCTCGAGCACCCCGGCATCGACGAGCGCCGCCAGCCGTGCGGTCAACACGGCCGGCGGCGCCCCGGTCTTCTCGCTCCAGTGATTGAACCGCCGAGCGTGCTCGACGAAGGCCAGACGCAGAATGGTGAGCGTCAGACGGTCGCCGAGCAGGTCGAAGGTGGCGGCCACGGAGTTCGATTGCACTTCAATAACTGTACTGGATGAGCAGCATTATCACCGCAGTGACAGTGCCTCCATCTCGCGTTCCACCGCCTCATCGTGTGCGGCAGCGGCCTCGGCGGCCTTCTTCGGGCTCCAGAAACCGGACATGAAGAAGACGAACGGCACGAACGCGATCTGCGCGACCAGGCAGATCCACCACCAGGTCCGCCACTGCTTCGGCGAGTCGACGGCGGCCTGCTGGGCCTCGGTGGCGTGATCGGCCAGGAACTTCTGATCATCGGCCGGGATATTGCCGACCGCCTTGAGATCGTTACTCGCCGCGGTCAATTGCGGACCCACCTGTGAGGCGACGGCCAGCTCATTGACCGGAACCTTCTGCGCCGCTTGAATCCGCGCGATGGCCTGATCCGGCGGAATATTGAACTTCTGCGCGACCTGACTCACCGCGGTGGCGGCACTCGCCTGATCGGCCGGATTCAACATCATCTTGGTGAGCACCGCGGTGTCGATGGCCTGCAGTGTCGCCAACTCCTGGGGGAACTTCGCATTGAGCGCGAGGGTGGTCTGCACATCGGCGGCCGAGGCGCCGGTCAATTTCACCAGTGCGGTGACCTGGGCGGCCGTATCGTTCGGATTGGCTCCCAGCGTGCCCATGGTGTCCGCGCCGACCTTCTGAATGGTGGCGAGTTCATTGTGGTATTTGGCCGAAATCTCTTGCAGCCGTGGACCGTAATTCACCAGTGTGCCCGCCGCGGTCACCACGAAGAGCAGTCCGAGCAGCACGAAGGTGACCACGGTGCGCAGAATGCCACCCCAGACCGCGAGCCCCTCGACGGTGGCCGCCGGATTCCGGTTCTCCACGGTCTCGGTGTAGCAGGCCATCCAAGTGGCATAGCAGATACCACTGCCGACCGCGATGAGGCTCAGCACCAGGGCGAAGGTGTAGTAGTCGGTCCCTGGTTTATCGGTATAGCCCAGGAAAACGAAGACGCCGATGATGCTGATGATCGCACCGAAGAGCATGAAAGGTTTTCGGACCTTCAGATAGTCCGAGACTATGCCGGTGAGCACGAGCGACAGCGCATTGGCGATCCAATACCAGTTGCCCATGGCATTGGCCTGCTGTGCGGTGAATCCGAAGTTGGTCGCCATATACACCGGCAGGAACGAGACAATGGTGTAGAAGAACGCCAGGAATATCGAGATGGCGAAGGCCGAGCCGATAATGTTGAAGCGCAGCATATCTTTCCACTGGTTGCGCTCGACTTTATCGACGTCCATACCGCGGGCGCGCGCCTCGATGAGCGCCTTATCGCGCATCGACACCATGATCTGATCGCGCAGCGCCGGACTCAGCTCACGCAGCCCGACGACGCCCAGGATCGAGATGACCACGCAGATCGCGCCACACAGCCGGTAGTGGAACTGCCAGTCCGGATGCGCGGACAGCGTATGGGTGGAGATCTCGGTGGTCACCAGTGCGCCGAGCACCGGTCCGAGGGTCCAGAAGCCCATGGCCGAGGCGCGCCCCAACTGCGGCGAGAAGTCGCGTACCAGCGCCGGTGTTGCCACCAGGACCGCGCCCTCCACGATGCCGATCACGCAGTAGACGATCAGGTACGCCTCTTTGGTGGTGGTGGCGGGGACCGCCACCAACGTGAGCACCGAGCAGATCACCGTGCCGTAGGCGACGATATTGGCCCGCCCCCACCGATCCATCAACCCGGCCACCACCGAGGCCACGGCACCGAAGGCCGCACCCGCGATGAAGATTCCGACGAAGTACCGGAACGACAGGTGGAAGTAGGCGATGAGCTCATTGCCCACCGCGCCGGAGACGAACAGCTGGTAATACAGGGCGACCGAGACGATCACCACCAGGAACAAATACCAGGTCCGCGTGCGGTTGTCGGGATAGTGCGGAATCTTGCGTTGCCACAACCCGGTGAGCAGCGTGGGCGCTGCCGGACCGGGTGCGGGCGGTATGGCGGTCGGAGTGGAACTCATGATCGAGATGCCTTTCTGACCACGGCATTTCGTGTCACCGGAAGACCCTTTGTGATGCGCCACGAACTGCCGCGGTGATCAAAGGGTAGACGTCATGAGTGACCGCCATCGCTCTTTCCGCCACTCCGCGACATTTGCGCACGGCTGAGTGCCGTTGACAGTCCCGCACGCGTGCCGGCGGTTAGTCGGAACATCTATTTTGGACGTACCCGGCGGGTTACCCCGACCTGACGAAATCAGGTGTCACGAATCGACGAACCGCTACGCAGGCCGCTGCTCTTCCGTACCGAAGTAGAGAATGTTCGAACCGTGCTCGGCGAGCGGGCCCGCCTCGGCCGCCTGGCGGATACCGCTACCGGGCAAACTCGTTAGCTTGGTGAACATCGTGGTGTTTCCGAAGGCCGCGCGCACCTGAGTTTCCGAGGCATAGTCCGCGCCGTATTCGGCGAGTGCTTTGAAATCCAATGGGGCGAGCGGCTTTTCCAGCGGGATCTGCCCCGCCGGGAGGCCGAGGGCGGCGTACTGGATGGCGGAACCGCCTTCATACCAGCACAGTTCGTAGGACATGTTCTCGGTGGTGGTGACGCTGACCACCGGCCATTCCTGGGAAAGGCGCAGCGCCAGTGGGTGTTTGCCGACGGGGGCGATCTCCCAGTTCAGGCTCTTCACCGAAACCCAGTGCTCGGAGACCTTTTCGATCAGGACGACATCCTCACCGAGGCGTTCGGCGCGATTGGCCTCGGGCTCCGGTGTGCTCCAATGCTTTTCGGCGACGCCCTGGTAGGCGGTGCTGGGCACGACCTGCGCGCCGTCGGCGATATAGGCGGCCATCAGGGCGGCGCGAACCAGGGTGACGGCATTGCGGGAGGAGCAGCGCACGCCGAGCGCACCGAAGGAGGTGCTGATCTCCATGGGCTTGGAGGGCTGATCCGGCATGGCTCCGGCGGCGAGCGGTTTCAGCCCGACCAGGGCCAGCTGCCAGTTGACCTCTTCGATGGTCGCCAGATCACCGGAGGTTTGGTACAGGATCTGCTGCTGGGTCAGATATCCGGCGCGCTCGAGGGTGGCGCACTCCAGTTTGCGCAGCGCGGTGACCGTCTTACTGGTGAAGCCGATGTCCTCGACCTTGATCTCGCGTAGTCGCTGAGCCATGGCGGGCGAGGTGACCTGGGCATAGCGTTCGCGGTACATGGCGATCGCGGGTTTGCGCTGCCGCCCGACCATGAGGGTGCGCAGCAGGGTATTGAGGCTCGACAGATAGCGCGCGGCCTGATCCGGATCGGCGGCGAACAGCTGGGCGCGAATGGTGACCGCGTCCAGGCTGGCGGCGACCGCGGCATTCGGGTCCAGGCGCAGCAGCCACACCCCGCATTTGGCGAGCGCGTCGGCGCAGACGGCCGCGGCGTTCGGATAGTTGTGCGCCACCTGGCGGTAGGCATTGCACGCATTGCGAATGGTGGAGGTGGCCAGTTCGCGATGCCCGATGGTGCGCGCGGCTTCTTCGAACAGGCGCAGCGCGTCCTGAACCTCGCCAGCGAAGATCGCGTTCACATGTCCGGCGGTGAGCCAGCGCAGCCGCAGCAGCACCGCCTCTTGCGCGGGTTCCAGGGCCGAGGCCGACCGATCACGCTCCGCGGGATCGGTTTTGGTGGCGATCAGACCGCGGGCGAATTCACACAGTGTGGTGGCGAGGGCCAACTCGGCTTCGGGCGAACGGTCCCGGGCGGCCGCTCTATCCGAAGCCACCTGGCGCTCAATGGCGCTGAGATCCATTGCGACCTTCAAACTCCCACATCACCGTGCGCGTGCGATCTCCGTGCGACCGCCCTGCGCGTTTGCGCCGAGTCTGCCATAGATTGCCCGCCCGGGTCACCCGAGTGCCGGTATGCCCGGATTCCTCGGGTGTGCCGGACGCGCGCCACTATCAATCGCCGCGGGTGTAGCGCAGTTGTCGCGGTTTCTCCTGTTCATAGGAGGTTCGACCCGAGAGGTGCTGTGGCACACCGACTTCCCACCAGGCCCCGGATTCGGTCCAGGAGGACGGTCGGGTGTGCACCACGATCACGGTGGGGCGCTGCTCGGCGACGGCGATGGCGCGGGCGCGCGCGTAGGTGCCGCGGAACTCCGAGGGTTCGCCGGAGGTGAACACCGCGCAGCCGAGCGAACGCGCGTGCGCGGCGAAGTCGACGCGCGGCGGCATATCGTGATTGCTGCGGCAGTCGGCGTAGAAGTTGTTGAACGGCTGCGCTCCCTGGCCTTCTTGCAGCCGCGCGATCACGGCGTACCCGTCGTTATCGCAGACCACGGCCACGAGCGGGTGTCCGGCGAAGGCCGCGGAGAAGAGCTCGGAATTGAGCATCAGATACGAGCCGTCGCCGAGCATGGTGGTGACCAGGCCGCGATGGGCGATGGCCGCACCCCAGGCTCCGGAGAGCTCGTATCCCATACAGGAGAAGCCGTATTCGACATCCATCGTGGGTGCGCCGCCGGTGGCGCGCCAGCCGCCGATGAGTTCGCCGGGCAGGCCGCCCGAGGCGGTCATGACGTAGTCGTCGGGTCCGCTCACCTCATTGACCATGCCCACGATCTGGGCGTAGGTGGGTGCGCCGAGGCTCGGGGCGCGGAGTTTGTCGATATGCGCGTCCCATTCGGTGCGGACCGCGCGGGCGCGGGCGATCCAGGCGGGATCCACCTGCCACTCCCCTATTTCGGTGGCGAGATCGGCGAGCGCGGCATCGGCGTCGGCGACCACGGCGAGCGCACCGTGTTTGACGGCGTCGAACCGTGCGGCATTGATATGGATGAGTCGGACATCCTCGGCGAAGACGGTCCAGGAGGCGGTGGTGAAGTCCTGCAGACGGGTGCCGATGGCGAGGACGACATCCGCCTCTGCCGCAAGGGCATTGGCCGAGGCCGCGCCGGTGACGCCGAGGGGTCCGGCATAGAGGTGATGGTTGTGCGCGATCAGGGTGCGTCCGGCGGTGGTCTCGGTGATCGGAATACCGTGCCGCTCAGCGAATTCCTGCGCCTGCGCGCCCGCCCCGGAGTAGCGGACCCCACCACCGAGGACCAGTAGCGGGCGTTGCGCGCTCCGCAGTTTCGCCGCCGCCTCGGCGATTGTGCGACGATCGGGCCGGGGGCGTGCGATGCGGTGCACGACCGGTTCGAAGAGTGCGTCCGGAAAATCGTAGGTCTCAACCTGAATGTCCTGCGGCAGAGCGAGTGTCACCGGACCCGCCTCCGCCGGATCGGTGAGCACCCGCGCTACCTGCGGCAGGGTGGCGATCAACTGTTCGGGGCGGGTGATGCGGTCGAAGTACCGGCTCACCGGGCGGAAGGCATCATTCACGGTGACGGTCGGATCGCCGAAATGCTCGACCTGCTGGAGCACCGGATCGGGTGCGCGACTGGTGAAGGTGTCACCGGGCAGTAGGAGCAGCGGTAACCGATTGGCATGTGCCACACCGGCCGCGGTCACCATGTTGAGCGCGCCGGGTCCGATGGACGAGGTGGCGATGCCGACCTGACGGCGATGGGTGGCCTTGGCCAATCCGACGGCGGCCAGGGCCATGCCCTGTTCGGTATGCCCGCGCCACACCGGAATCTCCTCGCGCCGCTCCTGCAGCGCGGTACCCAAGCCCAGTACATTGCCGTGCCCGAAGATGGCGAAAACGCTTGGGAACAGCGGCACTTCGGTGCCGTCGAGCAGTTCGGAGCGCTGGGCGACCAGCCAGGCCACCAGGGCTTGCGCGGTCGTGAGTCTCATACGCGGCGTCCTTCGTGCGAGGTGACCGGGCAGCGCGGGTCCGAAGGCTCATCGGCCCACCGCGATCGAACCCAGGCGTGCGCGGGATCGTCACAGAAGGCCATGGACCGCTCGGGGCCGGGACCGGCCAGAACATTGAGGTAGTACATGGGATAACCGGGGGCGGCTATGCACGGGCCGTGGTAGCCGTGCGGGACCAGGAAGACATCACCGTCGTGAACCGCCACGTTCTCGTCGAGCGAGCCGTCTGCGGTGTAGGTGCGGTGCATGCCGAAACCCGTTGCGGACGGGGTGATTCCGTCGCGATCGGCAATGCGGAAGTAGTAGATCTCCTCATTGACGACCTCGCAGTCGCTCGCCTCGTCATGCTTGTGCGGCGGGTAGGAGGACCAGTTGCCGTCGGGGGTGATGAGTTCGCAGGCATTGAGTTTGTCCGCGTGCTCCCAAACTCCGGGGACGCCGAAGCCGGTCACCTGGCGGGTTGCCCGGCCCGCGCCGCGCACCTCCACCGGGACCTGTTCGGCCGGGCCGTATTTCGGCTCGAGGCGGCGCGTGCAGCGGGCCATGGGCAGGGCGACTTCGAGACCGTGCACCGTGGCGAGCTCGACCTCGGCATCGCGCGGGATGTAGGCGAAATCGGTGACGCGGGTGAAAACCGTTTCGCGGCCTCGGAGTTCGAAGGTGAGGCCGTCGACGCGGACGGTGCAGGATCCGGCGAGGGGTAGCACGAACGCCTCGAATTCGCCGGTGTGCACGGTGCGGGATTCGCCCGGGGCCAGCCGGAGTACCCGCAGACCGGTGTAGGTCCAGCCCGCGTCGTCGGGGGTGAGCAGCACCGGATCGTCACCGGCGCCGAGGCTTCCGGCCGGACGATGCAGTTTGCTCATGATGCGGCCGCCAGGACTCGGGCGGCGGCATCGACCGCGCCCGCCACATCACCGTCGGGCGGGTACAGCAGGCTGCGCCCGACCACCAGGCCGCGCACCACATCGTGATTGAGCGCCGCACCCCAGGAGGCGAGGTCGGCGGCGGGATCGCCCGATGGGGCTCCGCCGAGGACGAGTACCGGCAGGGTGGTGGCGTCCAGGGCCGAGATCTCCTGCGGGGCGGGGATCTTCAACCAGGTGTAGGCCGAGGTGACGCCGAGACCGGAGGCGATCGTTATCGCCCGCTGCAGTGACGCGGCATCGCGATGCATGATCAGCGCGCCGGAGGGATCGCGACCGTACGGCAGCGGCTCCACCATGGCCATGAGTCCGTGCTCGGCGAGTTCGGAGACCGCTCGCGCACAGGCTTCGAGGGTGGGAATGGTGCCCGGATCCGAATCGACCATGCGCAGCAGCATCTTTCCGCCGTCGAGGCGGTACTTCACCAGTGACTCCGCGTCGTACCCTGTGAAGCGGTCGTCGATCTCCCAATCGGCTCCCGCCAGCCCACCGCGGTTCATGGAGCCGATGACGATCTTGTCGTGCACGGCATCCAGGAGCAGCAACTCCTCGACAATGTCCGGGGAGCCGAGCACACCGTCCACGGCCGGATTGTCCAGGGCGATCAGCAGTCGCTCCAGCAGGGTGCGGCGACCGGCCATGGCGGTACTGTCACCACCCACGCCGAGCGCACCGCGCGCGGGATGATCGGCGGCGACCAGGAACAGGGTTCCCTTGTCCGACAGCAGGTTCGGCCGCCGGATGCGATCGGCATAGGCGCGCCGCACCGCCTCGGGTTCGGTCGCTCGGGCCCGCAGCAGGCGGTACCAGCGGTCATCGGTCAGGTGCACAGCAACTCCTCGATCTCGGCCTCGGTCGGCATGGCGTCGGCGCAGGCCAGGCGGGAGGCGACCAGCGCCCCGGCCGCATTGGCGAAGGTACCCAGGCGGTGTGGATCCCAGCCGGCCAGCAGGCCGTGGATGAGCGCGCCGCCGAAGCCGTCGCCCGCGCCCAGTCCGCACACCACCTCGACGCGACAGGGTGGGACGGTCCAGCGTTCGGTCGCGGTGGCCACGAGTACGCCCTCGGCGCCGCGTTTGATCACCGCGAGACGGACGCCGCGGGCGAGCAGGCGGTCGGCGGCCTTGTCGGGATCGGCGGTGCCGACGGCCACCTCGACCTCGGTTCTATTGCCCACCACCACATTCACGTGATCGACCATCCAGCCGATCTCGGCGCGCGCGGTCTCGACATCGGGCCAGAACATGGGGCGGTAGTCCAGGTCCAGCACGGTATGGCCGCGCCGGTCGCGCCGCTCCAGGATGGCGCGCTGGGTGGTGCGGCCGGGTTCGGCGCTCACCCCGGTACCGGTGACCCACAGCAGGGGTACGGAATCGACTATCTCCCAGGGGATCTCATCGTGGGTGAGGGTCAGGTCCGGGGCGATGGGCGCGCGATAGAACACCAGCGGCGGATCGGCGGGTGGGTTGAGTTCGCAGAACACCACGGGCGTCTGGAGATTCGGCGCGGTGCCGACATAGCGGTTCTCGACGCCGAAGTCCGTCAGCGCGGTGCGGACGAAGTCGCCGAAACTGTCGGGTCCGACCTTGGTGAGCAGTGCCGTGCGGCGGCCGAGCCGGGCCGCCGCCACCGCGACATTGGTCGCGGTGCCGCCGAGGAATTTGGCGAAGGTCGAGACCTCCGCCAGCGGCACCCCGCTCTGCTCCGGGTACAGGTCCACCCCGACGCGGCCGATGGTCAGCACCTCCGGTTCGGTCACGGCGTCACCACTCGCTGCAATTCGTGTTGCAGGGCTTCGAGTTCCGCGCCGCCGGACATCTGACGGGTCAGTTCGTTGAGGTCGATCTCGGACTTCTCGTAGGAGCCGAGTTGGCCGCCGCGCTGCAGCAGCAGGAAGCGGTCGCCGACCGGGTAGGCGTGGTGCGGGTTATGCGTGATGAGTACGACGCCCAGGCCGCGGTCGCGGGCCTGTACGACATAGCGGAGCACGATGCCCGCCTGTTTGACACCCAGTGCGGCGGTCGGTTCGTCGAGGATGAGCACCTTCGCGCCGTAGTACACCGCGCGGGCGATGGCCACACATTGACGCTGGCCGCCGGAGAGGGTGCCGACCGGCTGTTCCAGGTCTCGGATCTCGATTCCCATGTCTTCCAGGGCTTTCCGGGTGATGTCCTGGGCTCGGCGGCGGTCCAGCATTTGGATCGGGCCGAGCCGTTTCACCGGTTCGGAGCCGAGGACGAAGTTGCGCCAGACGCTCATCAGCGGGACCACGGCCAGATCCTGGTAGACGGTGGCGATGCCCAGGTCCAAAGAGTCACGCGGAGAGGAGAATCGAGTGGCCTCGCCATTGACGCGCAGTTCCCCGGCGTCGTGCTGATGCACTCCGGCCAGGATCTTGATCAGGGTGGATTTGCCCGCGCCATTGTCACCGAGTACGCAGGTGACCTCGCCGGGATTGACCACCATGGACACATCGTGCAGCGCGACCACGCCGCCGTAACTCTTTCCGATATCGACGGTTTCGATGAGGGGTGCCTGGGAGGTCATCGGCGTACCCTTTCCGCTCGCTTCTTGAACTCGTTATTGACCAGTACGGCCGAGAGCAGCAGGACACCGAGGAAGAGCATGAACCAGTCGCTGTTCCAACCGGCGAAGACAATGCCCTGGCGGGCCATGCCGAAGGTGAGTGCACCGAGGGCCGCGCCGACCACCGAGCCGAAGCCGCCGGTGAGCAGACAGCCGCCGACGACCGCGGCGATGATGTACTGGAACTCCAGTCCCACACCCTGATTCGCCTGCACGCTGGAGAAGCGCAGTAGATTGCACGCACCCACCACCCAGCCCGCGAAGGCCGTGGTCATGAAGAGGATGATCTTGGTGCGGGCGGCGGGGACACCGACCGCGCGTGCGCTGGGGAGCGAGCCGCCGACGGCGAAGATCCAGTTGCCGAACCTGGTGCGCATCAACACTATCGCGGCGATGGCGGTCAGGACTATCCACCACACGACCGAGGCTTGGATATGCGCGTCACCGATATCGGTGGTGGAGGCGAAGACCCAGCCCGCGGACTGGTAACCGTCCGCACCCCGAATGCCGGAGACCTGGACGGTGCCGGTAACCCACCGTGTCACACCGAGATTCAGGCCCTGCAAGGCCAGGAACGTGCCCAGGGTGACGATGAAGCTCGGCAGGCCGGTGCGCATGACGACCCAGCCGTTGAGGGCGCCCACGGCCAGAGCGAAGATCAGCGAAACCGCCAGTGCCAGCCAGACATTCCAGCCCGCGTTGACCACGAGCAGTCCGGTGACCAGCGCGGTGGACGCGGTCATCACACCGGCGGAGAGGTCGAATTCGCCGCCGATCATGAGCAGGGCGACCGCCACCGCCATGATTCCCAGCGTGGACGCGTCATCCAGCCAGTTCGAGACGCCCAGTGCGCTCAGAAACTTGTCGGTGATGATGGAGAAGAACAGGAATACCACCAGCGCGCCGATGAGCGCACCCAGTTCGGGGCGCACCACCAGGCGCTGGAGGATGGAGGCGCGCAGCCCCTCGGTTCGCGTGGTCGGCTCGGAAGCCGTTGTGGCAACACTCATGTCATTCACTCCCGACCGGTTACCGCGTGCCCTGGGCGACGAGCCCGGCGACGACATCGACATTGGTCTTGTCCACGAAGGCGGGTCCGGTCTGCACCGGATGACCACCGCCGACGCTATTGAGATTGGACCGGTACAGCTTCAACATGACCACCGGCAGATAGCCCTGTTCGTACTGCTGCTGATCGACCGCGAAGAGCAGCGATCCCGCCTGAATGGCGCGCACCACATCGTCATTGAGGTCGAAGGTGGCGATGGCGGCCTTGGATTTGGACTCGCGCACCGCGTCCACCGCGCGGGCGGCGATCTGCGAATTCAGGGTCAGAACGGCGTCGATGGACGAATCCGCCTCCAGCGCACCGCGAATGCGGGCCTGGGCGTCGGTCGGATTGTTGATGTCGACCTGGAGGGTGACGGCGGTGCCGAAGCCCTGGGTCGCGCCCGCGCAACGTTCGTTCGCGCCGATATTCCCGGCCTCGTGAATTACGCAGAGCATCTTGTGTTTTCCGGCATCGGACAGACGCTTGCCCGCGGACTCACCGGCCTGGCGTTCACTCTGGCCGACATGGCCGATGGCGCCGAACGCGGTGCTCTTGTCCTCACCGGAGTTGATGGTGACCACGGGAATGCCCGCCGACACCGCCTTCTCGACGGAGGTGCGCAGTGCGTCCGGATTGGCCATGGAGACCACCAGACCGTCGACGCCCTGTGCGACAGCGTTGTCGATGAGTTTGGCCTGCTGGCTCGGATCGCCCGAGGAGTTGTACTCCACGCGCACGCCCAGCTGATCGCCCGCCGCCTCCGCGCCATTCTTGACCACATTCCAGAAGGCGTCGCCGGGTGAGCCGTGCGTGACCACCGCGACGGAGTTCAGCTTGCCGACCGCTGCGGGGGCCTGGGCGGGAGTGGTCTGATCGGTACCCGGGCCGCTACATGCGGCGAGTACGGCCGCCGCCGCTATCCAGGGCGTCAGTCGCCGCCATCGCCGCCATCCCGGACGTTCTCGTTTCGTGCCTGGGGGTGCTACTTGGGACTTCATTGTCATCACTTACCAACTAAATCCGGGCGGAGGCCGGTTCGGCCTCGATTTCGGCGAGGTGTCGCAGACTTACTTCGGTATCTCGGGTCGGACCGGCGGCGGTGTCGCCGGGGTTCAGGGCGGTGTCCTGTTCGAGCACGTACCAGCCGGAGTAACCGGCGGTGCGGACCGCGTGCACGAGGGCGGCGATATCGACATCGCCCTCGCCGAGCGGAACGTAGAGGCCCTCGCGGACGGCTTGGCTGTATTCCATTCGGCCGCTTCGGACTTCGTCGGCGATGGCCAGACGCACATCCTTGAGGTGGATGTGGCCGATGCGGTTCGGGTACCGGCGGGCCAGGGCTACCGGATCGGTGCCGCCGATGGCCAGGTGGCCGGTGTCCAGGCAGAGATCCAGATCGGAGTCGGCCAGGAACCGCCGCACCTCGGCCTCGGTTTCGATATGCGTGCCCACGTGCGGGTGCACGGTGGCGCGCAGGCCGTGCTCGGCGGCGATATCGGCGATGCTCGCGGCGGTGTCGATGAGGGTGCGCCACTCGTGATCGGTGAGTGGGGTTCGGGTGTCGTATCCGGCTGCGCCGGTGGCGGCGGCCAACACGATGACCTCCGCGCCCGCCGCCGCGAAGAGGGCGGCGGTCTCACGGGCGGTGGCCAGGGCCGCGCTCGGTTCGCGATGCAGTGCCAGCGCGAGGAATCCGCCGACCGGCGCGAGGTTGAACTTGGCCAGTTCGGCGCGCAGATCGCTTGGGGCACCGGGCAGATACTCGGGCGGCCCGAATTCGGTGGCGGTGATTCCCAGGCCGGCCATGGCGGACAGCACGGTATCCGCATCCAGGACATGGCCCCAGCCGGGGACTTCGCAGACGCCCCAGGAGATGGGCGCGGCGGCAATACGCAGTTCGGTCATCGGCACTTCCCAGACCTGTCGGTAGCCAACGGGTGAAACGCTCCCCCTTTGGAGCGCTCCAACAATGTAACCCCGATCACAAGCGTGTCAAGACCTTCGCCGTATCGCAGAAGTGGTGTGTGACCTTGCAATACACCTGCCACCTGGGGCGTTGTGCAGGAATCCAAATGTCCGAATCAGGTTGTTAGAGCGCTCTATTGCCGAGATCGTTTCGGGCCGGTACCGTCAGGCAGCATGACCCGACCGACCATGGAAGACGTCGCCGCGAGGGCGGGCGTTTCCCGCGCACTGGTCTCACTGGTCATGCGCAACTCCCCCAAGGTCAGCGATCATCGCCGGCGTGCGGTGCTGCAGGCCGCGGAGGAACTGGGGTATCAACCGCATCTGATGGCCCGCTCACTGGCCAGCCGGACCTCGAACATCGTCGGGGTCATGGTGTCCGATCTGCGCAACGCCTTCTTCGCCGATGTGGTGGAGGGGATGGATCAGGCGGCGCAGGAGGCGGGGCTCGAACTCATTCTCAATACCGGGCGGCGCAGTGCCGCTCGGGAACAGTCTGCGCTGGCGAGCCTGCTCGCCTTTCGGCCGGGCGGGATCATCCTGCTCTCGCCCGTGTTGCCCGCCGCGTCGATTCGCGATGCGGCGGACCGGTGTCCGGTGGTGCTGGTTTCGCGAACTTCCACCATGCCCGAGGTCGACACCGTCAATGACGATGGCGAGCTCGGGGCGGAGCTCGCGGTGGATCACCTTGTCGCACTGGGGCATCGGCGGATCGTGCATCTGGATGGCGGGGCGGCGTTCGCGGCCGGGCCGCGGCGCAAGGGGTATACCGCGGCCATGGTTCGACATGGGTTGGAGCCCATGGTGATCGCCAGCGAGCACACCGACGAGGCCGGTGCGGCGGCTGTGCGCAGTCTGCTGAACCTGTTCTCCCCCGGTAACTTTCCCACCGCTCTCGTCTGCGGCAACGACTTCAATGCCGTCGGCGCGATGTCCGCGTTGACCGAGGCGGGTCTGCGTGTGCCCGAGGATGTCTCGGTCGTCGGCTACGACAACACCTCACTGGCGGCTCTCCGACACGTCGCCCTCACCACCATCGATCAACCGCGCACCAATATCGGCCGCCTGGCTGTACAGGCGCTGAACGAACGCCTGCAGGACGGCCGCACCGAGCCGGTGCGCAAACGTCTGGAACCCTCCCTGGTCGTCCGCTCGACGACGGCCACACCCCGCGATTGAGCTGACCCGCAACCACTTTCGAAGGAGCCACCATGTCAACGATCAGACTGGGCCTGGCAGGCACCGGCCGCATCGGCAGCTCCCACGCCGAAACCCTGACCGCCCTGCCAGGCGTGGGTTCGGTCATCGTCGCCGACGCCGACGCGCAGCGAGCCAGGGCCACGGCCGACAAACTCGATATCGAATTCGCGCCCGATATAGACGCGCTGCTGGCGGCCGACCTCACCGGCCTGATTATCACCACAGCCACGGATTCCCACCCCGAGTTGATCACCGCCGCGGTGGACCGCGGCATCCCCGTCTTCTGCGAAAAGCCCATAGCCGCAGACATTCTCGGCACGCTGGCGGTGGTCGAACGGGTCGCCACCTCGGAGGTCCCGGTCCAGATCGGCTTCCAACGCCGCTTCGACGCGGGCTACCGTGCCGCACGCGCGGCCGTGGCCTCCGGTGACCTCGGCTGGGTCCACACCCTCCGAGCCACCACCCTGGACCCCGCACCCCCACCCGCCGAATACATCCCTCGCTCCGGCGGCATCTTCCGAGACTGTGGCGTCCACGACTTCGACATCATCCGCTGGGTTACCGGCCGCGAGGTCACCGAGGTCTACGCCACCGGAGCCAACCAGGGCGAGAAGTTCTTCGCCGAAGCCGGAGACGTGGACACCGCCGCGGTGGTCCTGCGCCTGGACGACGGCGCACTCGCCACGGTCTCCCTCTCCCGCTACAACGGCGCGGGCTACGACGTCCGGCTCGAAGTCCTCGGCTCCACCGGCAATGCCATTGTCGGCCTGGACGATCGAGCTCCCCTGCACTCGGTAGAACCCGGCTACCCCGCCTCCCACCTCCCCGCCTACCCCGGCTTCATGGACCGCTTCCACCCCGCCTACGTCGAAGAACTAGCCACCTTCGTAGACGTAGCCACCGGCACCCTCCCCAGCCCCTGCACCCCCGCCGAAGCCCTGGAAGCCTTCTACATCGCCGAAGCCTGCGAACTCTCCCGCCGCGAAGCCCGCCCCGTGCACCTGTCCGAGGTCCGCCACTGATCCGAAGGAGGTTGACCGCGGGCTCCGCCAACGGCCCGAGATGAACTCGGGCCGTTACTCTTTCAGCGGAGTTCCATGGGCAGAATAGGGGGTGTGGACACCCTCGGCCTCCCGCCCGAATCGACGGCGACCGCCTCACCCGAAGCGCAGCTCAGCGCCCTGCTCGGGCCATTGCGGCGGGCGGTTCTGCGGCGCACGCGCACCGCCGAGAGACTGCCCGACCTACCCGAAGCGCAGATCGAGCTACTTCGACTTCTGGTCGCCACGGGCGGCGTCACCCCCGGCCGGGCCGCCACCGAACTCAGTGTCGCGCAATCCACCGTCAGCAATCTCATCCGGACCATGACCGCAGCCGGGCTCGTCGATCGCCTCGCGCTGCCGTCCGACGGACGCGGGGCGCTTCTGGTGGCGTCCAAGCGAGCTCGGCAACTCCTCGATCGATACGACCGGGCCAGTTCACAGGTGCTGCGCGCAACGCTGCACAGCCTGCCCGCCGCCGATCGGCGCGCGGTGCAGAACGCGCTTCCGGCCCTACATCGATTGCTCGCCGCCCTGAGCGAATGATGCACGCGCGGTAAACCTTCGGCGATCTCGGCCGAAAACCGCACCCGCGCACCATCGCTCGCTTACTGTGCTTTTGTTTCAAAAGTATATTGAGTGCGGGAGTCACATATGCGGTTCACCCTCACCGACCCCGGTCGGTATCGGCATTCGCTGTGGTTACGCTCGGCGGTGGCGGTGATCGGCCTGATCGGCACGGCATTCGTCGCACCCGCACCCGTCGGCGCGACACCGGAAGGCGACTCCGCGAATCCGATCGCGACCGTCACCACGGGCGCGGTGCGCGGTATCCACGCCGACGGCATCGACCAGTATCTCGGCATACCGTTCGCCGCCTCGACCGCGGGCGCGGACCGCTTCGCGCCGCCACGACCGGCCCCATCCTGGACCGGGGTTCGCCCGGCGGACACCCACGGCCCGCAGTGCCCGCAATCGCCGCCCCTGCCCAATCTTCCCGATCTGCAGCCCTCGAGTGAAGACTGCTTGAGCATCGATCTGTATGTCCCCGAACACGCTTCCGGCGCAACCCTTCCCGTCATGGTGTGGCTCTACGGTGGCGCGTTCGTGCTGGGGTCCAATGCCCAGTACGACTCGCCCGCCCGACTCGTCCGCGAGGGACAGGTCATCGTCGCCGTCCCGAACTACCGGGTGGGACCCTTCGGATTCCTCGCACTGCCCGAACTGGCCGCCGCCGACGGCGGTAGCACCGGAACCTACGGAACACTCGATCAGCAAGCGGCACTGCGCTGGATCCGCGACAACGCGCCAGCTTTCGGCGGCGATCCGGGAAACGTCACCCTGTTCGGCGAATCCGCCGGTGGTATGAGCGTGTGCACGCAACTGGCTTCCCCGTCGGCGCGCGGTCTCTATGCCAAGGCCATTGTGGAAAGCGGCTCCTGCGCGCGCAGCCCACTGGCTCCGCCTACCACGGCGACCGCGTATCAACGATCGGGTGACTATGCCGCGAGCCTCGGCTGCGGAGACCCCGCGACCCGGCTGCCGTGCCTGCGCGCGCTGCCCGTCGATCGGCTATTGAGCTCGCCGACAACAGCTTTGAACACCATGGCCGTCACATGGAGCCCGGTGCGGGATGACGTCGTCATCACCAGCACCCCGGAGGACGCGCTGGCGGACGGCGTCGCCCGCGGAGTCCCACTGATCGTCGGCAGCAACGCGGGCGAAGGCGCGACCTTCCTCCTGCTACTCGATTACCTGCACGGCACCGTACCCGGCGCGAGCGATTACCGGACCTGGGTGCGCGGCCTGTTCGACGACGCGACGACCGCCCGGGTGCTCGCGCGATATCCACTGCCGGAGTTCGACTCCCCCACCGCCGCCAAGACGCAGGTGATCACGGACGGATTCTTCGCCTGCCCCGCGCTGTTCACCACCCGAGCCGCGCGCCGCGGCGGCGCGACGGTGTGGCAATACCAGTTCAACGACGCACCGCTCGGCTGGAATCCCCTGCTGCCGGGCGCTTTTCACGGCGCGGAGGTCCCTTACGTCTTCTCCGCACTGATGGGAGTGCACATCCCCCTGCCCGCCTCCGCCGATCTCCTATCCCTGCACATCCAGCAGAGCTGGGCCCACTTCGCCCACACCGGCGACCCACGCACGTCCGACTTCACACCCTGGCCATCGGACACCTCGACCACCACGCTCGAACTCGGCAGCGACCGAGTGTCCCTCGGCGACAACTTCTCCCAACAGCACCGCTGCGACCTGTGGTCGGATATCGACCATGTCGGCTGACAAGACCTGGCGTCCGCCTCCAGCCGCCAGGTGGTCAACCCCGGCCGATGTGCTCGTGCAGGTTCAGCAGGATGTGGTCGAACGCCGCGACCGTCGCCGGGGAGGCCGGCGGGATGGTGGGGAGTTCGGTGATCAACCGTTCGGCCAGGACACGCAGTTTGATATTGGTTTCCTGCGACCGCCACCGCAATACCTGGAACGCTTGTTCGGCGCTGATGCGGTACATGCGCATCAGCACACCCTTGGCCTGTTCGATGACCGCACGCGCTTCGATCAATTCGGGAAGCAATTGACCGACCATATCGCGTTCAGCCTCGGCGAGGGTGTCGGACAGATCGATATAGAACCCGGTCGTGCCGACCGGTTCACCATCGCCGTCGAGAATGCGGTCGGCGACAACCATCACATTGTGTTCGACGCCGTGAGTGTCGATGAACCGGTGCCGACTGATTGGCACGGTACGTCATAGACAATTCCGGAATTATCAGCAATCCCTTACCGCCGTCCGGCGAATCGAAGTCGTGAATTATTTTTCGCGAATAGAGTAACGGACTCCCTGAATCCAGCGACTCCTCAGCACAGGCACTGTGATCGGAATCACCGACCTCGGTTCGCTTGTTCTCCAGAAAGGGATACAGGGTTATGTCCATCAAATTCGGGATCGTGCGCGCGCGTTGCCGTATCGGTTTCCTTTCACTGCCGGTGATCGCCGCGAGCACTTTTCTGCTGCCTTCGCCCCACGCCTCGGCGGGTGCGCTCGACCTGACCTGCACACCGCCGAGCAGCGAAACGGTCACCTACAACCCACCGGTGACGATGACACCGCAACCCACGACCGCGACGGTCTCAACGGTCTTCGGACCATGTGTCTCGGCGACGAACCCCGCGGTGACGGCGGGCAGTCGGTCGCTGACGGCGCCGCTGACCCGCTCCTGCCTACAACTGCTCGATTCGGGCGGGCCCTATCTGGTGACGATCACATGGAATACCGGCCAAACCTCGACGCTCACCCTCAACAGGGTGACCAATGTCGCGGGAGCCGTGATCACGGTGACGCAGACCGGCACGGTGACCGGCGGACTGTTCTCGGGCGACACCGTCGTTATGACCGCGACCGCACCGTCGACCGATGTCCTGAATTGCACTCTCGGACTCGGAACCGTTTCCAGCACCTACTCGACCGTCGTTCTGGAGATCACGTCTGCGTGAAACGGTGACAGGTGACGCGGCCTCGTGCATTCGGGACCGCGTCAACCGTCAGCCCCATAACCCATTTCGAAAATGGCGAACGTGTAGAGGGCCCAGGCGAACCCCGGAACTCCTTTCCCTTCTTCAACGACCCGGACGGCAACTCGTGGGTCATCCAAGAACGCCCCACCACCTGACCCCCAAAACCTCCATCGCTCGAAGAGGTTCCTCGTATCAACCCGTCCCCGGTATCCCAGGAATAGTCGTCGTACCGCACCTTCCGATCACTCCCCGTCGGGCCGGAGTCTGCCCGATCGGGCGCAGAGCAACCCTCGGAGAGACTTCGATGATCATCGCAGATCAGCGGTTGGTCAGCTCAGGGCCAAACCTATTGCGAGGGTGGTCATTACGAGGGCGATGAGGGAGTCGAGGATTTGCCAGGCGCGGGGTTTGGCGAAGAAGGGGGCCAGGAGGCGGGCGCCGAAGCCCAGGGAGATGAACCAGATTGTGCTGCCCGCGATCGCGCCCGCGGTGAGGAACCAGCGGTCGGGGGTGGCGTAAGTGCTGGCGAAGGAGCCCAGGAGGACGACGGTGTCCAAGTAGGCGTGGGGGTTGAGCCAGGTGACGGCCAGGCAGGTGGCTATGGCCGCACCCAGCGCTATCGGGGTGCCACCGGCCGCGGTCATCGCGGTGGCGGAGAAGGCCCGCTTCGCTGCCAGGAAGGCGTAGCCGAGCAGGAACGCCGCGCCCGCGTATTTGGCGATGGTCATGATCTCGGGGGCTTTGTTCATGACGGCGCCGAAGCCGGTGACGCCCGCTGTCATGAGGACTACGTCGGAGAGGGCGCAGACGGCTACCACCGGCAGGACGTGTTCGCCTCGGATGCCCTGGCGCAGGACGAAGGCGTTTTGCGCGCCGATCGCCACGATGAGGGAGAGTCCGAAGCCGAGTCCTGAGAAGGCCGCCAGGGCCGCCGATGATGCGTTCACCCTTATGAAGCTAGGCGGGCGCCCAGGACCAGGCCAGCTAATGTTTCTGATGGACGATTAGCATCTCTTAATATGGATCTGCAGCTGGATCAGCTTCGCGCGCTCGACGCGGTGATTACCGAGGGCACCTTCGAGGCCGCGGCGCGGCGGTTGAGTGTGACGCCCTCGGCTATCAGTCAGCGCATCAAGGCGCTGGAGGATTCGGCGGGGCGGATTCTGGTGCAGCGCACCAAACCGGCGCGGCCGACCGAATCGGGGCTCACGGTGTGGCGACTGGCCAAGCAGATTCAGCTGCTCACCAGCGATACCGCACGCGAACTCGGGGATGAGGATCAGCCCGCCGCGAAGCCGGTGAATATTCCGATCGCGGTGAACGCCGATTCACTGCAGAGCTGGGTGATGCCCGCGCTGGCCCGGGCCGCCACGGGGGTGAACTTCGAGATCCATCGCGAGGACGAGGAGCACACCACCCGTTTGCTGCGCGACGGCACGGTGATGGCGGCCATCACCTCCACGGCCGCCCCGGTACAGGGCTGCACGGTGCGCCGCCTCGGCGCCATGCGTTACCGCCCGATGGCGAATCCGGACTTCACCCGCACCTGGTTCCCGGACGGCCCGACGGCGAAAGCCTTCGGCACCGCCCCGGTCATCCTCTTCGACCGCAAGGACGATTTACAGTTCCGCCTCATGCGGCGATACACCCGCAAACCGGTCGATCCGCCCCGCCACTACATCCCCTCCTCGGCGGGTTTCGCCGACGCCCTACGCTTGGGCCTGGGCTGGGGCATGATGCCCGATCTGCAAACCCGCCCGGCCGATAACCTCATCCCGCTGGACGAGACCGTTTACATCGATGTTCCGCTGTACTGGCAACAGTGGCGCCTGGACTCCCCCGCTCTCGGCATGGTCGCAGCTACCATTGCCGAAACCGCTGCCGCGGTACTGCTTTGAAGACGTTGTGCGCCGGCCCGGCTCGGATGCCATAGTCGGAAGAGATTGTGATCGATAGAAAGGCATTACGTGTCCCAAGTTGTGCGCGGCGTGATCGCACGCTCGAAGAATGCTCCCGTCGAGGTCACCGACATCGTGATCCCGGATCCCGGTCCGGGTGAAGCGGTGGTCAAGGTGCAGGCGTGCGGGGTGTGCCATACCGATCTGCACTATCGGGAGGGCGGCATCAATGACGAATTCCCATTCCTGCTCGGCCATGAGGCCGCCGGCATCGTGGAATCGGTGGGCGAGGGCGTCACCGATGTGGAGCCGGGCGATTTCGTCATCCTGAACTGGCGTGCGGTGTGCGGCAATTGCCGTGCCTGTCGTAAGGGCAAGCCGTGGTACTGCTTCTCGACGCATAACGCGGCGCAGCCGATGACGCTCACCGACGGCACACCGCTGACCCCGGCGCTGGGTATCGGCGCGTTCGCGGAGAAGACGCTCGTGCACGCGGGCCAGTGCACCAAGGTCGATCCCACCGCCTCGCCGGTCGCGGCGGGCCTGCTGGGCTGCGGCGTGATGGCGGGTCTGGGCGCCGCCATCAATACCGGCAATGTGAGTCGCGGCGACAGCGTGGCCGTAATCGGCTGCGGCGGTGTGGGTAATGCCGCCGTGGCGGGTGCGAAGCTGGCCGGTGCGACCACGGTGATCGCGGTCGATATCGATGAGCGAAAGCTGGAGTGGGCCACCGGTTTCGGCGCCACGCACACCGTGAACGCGGCCAAAGAGGATGCGGTGGAGCGGGTTCAGGAGCTCACCGGCGGTTTCGGCGCCGATGTGGTGATCGACGCGGTCGGCCGCCCGGAGACCTGGAAGCAGGCGTTCTACGCACGCGATCTGGCGGGCACCGTGGTGCTGGTCGGCGTGCCGACCCCGGATATGAAGCTGGAGATGCCGCTCATCGACTTCTTCTCCCGCGGTGGCGCTTTGAAGTCGTCCTGGTACGGCGACTGCCTGCCCTCGCGCGATTTCCCGTACCTGATCGAACTGTACAAGCAGGGCCGTTTCGATCTGGATGCCTTTGTCACCGAGACGATTTCGCTGACCGATATCGAGGCCGCCTTCACCAAGATGCATGACGGTGAGGTCCTGCGCTCGGTGGTGGTGTTCTGATGGCGCATATCGATCACGCCACCACCTCGGGCACCTTCACCCTCGATGGCGAGACCTTCGAGGTGGAGAACAATGTCTGGGTCGTCGGCGACGACCTGGAGTGCGTCATCATCGATGCGCCGCACAGTGTTCCGGCGATCCTCGATGTGGTCGGCGCTCGCAAGGTACGGGCCATTCTGGCCACGCACGCACACGACGACCATATTCGCGTCGCCCCCGAACTGGCCGAGGCCACCGGTGCGCCGATCCTGCTGCATCCGGAGGATCTGGTGCTGTGGCGGCTCACCCACCCGGAGATCGAGCCCGATGGCGAGCTGGCCGATGAGCAGGTGATCGAGATCGGCGGCACCGAGCTGCACGTCCTGCACACCCCGGGCCACGCCCCGGGTGCGGTCTGTTTCTACTCCGCCGATATGGGCGCGGTCTTCACCGGCGACACCCTCTTCCAGGGCGGTCCCGGCGCGACCGGCCGGTCGTACTCCGATTACGACACCATTGTCGCCTCCATCGCCGATCGCCTGCTGAGCCTGCCGCCGGAGACCCTGGTGCATACCGGGCACGGTGGCTCGACCACCATCGGGGCCGAGGCCCCGCAGCTCGAGGAGTGGCGTCAGCGCGTCAGCTGACACCGTTCAACTCCGGCAAATGTGACGCGGCCCGGGGCCGACTCGCCGGGCTCCGGCCGCGCTTCATCTTTTCTACTGCGAAACCGCCCTTATCGCCCATCGCGCGGTCGGATAATCTCCGCCATGCTGGCGAGTCGCTCGTCCGGTCCCGGCTCGATGAGCGCGAGTGATGGCGAGACCAAGATGAGCGGCCTCTGCCACGACAAATCCCATGAGGCCGCGAAATCCGTTGTACGCATTCTCGTGGACGACCAGCCGATGGCGTAGCGCGCGAGCACCGTCCCGGTGTGTTTGAATACGGCGGTTTCCAGCTGCTCCCGGGGAGATCGCCACGCGTGTCCATGTCCGGCAACCACTTCGAGAATTATGACCTGAGCACCGCGAATGGGGTGTTCTGCCAATACTGCGGCTCGACTCCGGCGGTGCGAGTGGACTTCCGCGCGCACCGCGGACTGCTCTTCGTCATGCACTTCCGCAAACTGCCCGGGCCGTTCTGCCGGTGGTGCGGACTGGCCGTATTCCGGCATATGACCGGGGATTCCCTGGTGCAGGGCTGGTGGGGTCCGGTGTCGTTCTTCATCAATCCGATCACCGTGCTGCTCAATGTGGCGGTGCGCAGCCAGGTGGCGGCCCTGCCTCCACCGCTCCCGGGCGCCCGTACCCGGCCGATGCCACCGGGTAAACCGCTGACGCGACGCTGGCAGATGGCGGGATTGATTGTGCCGCTGGCGATTGCGAGCCTGATCGCGGCGACGGCCGGCGGTGCGGACTGGTCCACCTCCCACAAAGGCCACACCACCTACACGCTCTATCCGTAGCCGCTCAGCGGCAGCCGTAGAGGGTGGCCTCCGCCAATTCTTCTATCACATCTGCCGTTTCGCCCCGCGCGCGAAACGCGGCGAGTTGTCGATGCGCGCCGTTGCCGCGCGCCAGCAGGGTGCTCAGCGCGTCGGTGACGAAGCCCAGATCACCGAGTTCGTTCAGGGCGGGTTCGATCAGATCGATGAGTTTGGCCAGCAGATCCCGCACCGGAATGATGCGGCCGTTCGACGGATCGACGGCCGGACCGTCCATTCCTCCGTGCGCCGCACGCCAATACGCCGCGCGCAGTGTGTCTTCCGCGACCTCGGGCGCACCGGCACTGCGCTGGGCGATCATCACCGCCGCCCGCACCAGGGTGGCCAATAGCACGGACTCCTCGACGGTGGCGGGCACATCGCTGACCCGTACCTCCACCGTGGGGAACGTAACCGACGGGCGCACATCCCAATACACCATTTTGCGATCCAGGATCACCCCGAGCGAGAGCATGGTCTCGACCGAGGTGTCGTACTCCCCCACCGAATCGAAGTGTGGCGGTGGCCCGGCGCTGGGCCAGCGCCGCCAGAGAATATTTCGCCAACTGGCATAACCGGTTTCGTCGCCGTGGTAGATCGCGGAGTTGGCGGTGAGCGCCAAAAGCAAAGGGAGCCAAGGGCGTAGGAAGTTGCCGACGTGCAGTGCCGCCGCGCGGTCCGGGATCGCGACGTGCACGTGGCAGCCGCACAACCCCTGCTCCTGCGCCAGCCTGCCGAACTGCTCGGCGATCCGGCGATAGCGCGGAGTACTGGTCACCGGGAGCAGCTCGGCCGAGACGGTGGGCGGTACGGCGACGGCGAGCAGGACCGCGTCGTTCTTCTCCGCGCAGGCCGCGGCCCCCCGCCGCAGTTCCCGCAATTCCGCGAGCAGATCGGTCGAATTCGTATGTATGCGGGTGCTGGTCTCCACCTGGCACCGCATGATCTCCAATTGCATATCTATGCCGAGATCCGCCGCGGTTCGTGCGACGTCGGCGTTCTTGCCCACCGGCGCGCCGGTGCGCGGATCCACGAGGAGAAACTCCTCTTCGACACCGACTGTCGGCAGGGTGTCCACCTACCCTGTGTACCTCATCGCCGCGACCTTGACACCTGCCGGAATGGTCTCTTTATCCGGTTTTTCCTGCGGAATATGTCGGTGGCCTGGGCCACAATACGGATATGGCATATGACGAGAAACTGGCCGACCGGATTCGGGACGCACTGGGACCGATGCTTCCGGAGGTGGTCGAGAAGAAGATGTTCGGTGGCCTGGCTTTTCTCCTCGGCGGCAATATGGCGGTCGCCGCCAGCGGTAAGGGTGGGTTGCTGGTGCGGGTCTCACCCGAGCATTACACCGATCTGCTGGTACCCGGTGAGGTGGAGACCATGGTCATGGGCGGGCGTGAGACACGTGGCTGGCTTCGGGTCACCGCGGAGACCGTCGAGAACGATGCGGCGCTCATCGAATGGGTGGAGCGCGGTATCGCGTTCGCGGGCTCACTACCGGTGAAGAACGGCAAATAGTGTGCGGTGCGGCACATCACGCGAATCGGTGTGCCCGGCCTCACTGAATTCGCCGCTGCCGCAACACTTTCGCCGTACAGTGTCACGACCTCTTTACACCACGGCACAGTGCGGAAACCTCGGCACCGCACGCTGGTGAATATGAGGCAATCCGAGGTCCATGCGCTGGCATGCGAAGTTTGCGGTCGTCTGCCCCATCCCCGTCGCACCCGGCTCACGCTCGCCAAGCTGGCCGCGGTGTTCCCCGTCGAATTGGCGCTGCACGCCCTCGTACTGCATCTGGAGCTGCCCTATCTGGCCGCCGTCGCCATTCTGACGATCACCACCACCATTCTCGTCATCTGGGTGGTGGAGCCGGGGGCCATGCGCTATCTCGCCCGCTGGCTGCACGGACCCGAGTTGAATCATCGCCAGCGCCTGGACAGCGCCGAACTGCTGTGGCGAATTCGCGTGCGCCTGGACAACACTCCGGGTCGTCTGGAGTTGCTGGCCAAACATCTGGCGTATCGCCGCGCGAATATTCTCACCGTGCATGTCCACCATCTCGAGGACGGCGTACTCGATGAGCTGGTGGTCTCGACCCCTGCCGATGTCGGACCGCCGCGACTGACCAATGCCATCGACCGCGCGGGCGGCATAGCGGTCGGCATCTGGCCCGCCTCCGCGCTGACGCTCGTCGACGGTCAGACCCGGGCGCTCGGACTCGCCGCGCGGGTGGCCACCGATCCGGAGGAGTTGCCCCTGGTCATCGCGGAATTGCTGGGCGCACAATATGTTTCGGCAGTTGAGCCCGAACTCCTACCGAGCGGAACGGTGCTGGAGATCGATCCGATGACCTTCGTACGCGCCGGGGACCCCTTTACCCCCGCCGAGATAGCCCGCGCGCATCGCCTCACCGATCTGGCTCGGTTGGCAGCACGGCAGGGCTGAATCCGTCTCAATATTCGGGATGGAGCCACACTATCCCGGCATTCCGGACCGCCCGGTTTCACACCGTGGCACACTGCCCCTGGCGCACGGATTGAGAGCGCGAGGGGTTGGTTTGATGACAGTTCGACGCATCGGGGGCGCGGACAGCGGCGGAAATCCGCCCGCCCGCAGGGCGGTTCGCAATGCCAGATTGGCGGCGCTGCCCATCGCGTTCGCGGGGCGGCGGGCCGCGGGCTTGGGCAAGCGCGCGCTCGGACGGCCCGCGAGCGAGGTGAATCTGGAGATTCAACGCCGCACCGCACAGCACTTCTTCGAGGTGCTCGGCGAATTGAAGGGCTTCGCCGCCAAACTGGGGCAGATTCTGGCCCTGTACGAGCTGGGGCTCTCGCCCGAGTTGGCCGAACCGTATCGAATCGCCTTGAGCCGCCTGCAGGACGCCACCCCGTCCATGCTCCCGAGCACCGTGCACGCGGTGCTGGCGGAGTCGCTCGGACCGGATTGGCGCGCCGAATTCCAGTGCTTCGAGGATCGGCGTGCCGCGTCGGCCACCATCGGCCAGGTGCATCGCGCGGTATGGCGTGACGGTCGCACGGTGGCCGTCAAGGTCATGTATCCGGGTGCGCGCGAGGCGATTCGGAGCGATCTGGAGCAGGTGCGGCGCATGTCCGGCCTGGCATCGGTCTTCGTGCCGAATGCCGATATCCGCGCACTCACCGAACAGCTCTCCGAATGTGTCACCGCCGAACTGGATTTCGCCGCCGAGGCCCGGCAGCAGCAGGTCTTCGCGACCGCCTTCGCCGATGATCCGGACTTCCGGGTGCCGGAGGTGGTGGCCCAGCGCGGCGATGTGATAGTCAGCGAATGGCTGGACGGCATCCCGCTCACCAGGCTCATCGCGACCGGCGCGCAGTCCGAACGAGATCGCGTGGGGATGCTGACGCTGCGCTTCGTACTCTCCGCACCCGAGCGGTCGGGACTGCTCTACTGTGATCCGCATCCGGGCAATTTCCGGATGCTCCCGGACGGCCGGCTCGGCGTGGTCGATTTCGGTGCGTGCGTGCCCTGGCCGCCGCCGGAGTTCCCGCTGCTGGTGCACGATGTCGCCGATGCCCTGTTCAATGGCGCTCCGGCCGATTTGGACAATGCCATGCGGCGGCACGGTTTCGCCGATTTCGAGACGCCCTTCGATGTGCACGCACTCACCGAACAGCTACTCCCTTATACCGATCTGCTGCGGCACGACACATTTCGCGCGGACAGCATCTGGCTGCGCAAGCGGGTGCGCGCGGCCATGAATCCGCGGTTGAGCAATGTGAATCGCCAGCTCACCATGCCCGCCTTCTACACTCCGTTCGCGCGCTCGATCCTCACCCTGCTGGGCCTGATCTGCCAGCTCGGTACCACCGGACCGCTGCGGGCCGAAATGCTGCGCTGGTCACCGGAGTTGGCGGAGGTGGTGCAGCGCCATCGCGCCCATACCGGCGGACCCGCCGACCTCACCGCGGCCCGAACGCGGCGGGCGGCCACCGCGAAGCGGGATGCCGCGGCCGGGTAATCGACTGCGACACAGCAGGTCTCAGCACCACATCGGTCCGCTGAGCGACAACCCTTGATCACTGTCCCAGACAGCTCTAGTCTGGAGTGACATCGGCACCGCTTTCGGAAGGCATGACATCGTGGTCACAGCATCGAACGGAAAGCCGGCACCGAGAGATTCGGGCCCGGACCATGAGGTGGCCGTTATCGGCGCGGGCCCCGGTGGTATCGCCGCCGGGGTCAAGCTGAAGCAGGCCGACGTCACCGATTTCGTCATTCTCGAGCGCGCCGACGAGATCGGCGGCAGCTGGAACGAGAACCACTATCCGGGCCTGGAAGTCGATATCCCGTCGATCGCCTACCAGTACTCCTTCGCGCGAAACCCCAACTGGAGCAGGCTTTTCGCCCCCGGCGCGGAGGTCAAGCAGTACCACATGGAGGTGGCGCGGCGCTTCGGGCTGTATCCGCATGTGCGGTTCGGCGTGAATGTGCTGAGCGAGGAGTGGGATGAGCGGAACCACCGATGGAACCTGCATATCGAGGGCGGCAAGGTCATTACCGCGCGCTTCGTGGTGAGTGCGGTCGGTGCGTTCATCACCCCTAAACAGGACCCGGGAATCGCGGGTCTGGCCGATTACCGGGGCAAAATGCAACGCCCCTCGGAGTGGGATCACGACTACGACCTGACCGGTAAGCGGGTCGCGATTATCGGCACCGGCGCGAGTTCGGTGCAGATCACCCCGTCCATCGCGGGCGAGGTGGGCAGTCTGTCGGTCTTCCAGCGCACGCCGGTGTGGTGTATTCCCAAGCCCAATCCCAGGATTCCCGAGGCGGTGAAGTTGGTCCTGCGCACCCCCGGGCTCCAGGCCGCCACGCACGGCGTGGTGCTGGTGGCCGTCGATGTGCTGCTGCGGGCCATGTCCAACGCCCCCATGTCGGTGGTCGAACCGACCATGCGCACGGTCGATGCCGCGGCCATCGCGGGCTATCGCGGACTGCTGCGCATGATGGTGCGCGATCCGCGCACGCGTGCCGCGCTGACCCCCGACTACGGTCCGATCGCCAAGCGGCCCACCGCGAATACCGGGTATCTGCTCAGCTTCAATCGCGACAATGTGGAGTTGGTGACCACGCCCATCGAGCGATTCACCGAGAACGGTATTCGCACCACCGATGGCACCGAGCGCGAATTCGACATGATCGTGCTGGCGACCGGATATCACGTCTTCTCCGATCCCGAGACCTATACACCCGGCATGGTGGTCGGGCAGGACGGGATGGATCTGGGCAAGTTCTACGCCGAGAACGGACTTCAGGCTTACGAGAGTGTGTCGCTGCCGAGTCTGCCGAATCGGTGGACGCTGGTCGGACCGTATTCGTGGTCCGGGAGCGGCTGGCATGCCTTCGTGGAGATGACGGCCGACCATGCGGTGCGGGCCATTTCCGAGGCGCGGCGACGGGGTGCGACCTTCGTCGCCGTTCGACAGGACGCGCACGACGCCTATCACCGCGATATCTACCGGCACGGTGCGGCGATGCGCTTCTATCTGGCCGAGCTCAATGCCCATGTGCCGACGTACTACCGGAATTCGCAGGGCGACAGCACCTATATCCGCCCCTCGGGCTTCTTCCGTGCCAGGCGCGGACATCGGCGATTCCCCTTCTCCGATTATCGATTCGAGCTGCGGCGGCCGCAGGCGCCCGCCGCCTCGACCGCTGGCGAAACCGGCGCGGTAGCAGGTGGATCATGACTCGACACCGCCGATCTCGGCCGATATCGCGCGGTGGTCGGGGCCGGGCAGTCGCGAGACCGAGGTGCCGGTGATCTTCAGGCCACGCACCAGGATGTGGTCGAGCCGGGCGAGTGGGAAGGCGGCGGGCCAGGTGAAGGCCGCGCCGGAGTGGATATCGCGGTAGCCGGGGGCGAAGGCGGTCCAGTGCCGGTCGGTGGAGGCGGTGTTGAAATCCCCTGCCACCACGATATGTTCGGCGCGATCGGCGGTGAGTTCGCGGGACAGTAGCGCGAGGCCGCGATTGCGGGTGGCGGTATCACCCGGGCGGATGGAGGGCAGGTGCACCACGTAGACGACGAGATCGCCTGCGGGGGTGGTGATATGGGTGCGCAGCCCGCGATGCCAGTCGACTCCCACATCGACGGGGGTGGTGTCCGAGATCGGGTAGCGGCTCCACAGGCCGACGGTGCCGGATTCGGTGCGATACGGGTAGATGTCGTCCAGGATCCGCAGGGCCGGTTCACGATTGGTGCCACCCAACTCCTGCACGGCGATGATGTCCGCGTCGATGGCCGCCAGGGCTCGTGCCGTGGCGAGCGGGGTGGTGTTGGCGGCGAACAGGTTCTGTGAGACGATCCGCACGCTCGCCGAGGTCGATACCGGGTGCGTGCCGGGAACCGGCGCCCACCAGGAGCCGAACAGGTACGTCCAGGCCAGCAGCGGGGCCAGGGCGGCGACCGCACCGGCGGGGCAGCGGCACAGCACCGCGACCACGGCCAGTATCGGGATGAGCGCGCCCAACCAGGGGGCCGCGGTATCGATCGCGACGCCCAGACCATCGGTATCGGGGATCCAGGTGTGTCCTATCAACATCAGTGTGAGAAGTGCTGCCGCACCGGCGAATACGACCACTCTGCCGGTGGAACGGGTCGCCTGCTTCACTGTGCCGGACACAGTCGCCGCGGCGTCCGGTCGCCCTTCGGCTGCGTGTAGTCGCGGGTGCCCGCGCGATCGTCGAAATCGTGTGCGCCGTACGCGCGCAGCGATCCGTCCTGCGAGCGCACGGTGAGGCTGCTGCCGATATCGGTGGGCACGACATAGCTGACGCCCCGCCCGCCGAGGGTGTACCCCCAGAACGGCATGGTGAGTGCGGAGGTGAGCGGCAGATCCGTGCCGACGAGCCCGGTGTCCGGACCATTCCAGAAGGCATCGCGCACCGGTAGCGACAACCCCTCGCCGCGCGGAATCTGCAGTGCGGTGGCCGACTTGTCGCCACCGGTGATCGGCCAGACCAGGTGCCCGTCCCGATTACCGTGCAGTTCGAGTCGCAGTCGGCCGTCCCGGGCGAAGGCGGTGGCGGTGAGTTCCCGGTCCGGATAGCTCCAGCGCGCGGTGGTGCCCTCGACCGCGATATCCCCGGCCCGCCCCAGTCGATCCGCGGCCGGGGCCGAGAGCTCGAGCCGCTGCCCGCCGACGGTCGCGTCGACCGCCAGCGATTCGGTGTCCACCTCGGCCGTGCCACCGGAGATAGCGATAGCCACTCGATTGCCATTCACTCGAGGCTTGGCCGGGGAGATATCGTGCGCGCACGCGGTGATCCCGGTCGCCGTCAGGCTCAGCAGGGCCAGCACGGCCAGCGGTCGATGCGATCTCCGAAGTCTCATGCGGGCCACGATCGCCCCCGCAGATGAGAGTCCGATGAGAAATACGCAGGTGAGGATATTACGTATAGTCCGGTGCGTGCGGGTATTGGTGGTCGACGACGAAGCCTCGGTGCGGGCGGCGCTGGTGCGCGCCCTGGACAGCGAAGGGTATGACACCCGCGCCGCCGCCGATGGCGCGAGTGCGCTGACGGAGATTGCCCGTTGGCAGCCGGAGGCGGTGGTCCTGGATGTGCTCATGCCGTTCATGGATGGGCTGACCACCTGCCGCACGCTGCGCGGGCGCGGGGATCGCACCCCGATTCTCATGCTCACCGCACGGGACGCGGTCTCGGATCGGATCCAGGGCCTGGACGCGGGGGCCGACGACTATCTGGTGAAACCGTTCGATCTGGACGAATTGCTGGCCCGGGTGCGGGCGCTGCTGCGGCGCACCTATCCCGAGGACGGCGTACTGCTGTCGGCCGGGGATCTGGTCATGGATACCGGTGCGCACACCGTCAAGCGGGGCCGTCGCGAAATCGAGCTCAGCCGAACCGAATTCGCGCTGCTGGAGGTGCTGTTGCGCAATGCCGGACAGGCGCTGCCCCGGGAGACGCTCATCGATCGGGTATGGGGGCATCAGTCCTCGAATTCGCTGGAGGTCTACATCCGCTATCTGCGACGGAAAATTGAAGCGCCGGAAGAGATCCCGCTGATTCATACCGTGCGCGGGATCGGCTATCGGCTGGGCGCGGCGTGAAGCGGCTCGGGCTGCGCGGGCGGATCGCCGTATTCTTCGTGCTGGCAATGGCTTCGGCACTGGCGGGCATGGGCACCGCCGCCTACGTGGTGGTCGGGCACGAGCTGAACAGTGCGCTGGATCTGGGGCTGCGCCGCCAATCCACCCGTATCGTGCGGCAATTCCCGGTCGAGCCGTCGGTGGCGGCCATGTCCGGGGCATGCGAGTACCTGGCCGCGCCCAGTTGTGTACAGGTGGTGGCCGCCGACGGCACCATCGAGTCCGAACATGTGCCCGGGTATTCACTGCCGGTCGATGCCGAAACCCGTGCTGTCGCAGCGGGATCGGCGCAGGGCTACTTCACCGATATCACCCTCGACGGCTATGCCATGCGCATGTACACCGCGCCGCTGCGGCCCGGTAGCGCCGTGCAGGTGGCGCAGCGTTCGGAGACGGTCGATACCGGCCTGCGGCGCACCGGTATCGCGCTCATGGTCGCCGCCGCCGTGGGCACCCTGCTGGCCGCCGTCCTCGGCACCGTGCTGGCGCGGCGGGCGCTGGCACCGGTGGCGGCGCTCACCGCGGCGGCCGAGCGGGTGGCGCGAACCCGAGATCCCAACCAGCACATCGCCATTACCGGACATGATGAACTGGCCCGGCTCGGCACGAGCGTCAACACCATGCTGGACGAGCTGGATACCGCGCTGCGCGGGGAACGGGATTCCCGTGCGGCACAGCAGCGTTTGATCGCGGACGCCTCACACGAACTGCGCACTCCGCTCACCGCGCTGCGCACCAATATCGATCTGCTGCGCCGTGCGGCGCGCCTGTCCCCCGCCCAACTGGACGAGACGGTCGCCGCGCTGCGCGTGCAATCCGAGGAGCTCTCCGGGCTCGTCACCGATGTCATCGATCTCGCGCGCGCCGATGATCCGGCGGCCCAGTGTGAGCCATCGGAGGATCTGCGCCTCGATACCCTGGTGACCGAGCGCGTGGAGATCGCCCGAAGGCATTGGACCGCAATCGACTTCGCGGTCGATTCGGCACCGGTCACCATTGCGGGCGTTCCGGCCCGGCTGGCTCGGGCGGTCACCAACCTGCTCGACAACGCCGCCAAGTTCAGCCCGGCTGGCGGGACCGTGCGGGTGACGGTGCGCGACAGGCGGCTCACCGTCCGGGACGACGGGCCGGGTATCGCCCCCGAGGACGCGCCCCACGTATTCGACCGTTTCTATCGCGCCGGAAGCGCCCGCACCACCCCCGGCCACGGACTCGGGCTGGCCATCGTGGCCCAGGTCGCGCAACTGCATGCCGCCGCGGTCACCGTGACATCCGAACCGGGCCGCGGCGCGGAGTTCGCCCTCACCTTCCCAGACTGACAACGGCACAGCCGGGTGCGGGCTCGCGCCGAGTCAGGGTGTGACGGGCGGAAGTTGGGCGTGGCAGTCGTGCCAGGCCTTCGGCGACAGGTGATGCCGGGTGCGCCCGAACAGCTCATGCAGCGCCACACCGTGCCGCGCCGCCAACTCCGAATTCTGTGTCATGACATCGAGTTCGTTCGCGGCGGTGATCTCCATGAACGCGCTCAGATCCCGCGGCTCCGCGTACTCCTCGGTCCCGGTGAAGCGGTCACGGAAGAGCACCTTGTCGTCGGCGAGCCGCGAATACACGGCCCCGCGATCGCAGCTGGCATAGAAGTACACCAGCGCCTCGGCGGGCTCCCCGATCAGATTCACCAGCATCGGCCGATCCGCGATATCGAGCAGCGACTGTCCGAATCCGTCGGTCCCGTAGGTGGCATGGCACAGCCCCGCCAGCTGAATATGGTCGGCCGCATCCCAGTCGGCGAGTAGTCCGGCGACCCGTTTCAAATGCGCCAGCAGGGTGCCGCCCGGATGCGGGATGCGGTCCGCACCGTGCTCGGTGAGAAACTGCTCGATTCGATCCCGTTGCGGGATGGACATATTGGAGGCGCTCACAGCCTCCAGTATCACCGCCCGCCGGTGGCCTCGTCGATGAGTCGCCGATGCAATTCGGTCGTCATATGATGAATAGCCCTGGTCAGCTCGGTATTGGTCTTGAGCTCCAATTCCTGCTGATTGAAGTCGTGATCGGCCTTGAGCTGCTGGAACTCCGCCTGCCGGTTCTGGCCGATCATGACGAACGTCGACAGGAAGATCGCCTCCAGCGACACCACCAGGGTGAGCGTGGGCCAGGGGCTCTCCTCGAAGAAGAGCATCCAGATGGCGAACCCGATCGCATGGATGTAGACGAACCGCATGGACCCGGCGAACTTGGTGATCCGATCCGCCAGTCGCAGTTGCATACTCGCGGCACGTCGTTCGCGGATTTTGACCACAGCGGGGTGCTGCTGAAGCGGCTTCGGCGACTGCTGCGTCACGGGTGAACTCCTGAACGATTCGGATGGCGGGTGTAGTCGGCGATCTGAATCGTAGGCGGCGAACCTCCGCTAGACCGGTTCCGGCACCGGCGTATCCGCGCGCGGACGCCGCGCCCGATACTCCTGCGGCGGGCAGCCCTTCCACCGCCGGAAGGCCCGGATGAACGAGGCCGCCTCCGCGTATCCGAGCCGTCTCGCCACCTGTTCGGTGGTCATATCGGTGTGATCGAGCAGCTCCTCGGCCAGCAGCTGGCGCACTTCGTCCAATAGCGCGCGAAAGGAGGTGCCCTCTTCATTGAGTCGCCGCGACAGCGTGCGCGGGCTCATGAAGAGCTCCGCCGCGACCGCCGCCTGATCGGGCACTTCACCCGGATCGCGCACCAGCAGATCCCGCACCGCCCCCGCCACACCGGTGCGCGCCTGGCGGCGAGTGAGCAGATCACGACAGAGCTGTTCGCAGGTATCGCGCGCCCACTCATTGGCCTGCGGCAGTGGCATACCCAGGCACGCGCTGTCGAAGGCCAGCACATTCGCGGGCGCCCCGAAGGTCGGCTCCACCCCGAAGACCGCGCGATAGCGACCGGTATCGGCGGGCCCGGGATGCCGGAAGGCGACCCGGCGCATCGGCACCCCGGCGGCGACGAGTTCGCGACCGATCACCTGAACGCCGGTCACCGCACGTTCGGTGAGAAAGCCGCGCACATCCTCGGGCACCTCACGATCATCGAAGAGCAGTCGCGCCTCACCGCCGGACTCCTCGAAGGACAGCTGCCCGAAGGCGAAGGCCAACTCCACATAGCGCAGCGCCACCTCGACCGCGTCACGCAGGGTGCGACTGCTCAGCAGCGCCAGACCCCACGGTCCAGACAGCGAGAGGTGATAGCGCGTGCCCGCTTCCACTCCCAGCCCCGGCTCGGTCCCGAAGCGGGCCAACAGATTCCGCACCACCAGTACCTCCTGGCGCGCGGTGATCGCGGCATCTGAGTCGAGCACCGCCTCGGCGGAGAGGCCCGTCCCAGCCACGCAGGCCGCGGCCGCCATTCCCCGCTCCTGTGCGAGCCGCGTCATGATGTGCACACCGGAGCTGTTCCGCAAAAGATCCCAGTCGAACATGTACCCAAGTCCTCATCGACTCCACCGACAACCGTCCGGGGTGACCCGGACAGCCACACGATATGCCGAATCGGCCGTGTCTGAGTCAGTTTCCCACAAGAGCCCCGTATCTCCGCTATGTCTTGCCTGCCTTCGAGGACTCGGCCCGTCGGCCCCGGACAGGCTTCGGGCGCTGAAATCTCGAATGCACTTGCAGCGCAATACCTTCCCGGCGGTCTTGTTTCGTCACGTAACAGAATGCTCGCGCTCGCGATTGCATACCTATCCGGTTGCCAGATCGGTGACGACGCAAGGGAATCCGCATCATGAGCTCACATACCCTCCTGCTATTGCCTGTTCTGGCCGGTTCGGCCTTCGGAGTCGGAGTGTGGCTCGGTATTCGCTCGTGCGCCGACGGCGCGCATCGGCATAAACGTCCGGACAGTAAACCGCTAACGTTCTGATTCATGAGCACGCATTCGACGCGCACCCGCACCGTGGTGGTCACCGGCGCATCCTCCGGTATCGGTAAAGCGACCGCGGCGGCGTTCGCGGCCAAGGGCGACAAGGTGATCGGCACCAGCCGCAATCCGGACTCCATCGACGCCGCGGATCGGGTACCCGGCGTGGACTACCGCGCACTGGATCTCACCGACAGCGCCTCGATCGAGCGCTTCGTCGCCGATCTGGGCGGGGTCGATGTGCTGATCAACAATGCCGGGGAGAGTCAGGCCGGTCCGCTGGCCGAACTCCCCCGCGATGCCATCGAGCGACTGTTCCAGCTCAATGTGTTCGGTGCGGTCGCACTGACCCAGGCGGTGCTGCCCGGTATGCGCGAACGCGGGTACGGGCGGGTCGTCATGGTGGGCTCCATGCTGGGCAGCTTCCCCATGCCGTACCGCTCCTCCTATGCCGCGACCAAGGCGGCGCTGCGCGGCTTCGCCACCGCGGCCAGGTTCGAGGAGTCGCCGTTCGGGGTGTGGATCACCACCATCGAACCCGGGCAGATCGATACCGGACTGCGCGAGCGGCGCACCAAGTACATCGACGAAGGTTCCCCGCACACAACCGATTTCGCACGCTTCATGGCCAAGATGGATGAGAAGCAAGGGCAGGGCATCACCCCCGAACGGGTGGCCGCGACGATTGCCGGTGCGGTCGCGGCGGATCGGCCCAAACCGCTGTACGCGATCGGATCGAACGCGCCGATCATGTTCGCGGTGCGCCGAATTCTGCCGCGCACGGTCATGGAGCGGCTCATCGCCGCCTCCTACGGCCTGAAACGCTGAGTTATCGCAGGAAGGACACGACTGAGACCCACATCCCGTCGCAGGCATCCTTTCCACTTCTGCGGGTATGCGCACCACAGGACGCCGGGACGCCCCGGTGTCGCGTACAGAAGGAGAGAATCATGCTTGGTCTGGGCATTCTCGGCTGGATCATCATCGGCGGCCTCGCGGGCTGGATCGCCAGCAAGATCATGAAAACCGACGCCCAACAGGGCATTCTGCTCAATATCGTGGTGGGCGTGGTCGGCGGCCTGATCGGCGGCTTCCTACTGAAGCTCTTCGGGGTGGATGTCGAAGGCGGCGGCCTCTGGTTCAGCTTCTTCACCTGCCTGGGCGGCGCGGTAGTGCTGCTGTTCCTGGTCAATCTGGTTACCGGCCGCAGAGCCCTGCGCTGACACCCCCCGCGAGACCCTGCCCGGCCGTGCGGCTAGCCGCCCGCGGCCGGGCAGTGTGATTTGTGCGGTCCGGGATCGGTGCGCGCGAACAACTTCAGGATGATGTCGCCGAGCAGGTTGGAGAGGTTGTCGATCTGCTGCTCGATCGCCGCCCTCGCCTCCTGATTCGGTGCGAGCAGGAGCTGTTCGGCTCCGCGCCAAGCGTATTCGCGCCAGATCTGGATCACCTGACCGAAGGCGACGCCGGTGAGGGGCTCCATCTCATAGGGTGCGCGCATCGCCGGGTCCGCATCGCCGTAGCGGGTCGCGAGCTCGGAGACGGTGCCCTGTTCCGCTTCGGCGAGCAGCTCGTCGATCTTCTCGTGGTCGGGCTTGTACGAGTGTCCGTCGGGGGCGGTCACACCCATATCGGCGATGACGATCGGCAGATCGTGGGTGATGTGCGCGTTGTAGGCGACCGCTACATTGCCGAACACCGTGAGCGAGTGGTCGTCGGAGGCGCGGAAGTTCTGTTTCCAGGACTCGGGAACCAGATCCGGGCGGCCGTTCACATAATAGTTGTCGATGGCGTCGAAGTAGTGGTGCGCGTAGGTCGTCGACCAATCGTTCACATGCTCGGGATAGGCGAATCCGCCACGCTCCCGGGCGATTTCACGCTCACCCTTGGTGGTGTGCAGATAACTCAGCAGCAGGGGCGCGTTGTCGTCGCAGTCCCGCGTCATGATCTTCGCCCGCGCCTCCATATCGGCGATGGTGTCGTCGATACATTGATCGGAGCCGCTCGGGCAGACGCCGTGCGCGGGGGTGTGCGGAATCGGGGCGGGCGGCAGCTGATAGGTCCACGGCACATACGGTCCGCGGTCCGGAAACAGCTGCCGCGATATCTGGAGAAGCGCCTGCATCGGAGGCAGATTCGCCGCACCGAGCACCAGCCGCGAACCCAGTGAATCGTCGACCTGCGGCGGTTCGGCCGCGGCGGGAATGCCGATGAGCGATCCGACCATACAGGCCACCGAAAGAGCGAATGCCGATGGAGCACGCATGAACGCCATAACCTTCTCCCCTGGGACGACAGTGCCGGGCGAGCCTATGCGAGAGGATCGATAGCCTGTCGCTATTTCCGTTGCTCTCGGGGTGTCGCCTGGTCGCACCATCACCGAACTGACGGATCCGCCAGGAGGGCGGCCGATGGCGCAGAGCACGCCGGACCAGGTCGCGCGTTCGACCCGCGGCCGGACCGCGCCCTACCTGTCTCATGGGTCATCAGAGCGGCGTAGGACGCCGGAGCCAGGACAGCACTCACGCGAGCGCAACCCGGAACACAGCGCTTGCCCTCAAGACGGTTTCAGATCCCTGCCGATGATCTCGCGCATGATCTCGGAGGTGCCGCCGTACACGCGGGTGATGCGAGCGTCGGCGGCGGCTCGGGCGATGGGGTATTCCCGCATGTAGCCGTTGCCACCGAAGAGTTGCTGGCAGCGGTCCAGGCAGCGGAACTCCATTTCCGACGCCCAGAGTTTGGCTTTGGCGGCATCGGCAGGGGTCAGGCGGGCGGCGTTCAACTCTCGGACGCACTTGTCTATGAAGGCTTCCGCTACCGACAGTTCGGTCGAGACGTCGGCCAGCACGAACTTGGTGTTCTGGAAGGCGGCGATGGGCTGGCCGAAAGCCGTTCGGGTGCTGACATATTCGATGGTGGCGCGGAGGGCGGCACGGGTACGGGCCAGACAGGCCACGGCTATCTGCATCCGCTCCTGGGGGAGGTTGCGCATCAGGTATTCGAAGCCGCGGCCCGGGTCGCCGAGCGTGTTCTCTTTGGGGACACGCACATCGGTGAAGATCAGTTCGGCGGTGTCCTGGGAGTGCAGGCCCAGTTTCTCGAGATTGCGGCCACGATCGAAGCCGGGCATACCGCGTTCCAGGACCAGCAGGGTGAGGCCGCGGTGGCGGTCGGGTGCGGTGCGCACGGCGGTGATGACCAGATCCGCGTTGATCCCGTTGGTAATGAAGGTCTTCGCACCGTTGACCAGATAGTGATCACCCATATCGACTGCCGCCGTGGTGATTCCGGCGACATCGGAGCCCGCGCCCGGCTCGGTCATACCGATGGCGGCGATCGAGGTGCCCGCGACGAATCCGGGCACCCAGCGCCGTCGCTGTTCGAGATCGGTGAGCTGGGTCAGATACGGCGCGCAGATGTCATTGTGCAGTGCGAAATTCAGACCGACGCCCGCGCAGTCCGCATCCATGAACTCTTCGATGAGGATTTGATTGAAACGGAAGTCCGCCACACCCAGGCCGCCGTATTCGCCGGGCGCGGCGAAGCCGATCAGGCCGAGTGCACCCGCGCGGGCGAAGATCTCGCGCGGCACGATGCCGGCCTCCTCCCACTCCAGATAGTGCGGCGCAACCTCTTTGCGGATGAAGTCGCGCGCCAGTTCGGCGAACGCGTGGTGATCGTCCTCATAGTGCCCTCGTTCCATACGCCCATGGTCCGGCCGAGATGGCCTGGGTGAGCAGAGAATCCCGGCCACATTGCCCGGATCCGCTGTGCCCGTGGTGTTGCGTTCCCGGTTGCCATCGCGATGATCTTGGAGAACAATCGGCGATCAATTCTGGGCCGCTCCGGGGCGGGCGCAGTACAACTGTGGGAGCGAAACGAATGGCGGCGCGAGTCAGTCTGTGTTTTCTGGTGGAAGAGCAATACCGCCGGGACGGCATGCCGCGCAGTGTGATTCACCAATTGCGTGCCTGGGGTCACCGGGTGGATGTGGTGCGACCCGGCGGGGAACTGCTGGATCTGAATACGCTGGTCGAGCGCGGACACCATGACGCGTGGGTGCTCAAGACGGTTTCGGGCGGACCGGGGCTCGGATTGCTGGAGGCGGCCGCGGCGGCGGGGCTCACCACCATCAACGACGCGCGATCCATTCGCGGGGTGCGCGATAAGGCCCGCGCGGCAGCGCTTGCCGCCGCCCACGGTCTACCGGTGCCGACCACCTGGGCGGCGGCGCGGCCGCGCGATCTGGCGCGGATTCCGGCCGCGCGATTCCCCCTCGTGGTCAAGCCCGCCGATGGCAGCTCCGGCCGCGATGTGCGGGTGGTGGAGCGACCCGAACATCTCGCCGCCATCGATCGGGCCGATCAGGGGCTGCTCATCGCGCAGCCGTTCGTGCCGAATTCCGGTGTGGACCTGAAGGTTTACTGTGTGGACGGGCGCATCTACGCCACCGAGCGCACCTCTCCGCTGCACACCGGCGGACGCAAGGCAGCTGACCGGCCAGTCCAGCTGGATCCCGAAATCGCGGATATCGCAGCGCGTGTCGGTGCGGTATTCGGATTGGATCTCTACGGGATCGATGTCGTGCGCGGTCCGGACGGGCCGATCGTGGTGGATGTCAATGACTTTCCGAGCTTCGGTCAGGTTCCGGCGGCGGTGCCGACCGTGGCACGCGCCATTGTCGAACTCGCGCGCGGTGGTTCGGCCTGGCAGTTCACGCCGCGATCGCGCGAATCCCGATTCGAGGAGCCGCTGGCGGTGGGGACCCTGTGATGCGTATCGGTCTTCTCACCGGTGACCCGAATCATCCGCTGCTCACCGAAACGGCCGCTCTGCTCAGCGCGGACGGTCACCGGATCGAGCATCTTGCACCGGATACCCCGGCGCCGCCGTCGGATCCGGCCGATATCTACCTGCTCAAGGCCCGCACTCCCGGTGCCTTGGCCTTGGCCCGCGCGCTGGAGAACGCCGGTGTGCCGGTACTGAATTCGGCCGCCGCCACCGAATTCTGCCAGGATCGCGCCTTCATGGCCGAGCGCGCCGTGCAGGCCGGATTCCCCTTCGCGCATACCGGGGTGCTGCCGGATCCGGGGCACCTCGATGATTTCGACCATCCGCTCGTGATCAAGAGTCGGCACAGCCGCCGCGGTGATCTCGTCACCCGGGTCGCCGATCCCGCCGAACTCGCGGCCGTTCAGCGGCTGTGGCCCGAGGAGCCGATCGTGGTGCAGGACTTCACCCCCGGCACGGGCTGGGATCATAAACTCTGGGTGATCGGCGATCAGGTCTTCGCGGCACTGCGGCAATCCGAGTTCGCACCTGAACCCCGACTGCCCGACCGGCATTCGTCGATCCCGCATCCGTGGGCGGATCTGGCGCTGGCGGTGGGCGAAGCCTTCGAGCTGGAGGTCTACGGGGTGGATATGCTCGAGGTGGCGGGCTCGCCGGTGATCATCGATGTGAACGCCTTCCCCGGAATGCGTGGACGATCCGGAGCGCCCCGCGCGCTGGCCGAACGCGTGCTGACATTTCGTTCGGTCGAAACCAACCGCTTTGCATGTGTCGCATCATGAATAGATAGTCACTGCGCCACAAACCAATTGGTCAGGTTGTTTCCGAAATCCGTGTGCTATCAATGTCTTTGGATTTCACCGCGCTCAATTTCATTCCGTGCCACGCTATTAGCACCCAACAGCGTGTCGAACCACGGAAGGGATGGCGGTAGCCATGCCACAGGAAAACTCGCCCATTGGAATCACAGCCGATCAGGTCACCCGAATCGCGACGGAAGGGGCCTGGGACGCGCAGGGGCAGGTCCGCCCGGAAGCCGTACAGCTGGCCACCAATTTGGTGGAGGCACTGCGCACCCGCGGCGGCACCGACCTGCTCCCGGCGGAACTGAATGAATTGGTCACCCGGACCCTCGATATCGCCGTTCCGTCATTCCCGGAGATCCGGACGCCCGAGGGGTACCGGCTCTCGGCGCATATGCTGCGCCAGATCGCGCCCGGCAAACATCCGCTGGTGGTGGTCCCCGCCGGATGGACACCGGTGGGCTGGCCATTATTCGAGTACGCCTATTTGAATTTGGCACTCAAGGGCTATCACGTGCTGGCCTATACCCCGCGCGGCCTCGGCTGGACCACCATCCCGAATACCAACCTGCCCTGGTTCGGCACCTCCGAGGGCAAGGTGAAGGTCGCGGGACAACCGGACTGGGAGGACGGCAGCCTGGTCCTGACCCACGCGATCGAACAGCTCGACCCGAACGGAGTGGGCTTCCTGGGCGAATCCTATGGCTCCGGCATCAGCCAACTGGTCGCGGCGAATGACTCCCGGGTCGATGTCGTGGTCGCGCTGAGCACCTGGGGCAATCTCGCAACCAGCCTGTACCACAACGGGACTCGGCATCTGCGGGCCGTGGCGGCGCTGCTCTCGCTCACCGGCGGTGAGCAGGCGGACAAGTTCGATGCCCAGGAGCTGGACATCCTGGCGAAGTTCGCCGACGACCGGGAGATGGGCGATGTCGTCGCCTGGGGCACCGAGCGCGCCCCGGAACGCTACGCCGGGGAGCGTCAGGTCCCGACCTTCTTCTCCAATACCTGGCATGAGAGCCTTTTCCCGGCCAATCAGACGCTGACCTGCTTCAACAAACTCGCCGCACCCAAACGCCTGAATATGTGGATCGGCGATCATGCCGCGCCCGAGGGCCCCGGACTGATCGCGCCGGGGCCGAATCTGCCACTGCGCGAGGCGTATGCGTGGCTCGATCACCATCTCAAGGGTGAATCGAATGGCGTCGACTCGTGGCCGGAGGTCAGCAATCAGGTGATGTTCGCCTACGGCGCGGACGGCACCGGTCAAACCGCCCGGCGAGATGAGAGCGCGAGCTGGTCCGAGGTCACCACCAGCACCCGGGTGCTCAATCTTACCGGCGCGGAACCGGATTCGGACGGCGGGCTCCGGACGGATCAGGCCGTCGGCTGGGAGCGCACCTTCACCGTCGGCAAGGAGCCCGAGGTCGTCTCGATGGATCTGCCACTCATGTCGACCGGGCAGGAGGAGTGGAAGGGTAATCCGAAGAGCTACGTGATCGATGATATCGATCGCGGTCGCGCCCTGGTCTGGCTGACCGATGAGCTGGAGGCCGCCGATAGTGTTGTGGCCCTGCGCATTCGAGGGATTCCCCGGCTGCGACTGACCGTCGACAGTGCCGAGGAGTCGGCGACCGTGGTGGCGTATCTCCTCGATATCGACCCCTCGGGTGCGGCGAGAATCATTACACACGAACCGAATACGCTCAGGCTGGGCGGTGCGGTCGCCGCCGAGTGGGAGTTGCAGGCGGCCGCCTATGATGTGGGGCACATGCATCGGCTGATGCTGGTTGTCGACGGACTCGATCCGCTGTATTCCACCGACAGTCAACCTGATTCGCGAATCACCATCACCTCGACCGAGTCGACTCCCGCGCAGTTGGACTTACCGCTGGGCTGATCCGATTCCGGGGCTGTCCCGCCATCTGATGGAACAGCCCCGTTCTGTCACTTCTCGGGTGGATTCTTCAACAGATAGTCGGCGGCGGCGCGACCCACCGTGTACGCGTTGTCCAGTCCGAGTTCGAAGCCCGAGGTGGAATGGTCGATATGGTCGACCACGGATTGCCCCGGATACGGCTGGTCGAAATTGCTCACCGTGCGCAGTGAGACGTAACGGTCAAGGTAGCCATGGGCTTTCAGCGCCGCGGCGGTGGCATTGTCCTCCATTTGGGTGGTGCAGTAGGCGCCCTGCCCCTTGGTGCGCAGATCCATGATGTAGCGGGCGGTATCCGAGAGCGGTTTTCCGGAGTAGAAGTCGTCGCCGGTCATGGTGTCGCACTTCATGACCGTGGGTTTGCGATCCTGCTGGCCCGGATACTTGGCACGATCGGCGGCGGCCTCGGGACTGTCGGCGAGGGTGGCCTCGCGGGTGGCGTCGAATACCCTGTCCACCAACGATTCATCGAGCTGGAAAGCCGCGGTGTTGTAGTCCTCGACGGGACGGTAACCGAACGGGACGCCGGGAGCCTCGGCCGGGTCGAGGTGATTGCCGAGATCGAAATCGACCACCCAGCGCGCCCAGACCGCCGAACCGAGCGTGCCCTGGTCGGGCGGGGTGCCCGCGATACCCGCGGTCAGGAAGTACGCCTTGTCGAAGTTGAATTTGCCGCTGCCCAGAATCGCCATCATGGTGGTGGCGGCATTGGCCTTGCCCTGACCGGTCTCGGCCACGCAGAGGTGATCGTTATTGCACCGCACCGGTTTGTACGCGCCCGGGACCTCGACGGTGGTCGGCAACTGTTCGCGCTGCAGCCAGACCTGGTTCTCCGGGTCGAACATGGTGATGACCAGGACGCCGACATCGATCTTGCCGGGGTCGCCGCCAGAACTTCCCGAGCATCCGGCCACGGCGAGCGCGGCCACTCCCAGCGCGACGGCAAACTTCTGGCGACGTGAGGTCATACGGAGAGAATAGGCGACAAAACGCGCTTTTCGGGCGCGCGCGACACTCGGTGGGAGTGCGGGAATCTCGGCCCCGAGTAATGTACTCGGGGCCGAGATCCAGCGGTCGGCCTATTCGTGCACGGCCAGCACCGTGCCCGCGGCGACGGTCCGGCTACCCTCGCGAATCGCGAAGCCGAGACCGGGCTCGAGCGGTACCGGACGACCCAGGGTCACCGACATCTCGACGGTCTCCCCCGGTTGTGCCCGACCCTCCGGCAGCAGCACATCGCCCACCACGTCACCGGTGCGCAGATAGAACTGCGGCCGGTACCCGCTCACGATAGGCGTGCGCCGCCCGCCCTGCGCCGCGCTGAGCAGTCGCACACTGGCGGTGAAGCCGGTATGCATGGAGATGCTGCCCAGCGCCGCGACCACCTGACCGCGACTGACCTGCCCGCGCTGCACCCCGCGCAGCAGCAGCGCCACATTGTCGCCCGCCTCCGCCGATTCCATGGTGCGGCCGAAGGTTTCGACACCGGTGACGATCGACTCCAGGCTGTCGCCGTAGCCCAGCACCGTCACCCGGTCGCCCATGCGCACCCGGCCACGCTCGATGGCCCCGGTCACGACGGTGCCGCGACCGGTAATGGTGAGCACGTTCTCCACCGGCATGAGGAACGGGGCGTCGGTGTAGCGCACGGGCATGGGAATGTACTCGTCCACCGCCGCGAGCAGCCGCAACAGCGCCCGCGACCACTCCGGATCACCTTGCAGCGCGAGCAATCCGGAGACCGGGACGACCGGCAGGCCGTCGCCGTCGTAGCCGTGCGCGGACAACAGCTCCCGCACCTCGAGCTCGACCAGCTCCAGCAGCTCACCATCCCCGGCATCGGCCTTGTTGAGCGCGACCACAATGTGCTCGACACCCACCTGACGGGCGAGCAATACATGCTCGGACGTCTGCGGCATGACACCGTCCAGGGCCGAGACCACCAGGATCGCGCCGTCCAGCTGGGCCGCGCCCGTGATCATATTCTTCACGAAGTCGGCGTGACCGGGCATATCGACGTGGGCGTAATGCCTTGTGGCGGTTTCGTATTCGACATGCGCGATATTGATGGTGATACCGCGCGCTATCTCCTCCGGAGCCCGGTCGATGCGATCGAACGGAACGTAGGATCCGCCGCCCTGCTCGGCCAGCACCTTGGTGATGGCGGCGGTCAGGGTGGTCTTGCCGTGGTCGACATGCCCCATGGTGCCGATGTTCAGGTGCGGCTTGGTGCGCACGAAAGCCTGCTTGGCCATGATTTTCTCCCTCCGGGAGTCGTGATTCGAGGAACCTCATACAGCAGCGACCTTCCCCGTCTGAGGTCCCGGGACGTCCCGGAGAAGGTCAGCTTCGTGCGCCGTCGAATGCTGCGACTGCCGGTGCAGGCAGGGAGAGCGCAGCCATCGCACCCGCTGCTGCGGGTGTAGCGGTGATGGCGTACGCGAACATGAGCGATACAGTGCCCTACGAGCGGCGCAGTGCGCCAATGATTTTCGGGCGGCGTTACCGTGCGTGCAGTTGCTCGGGGGTGATGGCGAGGCCGTTCGCCTCCAGCGGACCTCCCGCCAGCGGTGAGCTGTCGAGGTAGCGGATCTCGTAGACGCGCTCGGTGAACTTCCAGCCGTCGGAGGTGCGGCGGTAGGTGTCGTGGTAGATCGCGTAATTCACGTGTGCGGCACCGGTTTTCAGTTTGCCGAGCTCGCAGATGTGGGCGCGGCCGGTGGCGGTGTCGCCGTCGATTTCGATGGCGCCCGGATGGGTGTGCTGGATGAAGTACTCCCAGGCGTCCTGCATGGTCCGCATCCGGGTGCGGACATCGCCGCCCCGCACCACGATTCCGGCCGCGGGAATGCTGAGGACCGCGTCCTCGGTGAACAGCGATGCCAGGCGGTCGAAGTCGCGCACCATGACCGCGTCGGTGAATTCACCCGGTAGCGCGGCGATTTCGACGCGGTCCGCGAGGGTACGAAAGTCGTTCGGGGTCTGCATGATCGGCTCCTCTAGGAGTTGACGAGAGTGGTGTCCGGTGCGGACTGCCGCAGCGGGGCGAGGGCTTCGGTCCAGGCGATGACCTGGTCGAGCAGCAGGCCCAGCGATGCGACGTGCTGATCCTTCGGCGCGAACGTGGCGTGGTTCTCGAAGTCGGTGAGCACCGAGATGACGACCTGACGGCCCACATCGGCCATGCCCAGCGCACCGCAGACCTGCCGCAGCTGTTGCACCGCGCAGGCGCCGCCGCCCGCCCCGTAGGAGACGAATCCGACCGCCTTATCGGTCCATTCGGCGAACACGTGGTCGATGGCGTTCTTCAGCACGCCCGGAATACCGCGGTTGTACTCGGGGGTGACGATGACGAAGCCGTCGAACGCGCCGATGCGCTCGGCCCATTCGCGGGTGTGCGCGTTGACGGACGGGCCGAACATCGGGGGCACCGCCTCGTCCAGATGCGGGAGTGGATGGTCACGCAGGTCGATCAGTTCGAACTCGGCATCGCTTCGCCGCGATGCCAGGTCCAGCACCCATTGCGCCACCTGCGAGCCGTTACGGTTGGGGCGGGTACTACCGAGGATGATGCCGATTCTTGTCATGGCCGGAGCTCCTGCTCTGCTGAAGTGCGTACGGCAAGTCCGACGAAGCAGCCGTCCGGAATGTGAGGCCGCCTGACATTCGGGTTCGGTAGTTCGTCGTATCGGTAGGACCGCAGCCACCGAAGGAGCCGACACCATGACCGATCCGCAACTGGGTGCGGTGATCAGTGAGCGCCGCCAGTTGATCAACCTCGCCTACCGCCTGCTGGGTTCGCTGGCCGAGGCCGAGGACGTGGTGCAGGAGACCTACGCCCGCTGGTACGCACTCCCCGAGCGTCAGCGCGAGGATGTGGCCAATCCGGGGGCGTGGCTGACCACCGTCGCCAGTCGCATCTGCCTCGACCTACTCGGCTCTGCCCGCGCCCGCCGCGAACGCTATGTGGGCGAATGGATTCCGGAGCCGGTCCCCGACCGATCCGAATGGGTCGGCTCCCCCACACCCCCCGACCCCGCCGACCGGGTCACCCTCGACGAGTCGATAGGTATGGCCTTCCTGGTCGTCCTGGACTCCATGACCCCCGCCGAACGAGTCGCCTTCGTCCTGCACGACGTGTTCCGCTACTCCTTCGCCGAAGTGGCCGAAATCGTGGGCCGCACCCCCGCCGCCTGCCGCCAACTGGCCTCCTCCGCCCGCCGCCGCATCCACACCTCCCGCACCCCCACCACCGCCGAACGCGCCGACGTGGTCAAGGACTTCAAACAAGCCTGGGAATCCAGCGATATCGAAGCCCTCATCACCCTCCTGGACCCCGGAGCGATCGCCACCGCCGACAGCGGCGGCCTGGCCCTGGCCTTCCGCGCCCCCATCATCGGCGGCCTCGAAATCGCCTCCGCCTGGATGCGACTCGCCGCCCGCGTAGGCGACATAACCCTGCTCGAGCGCACCGTGAACGGCCAACCCGGCCTGGTAGCCGAACTCGACGGCACCATCGTCTCCGTCTACGCCTTCGACATCGCCGACAACCGCATCACCCGAATCTGGGTAATCCGCAACCCGGACAAACTCCGCCCCTGGACCGCGAACTAGCTCGACACCGGTTACTGGGAATCCACGGCCAGCAGGCCGAAGCGGTTGACGCTGGCGTGGTGGTGGCCGTCTGCGCTGGTGATCACCACTTCGGCGGGGTTGGTCAGGGCTATACAGCAGAAGGTGCCGTTGTCCTGTTGGATGCTGATGGACAGCAGGCGGAGTTCGTGCTCCTGCTGCCAGGCGTCCATGGTTTCGTAAAGTCCTCGCATGGTGGGACTTTCGAAGTAGACGAGGTTGCGTTTGTTCGTGGCCGTCATGGGAGTGCTCCGATCGCGCTCGGGTGGGTATCCGACTGCTGCACTGAGGATCTCACGAAGGTGGGTCTCCCTCGGCCGGAAAGGACGCCGGGCGCGACAACCGCACCGGTGAACCACCGATGAAGTGCTCGGATACCGCAATCTAGACTGCCCGGACGGGGAGGTCGGTTTGTTGAGGTTCGCACTCCTGGGTGAGGTCCGCGCCTGGCGCGGGGACACACCTTTGGACTTGGGTCCGCCGCAGCGGCGGGCCGTACTGGTGGCATTGCTGCTGCGCGAGGGCAAGGCGGTGACGGCCGCCGAGCTCGTCGAGGGCATCTGGGGCCAGGCTCCGGTGCCACGCGCGGTCTCGGCGCTGCGCACCCATGTGGCCAAGCTGCGCCGCGAACTGGATCCCGAGCGCGTCACCCGCGCGCCGTCCGCACTCCTGGTCTCCATCGGCGACGGCTACGCCCTGCGCCTACCCGACCTGCGCACCGATATCGCCGAGGTGGAGCAGCGCGTCAATCTGGCGGCGCTGATTCGCGACGACGATCCGGCCGCCGCCCGAGAAACGCTGATGACAGCGCTCGCGCACTGGCAGGGCGCGGCCCTGGGCGCACTCCCCGGCCCGTACGCCGAACGCCAGCGCGCCCGGCTCGAACAGTGGCGGCTGAGCATTCTCGAGGACCGCCTCGCGCTCGATATCGAGACCGGGCACAGCCCGGAGGCCGTCGCCGAGCTCGGACCGCTCATCGAGGAACATCCACTGCGCGAACGCTTCCGCGCCCTGCGCATGACCGCGCTCTATCACTGCGGACGCCAGGCCGAGGCCCTGGAGGAGTATGCCCGCGCCCGACACGCATTGGTCGAGGGTATCGGCGTGGAACCCGGGCCCGAGCTCAGCGCCGTACACGCCCGCATCCTGCGCGCGGAACTACCGCCCGTGCACCGTCCCGGCCGAGATCGCACGCCCGCCCAATTGCCGCCCGACATAGCGGATTTCACCGGTCGGTCGCGCCTGGCCGAGGAGATCGCGACCCAGCTCACCGGCGACGGCAGCGCGGTCGCCATCTCCGCCGTCGGCGGTATGGGCGGAGTCGGAAAGACCACGCTCGCACTGCATATCGCGCATCGGGTACGCGATCGATTCCCGGGCGGACAGCTGTATGTGAACCTGCGGGGCGTGGATGACGAGCCCATGTCCCCCGCCGACGCCCTCGGCGGCTTCCTGCGCGCGCTCGGCGTCGCGGACAGCGATATCCCCGAGGCCGTCGACGATCGCTCCGGGCAGCTGCGAACTCTGCTGTCCGACAGGCGAATTCTGCTCGTTCTCGACAATGCCCGGGACAGCGCACACATCCGCGAACTATTGCCGGGCACCCCCGGCACCGCGGTACTGATTACCAGTCGGTCCGCGCTCACCGAACTCCCGGCCGTCCGCCGCACCCGCCTCGACGTCCTGGAACCCGAGGAGGCGCTGACCCTGCTGACCCATATTCTCGGCACGGAAAGGGTTGCGGCCGAACCTGATGCGGCGCGTGAGGTGATCACCCGCTGCGCCTGCCTGCCCCTGGCCGTGCGCATTGTCGGCGCGCGGCTGGCGGTACGCCCGCGGTGGACCATCGCCTCCATGGCGGCCCGGCTCGCCGACGAGAGCCGGCGACTCGATGTCCTGCGAACCGGTGAACTCGTTCTCGAGGCGATATTCCAGCTCGGCTACGGACAGCTGAATCCCGAGCAGGCCAGGGCGTTTCGCACCCTGGCCCGCGCCGAGGTCCCGGACCTGCCCGCCGATGCCGCCGCCGCGGTCCTGAATGTGCCTGTCGCGGAGGCGGAATACCTGTGCGAGGCCCTGGTGGATCTGAGCCTGCTGGAGACCACCGCACCCGGTCGCTACCATTTCCACGACCTGCTGCGCCTGTTCGCCCGCCGCCAGCCCGGCGATGACGAGGCCCAGGTGCTGTCCCGCCTGCTGGACTACTACCTGGCCAGTGGCAAGAACCTGCTCAGCGCAATCGATTACAGCAACACCACCCGCCTACTGGTGCCCACCACGGTGCCCGGCCACCCCTTCACCAGCGGCGCGGACGGGCAGCGCTGGCACGATATCGAGCGACCCGTGGTCATCGCCCTGCACCGTCAGGCCGCGCGGGTGGGCGGGCCGACCGTCGCGCTCGCCGCCGACCTGGCCTGGGTGCTGGCCGAGGTCATGGACGGCGGCACCGGTGCCCGCGAACTCGCCGATGCCCTGAAATCGTTGCTGCACACCGCGATTCAGGAGCATGACAGCGGTAGTGTCCGCAGACTGCGCACCGCTCTCGGAGCCATCATGCAGGTGGGGCTGGGCGAGGTCGAGGCGAGTCTGGAGTTCCTGCAAGCCATTTCACCCCCGGTCGACGATGCGGGCCGCCGTCTCCAGGTGCTCGCCGAACTGCTGCTCGGCATCGCCGACCGCCGCCTGGGCAATACCAAGGACTCACACCGCCACTACGCCAACGCCGTAGCCCTCACCCGCGCTCTCGGCGATCGCTCCATGGAGGCGTGGATTCTGGCCCTGGCCACCCGCACCCTCTGCGAATCCGGTCAGTACGAGGAGGCCGTCGCCGTCGCCGAACGCGCCATCGATATGGCCCGCGAATGCTCCAATTCGGTGGCCCTGGGCTGGGCGCACCACGAATTGGCCGCCACCCGTTCACTACTCGGCGATCACGCCCAGGCGCTGCGCCTCGGCGAGGAGGCCGTGCGCATCGCGCGCCGGAACGGCGTCCGCCTCTGGGAGGGCTGGGCCTGCACCCGCCTGGCCCAGATCCAGCTGCGCGCCGGTCGAGCCCGCACCGCCGAGATCGAATCGGCCCGCGCCCTGGACCTGCTCAGTATGGCCGCCGACCCAATCGACCGCGCCCGCGCCCTGGCCCTGCACGCCGCCGCCGTTGCCGCCCGCGGCGATACCGACACCGCCGCACGCGAACGCGCCGACGCCACCGAGACCTTCCGCCGCGCGGGCTTGCCCCCACCCACTCTCACCAGCCTTTTCTCCCCCAGACCGGGATAGTAGAGAACGTTCATTCTCTTTTCATCACATCCTGGCACAGTCATCTCACGGCCGCACCGGCGAGCGAGAGGTCACCGTTGCGGGCTCACAACACCGTCATGTCCGCGTGTGTACGAGGGGTGCGCACGCGCTACATGCATGTCCGCGGCACTCACGCGATCGCGTCGCCTAGTATTGCCCGCAGTTTCGCCGAGAGTTCGCTCTGTCATCTCTGACTGCACTGCCATCTGATCGCACTGCGTTTCTGAGCACCGAACCTGTTGTCCGTGATCGGCGATGAAGGCGGGCCCGTGGGCATTCTGCAACAACACAAGACGCTCATCTCGAATATCGCGCTGGTCTCCTGCATGGTCGTGGGCGGGAGCTATCTGCTGTTCGATACGGCGCGGGTGCGGCCGGGCGGAAGTTACTCCGTCACCGTGCAACTGGACAAATCCGGTGGGGTGCAGGCCGGGAACGACGTCACCTGGCGCGGGTATCGGGTGGGCAAGGTGAAGTCGGTGTCGATTATCGACGGCGGCGCGCAGGTCGCCGCGGTCGCGGAAATCGAAGACAAGTACAAGATTCCGGCCGATACCTCGATCAATGTGGCGGCGCTCTCGGGTGCGGGCGAGCAGTACATCGACTTCCGGCCGAACACCGACGGTGCGCCGTATCTGAAGGACGGGCAGGTAATACTGTTCGACGCCAAGCGAATCAGCACGCCCGCCTCCATTCCGGAGACGCTGGCCAACTCCAATGATCTACTGGCGCAGATCGATCCGAACAAGATGAATACCATTCTGTCCGAGCTCGACACCGCGCTCAGCGGTGGACCGGATCAGCTGCGATATATTGTCGACGCCCTCAGTCTGGCCACCACCGGGCTCGACAATCTGCTGCCGCAGACCACGAGTCTCATCACGAATCTGCGCTCGATCGCCGCCACCTCCGCGCACGCGCAGCCGGATCTGGGCACGCTGACGCGCAATTCGAAGCTGCTCTTCGATCAGGTGAACGCGGCCAATGCCGAACTGCGCAGGGTGCTCGACCGGGCACCGGAGCAGCTGGCCGTGATGAGCGCCTTCCTCGATCGCAATCAGGATCCGATTCAGGCGCTGGCGGACAATATGTCCGCGGTGGTGCGGGCGGCGCTGCTGCGCACTCCGGCACTGCGCGCGCTCTTTCCGGCGCTGGTGGTCGGCACCACCGCCATGGGCGTGCCCGCGCACGACAACGAGTTCTACACGATTGTCGATGCCTGGCCGCGCCCGTGGTGCCTGTACAAGACAAAACAGACACCGCCGTACGTGGTGCAGGACGACACCCTCTTCCGCTGGAACTACTGCGAGAATCCGCCGGCGGATCAGCAGATTCGCGGCTCCTCGAATGCCCCACGACCGGACATTCCGAACAATGGTGCGCAAATGCCCACCGGTGTCGACCCGAATGAGCGCACCATGCCGCCCGTTCGATGAATTCCCAGGCACGCCGCACGCGTGTCGGCGCGCCTGGGGCGTTTTATACCGCGAATCCCGGTGCGCACCGCGCAGAATGATCACTTGCACGAGACGAATAGAGATGTCCCTTCGCCCAGGCAGGCGAGTTCACCGGGCGGCGGGCAAGGCTAGAGAGGTCAGATGACTCGATGATGAGCAAGTGTTCCCTCGGCTCGGCAATGCGTTCCCTCGTCTTCGCGGGCGTGGCGGTCGGAATGGCGGCGGGATCGGCGCAGGCCGATCCGCTGTGGCCCGGCGGACCCGATGTGCCGGGCGTTCCGGCCATCATTCCGACTCAGCCGGTCACGGCCCCCTGCGGCGATCAGGCCCGCGCCTGCCTGCGACTGGGGACCAATGAGGCGTGGCTGATGGACAATGGCAAGGTCGTCTTCGGCCCCACCCCGATATCGCATGGCATGCCCGGATTCGAAACACCGCCCGGGTTCTTCCATGTGGCGTTCAAGCGGCCGTTCCACTGGAGCACCATGCATCAGGCTCCGATGGAGTACGCCATCTTCTTCAACGGGGATATCGCATTCCATATCGGACCGGTGGACAAGAAGTCGCACGGTTGCATTCGGATGACGCCCGATGGGGCGAAGCAGTTCTTCGGCTATCTCAATCCCGGTGATGCGGTCGAGGTTGTTCCCTGAGTTTCGACCCGCGTATCGAATTCGACAGGCCCCCTTCCGGATTGGCGGAAGGGGGCTTTGTTCTGCCGGGCTATGCCTCGCAGTTGTGATAGGCCGCGACGGCCCAGCCGTCGGCGGAGCGGGTCAGCACCCAGGTCGCGACGACCCAGCGGTCCGATTCGGTCTGTCCCGCCGGCAGAATCGCGCCGCGGCTGACCACGATCGCGGTGTCGGGGTGCGGAAAGCGCACGATCAGCGGCTCATCGAGCACCGAGGAGTCTTTCAACGGACCGGCGAAGCCCGCGGCCATGCGGGTGCGCACGGCATCGCGGCCGTCGCTCAGCGAACCGGGCAGTATCGAGACGGCGTCGGGCAGGTACCCGGCGACCATCGCCTCGGCGTCATTGCCCGCCCAGGCTTTGTAGACGTCGCTGATGACATCCAGGACGGCGGCCCGATCGGTGGCTTGTGCGGCGGTGTCGTTCATGGTGATCCTCCTGAAATCGCGCCGCCCGGATCAGCGGCTCACGAGTACCTACCGGCGGGACCCCGGGTTGTCATCGGTGTGGCGTAGAAAAGATTCGTGGCCGACGAATTCACCAGCAGCACCGACCCCTACCGGCGAGAGTTGCTGGCGCACTGCTATCGCATGCTCGGATCGGTGCACGATGCCGAGGACCTGGTGCAGGAGACGCTGCTGCGGGCCTGGCGGGCGCGGGACAGCTATGACTCCAGCCGCGCGTCCATGCGCACCTGGTTGTATCGGATCGCCACCAATGTCTGCCTGACCGCGCTGGAGCAGCGGGCGCGGCGGCCGTTGCCCGCGGGATTGGGCGGGCCGCCCGGCGACGATCCCAATGAGACGCTGGTACACGGCGGCGAGGTGCCCTGGCTGCAACCGATTCCGGATGCGATGATCGGCGATCCGGCGGAGGTGGCGGCGGCACGCGGCAGTCTGCGACTGGCGCTGGTCGCCGCCATGCAGCAGTTGCCCGCGCGGCAGCGGGCGGCACTGGTGCTGCGCGAAGCACTGGACTGGCCGCCCGGACAGATCGCCGAGGCGCTGGAGATGACACCGGCGGCGGTCAACAGCGCGCTTCAGCGGGCGCGAAAGACGCTCTCCACCAATGGCATCAACGAGGATGACGTCACCGAGCCGAACGACCAGCGGGCCGTGCTGGACCGCTATGTCAACGCCTTCCTGGACGCGGACCTGACCGCCCTGGAGAAGCTGCTGGCCGATGACGTGATCATGGAGATGCCGCCGTTCCTCAATTGGTACCTGGGGCGCGAGCATTACATCTTCTTCATGGCGCGGGTCTACGCCACGAACGGAACCGATTGGCGCGTACTTCCCGTGGCGGCCAACGGACAGCTCGGATTCGCCGCGTACGTCCGCGCCCCGGGTGGCGGATACACCATGCATACCCTCCAGATATTCACTGTCACAAAGGGTTTGATCACCCGCAATACCGTGACGCAGGATCCGGAGGTCTACGCGCTGTTCGACCTGGCCGCCGAACTACCCGAGTAGTCCACGGTCATGGGCAAGCTCCGCCAACCCTGAACCGCTGAAACCATAAGAACGACCCCCACTTTCGCCGGAGTGGGGGCGTTCCCGATGCCGAGTGGGCCTCAGCTCTCCCAGATGCGACTGGCAACGAAGCGTGCCCATGTGTCGGCCGGAAACTCGAGGATAGGTCCGCGGCCGTTGTCCTTCGTGTCCCGGACCTTGGTCACGGCATCACCGTGGAAGACTTCGACGCACTGGTTGCCACTGTTGGATCGACTCGATTTGTACCATGCGCCCTTGACCGGTCTCATCACGCCGCGCACTCCTTCGCGATCTTCGACACCAGCGCCCTGGTATCTACTCTCTCCAACGCTACATCTCGAATGCCTTCGATCGCTTGGCGATACCGGTCGATTTCCTCCGCCTGCTCGTGGAAGACGCTTCCGATCGCGCCTTCGGCGTAGACGATCGTCGGTAGTGCGAGGCCGCTGCTGCCCGGCGGAAACGTCAGCCAGTCGAACGCAAGCATGGTCAGTCCCGGATGCACGCCAGAAGCGAACGGGATCAGGCGAATACTCACGTTGTCGCGTTCACTCACCGCAGCAAGCCAGTTGAGCTGCCTGCGCATGATCGGACCGTCACCGACTCGCTGGCGGACTACAGCCTCACTCAGGAACGCTTCGTATGTGAAGTCCGGATCAGCAAGCCGCGCTTGCCGTTTCATGATGAGTTCGATCCGGCGCTCCAGATCAACCGTCGACAAACCTGGGTCGCTGACACGATCGAGCGCGCGCCGGTAATCGGCCGACTGTAGTAGCGCCGGGAAGATCACGGGGTGATGAGTGACGACGTGATCGGCAATACCCTCCAGTCGGAGGAACTTTCCTGTGTTGGGTGCGACCTGATCCTGATATGCCTTCCATAGGCCCCGCGTCGATCCTTGTGCCCTGCTTGCCTTTTCCTCGGTCTTGATCTCGTTCCAAAGGCCCATAGCCTTCGCGCGGGCCTCGTCACCAGCGCAGTAGAAGTCCAGTAGCGCGTTGATATGGAGGTCGCCGAGTCTGGTCGGCGACCCATCCTCCATTCGGTCCACGGCTTGTCGTGACACCCCGATGTGGGCGGCCGCGGCCATCATGGCCTGCCGCGGCGCGCGTGCCCTCAGCTCTCGCATGTAGTTGCCGAAATCCATGCGGGAGACCGTTAATCCGGCCATTTCGTCAACCTCGCTATCAGATAGATGCCCGCGACGGACAGTGTCCGTACGGGACGCGTCCGTAACGGACACTGCCCGCTACGGTCTTACAAGCACATTTCACGAACTACCTACCGAGAGCGAATCTTTCAATCACATTTGATGTCTACTCATAGATAGCACCTGGGGCCGACAAGCTGAACCGCCACCGGGGTTCTTTCGAAATTAGGAGGCGCGAATGTCTTGGGACGCCTGGGTTTTAGCGATACTCATCGGCGGTTGCGCAGCGGTCGTCCTCATCTGCATTGTCGAGGACCTCCGGGAACAACGTTTCAGCAGATCCGAGAACCGTACGGTACGTATTCACATTCGCGACGGCGAGTGCATTACGGCTCACGTTCGTCGCGAACCGGCGGGCCGCCACCGCGACCAACACACCAGGCCATAACACGTGCCGCGCAAGGGAAATGGAGTCGACCAATGGAAATCTACGGCCCTCGTTTGGATAGATTAGAAGATTGTCACGTCCACAATGACGACATAACGATGAATGCCGCCGAGGCACTGGAGGCTTCGATAATTCACCGTGACTGCGATCCGGTGTTCTGCGCGAGGGGCTTGGAAGCGAATCGCATAGTCGGCCTCGAAGCGGACCGGTATGCCGAACGATCGAACGTTCACCCCCTCCCGACCCGATACTTCAAAGAGGTGGGCAATATCGTCCGCGATCCATAGCCGGGCGTACCGTATTCGAATGGACACCGATCAGTCGGTACCGCGGCCCCCAACTCCACCCGGCCGGGCCTACAGCGCCCCCGGCGTCACCGTCTATTACGACGCGACCCGCTGCCTGCACTTCGCCGAATGCGTCCGCGGCCTCCCGAACGTCTTCGACACCGCCGCCCGCCCCTGGATCCAACCCGCCAACGCCGAAGCACCCGACGTCGCCGAGGTAATCCGCCGCTGCCCCAGCGGAGCCCTGCACTACGTCCTCGACTCGGGCCCACCCGAACAGGGCGAGGCGGTCACCACCGCAACGCCCCTCCCAGGCGGACCCCTCCTGCTCACGGGAGCCCTCCGCGTCGCGATCACCGCCGCGGGCGAGAAGGGCCCCGACATGATCGACGAAACCCGCATGGCCGCCTGTCGCTGCGGCAAAACCGCCAACGCCCCCTTCTGCGACGGCGCCTGCGACCTACACGGCGAACACACCTCCCACTAGCCACGTTTCACCCGAGATCAGGGGAATCCCTGAGGTGCCAGACGGTGGCGATCGGGTATTTTCGGACGAATACAGAATGGAAAGTCCTTGAATACCAGGTTATTTCGGCAGCGACTTCCACGAACCGCCGCGCTGGCCGTGACAGTCGGGGTGCTCTGCGCAATCACCGCGTGCGGGACGGACTCGACAGCACAGCCGACAGCCACCTCCGCACAATCGGGTCGGGCCCCGATCCAGCAAGCAGCGGACACCGTGGTCCACACGGGTGTGCCCGGCGCTCAGATCGTCGTCACCGAACAAGGGCGAGACCAGGTGACGACCTCGGGGGTCGGCGATCTCACCACCGGCGACCCGTTTCCCGACAACAGCCACGTCCGGATCGCCAGTAACACCAAATCCTTCGTGGCGACGGTACTTCTCGAGTTGGTGACCGAGGGGAAGCTGGAGCTGGATGCGCCCGTGGACCGGTACCTGCCCGGTGTGCTGGTCGGCAACGGTAACGACGGCACCCGGATAACCGTCCGAAACCTGTTGCAGCACACCAGCGGCCTGCCCGACGTCTATCAGGTTCTGCATCTGCTGGAGAATCTGGAGCAGGTCCGATTGCAGCGGTCCGAGACGGCCGACCTGGTGCGCCGGACGTTGGCGACGCCCGCGCATTTCGCACCGGGCGAGAAGTTCGAGTACAGCAACACCAACTACCTGGTGATCGGCATGATCATCGAGCGGGTGACCGGTCAATCGATCGACGAAGCGATCACCCGCCGCATCATCGAACCGCTCGGGCTGCACGACACCTACTATCCGCTGGCAGGTGAGATCGGTCTGCGTAACCCGCATCCGCTCGGCTACTTCGAGCACGACGGGGTGCGTATCGAATTCACGGAGCTGGACCCGTCCGGGGCAGGGGCGTCAGGCGCGATGGTGTCCACCGGTGCGGATCTGAATCGATTCTTCATCGCATTGCTGGGCGGGAAGCTCTTGCCCCCAGCTCAACTGGATGAGATGAGGCGAAACCCGGTCACCAGCGACGGGGAGTTACCGTACGGGCTCGGCATCGAACAAATCCCGGTGTCCTGCGGTAAGGCGGTCTGGGGACATAGGGGCTCGACCCCCGGTTTCGTGACCGTAGGCGGTGCGACCACCGATGGCCGGGCAGTGACTGTGATGATCAATCAACTGTCCACCACCACCGACATCGAGGCCGTGGCGGTCACGGCGTTGGACACCGCGATCTGCGCCATATCGTGAACAGCTGACATCCGAATCGGATTCGGCGGCACCACCTTCGGCACAGGCACGGCAGGACGGCCCAGCCCTTGATAAGCGAACCACAAGGTTTTGTTAGCACCTTCCCCCCAGAGTGGTCTTGTCAGACGACGAGGGGAGAACACAGTGAAGGCAATCAAGGGCACGACCGTGATCGGCGGGGTCATCGCGGCGGCGTTCATCGGATCGGCCGGGACGGCATCCGCGTCGGCGACGCCGATGGCACACACCTGGTGTCCCCGCAGCGAGGCGATGCATCCGACGTGGGATGTGAATACCGGGGAACCGGTCATCTGCGTGAACACCGGTGCCAGCGGGTTCATGTGGGTTCCCGACGCCACTCGCTGATTCCCGGCCACCGCCGTGGGTTCCCGCGGTGGTGAGGTGAAACCGGCTCGAGCCCCCGTCCGAATTCCGGGCGGGGACTCGATCTATCCCGGCGCAGCTATGCGCCGTCGTTGCCGTCGCGCAGGGAACGGATCATGCTCCGGAGAGTCCGGACCGCGATCGACTGCTCGGCCTCGGTCATGCCGGACAGCATTCTCAACTCAACGGAACGGACCGCCGCGGTCGCCTTCTCCAGGCTCCGCCGACCGCGAGGCGTGAGCCGCGTGGGAAGCACCTTCCCGACGGGCGCCTCGGCGGGCCGAATCACATAGCCGTCGCGTTCCAGGGTCTGGAGCAGCACATTCATCGTCTGCCGGGTGACGAACGCGCCTCGCGCGAGCTCGGAGTTCGACAGACCCGGTCGCTGAGCCAGCAGTTCGAGGCAGGAGTAGTGCGTCACGCTCATCCCGAGCGGTCGCAGCACCTCCTCCATGGCTACGCGCAGCGCGCTCGACGCCTCTTTCAGCAGGTAGCCCAGTGACGTCTCCAGGTCGACGCCGACACCATCTTGACTCATGTCAGTATTCTGACATAGATTGATTGGTGTCAGAAAACTGACACGAAAAGAAGGAGCATGTCATGACTGTCACCGGTCCCGATTTCCTCTCGCTCCAAGCGCGCGATCTCGCTGCGTCGCAGGCGTTCTACGAGCAGTACCTCGGCCTTGTCCGCTCACCGGCCGGACCGCCGCACGCCGTCGTCTTCGAGACGAAGCCGATTGCGTTCGCACTCCGCGATATCGCTCCCGGCACCGATCTGACATCCGTCGCCCAGCCCGGCATCGGCGCCGCGATCTGGCTCCACGCCACCGACGTCCAGGCCATCCACGATGCTCTCGTCGCCGACGGCCACACCATCGTCTCCGCGCCGATCGACGGCCCCTTCGGCCGAACTTTCACCTTTGCGGACCCCGACGGCTACCAGGTCACCCTCCACGACCGCGCCTGAAACCGAACCCGCCGGGCCGCTCCCGGAGTGCGTCGCTAATTTCCGGCGTGTCTCGGATCGGTCCATGTCACACTGGGTTCGCCTGACTGATCCGGAAGTTGTTGGGCAGCAAGGTGTCAGGGCCACTTCGAGCGATGTGGGAGCTGATCTTATGGTGCACAAGGGGTTCGATTCCGGGTCACGGGGTGAGGATGCGGTGCTGCTGGCGGTCGGGCTGGCGGATGCGGCGCTGAGCCGCGTTGCGCCGGTGGTGAATCAGGCTTGGCGCTTCTTGCGGCGCTCGGATACCGCCGATCTGGCGGGTGAGGCGGGGGCGGATCTGAAGGCTCGGGGGCGCTTGGTGCTGGACCGCTATGCCGCGGTTCCGCCCGCTCATCTGGAGGTTCTCGCTCAGCGTGCGCAGTCGCGCCGCGGCGATGTCTGAGCCGTTCGACCCGATTGCGTTCAAAGCCCGAATCGACGCCGCACTCGGGGAATTCGTCGCGCGAGAGAGTGAGCAGCTGGTGGAGATCGATCCGCGATTGCGGTCGGTCGCGGAACAGTTGACGGTCGCGACAACTCACGGCAAACGCCTGCGGGCGGCATTCTGCTACTGGGGTTGGCGGGCCGCCGGGCAGCCGGACAGTGATGCGCTCATACGGGCCGCGGCTGCCATGGAGTTGGTGCACGCGGCGGCGAGTGTGCACGACGACATCATCGATGCCAGTCCGCTGCGGCATGGATTGCCGACAGCCCATGTGGCGCTACGGGATTCACTCGTCGGACGTCCGGGGCCGCGCAGGTCCGCGCGGGCACTGGCCATGCTGGTCGGGGACCTGCTGATCGCCGCGGCCGGGCAGTTGTTCCTCGGCAGTGGTCTGCCGGTGGCATATCTGTCGCGGGCACGTCCGCTGTGGGCGGTGCTGGCCCGGGAGTTGATCGCCGGGGAATGCCTGGAGATCATCTCGACCGGCGCGGTTCCCGATCTGGGCGAATCGATGAAGGTGATCAGATACAAGACCGCCAAATACACCGTCGAGCATCCGTTGTTGATCGGTGCGGCACTGGCGGGGGCGCGCATGCCCTTGCGGAACACCTTCTCCGCGTACGGATTACCGCTGGGTGATGCCTTTCAGCTGCGCGATGATCTGCTCGGCGTATTCGGTGATCCGGCCGCCATGGGCAAGTCGAACCTCGACGACCTGCGCGGGCGACGCCCCACCGCGCTGCTCGCGGAGAGCTGGCACGCCGCCGACGACCGGCAGCGCAAGCAATTGCGAATATTGTTGGAGGGCAAGGACCACGGCCCCGGAGATCTACACGACCTGCGTGAGCTGATGAACCGGATCGGCTCCCCCGCTCGCGTCGAGGAGATGATCCACGAGCGAGTCCGAACCGCCACCGACGTACTGGCACGGTCAGAGCTGCCCGCGAGTGCCGCACGGGCACTGACCGAACTCGCGTACACCGCCACCACCCGCTGTCACTGATGCTGCGGCACAAGCACTCCCGTCGTCACCGGACCTGAGGAGTTTCCGATGTCCCACCCTCTCGGCGAATTGCGGACGCTCGGCGATGAACTCGCCGACGCCACCGTGGCCACCCTGTTCGAACGCGGCGAGGTCGGCAAGTTCAATACGCTGATGCGGTACGTGTCGACCGCGGGCTCACCGCTCCCGGACGATCTCCCCGATGTCGCGCGCGAGTATCTGCGGCACACCGCCGCCCCGCCGAGCTGGGTCGATTGGGGCGAAATGGAGCGGGCGCGACTGTTTTTCATCGACAACAACGTGCACATCTCCACCGCATTGTCCTTCGCCTCCATGCCCGCCTGCTACGTCATCCCACATATCGCGAAGTTGTTGTCGGCCACGCACTCGCTGCGGTACCCCTCCAAACGCATGGCCGAGACCGGGCAGTTCACCGTCTATCTGATGCGCCCCGATGCCTTCGAGGCCGGTAGCCGTTTCATTCCCGCCGTGCAGAAGGTCCGGCTGCTGCATGCCTCGATTCGCCATCATCTGGCGCGGGAAAATCAATGGGACACAACAACGCTGGGTGTTCCCATCTGCCAGGAAGACATGATCGGCGGTCAACTGCTGTTCTCGTTGCTCGTGCTCGACAGTCTGCATCGGCTCAATATCCATATGAGTGTGGAGGGCGCCGAGGCGTACTACTACGCCTGGCGGGTGGTCGGCGCCATGCTCGGCGTCGACCAGAGACACGCCCCCACGGATCTGGCCTCCGCCCGCGAGTTCCTCGACAACTACCTCGTGCGCTACATGGGCCCGAGTGAAGAGGGCGCGCAACTCACCCGCCAGCTCATCGACCTCTATGAAGAGGTCGTCCCCGGCACCCTCTTCGACCCCGTGGTAGCCGCTCTGATCCGCTACCTCATCGGCGACACGTGTGCGGACTGGCTCCGCGTACCGCGCACCGGCTGGGATGCGGCGGTCAAAACCGTTCCGACACTGCTCGGCGTCCTCGAAACCATCGAGGACACTTCACCTTTGGGCGCCTGGGCACTGGACCGCCTCGGCCACCTGACCTCGGTCTTCGAACTCAGCTCCCTCACCCGCGGCCGAGTCATGCAGTACGCCATCCCCGAACACCTCAAACCCGACTACGGCATGGCGTCCGCCGCCCCCCGCCTCAACCGCTGGACCCCACCCCCACCGGCCGACCACCGCTGACGAGCCCGTACTCCCGATGGCACGCTTCAGAGGAATAGCGGCGCGGTCGGTGCCACGGGGCCGAAGTCCAGGTCGGCAAATGACCGCACTCGAACAACCGCCGCGCTGACAACGCACCGTGACGCCGCTGCCCGCGCTGCTCGAACCGGCCGCACAGTCAAATGCAGTGAGCACTTAGCGCCGAAGTAGTACTGCACCAGCCGAACCGAGATCTCGGCCTCGGCGGCGACCGTTCGAAAGGTCACCCTTCCCAGGCCGCCGGTGACGATGACTCGCCGTACGGCATCGACGATCGGCGGCGCCGAACCTCACGGTCGACCAATCGAGGCACGCGACCTGCCGCCTTCCTTCCGTGCCGCAGAATCCTCGGAACCTAGATGGTATGCGCATACCAAATACATGGTACGTTCGTACCGCATTAAGTGATACGGTCATACCGTAACGAGGATGAAGGGGAGGCTCGTGCCGAAGATCGGGCGATTCACGAACACCGAAGCGAAGGCAGCTTTCTTGGCCGCTTACGACACTGTGGCAGCGCAATGGCCGGCGCCCTCGGTCGACCTCGATGTCGAAACACCTTTCGGGACAACACGAGTACGAAAATCCGGATCCGGCGAGGGCACACCGATTGTGCTGCTGCCCGGCATCGGTGGCAACGGAATGGTGTGGCATCGGTTCATCGAAGAGCTGTCGCGCGACCACGTGGTGTACACGCCGGATGTCATCGGATGGGCCGGGCTGTGTGAGCAGACCGCACCGCTGAACGATGCGCGGGATATAGCGACGTGGATGACCGCGGTGCTCGACGGTCTCGGCGAGAAGCGAGTGCACCTCGCCGGAAATTCCTACGGCGCCTGGCTGGCCGGCGTAGTCGCGGCCTACCACTCCGAGCGCCTGGCCAGCCTCACCATGTTCGAGCCCAGCGGAGCGACGTTCGCCAAGCCGAGCTGGGGGCTGCTGTTCAAATTCCTGAAGGCAGGCATGCGGCCGACCCCCGAACGTATGCAAAAGCTCAACAAGTGGCTGATGCCAGGATTGGAGCTGACCGACGACGAACTCGCAGTAGCCATGACGACGCTGAAATTCCGGTCGGGAGTGCCGTGGGATCGGCCCCTCACCGACGAACAGCTGGCCGCTATCACCGCGCCGAGTCTGATCCTTTACGGCGCCGAGACCGTCGTCAGCGATCCGGTACATGGAGCCGCTCGTGTCCACGCCCACATCCCTACGGTTGAAGTCGAAACCTATCCGGGCATTGGACACGATCTGCTGTGGGCCAATCCGGACCAGGTCATTCCGCGCTTCTTGAACTTCATCGACAGCCACGATCCTGTCCGGGAATGAGACCTGCCGGAGTTCGAGGCATCCTGTAATACGGCATGCCGCGCTGTTCGGAACGGCCAGCGCGGCACCTCTGAGATCAACTGGCCGTGCCCATCCGAGGCCGGCGGAACGATGAACGTCGGCATGAGGCGCGGTGCCCGGCATTCGCCGGGTCCGTTTCCTCAAGCCGCGTTCCCGAACCGGACAGGCCAGTTTCCCGGCATCCGGCTCTCCAGCAACCATCGCAGCCGAAGCTGCATGGGATGTCCGATCCCGTTTCGGCGCTCCGCATTTCGCGTACCTCCCGGGGTCCCGGACCTCCCGGTCGCCTGTTCCGCTTCGCCCGTGTGGACGGCTTTCCCGTCCTCCCTGGTGGGGCGTGACTCCCACGACTACTACCGGAACTCTGTCGCCCTAGGACCTTGTCCCGTAGGCGATCCCACGTTCGTCATCGTCAGACGTATCGAGCGCGACGTAGGTGGCCCACTCATCTCCTTGAATGTCCTCACTGGACATCGCCCCGCGTCCGGAAGGCGAGCCGGCCACAGTGCGGGACCGGTCCGGGACACGGCGTCGGTCATCAAGCATCATCTTCCGACGGGCGGGCATTTGCACCAACTGGAGATTGGGCTTCAGGCAATCCAGCTTTCACCCTATCGCGCGGGTCCCCCGGACGCGCCATCCCGATGCTCGGGCACGGCCGCCGGTTTCCTGACATGCTCTTGTCCCCGTTAACCTTTCGGCCTCGGGTAAGCCAGCGGACCCACAGACCCCCTTCCAGTCTGTCCCGGCTGCGCCGGGGATCTGACGATGCGCATCGTGGCGCACCACTGAAATGCCGATGAGCGTGCCCACTGGGTGCGCTGCGTCAGCGCGGGCGGGCTAACTTTTGCAGGCCCAGATACACGTGGCGCGTGAGTTCACGAAATTTGCGGACCGTACGAGCCCCGTCGTCGGGTGGCTGCGGGCACTCGCCGCGTCGGCCTACCGCGAGTGTGGCGGTCCGGGAGTCGGCGTGGTCGGGATGTGCATCACCGGTGGTTTCGCGCTGGCGACTGCGCTCGAACCGTCAGTCGTCGCGTCCGTCATGAGTCAGCCGGTCTTGCCCGCGCCGATCGGGCGGCGTGGTCGTGCCGCCCTCGGCCTGAATGCCGAGGATTTCTCGACAATCGCCGCACGAGCGGACGACGGCCTGCGGGTGCTCGGGCTCCGGTTCACCAACGACCGGGGTTGCCCGCCTGAGCGATTCGAGACCCTGCGGACGATGCTCGGGGCCTCGTTCGAGGGGATCGAGCTCGACTCCTCGCCGGGCAACGCGGCCGGGATCGCACCATCGGCGCACGCGGTGCTCACGGTCTCCCTCGTCGACGAGCCGGGCCATCCGACCCAGGTCGCTCTCGACCGAGTGCTGGCGCTCCTGGCCGCGCAGCTACGTCGTTGACCCGTCGCTGCGCGAAGCTGTGATCGCCCAGTCGGGCAGCGGTTCACAGTGCGGGAGCCAGTCCAGCGGTATGGCGTCGGCCCTTTGGCGAGCACCGAGGATTCCGCCGATGATCGCGCAGGTGGTGTCGATATCGCCACCGGCCACGGCCGCGGTCCAGCAGGCGTCGGCGAAATCGTGGCCATGACGGGCCACCACCCATAGACAGAAGGGGACTGTGTCGAGTGCGGAAGTATCTTGACCGGTGCCCAATTCTGCAGCGGCAGTGGCGGATTCACTCACGGCGCGGGCATGTGTGATCCTGTCTCGTACCGGTCCGGCCGGGGTATGGGTGGCAACAATATCGAGAAGCCGATCGCCGTCCATCTGTGGTTGCGTCGCGGACAAGGCGGCAGCGACTGCCACGGCGACAGCCCCGGCCACGACATCGGGGTGAGCATGGGTGATCTCCGCCGAGGCCACGGCCTCGGTCACCACCAGGTCGAGGCTGTCGGCGAAATAGGCGCCCAGCGGCGCTACGCGCATCGAGGCCCCATTGCCCCAGGAGCCTCGCCCATCTCGCGCCTGTTGAGCGAGTTCGCGCCAGTGGTAACCCTTTTGGCGTATCGAACGCAGAATCCTGCTCGTTCCGGGTCCGTATCGACGGTAGATGTCGTAACGCTCAGCGAATAATTGGGCCAGCGCGTCCTGATCGATCCGACCGTACTCGCTCAGGATGGTGTAGATCGAGCAGGCCATTTGGGTATCGTCGGTCCACAGCCAGGGTCCGGGCAGCAGCGTACGCGCCTGCAGCGCACCATGATTGATCGCATCGTCGAAGCATGATCCGAACCCATCCCCCACCGCGAGACCGCGTAACGACCTCAGGGATCGGGATCGACGGTCAGCACTCATCGGCCCAGTCTGGCAGCAAGCGCCGCCCGAACCCCAACCTCGGCACTGCCGCAAGCCTTTCCGGATCCCGTCATGACGGCCCAGATTGCCGTGTATGACGGTCTGGCAACCTAGGCTGGATCATCACAGGGAATTGGCTACCGAGGGAACGATGTGAGCAGACAGCATCTTCGAGTGAATCGATTCGGATTTGCCGAGTACGACGACATGATCGATCTCTCCCGTAGGGTGAATATCTCCGAGCTGGCGGGAGTCTTGAGTTCAATCGTTGAACTGGCCCTCTCGGGGGAAACTGATTTCCTCGATTCGCTAAGCGATTCCGTCCAAGCGGATTTCGTAACCCCCCTGGGGATGTCTGCCAGAATGCTGTCGAATGGAGAATACTCGGCAATGGAGTTTCTCTCGGCGGCCTGCACCGTGAGATACTGCGCCGAGCCTCACATGGCAGAATTCCCGGACGAGCTCGTACAGATGCTGTCTCGACTACCTCGGTAGCGTGCGTGTACATCAGCACCGACGGATATGTCACCATGCCCAACCGGGTGGCCACCGCAGGTGCCGGACCCGGAACACCGGCCAGCCATGGCGGCGGTGCCGTGCCTCTGATCGGTGGTCCGAGCACCATCGAAACCGTCCGGCATGCACGCGCGGGCGGACCGGCCGGGCAGGGCCGCTATCGTCGGAGCGACAATCGGAGATTCCGAGACTTCAGGGATGTGCGGAACGGAAGTAGCGATGGGCGAAGCGAGGACGCCTCGGCCTCCGTCGAGGTGCTCGAGCAGTTCCACGCCCTCATCCCGGACGAATGGCTCGATTCGGCCGCCTACGGCACACCGGAGCAGTGCGTGCGCAAGATCTCCCGCGAATACGACCTCGGCTGTCACTCGGTGATCATGCACGGCGCGAGCCCGCACGAACTGGAATCGGTGGTCGAGGCCTACCGCGCCAACCGCCCCACCCTGCGCCGTGCCGTGGCGGCGAATCCGGGAAAGTTCGCCTGAGCCAAGGATTCTCGTACCCGCCGAACCGATGAATTTCGGGTGGATCCGTCGTCGATACCTCTGAACACACCGACAGTGGTGGCCTGGGCTGGAACAGTTCCAGTACAGGACGAACATATGGAGGCGATTGTGAGTGGTAACAGGGTCTTGATCGCGGGCGCGAGCATCGCGGGGCCCGCGCTCGCGCATTGGCTGCGTCGGTACGGAGCCGAGGTGGCCGTGGTCGAGCGGGCCCCCGAGCTGCGTCCCGGCGGGCAGGCGGTGGACGCGCGCGGGGTGACCAAGGAGGTCATCCGGCGCATGGGGCTGGATGCGCAGGTGCGCGCGGCGCGCACCCGGACCGCGGGCGCGTACACCGTGGACGTGGACGGGAAAGTGCTGGAGACCTTCCGCGCGGAAGATGATGGCGGAGACGGGTTCATCTCGGAGATCGAGATTCTGCGCGGTGATCTGTCCACGGTCCTGTACGACGACACTCGGGACGGTGTCGAGTACATCTTCGACGACCGGATCGCCGAGCTCACCCAGGACACCGACGGGGTCGACGTGGTATTCGCGAGCGGCGATCGGCGGCGCTTCGATCTGGTGATCGGGGCGGACGGGCTGCATTCGTCGCTGCGAGCGTTGGTCTTCGGCCCGCGTGAGCGTTTCATCCGCCATCTCGGACATGTACTGGCTTTCTACACCGTGCCGAACGAATTCGGGCTGGACGGCTGGCTGATCGACTACCAGGACCAGGCCTCCGGACGCTCCGCGGGCCTGCGGCCCATCCCGGACGCCACCCATGCGATGGCCATGTTCTCCTTCCCCGCAGCCGATCTCGATGTCGACTACCGCGACGTCGAGGCCCAAAAGCGCCTGTTGCGTGAGCAAATGGCCGATTTGGGCTGGTTGACCCCGCGCATCCTCGCGCACGTCGACGACACCCCGGACTTCTACCTCGACCAGGTCGCCCAGGTGGTGATGGATCGCTGGTCGAGCGGTCGGGTCGGCCTGCTCGGGGATGCGGCATTCAGCTCGTCGCCAATGTCCGGCCAGGGCACCGGACTTGCCCTGATCGGCGCGTATCTCCTTGCCGGAGAACTGGCCGCCGCCAACTGGGATCCCGAGGCCGGGTTCGCCGCCTACGAGGCTCGGATGCGTCCGTTCGTCGAGGCCAACCAGGAGATCGGCCGGGTGCACGCGCGCACCCGCGACGTCCCCGCGCCGGGCGCCGAGCCGAACGCGGAACCCGAATGGGATTTCGAGTTGATCGATCGCGCGATCAACGGCATCGAGCTGCCCGACTACGCGGGGCTCCGGGGTCTCAACGCCTGACCTTGAACCGCAGGTGCAGCACCCGCTCGCCCTGAATGACCAGGTGCGGATCCTCCAGCAGCTGCTGACCGTCGATATCACCGAAGAACCGTTTGCCCGATCCGAAGATCACGGGGACCACATCGATCGCGACTTCGTCGACCAGACCGGCCGCGAGGATCTGGCCGCCGACCTGCCCGGCGTTCACCGCGACGGTGCGATCCCCGGCGAGTTCCCGGGCTTTGGCGATCGCGGCGGCGGGGTCGTCGACGAAGTGGTAAGACGCCTCGGGGTGCCAGCCCTCGGGTTTGGGTCGATGGGAGACCACGACGACGTGGTCTCCCGCGGGCGGCTGCCCTTCCCAGCCGTTCACCAGGTCGAACAGGTTGCGGCCCATCACAATCGTGCCGATCGAGGCCCACGTATCGCGGACGTAATCCGCGGAGGCGCGCGAGACCTTGAATCCGCTTTCGGTGCCCGAATGGTCGAAGCCCGGCTCGCCCGCGGGTTCGGTGATGGGGGTGTCGCCGCTGAAGTACCACTCGTGGAGTGGACCGACGTCATCGTTCTTATCGGCGATGAAGCCGTCCACCGACATCACATTGTGCATGATCACCGTGCCCACTGGGTCTCCTCGATTCGCTCGTGCGTTGGCTTTCTGATTCTGTTGCACCGCGGGTTTCCGGTCTTGTAAAAAATCACTCGAACGGTATCGGACCGGCATCCGGTGGGAATCCGTCCTCGGCGGGGAATTTTCGACGCAGCGCCAGGTATTCGGTGGGGGTGTAGCCGGTGAAGTCCTTGAACTCCCGACTGGAGTGCGCCTGATCGAAATAGCCTGCGGAGTGCGCGAATTCGGACCAGTCGACAGGTCGTCGCGCATCGACGGAGAGGATGAGCCGGGCGAAGCGGTAGATACGCGCCACACGCTTGGGCGTGACGCCGATTTGCGATTTGAACTGTGCGGCAAGGTGATTGCCGCTCACTCCGGCGGCCTCGGTCAGTGCGGTGACCGGCATCGAACCGTACGCGCTCGCCAACCGCGCACCTGTGTGGCTGACCAGATCGAGACTGCGCGTGGGTGTTTCGGTGAGCCTGGACCGCAGCTCCCGCTCCACGAACCCGAGTGTCCGGGCCGGAGATCCGATGGCGTGGACCTGCTCGCGGATTCGATCCAGCGAGCGTTGCCAGACGGCATCGACGGGTACGCAGCGATCCAGCAACTCGATCCCCGGGATACCGGTGAACGCCGCGATGCCCCAGGGCTTGAAATGCACCCCGACCAGTCGTACGTGCGCCGAGTATTCCACGACGAAACGCTTGGTCCGCAGGCCCATGAACCATCCGTCGATCAAGGTCGAGGGTGACGCGGGCGGGTCACGATCCCACAGCCGAATGGGTTCGCCGAGGTTGATGAACAAATGCGCCGAGGGCATCGGCGGGACGAGCATGCGGCGATGGCGCGGCATCCCGGAGAGACAGTAGATGTCGTCGATGAACCGATCCAGCGGCGGCGCGGGGACCCGGCCGATGTACTGCATTTGTTCAGTGTCGCATCGGTCGATGAACCCGATTCCCTGCCGCGTAGTCGCGAACCGCGTTAATTACGTATCAGCATGTAATATAACTGGTGGCTGCGAGTGGCGATCTCCGCCGTCGCGGCGGCCTTCACATGAGAAGAGGTTGCGGTCATGATCGATCGCCGGACCGCGCCCGATCTGCCCGAGGGATTCGATGTCACCGACCCGAGATGTGGGCCCGACGGGTGCCATCGGATGAGCTGGCCACGCTGCGTCGAGCGGCTCCGATCTGGCGGAATCCGCAATCACCCACGGTGGGCGGCTTCGGCGATGACGGATTCTGGGTGGTCACCAAATACGCCGATGTCAAAGAAGTCTCATTGTGCGGCTTCGATCGCCCGCTTCATCTCGGCAAGGCCGAATTCCAGGTGAGTCGGATGTCCATGGTGGCCAGGCCGAAGATCTTGCGTCCGGCGGATTTCGCGATGAGGACGACGGTGGCGGTTCTGGTCTCCGGGTCGATCGATTTGATTCGGCCGCTGAACTCCACGTCGCCGGCCGAAACCGCTTCGACCACCGTGTAGTTCGACAGCCGGGCGCTGTATCGGGTGATGGCACCGGGGTCGCCGAGCCAGTCGGTGACGAAGCCCGCGCCGATACCCATGGTGAGCATCCCGTGCGCGATCACATCGGGAAGCCCGGCCAGGGCGGCGACTTCCTCGCTCCAGTGGATCGGATTCACATCTCCGGCCACTCCCGCGTAGTTCACGAGGTCACCGCGCGTCAGTTTGACGGTCCGGGCCGGTAGCTCGTCGCCGATTGCGATGTCCTCGAAGCGGATTACCGTGCGCGGCAATCGTGTTCGCGATACCTCCGAATATCGCGGCGCGGCCTGTTCCGGCTGATCGGTCACCGCGGGTGTGGCGGCGACTTCCAATCCGCTCATGACAACACCCTCTATGGCGGCGCTGATATCGGCGTCGACATCGTCGCCGGTCAGGCCGATGACCGTGGTGTGCATGACCTGCACGATCTCGCCGGACCGATCGGTGAAGGTATTGGTAATGGTGAGCAGGTCCTTACCGGCGACGCTGCGCACCGAGGACAGTTCGACATCACTGAACAGCCGATCACCCGCCAGCACCGGCTTATGCATCTCGAAGACCTGATCGGTATGCACGAACGTGTCATAACCGGTCATGACATCGTCGAGCAGAGCACGATTGACCCGCATAGCCACAATGGAGGCGAACGTCGTCGGCGCGAGCACCCCGGCGTACCCGAGCTCACTCGCCCCGGCCTCACTCCAGTGCGCCGGATGAAAGTCCTGCACGGCCCGCGCATACTCGCGAACCTTCTCCCGACCGACCTCGTAGTAGTCATCTACGCGATACCGATACCCGACCAGCCCGGCAGCATCGAACACCGTATCCATCGACTGTCCCTTCATCATTCAACCGACCTCAGGATCCACAACCCGAATCCCTTGGCGTGCAACACTCTTCCACAGACCGCCGGTCGGCCTTTTCGTGCACTACCGATACGCTTTCAGCAGGAAACCGCCAATAGCCGTGGTTCAGTGCACGCCTGGACCAGTCCCGCCTTCATCCAGCCATCGTCCTGGGGGCCGCCCGCCCATACCGCTTCGGACCGCCTCACGACCACAATCGGCCGTTGACAGCGGCTCTGCACTGCGGAGTGGCGGGCGAACAACGGACGTTGCCAGCGCGGTGAATCGTGCTGTCGGGTAGGGAGTTCGGGGTAGGATCGGCGGGCAGCGTGGCCATCGCAGGTTCGGGTCCGCTCCCGGGAGGCTCGACGGTGGTTCGCCGGATCGAGGGATGCAGCGATGTCCGACCTGCGCGCTTACGCGGTATTGACGGCAGTGCCAGCACTTCTCGCGTTCGGGTCGGGTACGGCCGCGGCGCAACCCGCCGGTGTCCCCCACACCGATCTGAGCAGCCTCGAAATACGCGCTGCGGCAGACGCTCTCAACGCCGTGCAGGTGGCATCGCAACCCGTTCAGCTGCCCGAGGGTATCGACCCTGCGGTTCGCGACCGGGCGCTGAGTTATTTGGACGGTGTGCGACAGCAGGTCACGACCGCTGTTGACGGGATCGAACTCCCCCGCAATATGGCTGACCGCCGCACCGACTCGACCGTCGCGGGCGGAGTCATCGGCGCCATCATCGGGAAGGTCGCCGTCTTCCCGTTGGAGATTGTGGGGTGCGGGGTCGGGGCTACCGTCGGGGCGATCGCGGGCGGGATCATCGGCGCACTGCCGACCGTGGGGGCGGGCGCGCCGGTCGGCGCTGCGGTCGGCGGCGTGGCCGGATGCCTGATCGGCGGTGTCGCGGTGGCCATTCCGGTGGATGTGGTCGGCCTCGTCGGCGGCGCCGTCATCGGCGGATTCGCCGGCGGCATCGCAGGGGGCGGCGCCGATCCGGCCCCGGCCGATGCGACTCAGCCGATCGTGAACACCACAGCACCCCAGGATCATTCGATCGCACCCGAGCCTGTCGCCGCTGCGGTGGATAGCATCGCCGCGATCAGTCCCGATACCAAGGCGGCGGTCACCTCGCTGCGAACCGCGATCGCGGCCCTGCCCCTACTGACCCCCGACGCGCTCGGCCCACTCACCCAACCCGCCAATGACCTGCTCGCGGCGGTGCAGGCGGCGTTCTGACCGCATTCCCGCTGCCGCCGCAAGCCGCGTGGGCAATGAAGTCGATGGCGTGGGAGTCGTCGCGCGCCTTTGACAGCTGCGGGAGCCCAGGGCAAGGCCCCATGATTGATGGGTACGCCCTCGTTTCCTCGGAAGGTATGGTTCGCCCGTACCAGAACGAGGGGAATCCCGTGAATTGCCTTGCCGGAACATCCGGATAGCGCGCCCAGGTGACGCTGACCATCTCGCCCGACACAGTGCGGGGCGAGGAGCTCGCGGCCGCGCCGACGGCGCAGCGCGCCTCCCACATCATCTCCGTCAGCGGAATTCTTTTCACCGCTGCGCTTTTCGCGATCGGTGGCTGGAAACGGCGCTGGATCGCTGATGACGGTTTGACCGTGCTGCGTACGGTGCGGAACCTGTTGGCGGGCAACGGGCCCGTCTTCAACGCGGGTGAGCGCGTCGAGGTGAATACCAGTACGGCCTGGACCTACCTCATCTGGTTCTTCAGCTGGTTGACCCAGGCGCGGCTGGAGTACGTGGTCCTGGTTCTGGCACTGACGTTATCGGCTACGGCCATCGTCTTCGCGATGCTGGGTGCGGCCCGGCTATGGGGTGGCGGTGCCCAATTCTTTCTTCCAGCAGGCGCTCTCGTCTACATCGCGCTGCCGCCCGCGCGCGACTACGCCACCTCGGGGCTGGAGTCCAGTCTGGTCATCTGCTGGCTGGCTGTGCTGTGGTGGTGGCTGATCCGCTGGAGTCGCACCGAAAAGGTGAATCCGGCAAGCATTCTCGGCCTGTCCTTCGTGGCGGGTTCGGCACCGCTGATCCGGCCGGAGCTGACGGTGGTCGGCGCGCTGGCCCTACTCGTGATCTGTGGTGCGCCGATGCCGGGAATCCGAACGCGGGCGTGGATGTTCCGTGCGCTCATTCTGACTGCCGCGGGTCTGATGCCGGTCGCCCACCAGATCTGGCGTATGGGCTATTACGGTCTGCCGTATCCGAATACGGCCGTTGCCAAGGATGCGAGCGGCGCGAAATGGCGGCAAGGGCTGATCTATCTGTGGAATCTGGTCGGCCCGTACTGGCTGTGGGTGCCACTGATGGTGCTCGGGGTGGCCGCAGTGGCAGCGATGCGGCACAGAGTCATCGGATTTCCGGCGATCACGCCCGGCAACCTCACGAAACCAACTCCGCGCGAACGCATCCACCGATTCCGAGTCCGGCTGCGGACCCCGGGCACGGCGGTTGCCCTCATGCTCACCAGCGGCGCCCTGCTGACCCTCTACGAGATCCGCGTCGGCGGTGACTTCATGCACGCTCGCATGCTGCTGCCACCACTGTTCTGCGCACTTCTTCCCGTCATGGTGCTGCCTCTCGATTCCTTTGCCGCGCACGCGAATTTCCGCCGCACCGATCGTGCGCTCCCTATCGCGCTGGCGGCCATCGCGGGCTGGGCGTTCCTGGCCGCCGACACCACCGCCATCCACACCGCAAACCACATCACCGACACGGGAATCGCCGACGAACGGCTCTACTACATCCAGACCACCGGCCACGCTCACCCGATCCGCGCCGAGGACTACCTGGACTACCCACGCATCCGCGCCATGCTGGGCGATATCGCGAGCAGCCCGAACGGCGGTCTCCTGATCAATTCACCGTCCTGGACCTGGCAACTCGTCCCGCCCCCGACCCCGAACGGCGTTGCCGGACATACCGTCTACTTCATCAATCTCGGCATGATCAGCATGAACACACCCCTCGCCGTCCGCGTCATCGACCCCATGGGTCTGTCGTATCCGCTTGCCGCACATACGTTTCGGTTCCCGAATGCCCGCATCGGCCACGACAAGAATCTCGACAACGACTGGGCGGTCATAGACGCTGGTATGGCCGATAAGCATCCCGCACTGCCCTGGTATCTGGACGAAGGCTGGGCGACCCGAATCCGAACCGCCCTGACCTGCCCCCGAACTCAGGACCTACTCGCCTCCACCCGCGCCCCGCTGACCTTCGACCGCTTCCAGCGCAATATCCGTCAATCCCTGGGGTACGCCGCCTACCGAATCGACCGGGTGCCCGAGAATGAGATGCAGCGGTGCGCCATTGTGACGCGTACGCGCTGAAATACCAAGCGATGACCACGGCTAGGCGGGGGCCAGGAAGCCTTCGACGACCCGGTGGATCTTGTCCGCCGCGGTTGGATCGCCCAGGCGGAGGGCGGTATTCGCGGAGAGCAGGACCGCGGATATTTGGAATGCGGTCAAATCGGGGTCCAGGGGCGCGATTTGTTTCGCCTCGACGGCTCGGCCCAACTCGTAGGACAGGAGCGATACCCATTCCTGTTGGTTGCGAGTCAAAGCATCCTGAATTGGCCCCGGGCGGCTGTCGAATTCGCTGAGGTTGGCGGCTTGGAAACAGCCCCCTTCGAACAGCGGGGTGGTGGCGTAGCTGATCCAGCGGTCGATGAGCTCGCGCAGGCGTTGTACGCCATGGGGTTTGGCACGGGCCGGTTGACTCACCTCGGCGATGAAGCGGTCTCGCGCGTGGTCGACGGTGGCCAATTGGAGTTGTTCCTTGGTGCGGAACAGGGTTTGGATACCCGCTTTGCTCAGGCCGACGTCAGCGGCCAGGCGGCCGAAGCTGAGAGACTCGAGGTTCTCCAGCGAGGCGATGTCCACCGCTCGGGCCAGCACCAACTGCCGGGTGCGCGCGCCTCGCAGGAGGCGTTTATCGGTGATCTCACCGGAGACGGATGAACTATCCATACGGTCGATCGTACTCCCGCATCGCTACGCGGAGCCCAGGATGAAGGCGAGTTGGCGTACCAGCAGGCTGGCGATTACCGCTTGCCCCGCCGTGGAGAAGTGAATTCCGTCCGCGCTGAGCAGATTTGAGCGGTCGTTGAAGGGATGCTGTTCACAGTCGGCGACCACACCCCCGTACTCGGACGCGAGTTCGCGGGTGAGGGCATTGAGCTTGCGGACTCGGTCCGGAAAGTCCGGGAAGACCGGCACGACATAGGCCCGGCCCAGCGCGAACGCGGCAAGTTGCGCACCCGTACTCGCGGCGAATTCCCACATACGGCGCAGGGTGCGCTCGATCTCGTCCCAGTCGGGCTCGCGCCGAACGATGTCGTTCGCCCCGCTGGGGACGATGAGCAGGTCCGGTTGAAAGGCAAGGATTTCCGGTGCCTGTTCCTCGAGAGCCTGGCGCGTGGTGGCGCCGATACGGCCGGTATTGCGGTAGGCGAGGTCCGGATGCACGGCGCGCAGGATCCGCCGAAGTCGTTCGGGCCAACCGAGATTCAAATATCCGGGTGTGGCATCGCCGACGCCGAGCGAGAGGCTGTCGCCGATCGAGGCGAAGCGTTGCCAGGGGGCGTCGAAGAGTAGAGCGGCCGCGTCGGTGAACGAGAGGCAGTAGGGGTCGGTGACCTCGACAATCGGTTGTGCGAGAGCTGTCATGAAACTAAGCATACGGTCGTACGTATCCATAAGACAAGATGATGCGCTTGCCTGCGCGAGGTGACCCCCATTACAGTTACGCACCAGTAGGAACGCCAGCGTTCCCTGAAAAGTGGAGTCGCACATGCCAACACCTGCCCGCGTAGCTCAGCTCCCCACGGACGTGACCGCCATTGCCGAGACCTGCCTCGAATTGCGGGCGGGCGCACTCGAAGTGGCGGTCAGCGCACGGCGGCTACTGGAGGCGCTCTCCGCGGTCGACACCACGCTCGGCACGGCGGCACCCGGTACCGAGCCCCTCACACCGGCGGCGGCCCTACTCGCGGGACATCCGGCAACGACATCCACCGGCCCGCACGGCATGGCGATCGAGACGGCGTATTACGTACTGGCACTCGGCATTCCGGCGCATCCGGGTGAACGGCACCCAGCCGTGGATGGGGATTTGGTGGCGCGACGGCGACTGCGCTGCATACAGGCCGAACTGGGATCGCGATGTGCGGACAAGGCACTGTGGGTCCTCGGCCCCGACGGCGGGACGGTACTGATTCCGGAATCCGCCACGGCGGCAACCGAACTCGACGCGATCGTCACCGGTTTGGCCGCCGTGGCACAGGTGGCGCTGACCGCCACCGTCATACCCGCGCCGACGCCCGGCATTCCCGGCGCGGCCGAGCAGGCGCATGAGCTGCTCGACATCGTGCACCGGCTCCAGTGCGAACCGGGCCTGTACCGGTTCGACGATCTGGCCATGGAGTATCAGCTCACCCGCCCCGGTCCGGGCCGGGAATACCTTGGCGCACTGCTGGATCCGCTGGACGAGTACCCCGAGCTGCTCGAGACGCTGCGCCGTCATCTGGGCAATGACCTGAATCGGCGGCGCACCGCGCGCGGGCTCGGGGTGCACGCCAATACCATCGACTATCGGTTGAAGCGGATCGGACAGTTAACCGGCTTCGACCCCGCTCAGTCGGCGGGGCTGTGGTACCTGCGCTCGGCGCTGGTGGCGCGCACCTATCGGGCCGCCGGTGAACATGCGCCACAGTAGGGCGGCGAAATCCCGGTGCTGTGGTCGCGCGCGATCCGACAGTGCCACCGACCACACCGTCCGCACCCCGGGCGGATCCGGTGCCACCCCGTCGAATCGGTCGGCGAGCCAGTCGATCATGGCCGGTGCGCCCAGGAATTGCAGTGGCAGATGCATACTCAACCGATCGCGCACGTAGTGCACGTGTGCGCCGTGCTCGAGATATCTGTCCACGTGCGCGTCGATATCGGCGACCGCGATCACCTCGTCATTGACGGCCTGCAGAATCAGCATCGGCATGACGGGAGCCTGTGCACCGGGCCGGATTTCGGCCAGCACCGCCAGTAGTTCGGGCTCGGCGAGCATGGCCGCCAGCCCCGCCCGGGTATGCCGATCCGCGTCGCGACCGGCGAAGCGCGCCAGCAGCGGAAAGGTGGCACTGTGCTCCGCCCGCGCGAGCAGCGTCCGGAACCGCTCCGAAAGATGGTCGCGCAGCAGGTGTTCCAGCTGCGGATAGGCACGAGCCAATCCGGCGGTGAACACCATGGCGAAGCCCGCGAAAGGCGAACCGTTCAATCGGACGAAAGCATTTGCCGGATCGCCCACCGGCGATCCCGCGACCGCGCCGACGATATCGAGTTCGGGCGCGTATTCGCCCGCCTGCTCGGCCGCCCAGGCCGTGGCCAGACCACCACCGGAGTAGCCCCACAGGCCGATCGGCGTCCCGGCGTGCAACCCGAGTGGAGCGAAGCGCAGGGCGGCACGGACCCCGTCCAGTGCCCGATAGCCGGGTTCCTTAGCCGCGCCGAAATGACCACCGAGGCCCTCGTGATCGGGCACCGACACCGCCCAACCCCGAGACAGCGCGCTGGCGATGAGCGGGAACTCCAGCTGCGGAATGGAGCCGAGCGCCCGCGCTCCATGCCGTAATGCGTAGGAGGGGAAGCACTTCGACGCGATCGCATCGATCGCACACTGGAAGGACAGCAGCGGCCGCGGCGTCCCTGGATCGGCACCCCACGGCAGCAGCACCGTGGTGACCGCGGCCTCGGGCCGCCCGGACAGGTCGGTGCTGCGATACAGCAACTGCCAGGCCGAGATCCGCTGCGGCACCCGGCCGAACAACCCGACGCGCACCGCACGCGAGCGCAGTATGGTGCCGGGTTCGATTCCGCTCAATGGTTCCTCGGTGCGGTAGAACGGATCCCGGTCCGGTAGCAGAGGTTCAGAGGTGCCCATCGCCACCGACCACCCAGGGGTTGAAGGTGCACTCCAGGTCCTGATGCGCGGCCGGGTCCAAGGCGCGCAACACAATCGACGCGGCCCGCGGCGAGTACAGGATGGTCAGGTGATCCGACAGATCCGCCTCGCAATCCTGTTGCAGGGTCACATTGTCGACGGTCGCATCGGGTCCCGGCGTCAGGAAGGTCCACTCGTACGGGTTGGAGACCTCGTCGTGCCGGGTGCCGATGGAGGTGTACTCCACGCCGGGCACGGTGTCGCCGTTGGCATTCAGGGTTTTGTAGAACGGTGAGCCCACGGTCTGCTCGATATTCGACACCCCCAGCAGCGGCTCGTAGAAGCCGAGAATATTCACTCCCATATCGGTGATCCAGCGTCCGAGCGAGGCGATACCGTCCAGCGAGGTGCCGTGGCTGGTCGCACCCAGGGTGACAACCTTGCGGATCTTCCCCGCTCCGCCTTCGAATTTCAGATATTGGCTGGCGACCGGCCCGCCCTGCGAATGCGCGACCACATCGACCTGTGCGGCCCCGGTCGCCGCCAGCACCCGATCCACGAACCGCGCCAACTGTTCGGCCGAATCCTCCATCAGCCCGACGCCATAGCGCCCCGGAAGGATCGCGCCGATGCCGCCGCCGTTCAACACGCCTTGGCGGCCGTAGTTGAAGGCGTAGACGCACACTCCGGCGCGAGCGATGCGCGGGGACAGGTACGCGAAGCTGTCATAGGTGTTCAACCAGGTACCGTGCAGCAGCACCACCGGGCGTGGATGCGCGGCGCTCGGTCTGCAATTCCAGTCATTGGCCCCCGGTGGCGCGACATCGGGATGCAGGAGCCCGTAGCCGAAAGCGGCCATGAAAGCGGAGGTCTCCGGACCGGTCCCACTGGTATCGGAGGCGATACTGGTCAGGCCCGCTGCCGGCTCCGAATGCGCCGGACCGCCCGCGACCGTCACCCCGATCGCGGTGACCCCCGCGCATATGACACTTCCGAGTACTCGCACTATGGGCTTCATCGCACCTCTCCTACGTCTAATTCCCTTGTGACAGTAGGTTTCTGGTGTGTCCGGTGTCACTGCGCCTGTGTCAGATGACAAATCGGAGCGCGAGCGCGACCCCGGCGTTTGTGCTGCGGTACAGCCCGTTCACTCCGGTGTCCGCACCAGCGCGATGGCGGTGCGGGTGAACAGCGGTGACAGCGAAGGCAATTGGCTGGCGTCCCGCTCGTGCAGACACGCGCGCACCCGGTCGTCGATACCCCCGAGCAGCATATCGATCAACTCCGGATCCGGATCGCCGGAGAGTTCACCATCGCGAACCCCGATCCGCGCCACCGCCAGAATGTATTCGGCGAACCGCCGGTGCACCCGCGCGCGATGCGCCACCAGCCCCGGCCCCGCGGCCAGGGTCTCCACATACAGCGCCCGGGTCGCCTCCGGTTGCGCGGCGAGCACGGCCAGGTAGATGTCGAAGGAGATCCGCACCCGGTCCGCGAAGTTCACCCCGACCAGACCGGTCACGGTGTCCTGCAATTGATCCAGCGCGGTGTTCACCGCCAGGTCGTAGGCGGCGGCGAAGCATTCGTCCTTGCCGCCGAAGACGGCGTAGAAGGTGCGGCGCGCCACCTGTGCGCGGCTGACGATATCGGCGACCGTGGTGGCGGCGTACCCCAACTCCCCCACCGCGTCCAGCACGGCCACGCAGAGCCGCTGAAACTGCGAGTTCTCCACCTGCTCCCGGCTCAGCCCATGCCGTCCGCGCGGCAATGGCCCCGGCACCCCCACACCCTCCACACTCACGCCGCCAACAATATGGCCTCGACTCGCACGCCGGGTCGGGACTACCGCTCGAGCCGGTACCCGGGACGGCTCGTCCAGCTCGCGGTGTCCCGTTCCACAGGTTCGATCGCGCGTGATTCCCGGGCGTGACCGGCAAGTTCGGGCCGACGATTCACCGGCCGGACGCGTGACGGCGGTGAAAACTCGATTGCCGGGCTCGGGCGTGGGCTCGTATCGTTCGCGGTCGAAGCTGGTCCGCCGGGGAGGTCGGCGGACGAATCATCAGGAGTTCGAGTTTGGCAGTGCGTTTGGCCTGGGGCGTAATCGCCGATCGGGGTCGAGGAGTCTGGCTGGCCGAGACCGGGGAGCGGGTGGACGCCAGGGACCACGAACTGCCCGCGGGCGCGGCGGTCGTACTGGGAGATTTGGAACAGCTGTGCGCCGAGGCCCTCGACAGCAATCGCGTGGGGCTGGCGGAGCTGTGGTCGGCGGTGAACAATCGCCCTCTGGTCGCCACCCTCGCGGCTTTGGACCCGGCTCTGCTCGCGCGGTATCCCCGGCTGCACGCTTTGACGGCCGATGCGCCGTTGCCCTCGAAGGTATTGCGCGAGTTGGTGAGAGCCCCCGAACTCGCCGTTGCGCGCTCCATGGATCTGGTCTCGCTGCGGCTGCGTGGCGTGATCGCCCACATGGCCATGACCGACGATCCGGTCTTCGCCCGCGCGCTCACCCGGCGGCCCAGCCCGGAGGTGATCTGCCCGTTCGCGATCGCGATCACCTCCGCGGCCGAGCGGCCCTACCCGGTCGCCGCGATCTCCGAACCGAGCGCTGTCACCGTGACCGGATTCCCGGCCACGGCGCTGAATGCCCCCGAGGGACCGTGGGAGCGGCACCTGCCCGCCGCCACCGAATTCGGCGGTGGCATCGAGCGATTCTGGGAGCAGACCGCCGAAACCGGTGTGCTGGTGCCGAACTCATGGCTGAGCACCGGCGGGTGGCAGGGACTCTGGGGCCGGTCGTGGTCCCACACCGCCTTGGTTTGAGCTATCGGGCTTGGAGCTCTTCGAGGATTTGGTCCGTGCGCGCCACCAGGCCGAGGCGGGGGAAGATCTTGGTGGTGGCGTGCTCATGGGAGGCGAGGTCGCGGTCGGCGGTCGCGTCTTCGACGACCACGACGTGATAGCCGTGTTCATGGGCGGCGCGGGCGCTGGATTCGACGCCGATGCTGGTGGAGATGCCGGTCAGCACGATCTCGGTAATGCCGCGGCGGCGCAGTTGCAGGTCGAGTTCGGTGCCGTAGAAGGCGCCCCACTGCCGCTTGGTGATCCGGATGTCGGTGGGCTGGACCTCCAGCTCCTCGATGATCTCGTCCCAGCCCTCGGGGTAGGCAACACCCTTGGGCATCGGGTTGGTGATCCGCCCGGGGGCCGCGTCCACACCGTCGGCCGAGAAGGACACCCGCACCAGGACGACGGGCAGGTCGTGCGCGCGGAAGGCGCGGGCCAGCGCGACGGAGTTCTTCACCACGACGTCACTGCTGTGCGGCAGGGTCGGCATACCGACCACGCCGCGCTGTAGATCGATGATGACCAGGGCTGTGCGCGGGTCCAGCAGTGTCGATGACAAGAGGCGATTCCTTTTCCGAGAGGGTCCGGCAGGCGCTGCGCGGGCGAGCCCGCCCTTCGAAATTAGCACCGAATGCTGTGACCGATTTCCGCCGGTCCCGAGCCTCCCGCTGCGGCAGATTGGACTCCGGAACCAGCACATTCACGCGAGAGGAACGATCGATGACGGTGACCACAGCGACGCCGGCAACTCGCGCCGAGCGCGTCGCCGACCAGGACTGGCCCGCGCTCACCACCGAGCTGGACGAGTACGGGCACGCACTCATGGGCCCGCTGCTGACTCCGCGCGAATGCCGCGAACTCGTGAACCTGTACGAACGGGAACAGCACTTCCGTTCCACCATCGATATGGCCCGCCATCGCTTCGGCTCCGGTGAGTACCGCTACTTCACCCACGACCTACCGGATCCGATCCGCGAACTACGCGCCGCCCTGTATCCGAAACTGCTTCCCATCGCCCAGGATTGGGCCGCCCGACTGCGCCGCCCCGGCACCTGGCCGCACCGACTGGAGGACTGGATCAGCCAGTGTCACAACGCCGGACAGACCAAGTCGTCCCAGATCCTGCTCCGCTACACCGGCGGTGACTGGAACGCCCTGCACCGAGATCTCTTCGGCGACATGATCTTTCCGCTCCAGGTGGCGATCGGCCTCGACGTCCCCGGCGTGGACTACACCGGCGGCGAATTCCTCATGGTCGAGCAGCGCCCGCGCGCCCAATCCCGGGGCTCGGCCATCGCTCTCCCCCAGGGGCACGGCCTCATCTTCACCACCCGTGATCGTCCGATCCGCAGTGTGCGCGGCTGGTCGGCCGCGCCCATGCGGCATGGGGTGAGTACGGTCCGCTCGGGTCACCGCCACACCCTGGGTCTGGTCTTCCACGATGCCTGAAACCGGAACCGCCTGATACACGAACTCCGGGTCCGCCGCCATCCGAATAATCGCTATTCTCGAGCCGCGAGGTTTCCCGGCTATTCTCCTCCGCTGAATCGGAATTTCACCCGCCGGATGATATTGCTCGGGTACCTGAAAACTGTGCCTCAGCAATTGAATCCGACTGGTTGGATCTCGATCGACACAACCCACCCGCTCCCGTACCATCGCCCTACCGGGAGCAGAGCCGGTGAAACGGGGGCATGGGTGTGAGGAGTCGGCTACCGACTGCCATCCGCAATGGTGCGGAGTGGGCGCGGCGTTTCGCGCGAACGGCGCCGGGGGTACTGAGTGCGGTGGTCGTCGGACTGGTGGCGCTCAGCGTGATTTCGGGGTTGGTATGCGCGAATCAGCTCAGCGAGAAGCTGACTCGGCGCGATACCGTCTTGACGCACTCCGAACCGCTCGCCAATGCCGCACAGCGACTGTATGTCGCGCTCTCCGCGGCCGATGCCACCGCGTCCTCGGCATTCCTGTCCGGCAATGTCGAATCACCGGATGTGCGAACGCGATACCGGCAGGCCCTCGCCGATGCGGCGGCCGCACTGGCCGAGGCCACCACCGGCGCCTCCGATCAGCAGACCCGGGATATCGTGGCGAACATCTCCGCCGACCTGCCCACCTACACCGGGCTGGTCGAGGCGGCGCGCGCCAATAACCGGCAGGGCCTGCCGGTGGGGTCGGCGTATCTGCGGCAGGCGTCCGCGCTCATGCAGAACTCGGTGCTGCCCGATGCCGAACGGCTACAAAAGAATCGGCTCACGCACCTGCGCGATGACCAGCGCGATATCTCCACGCTGCCGCTGCTGAGCGTGATCCTGCTGCTGGTGCTGCTGCTGGCTTTCGTCGCCGGTTCGGTGGTGCTGCTGCGGCACACCAATCGCCGAATCAACCTCGGTGTCGGCACCGCGGCGGGTGCGACGGTGCTGGCGCTGCTCTGGATAGTCATCGCCTCGATCGCCGCGACCGGTGTGATCGACACCGGTTCCGACGGTGCGACCGCACGCTTCGAAACCCTTTCCCGGATAAGAATCCTCGCGCAGCAGGCCCGCACCGAGGAGACCCTGCAGCTCATTATTCGCGGTGATATCAACGACAGCGAAAACCGCTTCGGCACCAAGGTCAATGAGCTGAGCGACCACCTGACCACGGTGACGGATGCGAATTCGCCTGCCGCCACGGCCTTCTCCACCTGGCAGGCCGGGCACAACACCGAGGTCAAGGCGTATCAGGCCAATGACTACAACGGTGCGGTGACCCAGGCCATCGGCGGTGCGCCGGGCAGCTCCGCGACCCGCTTCGCCGCCCTGGACGACGCCTTGCGCACCGAACTCGACACCACCAGACAACAGGTCCGCGACGGCGTGGACGGTGCCGGCGGCGCATTCCAGCTGAGTCAGTTCGGCACGCTGCTCCTGCTGATCGCGGCGGCAGCGGCCACGGCGGGCGGCATCTGGCCGCGATTGAAGGAGTTCTTGTGAGCGCGCGCCCGCGAATGCTGTTGCTGGCCACCGTGGCCGTGCTCGCCGCCGGATGCGGGCAGACCCCGGACGCCCCGCCGATGCGATTGACCGCGGAGAATCAGCTGCCACCGGGGGCCGAGACCGTTACCAGCGCACTCGATCAGCTCGGTTCCGGCTGCGGCGATCCGATCGCGAGCCTGCGGCCGGGAGCGCAGCCCAGCCCGGGGAGTATGCCGGCCGGGTCCGCCATGGCGAAGATCGTTCAGAATGGCAAACTGCGCGTCGGAGTCGATCAGAACTCGTTCATGTTCGGCTACCGTAATCCGGCCAGTGGACGGATCGAGGGCTTCGATATCGATATCGCCCGGGAGATCGCCCGGGATATCTTCGGCGATCCGGACCGGATCGAACTGACCCCCATCGTCTCCGCGCGGCGTGTGCCCGCATTGCAGAACGCGGAGGTCGACATCGTGGTGCAGACGCTCTCGCCGACCTGTGAACGCCGCAAGGCCATCGAATTCTCCACCAGCTACTTCGAATCCGATCAGCGGCTGCTGGTGGCGAACAACTCCGGTATCAACTCCACCACGGACCTGGTGGGCAAGCGAGTTTGCGGCGTCAAAGGCACAACTACGTTGGGAGCGATCCTGGCGGTACCGCAGAAGCCTACCGTTATTGCCATGAACAACTGGCTGGACTGCCTCACCGCGCTGCAGCAGGCGCAGGTCGATGCCGCCAGCACCGATATCCCGATCCTGCACGGGCTGCAGGAGCAGGATCCGAACCTGCGGATAGTGGGCGAGCCACTCGCGACGGACACCTACGCGGTCGGCATCGGACAGAACGCGAAGGATCTGGTGCGCTTCGTCAACGGTGTGCTGGAACGGGTGCGCGGTGACGGCACCTGGCAGCGGTTGTACGCCAATCGGCTGTCCGCACTCGGGCCCGCGCCGACGCCGCCCTCGGCCAAGTATCTGGGGTGAACGGCCATGTCCGAGAATTCCCACATTCTCTCGGTCGCGGAGATCGACCGCGATATCGCCGAACGCGAACGTGAGATCGACGCCATTGCCGCGACGCTGTACGACCTCGACAAGCATCCCGGATTGATTCTGCTGCGCCGATTCCCGCCGACCGGGGTCACCGAAACGCGCTGGGCGCCCGCGCGCGATGCCATGGATCTGCTGTGGGAGGACTTCGGGCGATTACGCACCCTGCTGGAGCAGGCGCATACGGTCCGTATGCGGCGCAGGCTCGAGGCGCTCGATAGGGAGGAATTGACCGCATTACTGCGCGGACAGCCGATGGAGGTGGCGCGCACCGCGATTCCACTCGCACAGCGGTCGCTGATCGGACCGGGTGAAGTGATCGTGCGGGTCGGATTCGCGGAATTGGTGACGCGGATGCGCGAGGGGTTTCCGCGCATTGTCGAGGTGCTCGACGCGGTGGACGCGGTGAACGGCCGGGTGATGTCCGAAATCACGCCGCTGCGAACCGAACTCGATCGAATCGGGACGGGATTACCGGAATTGCGGGCGCTCTCCGATGATCTCGATGAGCTATCCACCCGTGTCGCCGGGGATCCACTTTCCCTGCCGGTCGCCGAAATCGACCGTCGCATAGCCGAACTCGGTGCGCGAATGCGGGAAGCGGCCGGTCTGCGCGCCGAATTGGCGGCCATGGTCGCCGATTGGGACGGGGCCGTCTCGCGTATTCGCACCCAGGTGGAGACATTGCGCAAAACCTATGAGCGCACCCATCTGGCGCGAATTGCCGTGGAGCGCACCATACTCACCAGCCAGCTGCCCGAACACGCCGATGACAGTGCGCTTTTCGGCTCCGAACTCACCGCTCTCGATGCCACTCCCCCGGATCCGTCCGCGCTGTGGGATCTGCGCCGCCGATTGACCGCGGCGCTGGCCGCGGCGGTCGAAGCCGAGCAATTGGTCCAGGGGCTGCTCGATCGGCGCGCCGAATTGCGCGGCAGACTCTCCGCCTACCGCGCCAAGGCCGCCCGCCTCGGGGTGAGCGAAGATCGAGAAGTATTGGCCTCCAGCCGGATAGCGGCGGGCCTGCTCACTCGCAAACCCTGCGACCTGGCGGCCGTCACCCGCGCCATTACCGACTATCGGCAGCTCATCGCCCAGAAAACGGGGAGACGACCGTGACCTGCACCGAACCGGGCTGCACCGGAACCATCGAAGACGGTTACTGCGCCGTCTGCGGGACCGCACCATCGGCCGCCGCGACGGTGAACTCGGGACCGACCGCACACGGCAACGGACAGGGGTCGGCGACCGCCGCGCCGTCCGGGGCCGCCGGTGGCGGGGAAGCGACCGTCTGCGCCGAACCCGGTTGCGACGGAAGCATTTCCGACGGGTACTGCGAAGTCTGCGGTACCGCACCCGCGCCGATCGCCGCGGTCGCGACCAGTGGCGGTCAGTCGGGCTCGTCCGCGGGGAGCGTCGCGACCAGTCGAGGTTCCGGGATCACCGGAGCGTTCACGACGGGTGGGACGCGCAGCAGTATTCGGACCGGGCGCACCGGGTCCTCCGGGGCGACGCGCGGGCGGCTCGGGGCGGGGATGGTCAAGGTGCCGCCGGTCGCTCCGATCGATCCGGCCGCGGCGGTGATGGCGGATCCGGTGGTACCGGAGAGTCAGCGTTTCTGCGGTAAGTGTGATCGGCCGGTCGGGCGCAGTCGCGGTGATCAGCCGGGGCGCAGCGAGGGATTCTGCGGGCACTGCCGGACGCGATTCTCGTTCACGCCCAAGCTGGATCGCGGCGATGTGGTCGGCGGACAGTACGAGGTGCTGGGGCCGCTGGCGCACGGCGGTCTGGGGTGGATCTACCTGGCGCTCGATCACAAGGTGAACGGCCGCCCGGTGGTGCTCAAGGGTCTGCTCAATACCGGCGATGCCGATGCCATGCGCGCCGCGGTGGCCGAGCGGCGCTTCCTGGCGCAGGTCGATCACCCGAATATCGTGCGGATCTACAACTTCGCCGAGGATATCGGTCCCGATGGCGAGCCGGTCGGCTACATCGTCATGGAGTACGTCGGCGGCACCTCGCTCAAGCAGATTCTGCGGCGGCGACGCGATACCGACGGGGTGTGGCTGCCGCCCGCACAGGCCATCGCCTACATTCTCGAGGCGCTGCCCGCGCTCGGATACCTGCACTCGCGCGGGCTGGCCTACTGTGATTTCAAGCCGGACAATGTGATGCAGACCGAGGAGCAGCTCAAGCTCATCGACCTCGGCGCGGTCATCGCCATGAACGATGAGCACAGCGCCATCTACGGTACGCCCGGGTATCAGGCCCCGGAGGTCGCCGAGACCGGGCCCACCGTGGCCTCGGAGGTCTATACCGTCGGCCGCACGCTCGCGGTGCTGCTGCTCAAGGTGCCGCAGGAGCACGGCCGTCTCGGTCCGCTGCCCGGTCCGGAGTTCGAGCCGGTGCTGGCGCAGCATCCGTCGCTGTACCGATTCCTGGTGCGCGCGACACATCTCGATCCGTTGGAACGGTTCAGCGGCTCCGATGAGATGGCCGATCAGCTCACCGGCGTGCTGCGCGAGGTGCTGGCCGCCGAGGACGGGCTGCCCCGGCCGGGTCTGTCCACCCGCTTCGGTCCGCCGCGCGCGGTCTTCGGTGTCGGTGACACACTGCCGGATGATCCAGTGAAACTCGTTGCGGCGCTGCCGATTCCACTGGTCGATCCGAATGACAGCGGTGCGGCGCTGCTGGCGAGTCTGGGCTCGGGGACTCCGCGGGAGTTGGAGCGCGAGATCACCGCGGGTCTGCGCTCGGTGGTCACCGGCACGGACGAATCCGCGGAGATTCCACTACGCCTGATCCGCGCGGCGCTCGAGTACGGCGACGCGGCCGACGCGCTGCGCCGGATCGAGGAGATGGAGCAGAACCTCGGCGGCGATTGGCAATTGAGCTGGTTCCGCGCACAAGCTCATCTGCTGCGACGCGATTGGCGGTCGGCGGCGGCCGAGTTCGACGCCCTATACACCGCGCTGCCCGGTGAGCCCGCACCCAAGCTGGCGCTCGCGGTGACGGCGGAGTTGTTGGGGCGCACCGGATCCGAGCCGGATCCCGAGCCCGCACTGCGCGAAGCCGCCCGCTACTACGAGGCGGTCTGGCGCACCGATCGCTCCTACACCAGTGCCGCCTTCGGCCTGGCCCGACTGCGCCGCTCGGCCCACGATCGCGATGGCGCGGTGGCGGTCCTGGACCAGGTCGATCCGGCTTCGGCGGTATACACCGAAGCCGGTGTGGCGGCTGTGGATACGCTGCTCAGTGTGGAACGCCAGGGCGAGCTCACCGAACACCTGCTGCGCGATGCGGGGCGGCGGATCGAGAAGCTCGGCCTGGACTCCAAACGCCGGTCCGCTCAGGCCCGGTTACGCGTACTCGATGCGGCGCTGTACTGGCTGCGCCTTGGCCGCGTGCCCACCGATCACTCCCCACTGCTGGGGGTGACACTCGACTTACAGGGGGTGCGTACCGGTTTGGAACGCTGCTATCGCGATCTCGCGCATGAAACGGATGACTGGTGGGAACGTATCGCCCTGGTGGAACAGGCCAATGCCGTTCGCCCGAGGACCACGCTGTGACCGCCCGGTGCCCGGCCTGCGGGACCTTCGCCGCGGAGAGCGACCGCTTCTGTGAGGAGTGCGGGCGACAGCTCGGCGGGCAGCGGATCGCCCTACCGCCCACCTCCGCACCCGCGGTGGCCAGCGACAATACCCGCCCGACCAGTCTGGCACGGGCCGCCTCCGCGGCCGTGGCACGTTACAGCGGCACCACGCTCTCGCATGATTCGGAGGATCCGCCCGCCTGTGACGGCTGCGGCGGAACGCATTTCGACAGCGACGGATTCTGCGTGGTGTGCGGACAGCGCGGGCGCGAACACGATCGATTCGAGGCGGATCTGGGCGCGGCCGTACTGGTCACCGATCGCGGAAACGTACACGCGCACAATGAGGACGCGGTCGCCGCCGCCGTGCTGGAGAGCGCGAATCCGGGTACGCCGCCCGCACTGGTGATCTCGGTATGCGATGGCGTCTCGACCTCGGAGGATCCGCAGGCGGCCTCCGGCACCGGGGTACGCACCGGCGTCGACACCTGCCTGACCGCGCTGGCCGCCGCACGCCCCGCCGAAGAGGCGATCATGGCCGGAGTCGCCGCGGCCGCACAGGCGGTGCGCGATATCGGCACCGCGGACGGCCGTTCACCCTCCTGCACCTACGTGGGCGCGGTGGTGCAGTTCGACGATGCCGGGGGCGCGCGCCTGACCGTCGCGAATGTCGGTGACAGCCGGGCGTATTGGTTGCAGTCCGGACCTGGTTCCCAGCGGCTCACCGTCGATGATTCACTCGCCCAGGCCATGGTAGAGACCGGGGCCATGGACGAGGAAGCCGCCATGGACACCCCGCACGCGCATGTGCTGACTCGCTGGCTGGGCGCCGACAGCGAGAAGCAATCGTGGTCCGACAATTGCGTGCAGACCCTGCACGTGCGTGCGCCGGGTGTACTGCTGATCTGCTCCGACGGGCTGTGGAACTACCTGCCCGATGCGGCTGGACTGGCCGAGATCGCCTTGGCCGCAGTGCCTTTGGAGTCCGCTCGCGCGCTCGTGGATTACGCGCTGCAGGCGGGTGGCAAGGACAACATCACCGTCGCGCTGGTACCCGTTCCGTTCTCCGAGCTAATAGGAGAAGCACTGTGAGTTCCCCTGAAACCAAGGGTATTTCGGTCGCCGTCGACCAGAATCCCTATCTCGCCGAGGGCGTGCGCACCATCGACGCCGTCGTCTCGGTGGAGACCACCGACGAGTTGATGGTCGCCGCACCCGCGCAGGAGCGCGTCGAGATTCTGATCATCGACTGTTCGGGCTCCATGGGCGGCGGTGACAAATTCGGCGGAGCCCGGCGCGCCACCCTCGCGGCGCTGGACGTCATTCCGGACGGCACCCGCTTCGCCATTGTCGAGGGCACCGACAAGGCCGAGGTGGTCTACCCTCGCGATGGCGCAACAGCCCTCGCGGACAAACGATCTCGTGCCGATGCCCGCCGCGCTCTCGACAAACTGCACCCGCACGGCGGTACCGCCATGGGCACCTGGCTCGGCCTGTCCCGGCTCATCGCGCAGCGGCATCCGGGTGCGATGGTGCACGCCATCCTGCTCACCGACGGCCGCAACGAACATGAGAAGCCCGAGCAGTTGGCGGCGGAGATCAAAGCCTCCGAACGGCTGTTCACCTGCGATTGCCGCGGCGTCGGAACCGATTGGGAGCCCAACGAATTGCGGGCCATCGCCAGCGCGCTGCACGGCACCGTCGATATCGTGAAGACCCCCGATCTGCTCGCCGCGGACTTCGCCGAAATGATGCAGACCTCGCTTGCCAAGGTCATTCCCGAGCTCACCCTGCGGGTGTGGACACCGGTCGGCGCGACCGTGCGCTTCGTCAAACTGGTCGACCCGGTCATCGAGGATCTCACCGCACGCCGCACCGCCACCGCCGCCCAGATCGGCGAGTACCCGCTCGGCGCGTGGGGGGCGGAGGAGCGCGGCTATCACGTGCAGATCGAGGTGGAGCCCGCCCCGCCCGGCCGCGAAAAGCTCGCCGCGCGAATCAGTGTCGTCGCCGAGGGTGAGGTACTGGGCCAGGGTCTGGTGAAGGCCGTCTGGACCACCGACACCGATCTCTCGGCGCGCATCAGCCGTCGCGTCGCCCACTACACCGGGCAGGCCGAACTGGCCCGGGCGGTGCAGGAGGGCCTGGCCGCCCGCAAACAGGGCGACCTCAACACCGCCACCGCCAAACTGCGGCGAGCGGTCCAACTGGCCAATGAATCCGGTAACGAGAACACCGCGAAACTGCTGAAAGCCGTTGTCGAGGTGGATGATCGCACCGGCACCGTGCGCCTGCGCTCCCGCGTCGACGCCGCCGACGAGATGGCTCTGGACGTCCGCTCCAGCAAAACGGCCCGGGTCCGCAAGGAAGCGGGTTCGTAATGACACTCTGCCCCGAAGGTCACACCTCGGCATCCACCGACTACTGTGACACCTGCGGCTCCACCATGAGCGCGGGAGCGACCGGAACCGCCACTCCCCCAGAGGGAGTCGCGCAATGTCCCGCCTGCGGAGCGCTGATCGACGGCCGCTTCTGCGAAGACTGCGGCCACGATTCGGCCCTCCCGGTCCCCCAGCACGCTCCCGCCCCCACCGTGGTCAATCCGGACGCGACCCTGGTGAACGCCGGATCGTCCGCGCCAGTTGAGATGTGGATCGCCACCGTGACGGCCGACGCCGCCCACTACCACCGCATGATCGCCCAGAAGGGCCCCGACGCGGACCGCGTGGACTTCCCCGACTACTACCCTGCCCGCCGAATCCCCTTGCACGGCACCGACATTCTCATCGGCAAGCACAGCACCTCCCAGGGCCTGCACCCGGACATAGACCTGGCCATCGCCCCCGCGGATATAGCGGTCTCCCGCTCGCACGCCATCCTGCACCTCAACGGCGGTTCACTCACCGTCATGGACCTCGGCTCCACCAACGGCACCTGCCTCAACGGCAGCGACACCCCGATCGCCGCAAAGCAGCCCATCCCACTACAACCGGGCGACCGCATCCACGTGGGCGGCTGGACCACCATCACGATCTCCAAGGAGACCACCTGACCGCTCATCAACCGGGATCGCCCGGGGCCGTTCCGCCTCGCGGTCTTGATCAGGCGTGATGCTTGGTCGGGAACTCGACGATTCGGGGACCACATGCTGCCCGTGCGTCATCACGCCGCCGTGCGCGGCCTCGGGAATCACGCGGAGTTCGGCACCTGGAATACGATCCACGGCCAATTGTGCTTGGGCGGGACCGAATAGCGGATCGAACTCGAACGCCACGGCCAGCACCGCAGTACCGGTTGATCCTCCAGGTCCTTGGCCGGCCGGTTCGGTCAGCGCGGGCCGCGGCGAGGCATCCCACTCACCGCGGGCCGACCGAAGGGCTGTGAAGGGCCGGGGCCGGGGTCTCGTCGAAGCCCCCGCGATGGCCCGGACTACCGGGAGTCCGCCACAGGCTGCCGCTTGTAGAAGGACTCCTCCAGGTAGGCAGCCTCGTGCGGCTGGTAGGGCTCCTCCAAGTAGGCGGCCTCGTCTTCGTCGAGTTCGACGTCCACGGCGGCGACCGCGTCGGCCAGCTGGGCCGGCTTGGTGACCCCGACGATGGGCGAGGTCACCGCCGGGTTGCGCATGGCCCAGGCCAGGGCGATTTGAGCCGGGGACAAACCGCGCCTGCCCGCGATCTCGTGGACGCGCTCGGCCACCGCCCGGTCCTCGTCGCGGTAGAGGATTGTGCCGCCCGCGTCGGTCTCCGCACGCGCGGTGGCCGTGTCCCAGGCCCGCGTCAGCCTGCCCCGCGCCAGCGGGCTCCACGGGATCACGCCGACGCCCTGGTCGGCGCAGAGCGGGATCATCTCCCGCTCCGCTTCCCGGTGGATGAGGTTGTAGTGCTCCTGCATCGACACGAACCGGGTCCAGCCGTTCAGGTCAGCCAGGTACAGGGCCTTGGCGAACTGCCAGGCGTACATGGACGAGGCTCCGATGTAACGGACCTTCCCGGATTTGACCGCGTCGTGCAGCGCCTCGAGGGTTTCCTCGATCGGAGTGTCGTAGTCCCAGCGGTGAATCTGGTACAGGTCGATGTAGTCGGTCCCCAGTCGCTTCAGGGAGGCGTCGAGCTCGGCGAAGATCGCCTTGCGGGACAGCCCTGCGCCGTTCGGGCCGGGACGCATCCGCATCCAGACCTTGGTGGCGAGAACAACCTCCGCCCGCCGGGTGAAGTCCTTGACCGCTCGACCGACGATCTCCTCGCTGCTTCCGGCGCTGTACCCATTGGCTGTGTCGAGGAAATTGACGCCGCTCTCGAGGGCCTTCTTGATGATGTCCCGGCTGGCGTCCACGCCCAGCGACCAGGGCTCGCCGCCCCGGTCCGGCTCGCCGAAGCTCATACAGCCCAGCGTGATTGCGGAGACTTCCAGTCCGGTCGTTCCGAGCTTGATGTATCGCATACGTCCGAACCTAGGAGTTGGAGTGCGCTCCAACGCAAATGCGTCTCGGTCCGGAAATCCGGAGGCGTACGGCATATGCGGACACTGCGACGGCCCCGAGATGGCCCTGTGCCGCTGATCTTCAGTCCGGCGGCTAACGGGTCGCCGCGGACCGCGCGGGAAGCGGCATTGTCGGATGTCTCGGGCCGCAGCACGTTCCGCACCGCTCAGTCGCGCACCCAGCGGCAATCGCGGGACCTCCTGGACCCCAGACGGTTTCACTCGTACTTGGGAACGTGGTCCCGCGTCGGGTGAAAGCCGTTCGCTGCCAGGAGCGTCGACCGGCCGGGGGCGAGTGATGACCAAACGGCCGATGGCGTCCAGCCACGCGTCCTCGGGTGCAAGCGGTTCGCTTCGCTAGCGCGCCTTGGGCATGTCGAAGCCCGTCCCTGTTACGAACAGGGACGGGCTTGGTGTCAGGCCATCATGGCGAGGGCGACAGACATCTCGCGGCTGGCGATCTTCCACCGTGCCGCGCTGGGTGGCGCGGGGTCCGTCACCGCGCCGACATTCCGACCGGCCGTTATGTCATGCGGATTCGAATTCGCTGCGGCACAACGTGATTCGTTCCTACAATTAGCGAGCGGTTTCCGGCGCGGTGCCGGAGCACACTCGATATGCAGAATCGCAGGTGAATCACCATGCGCATCCTTCTCTACGGCTGCGGCGACTTCTCCAATGTGATCGAGTCCCTGTCCTTCATCAAGCAACAGTTGGGGTACACCCCCTTCCAGCCGATCGATGCGGACCATCCCAATCCCAGTGACGATGTGCTGGCCACCGAGCTACGCAGCGAGGCCGAACTGCGCAAGGTATACGGCGACGTGGTCGCCACCAATGTCCAGGCCCTCGGAAATGCCGGTGTCGCAGTCGGATTCGAAACCGACGCCACCGGCCACTACTCCGTCGGGGGGTTCGATCTGATCATCTTCCGCAATCCGCACACCGGAACTTACGGCAACGGTCAGGACCCCGGCATGTCGTCCTATCTGGTGTCGAGCACCGACAATCAGCGGTTGCTGATGGCCGCGCTGGCGAACTCCCGAAAGATCCTGAACCCCAACGGGCAGGTCCTGATCACCGCCGTCGGCTGGCCCTATATCGGCAAGAACCCCAAGGGCGACCTGGGATTGACGGGTATGCAGCTCGAGGTCCCGAGCTTCGCCGCCGCGTACGGCACGAAGGCCGGTCTCGTGCACGTGCGCAATCTCGACCTCGGCAAGATGTGGGTCGCACGCAATCGGGGCTCGACGTTCGTCGCCGACGAACTCGGGATTCTCTATCGGAACTGAGAGTTGGCGGCTACGCGCGCCGTTCGCCGGTTAGGTCAGCGCGCCATGCGCGACAGCGGACATCCGCTGCCCAGTCGACCTACGAGTCGGCGTGCAAGAGTTGCTCAGCGAGCCATTGAACTCGGGCCATGGTGATCCCCGCGCGCTGTTCGACAGCCAGCGGATGATCGGTGGGCTCCAACTCCGCCAGTGGGCGCTCGCCGAGGGGCTGGGTGTGCAGCTTGGTCTTGAGATTCACCGTGGTCGGCTCATACCCGGGCAGCGCTGTCGACAACCACCCGAAATACGGTGGCTCCTCGACCCGCTCGGGCTTGTCCCACAAGGCTGACGACCGGTGGAAGTTGGCCTCGCTCAGCGATACCCAGACACCCCAGTCGAACTCACCATCGGCGTCTTTGATCGGAAGCACCAGACGCGCGCGCACGAAGAAGTGTTCGCCGGCGATCACGCATTGTTCTTCCCCCAGCACATTGCCCTGCTGCTCGGTGAAGTCCGCGTTCCAGTAGACGGGCGCGTGCGTGCCGTAGCCGAGAGGAGGCCCATCGTGCAGTTCGGAGCAGAATGAGCAGGAGAACGTCGAGCCGACCATCATGGTCCTAGCGTAATGCCGCAAATCGTCAGCACGCTCATCGGCATTGCGGTGCGGTGCCGCTGACCGAGATGTCCTCAGCCCATTGATCTTCGGCCCCGCCAGGTGGCCGGTTCGGCGTTGACGGACAGCTCTGCCTGACTGTTTCGGGTGCGAGCCGCTCAGACGAGCAGGACTCTACGCCCGCGGGTGTGTCCGGCTCGGCTGTCCGCGTGCGCCGCCGCGGCATCGGTGAGCGGGTACGACCGGTCGACCGGGAGGTGGAGCTTGCCGCGTCGAATCAGGTCGACGGCGGTGGCAAGGGCTTCGGGCATGCTTCCGCCGACGCCGGCGAAGCGGATACCGAGCATGGGGGCCTCGAGGTCGGCGATGGTGATGACCTTGTCCGGATCCCCGGTCAGGTCGAGAAGTCCGCGCAGGACGCCGGTGCCGTTCAGGTCCAGCGCGGCGTCGATCCGGCCGAGCTGACGTACGCGCTCGACCCAGCCCGGACCGTAGGTGGTGGCGATCGCGCCGAGGCTTCGCAGGTAGTCCTGGTTCGCGGGCCCGGCGGTGCCGATCACCGTGATTCCCCGGTCGCGGGCGATCTGCGATACCGTCGACCCGACTCCACCGGCCGCGCCACTGACCAGCAGTGTTTGCCCGGGTTGGACGCCGACCATGCGGAGGATCCGCAGTGCGGTCTCGACCACCGAGGGGTACCCGGCAGCCTCGGCGAAGGTGAGCCCGTCTGGCAGGCGCGCCCAACTGGAGAGCACGGCGTTCTCCGCGTACGTGTTCGAACCTCGGCCGAATACCTGGTCGCCGACCTCGAAATCGGTGACACCGTCGCCGATTTCGTCTATCACGCCCGCGGCGTCCTGTCCGACACCGGCGGGCAGGACGAGCGGCTGGACCCGCTGGAACTGGCCCTCGCGAACCCGCCAATCGTGCGGGTTCACCCCCGCCGCCCGCACGGCGATGCGTACTTGGCCGGGGCCGGCGTGCGGCTCGGCCACGTCTACCTGTTTCAGGACTTCGGGACCGCCGTACTCGGCGAAGCGCATTGCCTTCATACCTGCACATTAAGACTACCGGTTAGCGTTTCGCAACGGTTGCATTTTTGGATCGGGTGGGGCTACGGTTGACCGCCTAACCGTTAGGAGTTCAGAACGGATGCATTTGCGCAGCTGATAGCATCAAACGATGACCGCGCCGCCCGGGCGTCGTGAGCGCAAGAAGGCCGCGACCCGCCAGAAGATCGCTGACACCGCGCTGGCGCTATTTCTGGAACGCGGATACGACGCGGTGGGCATCCGCGATGTGGCTGCCGAGGCCGACGTGGCCGTCACCACCGTCTTCTCCCACTTCGCCTCGAAAGAGGCCCTGGTCTTCGAGCAGGACGAGAACTTCGAGCAGCGACTCACCCACGCTGTGACCGGCAGATCGGCGAACGAGCCACTGATCCCGGCGCTGCGGCACGAGATCCACGCCATGGTGCGGCACTGCGCGGCCGAAGGAGCCGCACCGCTCTGGCATCTGATCGACAGGACACCCGCCCTGCGCGAGTACGAGGATTCGATGCGGCTGCGCCACGCGGAGTCATTGGCGGCGGCCATCGCCGCGGAGCTCGACCAGCCGCCGAACAGCACGGAATGCCGGGCAATCGCGCGGTTCGTGATCGACGCCTACTCGCTGGCCCGAGAGACGGCAGATCCGCAGGCCGCGGTGGACGAGATCTTCCGGATGATCGAGGCGGCCTGGGCGGTCACCGGTCGTTCCGATGCCTGTCGCTCGTGACAGTCGGCCCAACCCGAACTGCTCTAATGGGTTGTGCCGAGCCGCATCTGGATCCGCTCTTCGACGACCTCGTAACCCAACCGCCGGTAGATGCCGTTACTTGTGGGATTCGATCTGTCGGTGAACAGCAGAACCTCGTTGTTACCCGCGTCCAGCGCGGCCCGCGACACATGGTGCGTCACCGCCGCCGCATAACCCTGTCCGCGATGTTCCGGTGGCGTGGCCACCAGGCCGACCCGCACGATCCCGGCAACGCTGCGCGAGAGCGAGGCGACCAACACCGGCTGTCCGTCGACTTCCCACAACCAGATGCCGTTGTAGGACAGCCGTTCACCGACCGCAAGCAGTTACAGCCAAACCGTCGCCGGGATCCACCCGCTCGCTCCCCGGGGTAATGCTGGTACCGAATGGGCGCGGCCCGATCGCGTCGCGTGTGAACGGTCGGCGGCGACGCCAACGGCCCGAGACAGGCTCGGGCCGTTGGTCTTCGAGATGCAGGCGGGAATTCGAGTCCGCCGCTAGTTGACCGAGCTGGCCAGACGATCGGCGTAGGGGGCGGTGAACTTTCCGATGATGGGGAGTTCGGCGCGAACGCCCCCGGTCCTGTTCGCCTGGACCATGGCCATGATCCAGATGACCAGGGCGAAGAGGCCGAGGGCGAGGCTGGCGAGGCTGAAGATTATCCCGAGGGCTCCCAGGAGGGAGCCGAGGATGCTCAGCACGACATTGACCACCGAGACCGCTCCGAAGAAGACGATCGATTGTGCGGCATGGAATTTCACGTCGGGGTCGTTCTTTCCCACGAAGAGGAAGATGATTCCGGTGAGCCATCCCAGCGCATAGGACAGGATCGCGCTGGTCTTCTTGTCCAAGCCGGCGGACTGCGGTTGGTTGGCGGGTGATTGAGAAGATGTCATGGGGTAAGTAGATGCCAGGCCTATCCCCTACCGATCCCAACTTTCGGCACGAACCCCAGGTCCCGGGCCATCCGCGACCTCGAAACGCTTGGGCGATGGCCTATTACACGATCGAGCACCGGCGGTCGACGTGGAGGTGCTGGCAGAGGAACAGTGCTGCGCGATCCAGGGCCTGGTCGGCTTCGTCGAGCATGCCGTTGAAGGATTGGAAGATGTGGGGGACGTCTGCGGGGAGCCCGGGTGTTCGCCGACACCGTCCCCAACTCGCGGCTATCGACTGTCGCGCAAGCCTTCTCGCAACTCCGTGCCGCGCTCGAGAGCGAACAGGTCGGCCTGCCCGCGGGCTGAACAGCACGCAACCGACCGAGTCGGGACCTCGGCGAGCGTGGTCACAGCTCGCGAGCGGCGCTCATATAACAATGGTCGCGGGCTGATGCCGAATGTCAAGGTGCCGCGGAATCGGCGAGGTTCATGCGGCACGCTGTTGTCGCGAGTCGGCTGTCGAGCCAGCGCCGAGGAGTTCACCGCGTTCTGGCGCTGAGAAAATTTCGGCGAATCGGGCGATCTTGGACTGTTGTCCAGGTTAGGCTCCCGGCCGATGAGACTGAGTAGGCGAGATTTTGTTCGTACCGCTGTCGCCGCGGCGGCCGGTACCGCGGTGGCCGGACTGGCGGCACGGGCGGGCGCGCTGCCCGCACCGCAGGGATGGATGGGGGCGCTGCCCGATAGCACTTCGCTACTGCGACTGACCATTCCGGGCACACATGATTCGGGGTGCACCGATCCGGCCAACGGCACCGAGTGGGCGCATACCCAGAACTGGTCGATCGCCGAGCAGTTCCAGCATGGGATTCGCTTCCTGGATATGCGCTGCAACGGCCTCCAGGACCATATGAGCGACTCGTTCGGGATCTATCACTCGGCCGCCTATCAGGGGCTGACGTTCGACGGCGTACTCGCCGACTGCCGAAACTTCCTGGAGCGCAACCCCGGCGAGGTCATCGTCATGCGGGTGAAGAAGGAGAACGGCACCAAGAACGATGTCGGGGGTGACTTCGAGCGCATCTTCAACGGGTATCTGGATACCAAGGGCTATCGGTCGCTGTTCTGGATCGGCAATCGGATTCCGACACTCGGTGAGGCGCGCGGACGGATCGTCTTGATCGCCCAGTTCGCCAATCAGCTTCCGGCACTGCAGTGGCCGGGCGGCGATAACGGCGTGTTCACCAATGATCGCTTCTACCTGCAGGATCGGTACAAGGGCAATGGCCTGATGGGCCTGGACTCCGGATCCGGTTCGGGCTCAGGCGGTTCGGGCTCCGCGGGCACCGGATCGTCGGGCGGTGACAAGTATTCGTACGTCCGCGACTGCCTCGACAAGGCAGCCACGGATACGAACAACTCGCTGATGTACATCAACTTCACCAGCTACTCCGACAATGCCTGGCCCAAGGACAATGCGGCGGCGATCATGCCGAAGCTGGAGGGCTACCTCACCGAGCATCGCGCACAGCCCGCCCACTTCGGCATCATCCCGATGGACTTCCCGGACCGGTACCCCAATGTCCTGAATCTAATGCTGGAGAAGAACTTTCTCTGAGTCATCCGACGAGGCGGCCGGTTCGCCGGGACCGGCCGGCTCAGCGCACCGAGCGAATCGGCGCGACCGCGAGCGCGCCCAGCACCGAGAGCAGCCCGCCGAAGATGAACAGCGGCGAATAGCCGACCAGGCTGACCACCGCCGAGGCCACGAAGGGTCCGAGAATCTGCGGACCCGCATTGGCGATATTCAGCACGCCCATATCGCGGGCGGCATCCTCGGCCTTGGGCAGCACCATGGTGACCAGCGCGGTATCCACGGCCATGAAGCTGCCGAACGCCAGCCCGTTGATGGCGGCGAAGGCGAGCATGCCGGGCCAGCTCGGGCTGAACACCGGAATCAGCAGCGCCACCGCGGCCAGCGCCGAGGAGACCGCGACGAAGGGTTTACGCCGGTCCATCCGATCGGACAGGATGCCGCCCGCGATCGTCGAAATCGTCATGCCCACAGCGGAAATGGGCGTCAGAATGGCCACCGCGGTCTCGGCCTTCAGGCCATCGGGCAGCCGAATATGGTCCTGCAGAATGTAGAGCTGGTAGCCGACCACCGAGAAGTAGCCCAGCACCAGCAGCGCCCGGCCGATGAAGGCCCAGCGGAAGTCGTGCTCGCGCAGCACACTCAGGAAAGCGGCGGCCTGATCACGCAGGGGCATAGCCTGTTTCGGCGGCATCGGGTGTTCGCGGGCACCGGCGGTGAAGATCACCGCGGCCACCGCGACCAGTACGCCGAGCGCGAGATATCCGATGCCGAGGTGATCGGCGAGCACCGAAGCCAGCACCACGCCGATCACCGTTCCGGCGGGAATACCGAGACCGACCGCGGCGGAGGCGATTCCACGCCGAGCCAGCGGAACCCGATCCGGTACCACCGAGGTGAGCGCGGCCTGATAGATATTCATGACCGCCTGCCCGATACACCAGGCGATGGCGACCAGCAGCACCGTGTGCACATTGCCCAGCAACGCCATGGCGCCGACAGCGGCCAGGCCGCCACCGAGAATCCATGGATTGCGGCGACCGGATCGATCCGACAGCGCACCCGCCACCGGATTGAACAGCGTCGCGAACATCGCGGCGATACCGGCGACCAGACCGAGATTGGCGACCTTGGACGCCGCGTCGATGTGCTCGATCTGCTTCGGCAGCAGAATGCCGCCGACACCGGAGTAGAGCGCGTACATGGCGGCATTGCCGATGAAGAGCAGCGGCAGCAACCCCTTGGTGGGAGTGCCTGCGGCAGAAGCATTTTCGCCGACGGACAGGTCGGCGTCAGAATTGGCCACGGTGAAATCCAGGGTGTGAGAGAAAGCGTGGAAATGAAGTTCGCCGCGGCTTCATTCAGGACGTTCGACAGGAAGACCCCCGGCCCCGGTCCCGCCCCACCTCGTCATCCCGGGATATTCGCGGCCGGGATGACGAGGGGAGCTCGCCGGATAGCCGAGGGGGTGGCTCAGCTGACTTCCGCGGTGAGCGGAAGCGCGGATACCGAAGTACCGATGTGCAGGGTGAAGCTGCCGGGCTCGGTGGCCCAGCCCTGGTCGGTCCAGTGTTCGAAGGAGCGCTGCGGCAATTCGATGGTGGCGGTGACGGTTTCACCCGCACCGGCCTCGACGGCCGCGAAGCCGGACAGCCAGCGAACCGGGCGATCGACGGCGCCGTCCGCACGCGACAGGTACGCCTGGATCACCTGACGGCCCGCACGTTCACCGATATTGCGGACGGTGACGGTGGCGGTGCGCCCGGACACGGTCAGATCCGCGAGCTCCCAACTGGTGTACCCGAGGCCGTGGCCGAACGGATAAGCCGGGGCCACACCGGATTTCAGCCAGGCGCGGTAGCCGATATGGATGCCCTCGGTGTACGGCAGGCTGTTGTCGGCGGCCGGTTTGGTGTTCAGCACCGGCACATCGGCCATGACCTTGGGCCAGGTGGTGGGCAATCGCCCGCCGGGCTCGGTCGCCCCGGTGAGCACATCGGCGAGCGCGCCGCCGAACTCCTGCCCGGGGAACCACGAAAGCAGTACGGCGGCAACATCATCGCGCCACGGCATCTCCACCGGCGAACCGGCATTGACCACCACGACGGTGCGTGGGTTCACCGCGGCCACCGCCGCCACCAGTTCGTTCTGACGGCCGGGCAGCGACAGGTCCTTGCGGTCGTACCCCTCGGATTCGATCTGTTCGGTGGTACCGACCACCACCACCGCGACCTCGGCGTTGCGGGCCAATTCCACTGCGGCGGCGAACTCCTCATCGGCGGCTCGGCGCGGGCGGCCGATACCGAAGGTGACGCCCATGGCGGGCAGACCCTGCGCGAGCGCGGGGGCCAACTCGATGAGCACGTCGACCTCATCGCCCTCGGCAAGGGTGCGGGTCACCCAGCGCTGCGGCGGATTCAGCAGCATCTCGACCGGATCACCGCCCTCGGGGAACACCGTCTCGGTGAGTACGGTCTCGCCATCGAGATCCAAGCGCAGCGTGCCGACACCGGCGAAACCGATCCGCCACTCCCCCGCCGCATCGGCGCGCAGTCGACCGCGCACCTGGAAAGACGTAGCGGTCATGGCGAATTCATTGCCGAAGAGCATGAGCGTGCCCGAGGTGCGATGCTCGGCCTTCAGTACGGCGTCACCGTCGAGGTAGCGCAGATCCACACCCGCGGTGCCGGTCTCGGGATCGGTGACCAGGCCCAGCGGCACCGGAATCATATTCTCGTTCAGGTGCACGCCCGGGGTGTACACCACCGGCAGCACCTCGCTCAGCCCGTCGAGCGGTGATGTCGTATGGCCCGGAACGACTGTCGCGCTGCCACCGCCACCGAAGCGCGGTTCCGCGGCGGCCGCGCCCAGCACCGCCACCCCCGCGGGCCGCGCCAGCGGCAGCACGCCGTCGTTGGCCGCGAGCACCATGGCCTTGGCGGCGGCGTCACGCACCAGTCGGCGGGCGGTCTCGTCGGTGAAAGCCGGTGGCTGCCGGGGCGTTCCGTTCAGCGCGCCCACGCGCTGCGCGAATCGCAGTATGCGACGGACCTTTTCATCGATCGCGGCCTCGGGCACCTCGCCGTTGCGAACCGCCTCGACCAGCGGCGCACCCCAGAGCTCCCACGGGCCGGGCATGGCCAGATCGGTGCCCTTGGCCGCACCCGTGGTGGAGCGCACCGCGGTCCAGTCCGACACCACCACGCCGTCGAAACCCCACTCGCCCTTCAAAGGCTCGTCCAGCAGCGGGTTTTCGGTCATGGTGACGCCATTGACGGAGTTGTACGCGTCCATGATCATCCACGCGCCCGCCCGGACCGACCGCTCGAACGGGTACAGGTACAGCTCGCGTAGCGTGCGGTCGTCGACAATCGCGTCGGCGGTGAAACGCTCGGTCTCGGAATCATTGGCCACGTAATGCTTGGGGCACGCACTGACGCCGTGGTCCTGTACACCGTTCACATAGGCGGCGGCCATCTCACCGGTGAGCATCGGATCCTCGGAGAAGCATTCGAAATGCCTTCCGCCGAGCGGGGATCGGTGCAGATTGATGGTCGGGCCGAGGACCGCGCACACATTCTTGCGGCGCGCCTCGGCGGCAATGAGCCCGCCGATCTCGGCCAGCAGGTCACGATCCCAGGTGGCGGCCAGCGCCGAACCGGACGGCAGGCTGACCGAGGGGTCGCGCTCATCCCAGGTCTCGCCGCGCACACCCGAGGGGCCGTCGGACACCGGCATCTCGGCCAGGCCGATGCTGTCGTCGCCCGCGAACCGGAAGATATTGGATCCGGAGATGAGCCGGACCTTGGCCTCCAGGTCCAGCTTGGCGAGCAGGTCGTCGATGAAGTCGGTCATGCCAGTTCCTTCCAGAAGCTCACCAGATCGGCCGTTACCTGATCGGGCACATCCTCGTTCGGCACATGGCCGACGCCCGGATACACCGCGGTCCCAGCCTGCAACTGTTCGGCGAACTTCACGTGGACCTCGGGGGCCCAAAGATCGTTCGTGTCGCCATAGGCCACCAGCAGCGGCACTCCGGCATCGCGCAGCGCGGCGGTATCGGTGAGCGGCGGGGTCTCCATACATTTGAGAATGCCGAGGATATTGGCCTTCTTGGTCCGCAGAATCCGATTGTGCAGGAACTCCATTCGCTCCGGAGTGAAGCTCGCTCCCGAGGCGGTCATGGCGGCGCTCAGCTGCTGGAAGATGGCCTCCTGCCCGGCCTGTTCGACAATCTGCGCGACCATTCGCGGCGGCGGGAAATTGATATCCTCGACCGAGGACGGACCCGAGGCCAGCAGGGTGAAGCTGCGGAATCGCGCGGGCGTCTCGACCACCGCGACGCGGGAGACGTACCCGCCGAACGAATGCCCGACCAGATGTACGGGCGCGTCCGGCGACACCTGATCGATCACACCGTGCAGGTCGGCCACGAAATCGGCCATGGTGTAACCCGAGATGTCATCGGGCCCCTCGGACTGCCACTGGCCGCGCTGGTCGTAGGCGACCGCGCGATACCCGGCCGCCGCGAGCAGCGGGAGCATGAATTCGAAGTCCTCTTTGGAGCCGGTGAAGCCGGGCACCAGCACGACGGTGCCGAGGTTCGACGCACCGGCGGGCGGGTTGACCTCCCATCCGACGAGCGTGCCCGCTCCGCCTCGCAGCGTGATCGATTCGATCGGCATCTGGCTGCCCTGGGTCATCGGCTGTCCTTCCTCGCACGTCCCTGTACGGCTGACACGAGTGTGCCAGTGCGAATCCAGTTTACCGAGTGGTCACTCGGTACCGTTATTGTTTCGTTATGCATAGCTGTTTTTGCAGGTCCCGGCAGTGCGACTACTGTCCCAGCACATGACGCCGCACCCTCAACGCCGGAGACGGGGCGACGACCGCCGCGAGCAGATCATCGATCAGGCACTGAAGAGCTTCGCCGAGAACGGCTATCGCAACTCCTCGATCGCCGAGATCGCCGAGCGCTGCGGACTCTCCCAGCCCGGACTGCTGCACTACTTCCCGAACAAAGCGGCATTGCTGGCCGCGGTACTGGAGTATCGCGATCGGCTCGATACCGATCGACTCGGCATAAATCTGCGATTGCGTGGCAAAGACGCACTGGGACAATTGGTTCGGCTCGTCGAACACAATATGCATGTACCCGGATTGGTGCAGCTGTTCACCGTGGTCACCAGCGAGGCGGTCACCCTCGACCATCCGGCCCGCGACTGGGTGGTGAATCGCTATCGGATGCTCGAGACCTACCTCGCGGGCGCGCTCGACGGCGGCATCGCCGATGGCACCCTGCGCTCCGATATCGATACCGCCGCCATCGCGTGCCAGATCACGGCCATGATGGACGGCCTGCAATTGCAATGGCTCCTCGACCCGGAGCGGGTGAATATGGCCGAACTATTCCGGGCCTATATCGACGGGCTCACCGCACAACTCTCCGCCTGAACGCGAATGGCTTGGTGAACTAGAACACGTTATAGTTCACCTCGCTCGGCACGAGACGCCGGCATTCTCATTCGGGAAGGTGGTCGCAGCGGTGCGGACCTGGGATTCTTCGGCCGATATCGTCGTCGTGGGGTACGGCGGCGCGGGTGTCGCGGCGGCCTTGGCCGCACGTGAATCCGGGGCGGATGTACTGGCCCTCGACCGGTTCCTCGGCGGCGGCGCGACCGCGCTGTCCGGTGGCATCGTGTACGCGGGCGGCGGCACCTGGGTGCAGCGCGCGGCCGGAGTGCAGGACGATATCGAGAATATGCTGGCCTACCTGCGTGCCGAGGTCGGCGATGCGGTGAGTGAGCAGACGCTGCGGCGGTTCTGCGAGGGCTCGGCGGCCATGATCGATTGGCTCAGCTCGCACGGCGTGCCGTTCCAGCCGTCCCTGTGCCCGTACAAGACCTCGTATCCGACCGATGACCACTACCTGTACTACTCCGGTAGCGAAAACTCCGGCGGCTTCCGGGATTTGGCGAAACCGGCGCAGCGCGGACATCGCGCGCACGGGCGAGGCGTCTCGGGTAAGAAGCTGTTCGGCCCGCTGGCGAAGTCGGCCGCCCGGCATGGCGTGCGGGTCCAGACCGGCACCAGGGCAACAGAACTCGTGATCGAGGACGGTCGAGTCGTCGGCGTGCGGGCGATCTCGCTGGCCGACGCGCCCGTGAAGGTGCGGCGACGGTTCGCGACACTGGCCCGCATTTCGGCGAAACCCGGCGTGTACCACCCGGGTTTGCGCAATGCGGTCGGCAAACTGATGGATCGCATCGAGGCGCGCTACGGCCGGACGGTGCGCATTCAGGCGCGCTCGGGCGTCATTCTCACCACCGGCGGATTCATCGCCAATGGTGCGATGGTCGGTCAGCACGCACCGGATTACCCTTGGGCGGAAGGGCTTCCGCTGGGCACCGCAGGTGACGACGGCAGCGGGATCGCCATGGCGCAGGCGGCGGGCGCGGCCACCGGCAAAATGGACGCCCTCTCCACGTGGCGGTTCATCGCACCGCCGAGCGCCTTCTTCGGCTCGATCGCGGTGGATGCCAACGGCCAGCGCATGATCGATGAATCCCGCTACGGCGCGGCCATGGGCGCCGCGATCGCGACCGCTCCGGGCAATCGGGCCTGGCTGCTGGTGGACGCGGAACTGCTGGCCGAATCGCAGCGGCAGCTCGGCGGGCAGTCGGTGTGGTTCCAGCGCATGCAGACCGAGCGCCTCATGCGGGTCAAGCGCGTTACCGGTCACACCCTCGAGGATGTGGCGGCGCGCGCGGGCATCGAACCGGCGGCGCTACGCAAGACCGTCGACGCGCACAATCGCGCCATCGAACAGCACCTGCCCGACCCGATGGGCAAGCCCGCCGATATCCGCAAGCCGCTTCGTACGGGACCCTATGTGCTGCTGGATATTTCGTTCAAGGCGCGGTTGACCTATCCGATGCCCATGCTGACCTTGGGCGGCCTGCTGGTCGATGAGGACACCGGCGCGGTGCTCACCACGGACGGTGGCACCATTCCCGGTCTGTTCGCGGCGGGCCGGGCGGCGGTCGGCGTCTGCTCCAACTCCTATGTGAGCGGGCTGTCGCTGGCCGACTGCGTCTTCTCAGGGCGGCGGGCGGGCGCGCACAGTGTTCAGGTGAACAGCACGCTCTGAGTTCAGAGTCGTCGCTCGCGGGCACGCAGGCTGGAGGGCAGCCACATCATGACGTTGACCTCCGGCCCCGTGCGGCCCAGCCGAATATGGCCCAGCCGCTGGCTGCCGAAGGCGCTGTAGAAGCCCATACTGTCGTCCTCACAGAGGCAAAGCAGCGGCACGGCCGCCTGTTCGACCTCGGTCAGGCAGAACAGCGACAGCGCCTTGCCCACACCGATGTGCTGGAATTCCGGATCGACACCGAGGGTGACGCCGAAGTAGTGCGGCAGTCCCGGGGCGAGTCCGGCGATGGTGGCGTACATGGACAGCACCCGCGGACCGTCGAACCCCATGGCCCGCAGGAACTCCGGAATCGACGCCAGATCGCGCAACAACCCGAACCGGCGATCCGAGGGCTGCCACAGCACGACGCCGACGACCCGGCCGTCGGAGGTGGCGACGTGCGCGCCACCGGCGGGCAGAAACAGATGCCGGATCATCGCACGGGTGAGCCGCGGTCGAGATCTCGCACGCTGCGATGGATTCGGGAACATGTACGCCCCGAAGGGATCGTTCGCGCTGAAGGCCCGGTCGAGCACCGCCGTCATGGCGGGGATATCGCGCTTGGTAGCGGGGCGAACGGCTATGTTCTGCAATGTCTTCGGCACAGCGGGACCCTCGGGTTCGGACGGATGCTGCCCAACGGTAACTTGGGCGGGCGGACGTCCGAGCGGGCGTTTAGAAAAGGTTTAGACCTGCGCCGAGGGCAGCGCGGCATACCAGGACAACAGCTCCGGGGCGTCGATGGCGCTCGGGTCCACGACGCGGGACGGATCCGCGCCCTGGAGTAGACGTTTGAGTGGTACCTCCAGCTTCTTGCCGGTGCGGGTGTGCGGAATGCCCGGGGCGCACAGGATTTCGTCGGGTACGTGGCGTGGGGAGAGTTGGGTGCGGATGGTGCGGGTGATGCGGTCGCGTAGGTCGTCGGTGAGGTCCACACCCTCGGACAGCACGACGAACAGTGGCATCCAGTAGCCGCCGTCGGGTTGTTCCACACCCAGGACCAGGGCTTCCAGAACCTCGGGCAGGGCTTCGACGGCCTGGTAGATCTCGGCGCTGCCCATGCGAATGCCGTTGCGGTTCAAGGTGGAATCGGAGCGACCGTGCACGGTGATACTGCCGTGCGGGTTGACGGTGATCCAGTCGCCGTGCCGCCAGACGCCGGGATAGGTGTCGAAGTAGGCGTCACGGTAGCGAGAACCGTCCGGGTCGTTCCAGAAGCGCAGTGGCATGGACGGCATGGGGGCGGTGATGACGAGTTCACCGACCGCGCCGTGCACCGGTTCGCCGGATTCGTCCCAGGCTTGCAGGGCCACACCGAGATACGGGGCCGATAGTTCGCCGGGCCAGACCGGCACGGTCGGTGCGCCACCGAGGAACGCGGATACCACATCGGTGCCACCGCTGATGGAGGAGATCGGGATATCGCCGATATGGTCGCGCAGCCACAGCGATGAGGTGGCGGGCAGGGCCGAACCGGTGATGCCGATCTGCCGCAGTTCGCTCAGATCATGTGCCCGGGAAGGCCGCACACCCGCCTTCTCGCACGAGAGGACATAGCCGGGGCTGGTGCCCAGCACCGTGGTTCCGGTACGGGCGGCCATGGCCCACAGCGCATCCGGGGACGGATACGCGGGACTGCCGTCGTAGCAGACGATGGTCGCCCCGGCCAGCAGCCCGGCGACCTGGAGGTTCCACATCATCCAACTGGGGCTGGTGTACCAGAAGAAGGTGTCGCCGGGCCCGATATCCGATTGCAGGGCAACGGCTTTGAGATGCTCTAGCAGGACACCGCCGTGACCGTGGACTATGCCCTTGGGCTTACCGGTGGTGCCGGAGGAGTAGAGCACCCACAGCGGGTGCGCGAAATCGACGGGGACGGTCTCGATTTCGGCCGGATCCCAGCCGAGATCACGGGCCGGGTCCTCGGTGGCGTCATCCCAGTCGAGGGTGCCCGCGAGGGTGTGACCGAGCCGCGCGAGCAGAATTGTCCCGCGCAGGGTGGGCAGCGCCGCACGCAGAGAGGTGATCTCGTCGCGCTTGTCGTGTGCCCTGCCGCCATACCGGTAGCCATCGGCGGTGATCAGGACGGTGGGCTCGAGTTGACCGAGCCGGTCCCAGGCCGCCGCGGCGGTGTAGTCCTGCCCGCAGGCACTCCAGATCGCGCCGACGCTCGCGGTGGCGAGGAAGGCGATCACCGTCTCCGGGATATTCGGCAGGTAGCCGACCACCCGATCACCGGGCCCGACACCGAGCGCACGCAGCGAGCGAGCCAGAACCGCTGTCCGGGAGAGCATTTCCGCCCACGACACTTCTCTGGCCGGGGCGTCTTCGCCGAGCGCGATGATCGCGGGACGATCGGTCCGGGCCTGGCGCACCACCTGGTCGACGTAGTTCAGCCGGGTACCGGGGAACCATCGGGCTCCCGGCATGACGGATTCGGTGAGCACCTCCGCGGGCGTGACACCGAGTTCGAAGTAGTCCCAGACCGCCCGCCAGAACCCGGGGATGTCCCACACCGACCACCGCTGGAGTTCGTGATAGTCCGCCGCGGTGACCCCGTAGCGCTGCCGCACGAATCGCGTGAAGTCGGTAATGCGCGCGCCCGCAATGGTTTCCGCATCCGGTATCCACTGCGGCGCGGTGTGCTCGGACCGCATCATCGCGCACTCCATCCGCCATCCATGGTGTAGCTCGCCCCGGTCACCATGCGAGCGGCATCGGTGGCGAGCCAGCCGACCAGCGCGGCCACCTCCCCCGGCTCCACGAGTCGTTTGACGGCGTTCTCGGTGAGCATGATTCGCTCCACCACCTCTTGCTCGTCGATACCGTGCGCGGCCGCCTGATCGGCGATCTGTGTGTCCACCAACGGGGTTCGCACATAGCCGGGGCTGACGCAATTGCTGGTGACGCCGTGCGGACCGCCTTCCAGCGCGGTCACTTTGGACAGCCCTTCCAGTGCGTGCTTGGCGGTGACGTACGCGGACTTGTAGGCCGAGGCCCGGATGCCGTGTACCGAGGAGATATTGATGATCCGGCCGTGGCCCCGCTCGTACATGTGCGGCAGCGCCGCCCGAATCAGCAGGAACGGCGCTTCCACCATGAGCGCCAACAGCATTCGGAACTTCTCCGGCGGGAAGTCGACAATCGGGTTGATGCTCTGCACCCCGGCGTTGTTCACCAGGATGTCCACGTCGAGACGCAGTTCCTCGAGTGCGGCGACATCGAGGAGATCCACTTCCCAGGCGTGCCCGCCGATCTCGGCCGCCACCTGCTTCGCCCCGGGCCCGTCGATATCGGCCACGATCACCTTGGCCCCCTGCCCGGCAAGCTCTTTCGCGCAGGCCGCGCCGATTCCGCTCGCACCGCCCGTGACCAGGGCGGTGCGTCCGGTCAGGTCGCCGGTCATGCGGCCACCTTTCGATTGCTCTCCGCGGCCACGCTTTCCGCGTCCGCCAGGTCGATGGCGGCCAGATCCGCGCCATTGGTCTCCCGGGCGAACAGCACCGCGACCACGGTGACGGCGGCCGCCCCGGCCAGGTACCAGGCGATCGGCACCGAGGACTTGTAGGTATTGAGCAGTCGCACCGCGATGATCGGCGCGAGCGAACCGGCGACGATCGAGGTCACCTGATAGCCGAGGGAGACACCGGAATACCGCATTCGGGTCGGGAACATCTCGGCCATGATCGCGGGTTGGGCGGCGTACATGAAGGCGTGGAAGACCAGTCCGATGATGATCGCCGACAGGATGACCGCATTGTGCTTGCTGTCCATCATGGGGAAGGCGAAGAAGCCCCAGGTGCCCGCCGCCAGCGCGCCGATCAGATAGATCGGGCGGCGGCCGAACCGGTCACTGAGCCGTCCCGCCAGCGGGATGATCGCGAAATGCACCGCGTGCGCGACCAACAGCCACCACAGGATCACCTTCGTATTGGCTCCGACATGCACCTTCAGATAGGTGATGCTGAAGGTGACCACCAGGTAGTACAGGATGTTCTCGCCGAAACGCAGGCCCATGGCGGTGAAAACCCCACGCGGATAACGCTTGAGCACCTCGATGGCGCTGAACGAGGTCGCCTTCTCCTGTTCGGCCAGCTGCTGCGCGGCCAGGAAGATGGGCGCGTCGGTGATCTTGGTGCGCACGTAGTAACCGATCAGCACCACCACCGCCGAGAGCCAGAAGGCCACCCGCCAACCCCAGGACAGGAAGGACGCGTCCGAGAGCGTGGAGGTCAGGATCAGCAGTACGACGGTCGCGAGCATATTGCCCAGCGGTACCGCGGCCTGCGGCCAGGACGCCCAGAACGCGCGACTCCTGCTCGGACTGTGTTCGGCCACAAGCAGAACCGCGCCGCCCCACTCACCGCCGACCGCGAAGCCCTGCATGAAGCGCAGCACCACCAGCAGGGCGGGGGCCAGATAGCCGACCTGCGCGAAGGTCGGCAGACAGCCCATCAGGAAGGTGGTCGCACCCACCAACAGCAGACTCAACTGGAGCAGCTTCTTACGACCGTACTTATCGCCGAAGTGCCCGAAGACTATTCCGCCGATCGGCCGCGCCGCGAAGCCCACCGCATAGGTGATGAACGCCGCCAGAATCGCATCCAGATCGCTGGTGCCCTTGGCGAAGAACACCTTGTTGAAGACCAGCGTCGCCGCCGTGCCGTAGAGGAAGAATTCGTACCACTCGACGACGGTGCCCGCCATCGAGGCGGCCACCACCCGCCGGAGTCCCGCCAGCGCGGTGCCCTGCGGCGGCTCGGTATCCCGGACGCTCATCGTGCAACTCCTTCACGATCGGGCCGCGCCCCCTCATCTGTGACGCGGCCCACAAATCAATCAGGTACCGAGTATTCGTGCACATTCGATTGGCAGCAATGGCCAAGTTCGCAGGGCATATCTGCAAAGATGCAGAAATGAGCGTGACCCCCGCCACTGCGCGACCCAATCCGGACGACCTGCTCGTACTGCTGGCGGTGGGGCGGACCGGCCGCTATGTTTCAGCAGCCGATGAGCTGGGACTGAATCACACCACCATCTCGCGGCGCATCGCCACGCTCGAGCACGCGCTGGGCGGGCGAGTGCTCACGCGCGGCGCGGGCGGATGGGAATTGACCGAACTGGGCCGAGAAGCGTTGGCGGCGGCCGAAACCATCGAATCCGCGGTGCGGGCGCTGGCCTCGGGAACCGATGGGATGCGGGTTCTCGAGGGTGTGGTTCGCATGTCCGCGACCGACGGATTCAGCGCGTATCTGGCCGCCCCGGCCATCGCACAGGTGCAGCGCGAGCATCCCAAGGTGACCGTGGAGATCATTACCGCGACCCGCCGGGCATCGCTGCAACGCTCCAGCCTCGATATCGAAGTGGTGGTCGGCAAACCCCAGGTGCGACGGGCCGAAGCCATTCCCCTCGGGGATTACACCCTCGCCCTCTACGCCTCCGAGTCCTACATCGCCGCGCACGGCTCCCCCGAATCCGTCGCCGACCTCTCGAATCACCCGCTGGTCTACTTCATCGACTCCATGCTCCAGGTCGACGACCTCGACCTGGCCCCCACCCTCTTCGCGCCGACGATGCGCGAATCCATCTCCTCCACAAACGTTTTCGTACACGTGGAGGCCACCCGCGCCGCCGCCGGAATCGGCCTGCTCCCCTGCTTCATGGCCGACCGGCATACGGACCTGCTCCGCGTCCTGCCCGGCCAGGTCGCCGTCCAACTCACCTATTGGCTGGTGACCCGGCCCGAAACCCTCCGGCGGCCGGAGGTGGCCGCCATAGTCCGCGCGTTGCGCGCCCAGGTCCTGTCGATGCGCCCCCAACTCCTGGGAGGCTCCCCCGCGGCCTGAATCGGTCAGAAGGGTTTGGTCGGAAGGTATTTACCGTCGAGGGTGATGACGGCGCGCTACCTTCGGGATCGGCGACCTTGCGGACATCCAGTATGAAATTGATGGCGCTGATGATGCCGTCGCCCAACTGTTCGTGCGCAAGGGCTTTGAGGGTGGTGCCGTAGACCTGGAGCATTTCGTAGAAGCGGTACACGGTCGGATCGGCGGGGACGCCGGTGAAAGCGCCTCGACTGGGGATGGTTCGCAGGAGTACGGCGGCGTCCGCGCCGAGGCCGAGGAGATCGGCGACCGCGGTATCGCAGCGCCGCCGCCATCGAATTCCAGCGCCGCACCGTGGCTCTCATTGCCGAACTGGGCTACGACCCGAACAGCCCGAAAGCGCCGTGACCCAGGTCACAGCATCGAGGTGTCATGTTCGGAAGCGCCCGGCTGTCCCATAGCCGACCACAACGAACGAGCACTGGGAGGCAAGGCCATGAACACCGAGAACACTCACGAGATCGTCGTACTGGGCGCGGGCTACACCGGCATGCTGGCGGCGGTGCGGGTGGCGCGCAATACTCGCAAGCTGAATGTGGCGGTGACACTGGTGAATCCGTCGGAGCGCTTCACCGAGCGGCTGCGGATGCACCAGGTCGCGGCCGGACAGGAACTGACGGTCTACCGCATTCCGGAGCTGCTGGACGGGTCGGGTGTGCGATTCGTCCGGGCCACCGCGACCGCCATCGATCCGGCCGCACACACCGTCACCCTCGACGACGGCGCGACGCTGACCTACGACACACTGGTCTACGCGCTCGGCAGCGGCACCGACACCGGCAATGCGCCCGGCGTCGCCGAACACGCCTGGACGCTCAACGATCCCCGTGCGGCACACCGCTTTTCGCAGCGGCTGACCGAGATCGCCGCGACCGGCGGCACGGTCACCGTCTGCGGCGGCGGGCTCACCGGCATCGAAGCCGCCACCGAAATCGCCGAGAGCCACCCGGATCTCACCGTCACCCTGATCAGCTCGGGCGAACCCGGCGCGATGATGGGCGACCGGGCACGCGTTCATCTGAACAAGGCCCTCGACCGCCTCGGCATCATCCGCAAGATCGGAGTGAAGGTCACCAAGGTGCTTCCCGACGCGGTCCGCCTGGACACCGGCGAACCGCTCGCCTCGGATCTGACCCTGTGGACCACCGGCGTCAAGGTCCCACCCCTGGCGGCACAGGCCGGAATCGCCACCGACACAAGAGGACTCATCATCACCGACCCCACCCTCCGCTCGATCTCACACCCCGAGATCCACGCCATCGGCGACGCCGCCGCCATCCGCATGCCCTGGGGCCAAGTGCACGGCACCTGCCAAACCGGCCTCCCCACCGCCGCCTACACCGCCGACACCATCGCGCGCCGACTCCGCGGCAAGTCGGTCGCTCCGTTCCGCATCGGCTACTTCCACCAGCCCCTCAGCCTCGGCCGCAAGGACGCCGTCATCCAGTTCACCAACGCCGACGACACCCCCAACCGCTGGTACCTCAAAGGTCGCCCCGCCGTCTTCTACAAGGCCTTCGTCAGCAGCACCCCACCCTTCGCCTACAAACTCAGCAAGCATATGAACGCCCAGGTCCAACTCACCAACGGCGGCCGCGCCACCCGCCGACTCGCATGATCCGCGGCGATCGGGGCCGGACGACTCCGGCCCCGCAGCGACCGAACTCAAGCCTGCGAATCCGCCACCGCCGGTGACTCGGATTGCTTCGGAGCGGCGGGAACCCAGCCGCGCAACGGTTGCACCACCGCCCCGTAGAACGCGTCGGTCGCCGAGGTCACGCTGGTGATGAAGCTCGTCGCGGTTCCCGAGCGGCGATTCCCCATGGGGAAGGACTGTTCCAGCGTGAACGAGGTGATCACCCCGGCACGGCCCGCCGTCAATACCTTGGGATTCGCCCGCACCGTATCCAGGTGCTCGCAGGTCTCATTGCCGGATTCGGAGAACACCGCCTCGACCTGGACGGTGCCAGATGCGTCCTGGAGCTGTTTCACCAGCCAGGACAGGCGACGACCGGAGGTTCCCTCATCGGGGGCGTCGAACGCGATATGACAGCGAATCCTGTTGGTACGCATATCCGCGACTATCTGCAGATCGCCCGCGGTATCGGGAATCCGCAGTACCGCTTCGAAGACGCCGTCGGCGGCCAATCGCTCGGCGACGGCGGCATTGCGGGCTGCCGGATCGGTGCGATATCGCCGGGGCAGTATATGTTTGACGGTCGCGCCCAGCTCGGCGGTGAGGCGCAGTCCGAGATGCCGCGAGAGCGACACCCAGGTTTCGGCGACCGCCAGGGCCTTCTGATCCCCGGCTCGCAGGGTTCCCGCCGCGACGGAATCCCGGACCGCGACCCAATGCCTGCCCATATCGACGAACTCCGCCGCACCCGAGCGCGGATGATCGAGATAGCGCAGGAATTCGCTCAGCAGCCACGCCTGTAGATCGTCCTCGATCCCGCCGTGCGACAGCAGCATTCGCGCCTCGTGTGCCACCTCCGCCCAGGACAGATGCCGTAGCGCGACCTTGGTGAGCTTGCGGCGATCGACCTCGACGGGGAGTTCACCGGGCCCGGCCGGAATATCATTGGACAGGCTCACCACCACGTCGTACTTCTTCTTACGCGCCACATCGAGATAGCTCTCCAGCTGCTCGCGTTTGAGCTTGCCGGTACCGGTCTTCACCTCGAGCAGGCCCGTCCACACCCGGCCGCCCCGCACCACCTTGAGGACCGCGTCCGGAATGACCGTCGCTTCACCGCGCTCGTACTGGACCTCGATGAAACCCTCGAAAACACCTGCGGGAGCACCCATTCGCGCACAAAGCGCTCGCGCGAAGGGGCGGACGGCCTGCATGGTCGCGATCAGCGCCGAGGTGGCCCGGCGCTCCTGCTCCTCACCCGCGCCGACCCCGACCACCGAGAACAGACGGGCGGGCTGCCACGAATCATGTTCGGCGAGCTTGAATTCGAGCGGTTTAACCTTCTTGGCAACCTGTTTGGTGGTGCGAACGCCCCGGGTGCGGCGGGCGGGGCCGGTCTTCGATTCTTCGAGCCGTGCGGTCCTCTCCTCGATCACGGCGACTTCGACGGTCTCCTCCACCACCAGCTCGCCGACCGGTGCCGATTCGGGTGCCTGGTCGCCATCCGAGTCGTCGTCGATCGCGACGCCGAAATCCGTTGCCAGACCCGCCAATCCGGAATCCCAGCCCTGCCCTACCGCACGAACCTTCCATACCCCCGCCCGCCGGTACACCTCGCCGAACAGGAAGGCCGACTCTGTCGTGGCGTCCGCGGTCACATACTCCGCCAGCGGCTGTCCGGCCCCGTCGATGACGCAGAACGCGATCTTGCCCAATTCGCCGAAGGTGCCCGCACCGACGCTCGCCGCGAGTGCCACCGAGTGCACATCATCCGGAAGCGCCGCCAATTCGATGGCAATCCGGGTCTGCGCACCTTCTTCCGTCGCGCTCGAACCCAGGAATCGCACCGAACCATCAGTCGACTCCGGCTGGTTGTAGAAGACGAAATGACTGTCGGAGAGCACTTTTCGGTCCTCCCCCAGCAGCAGTGCGGAGGCGTCGACCGCGACCTCCGCCTCCGCCCATCCGATAACGACGTCAACGCGCTCGACGTCGGCGGGCAGCGCCACATTCTGCCCCTTGGAAAGTATCGAAGACGTCAAAGCATGCCCCTTCACGATCAGCCGCGCACAATCACGCGCATTCCAGATTCACAGACGGGACGAGCGAAGTCACTGCCCGGCGAGGTGACGAACTGTGCCAATTCACGCGACACGCCGTGGCGACCTCGACTATCGCGACAAAGTGGGCATTCGTGTGGTAACGGGCCAGTACCGGTGGGCTGAGAAATTGCGGAAATCCGGTTTGTCGGGATTCGATTCTTGGTACGCATAGGTCGGCTGCAGGTCAGCCGAAATCGATTTGTGACAGGAACTCCTATCGTGCGGAAGAAGGAGCCATGACGATCAATCGATTTACCGCAACAGCCGTGCTCGCGATCGGAGCAACGGTTCTCACCGGCGGTATTGCCGCCGCGGAGCCCGAGGTGGATCCCGGGCCCGGTATCAGCGTGCAACAGGCGGATCCCGTCGAGGATCCCGACGCGACAATGCATCAGTGCAACGCTTTGCTCGGTGCGCTCGTCGGCGCGGCCATCGGCGGTACGGGTAGCGCGCTTCCCGGCGCTCTCATCGGCGCGGCGATCGGTGCCGCGATCGGATGGTCGCTGCTCTACCCGCCCGGCCCCCCGCTGGCCTGCTGGCAGCCCGCGCCCAATCCCTAGTGGCACGCGAGCTGGGTGAGCCCACCGGCGTCAACCGGTGGGCTCACATATGGATGTCGGGTCAGTCGTTGTCCCACCCGCAGATCGGGCCATTCTCGGTGGTCCGCACCGTCGCGGCACAGCCGTATTCAACGTTGTGCGGGCAGGTCGCGGAGAAATATCTCGAAGGCGTCCGGTTGGACCGCGATACTGCCCGCGAACGGTTGATCGAGCATTTGGATCAGCGCCATCACCAGCATGATCAGCACCGCCAGCGAGCTGCCGAGCAACAGATGTGTCCAGAATTTGGGCAGGCCGAAGACGAAGGTGAATCCGACGGTCACCACCGCGCCCAGGGCCAATGCCATCCACAGCGCGGGCGGCACATTGTGGCCGCTCTGACTGAGTCGTTCACGGCGCGCCGCCGCGAGGTCGTTGACGGTCGAGAGTGAGTGTTCGTAGACGGACTGCGAACTCGGGGTATCGGACGGCAGCGCGTTGATCTGCTCACGCATGCGATACACCAGCGCGGTGGCCTCGGGACTGTATTCACCACGCGCCAGCCGCGGCCATTCCTTATCTATGACGACCCGGGCGTACTGCTTGGTGGTCGCCTCCAGATCACGCCCGAACTCCGGCGGCAAGGCCCGGGTATTCCAATACAGCGCACCGAGCTCATTGGCCTCGGAGAAGGTATTGCCCCGGGCCTCCTGCAACGAATTCCACTCGTTCACCACGACGAATGCCAGCAGCACCGCATACAACGCGCCGATCACCTGGAAAACCAATCCAGCGACCTCATTGTGGTCCGAGGGTGCGCCACGCCGCAGGGAACGCCGCAGCAGCGGGATGCCACCGGCCACCGTCAGCACCGGAACAATCATTGCGAATGACGCCCACGACATCGACGATCTCCCTGAATCGAAGGAATTAGCGCGCTGGTGCCGCCGAAAGACGGTACCTGCGCGTCTCCCCACTTCCCCGCAACCCGCCCGCACCCCATCTACAATTCTTCTTCGAGATCGCGTTACCGCAATTCGGCATCGACACAATCGGTCACTGAAACGGAGCGGACGATGATCACTGCGGGAAATCTATTGCGGGAAAACGCATTCCACCGAGCGGGCACCCTGGATCACAGCGAAGAACTCCCGCCATCGTTCTGGCCCGGACACTGCGCGGCGGGATATCGCGTCTGGTATCAGGGCATCGGCTACGACGGATCGGGCCGAATCGTCTCCGGATCGGTATTCGTACCCGCGGGTGAACCGCCCGTCGACGGCTGGCCGGTGATCAGTTACGCGCACGGCACCACCGGACTGTCGGACCGCACCGCGCCGTCCGTGGCCGGACTGTCGCGACCGGAGAGCCGGCACGTGGGCATGTGGCTCGAGGCCGGATACGTCGTGACCGTCACCGACTACGAGGGGCTGGCCTCCGCCGGCCCGCATCCGTACTTCAACGGCGAGGCCGCCGCCGACGATGTGGTCGATATCGTCCGCGCCGCGCACCAGCTCGGCCATCGGCTGAGTCCCCGCTGGGTCGCGGTCGGCTTCTCACAGGGCGGTCACGCCGCACTGTTCACCGGATTGATGGCCACGAAATACGCTCCGGAGCTCGACTTTCGGGGCACGGTGGCGCTGGCTCCGCCGGTCGAGGTTCCGATGATCATCGATCTGCAGACGGCCGAGGACAGCGCCGGGGTCACCCTGTTCCTGCCCTATCTGCTCGCCGGATTGCGGACCACCCGCGGCCTGGACACCCACGAGTTCATGACCGGTCTCGGGCGACGCCTGGTGGAACTCGCCGAGCACGCGCCGGTGCGCGATATCCACTACGCGGTCGCCCTGCTGACCAACGAGGACATCGGCACCACCGGTCTGAGCGGACGCCCCGGCGTCGAGGAGATGCTGCGCGCCTGCCGGGTGCCCTCGGCCCGATTCGATCGACCGGTCATGCTGGCCGCGGGCACCGCCGACGATGTGCTGCCCATGGTGGTGGTCACCCATTTCGTCGATGAGATACGCAGGGCGGGAACGGATATCCACCTGACCACCTGCACCGGAATCGATCATTCGGGCATGCTGTGCGCGGTACCGGAGATGCTCGCCTGGGTCGGCGAGCGCATGACGGCACCGTCGGTCGCCGAATCGCTCAGCGCCAGACACGGATTCGGACTGCTCGACATCACCGGCGACGGCTATCTGACCGCCGATGACTACGAGGCGTTCGGATTGCGGTTGGTGCAGGCGTTCAACGAAGCCCCCGGATCGCCCCGGGCCATGGCGGTGCGCTCGGGGTACCGGGCGCTCTGGCGATCGATGGCCGAGCGGGCCGATGCCGACGGGGATGGGCGCATCACCGTCACCGAATTCCTGGACTGGCTCGAAAACCATTGGGACAATGACGGATTCGATCGCGATATCACCCCGCTGGCGCAATCGGTCATCGATCTGGCCGATGCCGACCGCAACGGCGTGCTCGATCGAGCGGAGCTGATCGAACTGCTCGTCGGCTGCGAACATACGCCCGCCGAGGCGAGCGCCCTGTTCGACCGGCTCGATATCGACGGCTCCGGCACCATCACCGCCGACGAGCTCATCACCGCCATTCGCGAGTTCTGCCTCGACCCGACCCCGGATAAACCGGGCGCGTGGCTATTCGGGCGGTTCCGATGAGGAGCCCGCTACCGACAGCCGTTCTCGGCGGTCTCCTGCTGATCATCGGTGCGCCACTGCTGCTGCTGGCTCGACTGGTCGTGCTGCTGCCGGGTTTCCCGGAGGCGATGCGGGGCCGGGCTCGCCTGCTCTTGCTCTCGGCCGCATTCCTGCTCGTGTATGAGATCGACGGCCGATCCGGGCGAGAGATTCGGCGGTCCGGGCGACAGGGCGGGTGCGACCGCCTCGCCGCGCTGAACCGGCGGTTCTACGGATGGGGGTTCGCCGTGGCGGGCATCGAGCTCAATTGCGCTCCGCCACCGCGTATTCCGGCCGATCGCCCGGTGATCGTGCTGGCCCGGCACGCCGGTGCCTTCAACAGCGCGCTGATGGCTCATCTCATCGCCCGGGATCTGGGCCGGGACACCTACACCATCGCCAAACGCTGCGCGGCCCTCACGCCCGGACTGCGCGCGGTATACGCGGACTCCGGCGTGGTGTTCTGCCGATTCGACCAGGAGGGCAAAGCCGTTGCACTGCAACAGCTTCGAAAACAAGCCAGCGGTGCGCTGCCCAGCGACGCACTGCTGCTGTTCCCGGAGGGGACGAACTATTCGGTGAAGCGCTGGCGGCAGGCCATCGAGACCATGCGGGCCGCCGGCCGGGACGCGCACGCCATCCAGGCCGAACAGTGCCCGCACGTGATGCCGATTCATCCGACCGGAGCCTGGATGCTCGCCACCAGCGCGCCGACCGCGGATGTGGTCGTGCTCGCGCAGACCGGACTCGAGGATCTGACCGGTGCCGACGGGCTGGGTTATCCGTCCATCGGCACCGGCGAGGTGCGAGTCGGATGGTGGCATATTCCGGCCGACGAGGTGCCGCGCGAGCGCGCCGAATTCGCCGCCTGGCTGCGCGGGCAGTGGCGGGAGGTCGATTCCTGGATCGCGACCGCCCGCAGCGCCGGGACCATGGAAGATGTTGCGGCCGTTCATCCTTCGAAGCCACTCCGCCCGGTCCACTGAATCAGTTCGGGAGCCGCGATCATATGAGCAACACCACGACAGGGCCCGTCCCCCACACCGCCTTCGTCCTGGGTGGCGGCGGTATGCTCGGCGGCTATCAAGTCGGCATGCTGCGGGCACTCGCCGAATACGGCATCACACCGGATCTGGTCATCGGCACCTCGGTCGGATCGATTCAGGGCGCGATCCTGGCCGCACCCCGCACCGGGAACACCATCGACGCCCTGACCGCGTTCTGGCATGACGCGCTGACCGAGAAGGTCATGGGCGTTCCGGTGCGTTCCCTGCTCACCAATCTGGTGCGGCTGCGGCCCGCGCTCGCCACCCAGGACGCGCTGCGCGAGGTATTGGAACGGCATGTGGGCGTGGACACTCGAATCGAGCAGCTCGGGATTCCCTTCCAATGCGCGGCGGCCTCGATCGAACGGGCGACGGCGCGGTACTTCGACTACGGACCGGTGATACCGGCGCTGCTGGCCTCGAGCTGTATTCCCGGACTGTGGCCGCCGCTGCGGATCGGGGCCGAGCACTATATCGACGGCGGTGTGGTGGAGACGGTGCCGTTCACCCGCGCTGTCTCCTTCGGCGCGAAGGAGATCTATGTGCTGCGGCTGCGCCAGCGCGAACTGCCGTTGAAATCTCCGCGCCTGCCGTGGCAGTTGGGGCAGACCGTGTTCGAGGTGTCCCGGCGGCATCGGCTCGGGCAGGTGATCAATATGCGCCCGGCCGGGGTGACGGTACATCTGCTGCCGACCGGCGAGGATCTGCTGGAGCCGCCGGACACCGGGCTGTACACCACCGTGCAGCAGCAGCTGGAGATCTTCGAGCGCCGGGTGACGGCCGGATATCGGAGCACGGTGGACTATCTGAGCGCGACCGAGGAGCGCAAGACCGCGATCATCAGGTCACGCACCCGGGAGCCGAAGCGAATCCCTGTGCACCGCAACCACTCCGAGTTCGTGCGAGATAAGCTCGCCCGATTCTTCGACCTCTTCGACCATGACGGCGATCAGCGGGTCTCCAGCGCCGAATACACCGCGGCCGCCGATCGAATCTGCGTCGCATTCGCCTGCCCACCCGAAAGCGCCACCGGCACAAGACTTCACACCGCCATCGCCGAGTTCTGGGCCGGACTCTGCCGCGAAGCGGGCACCGATCCGCGCGGCCAGCTGAACCGCGACCAATACGTCGACGCCCTGGCGCGCCTGACCACCAACCCCGCCGACTACGACAAACACGTCCTGCCCGCCATCGCCGCCATCCTGGCCGCCGCCGACCACGACCGCGACGCGGTCCTGAACGTCGACGAACTCCACCATCTCCTCACCGCCCTGGGCGTGGACACCTCCGGCATCCACGCGGTCTCCCTGCGTCTGGACACCAATAACGACGGCGTCCTGAGCCTCGACGAACTCGACGAAGCCTTCGCCGACTACTTCACCAGCGAAGAACCCGGCGCTCCGGGCAACCTCCTGTTCGGCGCATAGCGAAAACCCATGCGTAGTCGGCGGCGGCTTCGGGGCTCACTCGCGCGCCGGGGCCACCAATCCCAGATCGCCGTCATAGCGGCGATAGAGCAGACGGCCCCGGCCGTCATCCGTCGCGGTGTAGAACAGGAACGGCAGCGCGTACGCGCACAAGCGCGCTGCCGCATCGGCGTCGGTCAGTATCCGAGTCGGATGCGGATTGACGGTCAATCGCAGGTCGCCCGCGATCCGCGGCGGGTGCATGCGACGCTGCCTGGCCATCCGAACACCCAGCGGCCCAGCCCAATACACGATCGCGTCCTCGCCGGTCGCGAGGTCGGTGAACAGATGAGCGTCATAGTCGAGAGCGTCCATGGCGCGCACCGCCGCGATCGGATCGCTGATTCGCGGTTGGCAGATCTTGCGGTGCACGATCGGGCGCTCATCGGTGACGTACGCCAGCGGCGCGCGCCCCGGATCGGGCTCCCAGCGCGGCGGCAGGGCGGCCGCGAGCCGATCGAGTTGACTGTCCAGGCGCGCCGCGGCGAAGGTGAGGGCGAAGCCGCCCGGCCCGGCGATCTGGGAGCGCACCGCCCGGCCGCCGTAGTCGACATTCACCTGCGCGACGTTCTCACCGTCGGCGTACCCGCGCGCGGTAATGCGCACGCGCGCATCGTGTTCGGCACCGTGCCTGTGCAACACCCGGGCGATCGCCCGCTCCGCACGCCGAACCTGTGCCGATGAAACCTCTCCGCAAGCGCTCACTTGCACGTTGGGCTGCACCGCCGACCACACCTCACCTGTTATCACGAGCCGACGACCTCGCTTCCTGTCCTCGACGAACCGGCTTCCGCAAGCACCCATGGCACCATCACGACCTACCCGCCAAACAGGGCCGAAAGTCCTTCGCGGGCATCGATGCGCGGGCGAACCGCTGCCACGAGACATCAATCGTGATCGGCATTTGCAAGGACGGAATTCACACATTCGATCCAGACTTAACCAATTCAGCTTTCCGGGGTAAATATCTAACTGCGGATAAATACATACCGAGCAGCCCATAATAAGACCATCCGATGCCAAACCGTTATTTCCGATTCGAAGCAAGGTTCTATCCGAATAGGATACATTTCAGACCCTTGGGTGGCGGCTCCAAATCTCGAGTCGCGCCATTGCTTCACAATTTTGGAGATAGTTATGAGATCTGCCGCATCCGTGCTGCTTCGAGCCGGTGTCGTTACTCCGGTGGCGCTTGCCACGCTCTTCTGTCTGGCCGCACCCGCGAATGCCACCCCCGTCACCGTGAACTGGAGTTGCCAGGGCACCATCTTCGGCATCGGACAGACCTCCAGCATGACCACCTCGGTCGACGGGACCGCGCCGAGTACGGCGACATCCGGCTCGGCCGTGGCCATCACCCTCACCCCGGGCGTATCCACGGTTCCCAGTTCGGCCTCCGGCTTCAGTGTGACGAATATCAGCAACCTGAAGATGATCTTCCCGACCCCGGCGAATTCGACGCTGGTCTCGGCCTCCGCCTCCGGCGGCACCGTGGCCGGCACCGTCAGCACCTCGGGCGGCAATGTCGTTCTCACCGTGCCGGGCCCGATCGCGGGCGGCTCCAGCTTCACCCCGCCGGCGGTCACCATCAATGTCACCGCCGGAACCCCCGGAACACCGATCACCAGCAAATACGCCGGGACCAGTTATGCCAATCCGGGCATGACCATGACGACCAAGGTGGCATTCGTGGGCAATGTGGCCACCGCGTGCTACCCGAATCCGTCCCCGACGCTCACCACCACCGCCGTCAGCTGATCCCTTGGCAGTGTGGTGAATACCTGGATCGGGCTATTACCGACAGCCCGGTCCAGGTACGGTGAGTCCTTTTGAGAGGTTTCATGCATCCAGTGGCTCCGATCGCAATAGAGCTCAGAAAAGCGCTGGAGTTCTATCACGGAACCCTCGAGGATCTGGCCCGCGAATTGATCCGACTGCTCGGCGTGAACGAGACCGATCGACGCGCGCTGGAAATCGTCCTACTCGGAGACGGAAAGTCCACCACACCGGGAATGCTGGCCGAACAACTCGGCCTCACCGCCGCGGGCGCCACCATCATGCTCAACCGCCTGGAGAAGCAGGGCTATATCGCCCGCTCCCTGCACCCCACCGATCGCCGCCGCGTCATCGTGGTCGCCACCGATCTCGCCGCCCGCCGCGTCCAGGATCTCATCGCACCGCTGGTCGACGAGGGCTACCGAACCATGCTGAGCCGATACGACCACACCGAACTGGAACTGATCGCGGGCTTCCTCACCCGGGTGAGCGAACTACAGCAGAGCCACCGGCAACGCCTGCGCGATATGGACCCGTACCCGCGGCCGTGACGGATCGATCCGCTACATCGGTGTGACCGCACGGACGACGAGCATGCGCTGCGGACTCGGGCAGATCAGGCTGTCCCAGGGCAGCCACTGCGATTCGGTGTTGTCCGGCGGGTAGACGCGCAGGGTGTTGGTGCGCAGGGCGGCACAGTCGTTGATCTGCTTGGGATAGGTGATGAATTCGAACTGGGCTGCCGCGCCCGGGGCGAGGACGACCGGAACGGGTTTGGGCGCCTGCGGGCCCTGATCCCGTTCCGCGGGTTCACCCACCGGATCACCGCTGGGACCGTTGGTCTGCGAAACGCCCGGGAACCCTTGCATCACACAGGTTCGCGAACTGTTGTTGATGAACCTCAGGAACCAGTCCCCGCCCACCGGGCCACCGACTCCCTTGTCCAGGCTGAGCTGTGCCGTCACGCACTTGGGGATGGCGGTGTCGACGGAGGTCGTCGGGTCGGCGACGGGACTTCCGGTCGTGGGCACGGCACTGGTTTCGGAGTTGCCGCCACCGGATTCGGTCGCGTTGCCCGGTTGGGTCGGCTGCCCGGATTGCGTTGGGGCCTGCGATGTTTGGCCCGCGGGGATGGTGGTGGGCAACGATCCGGATGTGGAGTTCGGATCGCAACCGCTGACGGTGACGGCCAGGCCCGCGGCGACGCAGGCGACGATTAGTGACTTGATCCGCATGAGATCCCCTCGAGTTCGATTACCGTAACCGTTCGTACGCAAGCAGCACATCGAGCCGCACCCGCTCCTGTTACGCCAGGGCACCGGCAGCAACCCCCGTAATCGACTGCGGTTCAACACAGTTCACCCCCGTACCGCCGGAAACCCCCTGCTCCGGGCACCTTCGGGCAAAACGTTAACACCGGCCCGCACGAGCTGTGCCCCAGAAAGTTGGGGCCCGCCGGGCGGGCGCGCACCCATGCCGCTCCGGCTGTCGGCCGGAGTCGATCGCTCTGTTCGCCGACTCTTCGCTCAATACGCCTCATGAGTCGATGTGGTTGCGGGGAAGCAGCAGGCCGATGATTGCGATCGCGACACCGAGCCCGGCCGCCAGCAGGAAGACCACGCTGTAGCCGGTGGCGAGACCGACCGCCGGGCTCTGCCCGGATTCATGCGCGGTCCCGGCCGCGGCGACCGCGGCCAGCGCCGCCAGGCCGATCGATCCGCCGGATTGGTTCGCGGTGCCGGCGATCCCGCCGACGATTCCGGCATCGCTGTCCGAGACCGCGGCGGTTGTGGTGGCCATCAGCGTGGGGAAGGTCAAGCCGATGCCGATCGCGATGACCAGGGTGGGCCCGAGCACCGCGGTGAGGTAGGCGCTCCCGGCATGGGCCTGGGCGAGCCAGACGAAACCGACCACGAGACAAGCACATCCGGCCAGCAACACCGCCCGCGCCCCGATGCGCGGCAGCAGTGCCGCGGCCACCCGGGCGATGACCAGGAACATGACCGCCGCGGGGGTCTGCCCGAGACCGGCGTGAAATGCGTCGTAGCCCAATACATTCTGCAGAAACAGTGAGGTGAAGTACCACATCGCGACGGCGATACCGCCGAACAACAGCAGCATGCCGCCACCGAGGGCGACCCGTCGAATTCCGAAAAGCCGCAAGGGCATCAGCGGTTGAGCGGCGAACCGCGCCTGCACCACCGTGAAGATCACCAGCAGCAGTACCCCCGCACCCATCGCGCCGAGCACCGATGGCGATGCCCAGCTGTGGTCGGCGGTGCGCATAACCCCGAGGATCAATAGGGCCAATCCGGCTGTCCCGGTAATGGCACCGGCGAGATCCAGCGTCGCCTTGTTCCGGATTTGCTTGCCGGACAGGGCCATCCACGCCAGGGCGATGAGTATCGCGCCGATCGGAACATTGATCAGGAAGATCCAGCGCCAGGAGAGCCCGGTGGTGATCGCACCGCCCGCCAGCGCACCCGCCATCCCGCCGACACCGCCGGAGGCGGACCAGGCGCCGAACGCTCGGGCCCGCGCATTCGGCTCGGTGAAGCGGGTGTGCAGCACCGCCACCGTCGCGGGCGCCAGCAGCGCGGCGCCCAAGCCCTGTGTCACCCGGGCCGCCACCAGCACTCCCGGCGCCATTGCCAGGCCACTGACCAGGCTCGCCGCGGTGAACAGGGCCAGTCCCCCGATCAGTACGCGCCGCTGCCCGAACAGGTCCGCGGCGCGTCCCCCGAGGAGCATGAATCCCCCGAAGGTCAACAGGTAACCGTTGACCACCCAGGCAATCCCGCTGGCGCTGAAGCCGAGGTCGTGCTGGATGGTCGGCAGCGCGACATTCACGATCGACGAATCCAGAATGACCATGAATTGACTGGCGCACACCAGGATCAGCACCAACCGCGTCGAGTCGACACGGGGTACGGCCTGCCGGGGCGAGATACCGATGTCGGTCATGAGCGTCCTCGTCTCCCATGTAGAGTTAGTTATGCGCATAACTGTTATGCACATAACTAAAATCTGTCAAGGAGTGCCCGTGGACTTCGAGCAAGCCGACGCCCTCAACCAGGCCATCCGCCTGTTGACCCTGCGCCACCGCGCGCGGGCCGCTGCGCTACTGGCCCCGCTGGGCCTGCACCCCGGTCAAGAGGCACTGCTGCTCGAACTCGACCGGGTCGGGCCGACCATCCAGGCCAAGCTCAGCGACGCGCTGGGCTGCGAACCGCCCAGCATTACGATCATGGCCCGCAAACTCGAGGCATCCGGTCATATCCGTCGCACCCCCGCCCCCGACGACCGACGAGCCAGTATCGTCGAACTCACCGAAAGCGGCAGGGAGCTGACCGAGCGGATCAAACATCTGTGGCATGCCCTGGCCGAGGAGACCGTCACCGGCCTATCCCCCGAAACCGTCACGGCGCTACCGCAATTGCTCAACACCCTGACCGGCAATGTCGACTCGAGACAGGGTGGCCGCGCAGCAGGCACTCGAAATGCGCATGGTCTTCACGATGAATGAATAGGGTGGATGAATGCGTGCGTGGCGTGTGGAGAAACCCGCGGCGATCGATGACGGGCCGCTGCGGTTCGACGAGGTAGCGGTTCCCGAGCCGGCGACCGGCGAGTTACTGGTGCGCGTGCTCGCCTGCGGCGTGTGCCGGACGGATCTGCACGTGACCGAGGGAGATCTGCCGGTACACCGGGTGGGGGTCATCCCCGGGCACGAGGTGGTCGGGGAGGTCGTAGCCCTGGGGTCCGGTAACTCCACGGAATTCGATATCGGTGACCGGGTGGGTATCGCATGGCTGCGGCACACCTGCGGAGAATGCCGTTACTGTCTGCGCGGAGCCGAGAATCTGTGCCCGCGATCGCGCTATACCGGCTGGGACGCCGACGGCGGATACGCCGAATATGCCACGGTCCCCGCCGATTTCGCGCTCCCGCTACCGTCCGGCTACACCCCGGCCGAACTCGCGCCGCTGCTGTGCGCCGGAATCATCGGATATCGGGCGCTCGAACGCGCGGCACTGCCCGAGGGCGGGCGACTGGGGATCTACGGGTTCGGCGGCAGCGCGCACCTCGCCGCACAGGTCGCATTGGCTCGCGGCGCGGAAGTCCATGTGATGACCCGGGATTCGGCCGCCCGAGCGCTCGCCCTGGAGTTGGGTGCCAGCTCCGCGCAGGGCGCGGCCGACCCACCACCCGTGCCGCTCGATTCCGCGATCCTGTTCGCACCGGTCGGCGATCTGGTGCCACCGGCCATGGCGGCCCTGGATCGCGGCGGAATACTCTCCATCGCCGGTATCCATCTCAGCGATATCCCGCCCCTGAACTATCAGCGACATCTATTCCAGGAGAGGGAGATTCGCTCGGTCACCGCCAATACTCGCCGGGACGCGCGCGACTTCCTGACCTTCGCCGGTGAGCACCACCTGGAGGTGACCGTGCACCCGTACCCGCTCCAGCGAGCCGATCACGCGCTCGCCGACCTGGCCCATGGCCGTTTCGCGGGCGCCGCGGTCCTGCTGCCCTAGTCGCTCGGTGATGCCGACCTGCGAGCTGGTTTCCGTAGTAGTGACCCCGCGAAGTCGTTCGACACCGGCCGCACGAGAATTCGCCCGCAGCAACAAAATTCGAAGAGTCGTTGTCTGATGGCTCACAGCTCGAGGTTTTCGGCGGCGATCGTGGCATAGTTGGCGATTGAGAACGGGCGGCTTGTCAAGAAATTTGCCCGGCTCATCTACAGAAAAGAAGTTGTAAACAGCATGACTCAAGGCAGTGTTAAGTGGTTCAACGGCGAAAAGGGCTTCGGCTTCATCGCTCAAGATGGAGGCGGCCCCGACGTCTTCGTGCATTACTCGGCCGTCAGCGGCGCGGGTTACAAATCCCTCGATGAGGGTCAGCGTGTCGAGTTCGCGGTAGAGCAGGGCCAGAAGGGCCTGCAGGCCCAGGACGTCCGCGCCATCTGATTCAGCACGACTTGTCGAAAGCTTCGCACCGTCAACGGTGCGAAGCTTTTTTCGTTGTGACGCTTTTATGCAAGAACACGGTTCGCCGCGGGCATACGCTGAAGACGATCAGCCCATGGAAGGTGAATCCCATGACCGGATACGTCGCCACCGCGGAGACCGATATCAGCGCTTCGCCCAAGCAGGTGTGGACCACGCTGACCGACCCCGAACAGATTCGCGAGTTCATGTTCGGGGCGCACGTGCACACCGACTGGCGGGTGGGCCACCCGATCGTCTGGTCGGGCGAGTACGAGGGAAAACCGTACGAAGACAAGGGCGAGATCCTCGCATTCGAGCCCGGCCGCCTACTGCGAGTGACTCACTACAGCCCACTCACCGGCCAACCCGATATCCCGGAGAACTACCACACCCTCACCTACGAGCTGACCGACAACGGCGCGACCACCCACCTCACCCTGAGCCAGGACAACAACGCCAGCGAGGAAGAGGCCGACCACGCACGCGGCATGTGGCAGACCCACGTCAGCGGTATCAAGAAGGCCGCCGAACACGGTTAGCACGGCCGCACACGGCGCATCCGATCCGGACAGCCTGAGATCATGTATTGATGAGTAGCTGGCTGGAACTGCCCGGGGACGAAGAGGTGCGAGTGGTTGGTGAGCCGGTGCCCGGGACACGTGAAGTGCGGTTCGGCATGGCCGAGTTGCGGGCGGACGCGTATCGGCCGAATGCCTGGTTGCTGACCGTGGACGGTATCGCCCAGTCGTATGTGGACCTGGATGATCCGACCTTTCTCGAGCTGGATTATGTCCGGTTCATGGGCTGTGTCGTCGATTCCCTGGAACCCTTCGATGCCGCGCTGGATGTGGTGCATATCGGCGGTGGCGGTGGCACGTTCCCGCGCTATCTGTCTGCGCTGCGGCCCGGTTCGCGGCATCTGATCATCGAGGCCGATGGGGCTTTGGCGGAGTTCGTCGACGAGCGATTGGGCTTGCGCTCGGTGCCGGGGGTGGAGCTGCGAATCGGTGATGGCCTCTCGGAGATCCATACCTTGTCCGCGGCCTCGGCACATCTGGTGGTGGCGGACGCGTTCGAAGGTCTGCGCATGGCCGAGGGCATCACCGGTGCCGCCTTCACCGCACAGGTGGCCAGGGTGCTGCGGACCGACGGCGTCTATCTGCTGAATCTGGTTGGCACCCGGCATCAATTGGACGAAATCCGCGCGGCATTTCCCCATCACGCGTTGCTGGACGGCGATGTGTTCGCCGGTTATGTCGGCAACCAGGTCCTGGCCGCCAGTCGTGTTCCCCTGCCTCTCGAAACGTTGTACCGGCAAGCGGAAGCGGCGTTCCCTCCGGTACGGGTGACGGTTCCGGATCGACCGCGATAGCCGCCCGCCGAAACTTCACACACAGGGATCTTGATCAAATTTGCCTGTTTCTGATTGCTTAAACCTGCAATATCGAAATCACGCATACAGGTGACTTTCGGCCCTTCTGGGCAACCCTGCGGCTTGGCATCCTTCTGATCTGAACGGCGCCGTGCGCCGTCCCGAGAAGTGCGACACGAGTGAGGTCCCGAGGTTGTTGTCTGCGAGTAAGGCATGGTCAACGGAAGCGTTTCCGGACATCGCCGTGGTTGTCAGCGGCCGAGTTCCGCGGCTCGAGAGCGAGCGGGTCGCGGGTGCGGCCGGCCGGCTGCTGGCGCGGTACCGCGCCAGCACATCGGCGCGGATACGAATCACCGGGTCCAACTGCGAGAGCGGACCGATTCTGGTCCAGGTGAACACACACCCGGCGGACACACCGCTCCGGGTGCAAACCCTCACGCACGGTCGCGGCGACGCATTGCCGGTGATCGTCAGGCTGGAGCGGCAATTGCGGATGGTACGCAAGACGTGGTCACCACGACCCTGGCCGGACCCCACCCGCCCCCCGCTGAGCGCACCCGGTCCAGGAATTCTCGTGCGTCGCAAGACCGTTGCGTTGCGCACCGCCGAACCGCTCACTGCGGCAGCGGTAATGGATGCGATGGACTACGACGCGCACCTTTTCACCGACGCCGAGACCGCTGAGGACTCGATCCTGTACCGCGCCCGGCAAACCGGGCTACGCCTGGCCCGGCAGCGTTGTGTCCAGCCACCGCGCAGCGCGCTGGCCAGTGCGGCCACCCCGATACCGCTGATCACCACTCCACGTCCAGCGCCGGTACTGACGGAGCACAACGCGGCTGACCGCGTATGCGAGTTCGGACTGCCGTTCCTGTTCTACACCGACTTCGATACCGGACGGGGCCACCTCATGTATCGCCGCTACGATGCCGACCTCGGCCTGATCACACCCGCCTCCAGTGCGGCGGCGTGCTCATGACAGGAATGGCGGATCAGATCGGTGACGAGTCCGGTTGCGAAACAGTCGAACTCGGACTCCGAGAAACGCTGCGGTTGCTTTCCGGCGCGGCATTCGGTCGCATCGTGTTCACTCAGCACGCCTTACCCGCGATCCGCCCGGTCAACCACTTCATAGACAACGGGGTGATCATCATCCGCACCCGGTTGTCGACACCTCTCGCGAACATCCCGCGAGCCGACGGCGGGACCGGTGAAGTAGTGGTGTACGAAGCGGATGAACTCGATCCGGTATCGCACACCGGCTGGAGTGTGGTGGTGACCGGATTCGCCCGCCCGGTCACCGATCCGGACCGGGTGTCCCGCTACGAGCGGCTGCTGCACCCCTGGGTGAACAGAACAATGAACGCGGTCATCGAGATCGAACCGAGAATCGTCACCGGAACCCGCCTCGTCCCCATGTGTGCTGACAAGCGCGACCTCCGGTTGTCACCCGCGGCGTCGATCCCGTCGCCCTGGTCAACGTTCGCATGAGACACCTGGGCAATGGATTCGCCGCGCCGAAGGAGGTCCGCGACGACCCGATCGCCGATCGCATGCCATAACCAGAGCACGGTGCGCGTTCCGTTCGTTAGTTGCCCAGCGAATACAGAAAATTCAGCGGGACTATAAAAGTCGATAAGACACGGTAAGGGCCGAGGGCCGCTTACTCGATAAGTGACGCAAAGAATAGAATAAAGTCGTACCGAAGTATCTTCGGACAGTTATCCTTTCACGCATACATCCGCATCACCCAGACTATTCTGTCCGACATGACATACCGATTGCGTACTGTGACATCGAGTTCCGGTTCCAGTGGCGTTTCCATTCGCGAGTACCAGTATTCGACAGTTCCCGAAATCCTCGAAGCCCTGCAACCGTTCGGGGTTTCACTCAGCACGGAGCAACTGCAGGCACAAGCCACCGGCGACCGATGGCAGGCGACGATGGACAAGGAAGGTTCCCGGACACAGTTGACGGTGTTTCTATCAGCCACCGACGGCCGTTGACCCCATCCCGCCTGCGGACACGAGCGCTCGACGCACCCACCGATCACGGCAGGATCGCCCGGTCGGGCAACATGCGGACGATGACAGCCTCCGATTGATCCATCAATATTGGCATTTGCTAAAGTTAGCAAGTATCTAAGGAGGCGACGGATGTGCTCGATCTCGATCAGTTCACTGCTCCGCGGACAGACCCTGCGCTGCAACGAGTGCGGCTTACTGTGCCGCACCTTCGCGATGCACAGCAAAGGTGGCGCCTGCCCGCGGTGCGGCGCACACAGTCTGGTCGCCTTGAGCGCCGGGGTGACCGATGCCCCCGTGGAGCACGCAACCCGCACGGGATCGCGATGACGTCGACACAGGGGTGCGAGCGCCCACTCCTCACGCTCGCGGTCAAATTGCCGGATCCCAGCCACACTCACTACACCTGGATCCCGTTCCGGCTCGACATCGAATTCGAGCCGACCTGGTGGAACGAACCGCGGTATCTCGACGACACCTTTCGATACGTCGAGGTTCGGATGAACGATACCGAGGTCGCCCGTATCGCCCTCAGCGAGGACATCAGCGTCGAGAACTACCCCACCGCACCACAACTCGGCGACGAGGCCCTCGAGATCCAACTGATCGAAGTCTCATCCAACTGCCGACGGCGGGGCGTCGGCACCGAAGTCGTCCGCGTGCTCGCCGAAGCCCACCCACATCGCCGACTGATCGCCTTCAGCGAGCAAGCGGACGACTTCTGGACTTCTCTCGGATGGCGACGCCACGACCATCCCCTCGGCCCGGCGTTCTACCGGCCACTGTTCATCCAGCCCAGCCCAGCCACGCGTTAGCGCGAAACCATCGGCCGGAGATTCACCGCAAAGTGCCCAAACCTCTCCTGCTTCATAATTTCTATATTTCGCAATCGGTAGAGTGATCAAGCAGTTTCTGATAGACCTTCTATCTGTGGACGATGCACTCCTCGAGGTTCTCGTCGACGCACCGGCCGGGCGGTAGCGCCATGGGTTGGATGCGGAAGATACTGCGGGTCGGCCGGGTGGCCGAGCCCCAACCCGCCGCACCGCCGCGCATCGAAGCCCCTGCGGCGGTGCGGGATTCGCTGCAATTGCGTCATGTGGACGTGGGCTCGTGCAATGGCTGCGAGGTGGAGATCTCCGGTGCGTTCGGGCCCATATACGATGCGGAGCGCTACGGCGCGCGGTTGGTCGCCTCGCCTCGGCACGGCGACGGATTGCTCGTGACCGGCGTGGTGACCCGGAACATGGCCGAGGCATTGCGGCGCACTTACGCGGCGACACCCGGACCGAAAGTCGTGATCGCCTGTGGTGATTGCGCTTTGAACCGAGGCGTGTTCGCGAACGCGTACGGCGTAGCGGGCACGGTTGGCGAGGTCGTACCCGTCGATGTCGCGATTCCCGGGTGCCCCCCGCCTCCGGAGGCGATAGTCGCGGCGCTACGGTCGGTGACCGGCCGGTGACCGCTACGGTCGAGGACGACCCACCAGCCCCATCGGTTCACTTGCGCGACAACACTTTCAGCGCGATCGCAGCAGGCATGGTCACGACCACACTCGGAATCCTCGCAGTGGCGGCGGGAATCGGTGGCGTGTTCGGGCCGGTGCGGTCACTGAGAGTCGGCTGGCTACTTCCACTGTCAGGGGTTTACCTGCGGCTGGATCAGGTCGGTGGCTTCTTCCTGGCACTCACGGGTGGGGTGGCAATCCCGGTGGGCGTCTATCTGATCGGGTATGCACGGCGTGAGCATCTCGGCTCGGTGCCGTTGGCGGTAGTGCCGGTGTTCGTGGCGGCGATGCTGCTGGTGCCTTGCGCCGGCTCGGTGACAACCTTCCTGCTGGCCTGGGAGTCCATGGCGATCGCATCGCTGGTGCTGGTATTCACCGAACATCGGCGATCGGCCGCGCGCAGAGCGGGTGTCTTCTATGCGGTCATGACCCAGTTGGGGTTCGCCGCGATCTTGATCGGGTTGCTGGTGGCATCGGCCGCGACGGGTGGGGCGGACCGGTTCGACGGGTTCACCGCAGTCCCGGCAGGGACACGCACGGTCGTATTCGCCTTGACCGTAGTGGGATTCGGCTCCAAGGCGGGGCTGGTGCCGCTGCACGCATGGTTGCCGCGCGCGCATCCGGAGGCCCCGAGCCCGGTATCGGCTCTGATGAGCGCGGCTATGGTGAATCTCGGGATCTACGGCATCGTCCGCATAGATCTGCAGTTGCTGGGACCGGGTCCACGCTGGTGGGGTCTGGCGCTGATGATCGTGGGCGGAGTGACCGCCGTATACGGGGTCTTGCAGGCATCGGTGCAGTCGGATCTCAAAAGGCTGCTGGCATTTTCGACCACCGAGAATATGGGCCTGGTGACCTTGGCGCTGGGAACGGCGACCCTGTTCGCCGATGCGGGAGCGGGCTCGGCGGCGACGGTGGCCATGGCCGCGGCAATGCTGCATCTGATCGCGCATGCGGCGTTCAAGTGCCTCGGTTTTCTAGGGGCCGGTTCGGTGCTGGCCGCGACCGGCGTACGAGATCTGGACCGGCTGGGCGGTCTGGCAGGACGAATGCCCGTCACCACGACATTGTTCGGTATCGCGGCCTTGGGCGCCTCGGGTTTGCCACTGGGTGCCGGTTTCGTCAGTGAGTGGCTGCTGGTTCAGTCACTCATTCACACTGGCACGCAAAGTGATTCGGTGCTGACATTGGCGGCTCCGCTGGCGGTGGGCGCGGTCGCGCTGACCGCCGGTCTGGGCGTGGCTGCGATGGTGAAGGCGTTCGGCATCGGATTCCTCGCTCGACCGCGTTCGCGGCAGGCTGCGGACGCTCGCGAAGCGTCGGCCTCGATGACGGCGGGAATGGCGATCGCCGCGGGAGCATGTCTGATTGTGGCCGTGGTACCGGTGGTCGTAGGCCCAGCGATTCGGAACGTGGTCGGCGCGCTACCGGCATCGGGGATGCACGAGTTCACCGGTTTGGGCTGGACGATTCACCTGCCCGGACTCACGGGCAGCCTCATGCCCACCGGTATCGCCGCCGCGGTGGTCGTCGCCGGTCTGACCATCTCGGTCTTGATCCGATGGCGGACCCGGAGCAATCCGGCACCGGAGGAGCTGCCACTGTGGGCGTGCGGCGCGGATCAGCCGAACCCGCGAATGCAGTACACGGCAACATCATTCGCCGAACCACTGCAGCGCGTGTTCGACGATGTGCTGCGCCCGGATACCGATATCGAGATCACGCACCTGGCCGAGTCCCGGTATCTGGTGGAGAAAGTCGCCTATCGCGCGCGGATCGCCGACACGGTCGAGGACCGCCTGTATCGCCCCGTGATCCGGGGTATCCGCCTGACGGCGATGGCCGTGGCACGCGCGCACACCGGCAATGTGCATCTCTATCTCGCCTATGGCACGCTCGGCGTACTGATCGTGTTGGTGGTGTCGCGATGACCGCGATGGCGTACGCGGCCGGGGCCGCGCAGATCGGCGGCGTCGTCGTCGGAGCACCGCTCGTGCTCGGCGCGATGCGGCAGATTCGCGCACGAGCACAGGGCCGCGCCGGAGCCGGGATCCAGCAGCCATGGCGAGATCTGCGCAAACAGCTTCGCAAGCAATCGATCACGCCGACGGGCACCACGATCGTCTTCGCCGCCGCGCCACTGGTACTCGCGGCCACCACACTCGTGGTCGCCGCGGTCGCGCCGCTGGTGGCGACCGGCTCACCGCTGGATCCCGCGGCCGATCTGTTCGCCGTGGTCGGTCTGTTACTCGTCGGCACGGTGGCTTCCGCGCTCGGTGGGATCGACACCGGCACGGCCTTCGGCGGCATGGGCGCCAGCCGGGAGATGGTCATCGCGGCTCTGGTCGAGCCCACCATTCTGCTGTCGGTGTTCGCGCTGTCGATTCCCGGCGGTTCATCGAATCTCGGTGCGCTGGTGGCGAACAACCTCGACCATCCGGGCCGGGTGGTGTCGTTGAGCGCGGTCTTGGCCGCTGCCGCACTGGTGGTCGTGATCATCGCCGAGACCGGTCGGCTGCCCGTGGACAACCCGGCCACCCATCTGGAGCTGACCATGGTGCACGAGGCCATGGTCCTCGAATACACCGGGCCCCGGCTGGCCTTGATCGAATGGGCGGCGGCCATGCGGCTGACGGTGCTGCTCGCCCTGCTGGCAAACCTGTTCCTGCCGTGGGGAATCGCGGGCAGTCAGCCCAGTGCGATCGGCGTCGCGGTCGGACTGCTCGCCATTGCCGCCAAGGTGACGGTGCTGGCCACGCTGCTCGCCTTCGTGGAGGTATTCATTGCCAAGCTGCGACTGTTCCGGGTGCCCGAGTTGCTCGCGGGCTCGTTCCTGCTGGCATTGCTCTCGGTGACCGCCGCGAGCTTCTTCACCGCCAAAGGCGTTTCATGACCGAGGCCGGATACGCGAGTGTGCTCGACTTCGCCGCGGGCGCACTGGTACTCGCGGCGGTATTCGTGGTGTGGCGGCGCGATCTGCGCGCGATCGCCCGGCTGCTGGGCGCACAGGGCGCCATGCTGGCGGTGATACCGACCGTGCAGGGCATACGTCACGGCGAGGCCCCGCTGCTCGCGGTCGGTGCGGCGGTGCTCGTCTTACGCGCGGGTGTGCTGCCATGGTTGCTGGCGCGCACGATCGGCGCCGAACGCCAGGAATACCGGGAAGCCACCCCGCTGGTGAACACCGCCACCTCGCTGTTGATCGCCGCTGCCCTGACGGTGACGGCGTTCGGGGTCACCCGGCCGCTGGTGAACCTGGAGACGAGCGCGGAGACCGAGGCGGTTCCCGCGGCGTTCGCGGTGATCCTGATCGCGTTGCTGGTGATGGCCACTCGGCGGCACGCGGTCTCACAGGCGGCCGGATTCCTCATGCTGGACAACGGGATCGCGGCGACCGCATTCCTGCTCACCGCCGGTGTTCCGCTGATCGTCGAGTTGGGCGCGTCGCTGGATGTGTTCTTCGCGGTCGCGATCATCGGTGTTCTCACCGGCCGACTGCGGCGCGCGTTCGGCGGCGCGGACCTCGACCAATTGCAGGAGCTGCACGACTGATGACGGCCCTGGTTCTCGGCGCGATACTCGCGCCCGGCGGCGCGGCGGCGCTCGGCGCGCTTGCCGGATGGCGGCGCGGCACAGCGGTTTTCACCACGCTCAGCGCTCTAGCCGTGCTGACGTGCGGAACGATGCTGGGCACCGGCCTGAATGGGCGAAGTTATGTGCTGGCCGGCGGACTGCTGCGGGTGGACGCGCTCTCGGTGACGATGCTGCTCGTCATCGGTGTCGTCGGCACGCTGGCCACATGCGCGGGTATCGGCTATATCGACGCCGAGCTCGCGCACGGCCACACCGACGCTCATGGCGCACGCACCTATGCCGCGCTGGTACCCGCCTTCCTGGCCGCGATGGCACTGGCGGTCTGCGCCAACAATATCGGCGTAATCTGGGTCGGGGTCGAGGCGACCACCGTGGTCACCGCGTTCCTGGTCGGGCATCGACGCTCCCGGACCGCGCTCGAGGCCACCTGGAAGTACGTGGTGATCTGCTCGGTGGGCATCATCGTCGCGTTCTTGGGAACCGTGCTGCTGTACTTCGCTTCCCGACATGCGGGCGCTCCGAGTGAGCAAGCTCTGAATCTAGACGTCTTGCTGACTCACGCAAGTCATCTCGATCCTGGTGTCACGCGAATGGCGGGTGGCCTGCTGTTGATCGGCTACGGCGCCAAGGCCGGACTCGTACCGTTCCATTCCTGGCTGGCCGACGCCCACAGTCAGGCACCGGCGCCGGTGTCGGCCTTGATGAGCGGAGTGCTGCTGGCGGTGGCGCTATCGGTGGTGCTGCGGATCAAGCCGGTCATCGACGCGGCGACCGGCACCGGCTATCTGCGTGCCGGGCTACTGATCGTCGGCCTGGCGACCCTGTCGATCGCGGCATCCATGTTGACGGTGGCCCGCGATCTCAAACGGCTGCTGGCATATTCGTCCATGGAGAACATGGGTTTGATCGCGATCGCCGCGGCGGCGGGAACCCGCCTGGCGATCGCCGCACTGCTGCTGCACGTACTCGCACACGGCATCGGCAAGACCGTCTTGTTCCTATCCACCGGCCCTTTGCAAGCTGCCCATCAATCCACAACCATCGCCACGATCACCGGCGTTGCCGCTCGGTCCCGTGTGATCGGCTCGACCTTCGGCGTGGGCATGGTCGTGCTGCTGGGGTTGCCGCCATTCGCGATGTTCGCCAGCGAACTGGCCATCGCTCGTTCCCTGGCCGACGCGCACCTGGCGTGGGCGCTGGCCATCGCTCTGCTTCTGATCGCGGTGGCGTTCGCCGCTCTGGTTCGCAACACCAGCCGTATCCTGCTCGGCGCCGCCCCCGACGGCGCGCCCGTGATCGCGGTTCCCCGTTCGATGACGCTGGCATTGCTTACGGGAGTGGCACTTTCGATCGCACTCGGCATCACGGCCGGACCGCTCACCGACCTTTTCACCACCGCCGCCGCACAGGTGCAGCCGAAATGAGCGCGGATCGGGTGCAGCGCACACGTCGACTCATCCGGACCGGCGAACTCGCCGATGCCACCGAAGAACTCCTCGCCGACGGTTATCGGCTCGGCTTGGTCGCCGCTCATGACGACGGCGACGGCGTCTTGCGCGTCGTGTATCTGTTCCTCGCGGGCCGACCCGACCGTCGGCTGGAACTGGAATGCCATCTGCCCGCCCACGATCCGGTGCTGCCGTCACTGGCATACATTTCATTTCCCGCCGGACGGTTCGAACGGGAAATGATGGACCTCTACGGGATTCGTGTGCACGGCCATCCCCGCCCACGCCGCCTGGTCCGCCATGCGCACTGGCCCGAGGACTGGCACCCGATGCGCGCCGACGCTCACCGGATCCCGGATTTCCACGGAGCGGAAGAGTTGCGATTCCTGACTGTCGGCGGCAACGGCGTCTACGAAATACCCGTCGGCCCGGTACACGCCGGACTCATCGAGCCCGGTCATTTCCGGTTCTCCGTAGTCGGCGAGACGGTGGTGCGACTCAAGGCCCGGCTGTGGTATCTGCATCGAGGTATCGAGCGACTGTTCCACGGTCGCAGCGCAACCGACGCGGTCGACCTCGCCGAACGGATCAGCGGTGACACCTCCGCGGCCCACGCGCTGGCCCACAGCCTCGCGGTCGAGGAAGCATGCGCGATCACGGTGCCGGACGATGTCCACCGGCTGCGCGCCATACTCGTCGAGATGGAGCGGCTCTACAACCATGCGGCCGACCTGGGCGCGCTGGCCAACGATGTCGGATACGGGCTGGCCAACGCCCACGCCCTGCGTATTCGAGAGCGATTGCTGCGCTTGAATACGGCGGTGACCGGGCACCGCCTGTTGCGCGGCGCGATCCGTCCGGGCGGAGTGGTGCTGCGCGCTCTGCCCGACGCGCGCGAGTTACGTTCACTGGCAACCGATCTCGCCGAGGTAGCCGAGCTCACACTGCGCAATGGGCTGGTCTTCGACCGCTTCGCCGGGACCGGCATACTCACCGGCGACGACGCCCGCGCACTGGGCTGCCTGGGATACTCCGCCCGCGCCAGCGATCTGGTCACCGACGCCCGCCTGGACCATCCCGCGGTCGAACTGCCCGTCACCGAGATCCGCGCCGACGCCGGCGATGTCCTCGCCCGCTTCACCATGCGCCGGGACGAATTCGCCGCCTCCACCACACTGGTCACAGAACTGACCGAAAATCACTGCGGAACAATAGAATTCATCACCGGCCCGAGCACCACCGCCTCCGGAACCGGGGTCGGTATCGTAGAGGGCTGGCGTGGCACAATCACACACCGGGTGGAGATCGATACGGCCGGGCGGCTGACACGAGCCAAGATCGTCGATCCGTCCTGGTTCAACTGGCCGGCATTGCCGGTGGCGATGAGTGAGACGATCGTGCCGGACTTCCCGCTGGTCAACAAGAGTTTCAATCTCTCCTATGCGGGCAACGATCTCTGACCCGGGAGAGGCAATTGTCCTGTTGGCTAAACTCTGCAATCATCGGGCGGCCATCGGCATCGACTCCGCCGCTGGCGAAAAGGAGTGGCGCACATATGCCAGGACCGCAACGGCCGCTCCATCGGATGAAAGCCGACTTCTTCAAAACTCTCGGCCATCCCATCCGAATCCGCGTGCTCGAATTACTCAGCGAGCGCCAACACGCTGTCGCCGAAATGCTGACCGAGATCGGCGTCGAACCGGCCAACCTGTCGCAGCAACTGTCCATCCTCCGCCGCGCCGGCCTGGTCACCGCGCGCCGCGACGGGATCTCGATGATCTACGAACTCGCCACCGCCGACGTCGCCGAACTCTTGGCCGCGGCGCGGGACATCCTCACCGGCGTGATAGCCGGCCAGGCAGAAGCCCTGGAGCGGCCCGCCTAAGCGAGTCCACACCCCGAAGGTAGGGTGTGTGCGCCGTCATTGATTGCAGGTTTTCTAAACTTAAGATCTAGTTGTTTCATGAAGGAGAGTACGGCCGTGACCGAGCAGTCCACCACCCTCACCGGTACCGTCCGTTCCGGGGCACGCACGGTGGTCGCCAACAGCACGCCCGCCAGTGCGGCCAAGGGAATGTCGGAGTGCACGACCACATCGTCGCCTACCGCATCGACGGGCCGCTGTTCTTCGCCGCGGCCCGCCGCTTTCTGCTCGAGTTCGCCGAGGTGTCCGAGGTGCATGTGGTCATCCTGCGCACAGCACCCGGCACCCCGTCCGCTCGAGCCCGTGAAAGTGAGGCCACCGCAGTGACGAGCCATATGAAGTCCGGTCACCACAACGCGGCCCCGCGCAAAAGAACGGACTCGGGCAGCATGGGGGCCGCGGTGGTCGGGGTGTGGGGCAGCCGCCGCAATCGAACCAACAGTTCGTGCTGGACAGCCATGGAAGACTACGCCGCGCTGCTCACCCGCCGGACAGCCCTGCACGCCTCGGCCATCCCGTTCACCGCTCGGCGACCGTATTCGATCGCCGAGCGAATCACGAAACTCCCTCACCACCTGAACGCGGTATTCCTGATCGGGCCGAATGCGGCCGAATCCGCTGCGGTGCAATCGATCACAGCCGCCCAGGGCGGACGGTTGGTGATCTCCGAGACCGACGCGCTCACCACAGCCGTGGCCGCTGCGGCTGCCACGGCACTGCGCGCGAGAAGAGTCCCGCCACGGCACGGCAGGCTTGCCGTGATCGGCGCAGACCGGACACCACGCCTGGCAGCCGTACTACTGGAGTGCGGGGCAGCGAGCGTCACCGCAGAGCCCGGCAACACATTCTCCGGGGCCGCGATCCGCAAGCTGATAGTCGATCACGACATCACGGTCGACCTCACCGGCCAGGACTCCATGTGGACAGTACCCACGCGCGTAGTCGAGGTTCCCGCCGATCCATATCATTTCGCCGCACTGGCACTGCCGGGACTGCTCGGCGCGCTGTGTGGTCACGGCACGACACAGGTCACGATCAGCGCGCTGGCCGCCGCCGCGCGGGCGCTCGCCCTCATCACTCCTGTCGGCCGAAGGCTGCCCGACGTACACGACCAGAGACTGGACCCGACAGTCGCACAGCATGTCAGCAAGATTCTCGACGCGCCACCCAACGGCCGAACACATACCCGCGGATAGAGCGGCGCGGCCAACCGACAAGAGGGAGGATTCATGATCACCCCCAATCGATTCCGATCGTGCCACCCACGAGCGAGCGTCTCGAATACGACGCCCGCTTCACTCGGCAAATCGGATCGCGACAGGCGGATGAAAGCGATATACGACCTCGAGCAGATCGTCGGCGCGCTCGAAATCCCCGAACTGGGCTACTCGACGGTGTCCGACCACGCCGCGATCCACGTACTCGACTCGAATACTCTGGCCGTGGTGGTCGTGTGCGGGCATAACGCGCGAATCATCGAGCAGGCCATCCTCATCCGGTGCTATCCGCAGGCAGCGGTCCAGATCGACGGGGACGTCATTACGGCCGCCATCTGACCAGCACCCCGGTCATCAGCCACGAATGCTCGGCGAGAAGGCGATGCCCGTACTGACGATCACGAGTGCGGGCGCCGCACACCGGGGACAGGATTGGGATCCCGGCGTCAGAGCCGAAGGCCGGCACAGCAATCCGCAGTCGTAGCAACGCAACAGCTGGCCACGCAGTCGGCGAAACGGGGTTACTCGCATTCGGACGCCCCTTCGCGGATCACGATGGCATCGGAACGATCGGTCATGAGTTCTCTCTTTCGAAAAGCATTAGGTTTTGAGTTTAGAAAAATTGCAATCAGTCGCGAGCAAGCGCCTCCCCGACAACATCGAAAAGACTGCTAGGCGAGACGCTCCAGCGCCTCGGCCTGTCCGGCCACAACCCCGGTGAGAATCGCTCGCGCGGCGGCCAGCATCTCGGCGACTTGCGGCGAGGTGAGTTCGTAGGTGACGGACAAACCTTCCCTGCGAGCGGCCACAAGCCCGGCGCGACGCAGGATGGAAAGCTGCTGAGACAGATTCGCCGGCTCGACGCCGATCTCGTCGAGCAGCTGCGAGACCGCGTACTCGTGATCACTGAGCAATTCCAGCACCCGAATCCGGACGGGATGGCCCAGCGTCTTGAAGAAGTCGGCCTTCATCTGATAGAGCGGCCTACTCAATCCAGTCATTCGCAAGCCACCCTTCCATCGACAGCACGGCCGCGGCGCGACAATCCGCATTGAGATTGCAGAGTTTAGCAAACAGGATAATCAGTCGCCGCGCGGCCGCGGACCCGGGTGTTGGGGCGCGGCCCGCGACCGTCGGTCAGATGATGACGGTGATGATGTCACTCGCGGTGGTGATGCCCCGGGTGTCATGGCACCGACCTCGAATGGCGTCTTCGATGATCTGAGTGTTGCTGCCGCAGAACACGACAACGGCCAGGGTGCTCGGATCGATCGTTTGCACCAGCGCGTGCGCAGAAACGGTGGCACCAGCGAGTTCGGGCAGTTCGAGATGGCAGATAGTGTTTTCGAGCCGGGCGATTGCGGTCATCGGTCACTTTCTTTCTCGGTGGACATCACCTCGGCGAGGCGACGTTTGAGGGCCGCGAGTTCTCGACGCAGCGGGAAGGGAAGTTTGGTGGCCCCGATGCTGGAGTACCAATCGCCGATCGACCACGTTTCGGCAGCCCATTCAGCGGGATCAACCGCCAGTGCCGCAAGGACTTTCGCGCTCTCGATGTCCAACCCTTCCAGGTCGAGCGACTCGAGAGTGGGCACAAAGCCGACCGGGGTCCGTTGCGCATCGGCAGCGCCGGCAATGCGCTGCAGGGCCCATTTCAGGACACGGACATTCTCACCGTAGCCGGGCCAGAGAAATGTACCGTCGTCGGCGCGCCGAAACCAGTTGACGTAGAAGATCTTCGGCAGCTTCCGTGCGCTCATGCCGGCGCCGACGTCCAGCCAATGCCGTAGATAGTCTCCGACGTGGTAGCCGAGGAAGGGCAGCATCGCCATCGGATCGCGTCGCACGATATCCACACTGCCTGTCGCGGCGCCGGTGGTCTCCGAAGACAGGATTGAGGCGAGGAACACCCCGTGCCGCCAGTTGAAGGACTCGGTGACCAACGGAACTGTGGTCGCGCGGCGACCGCCGAAGAAAATCGCCGAAATCGGCACGCCATTGGTGGATTTCGAAGTTCCGCCCGTGATGGCCGCAACCGGGGGCGAATAAGTGTGGACGCAGGGGCCGCGAGCGCCCCCGGAGAACCCGGCTTCGGGATCGACCGCACAGAGGCGGCCGTCCGCGCCGAATCGCAGCCACGCCATGCCATCGCCGATGGTTTCCGCGGTCCACCCCTCCAAGGCGGGTTCGAGCATGGCCAGGTTCGTCTTCCCACACGAGGAGGGGAACGCCGCGGCGATGTAGTGCACCTGCCGCTCGGGTGAGGTGATTTCGAGGATGAGCATGTGCGCGACCAGCCAGCCCTCGGCACGAGCGATAGCCGACGCGATGCGCGGTGGAAAGCGCTTCGTGCCCAGTAACATGTGCCCGCTGACGCCATAGCTCCAGATCGTGCGTTCCTGCGGGAAGTAGGAGAAGTATTCGGTGTGATCGCAAGGCCACGGCACGTCGCGCTGTCCCGGTTTCAACGGTGCGCCGACCGAGTGCAGACAGCGGAAGAACTCGGTGCCAGGCGTCAGCCGCTCCCACACCGTGGCCCCCGAACGGGACATGGAGTGCATGGACGCCGCAACATATTCCGAATCTGTGATCTGCACACCGTATTTCGGCTCGTCGGCATCGAGCGGGCCCAAACAGAACGCGATCACATACAGGGTGCGCCCGGCCATGGCGCCGCGGTACTCCTGCGTCATCCGGACCTTCATGTCCACCGGGTCCATCCAGTTGTTCGTCGGCCCGGCATCGACCTCGGCGTAGGAACAGATGAACGTTCGGTCCTCGATCCGGGCGATATCGACGGAATCCGAAACGCACTCGAACGAATCACGCTTCCCCGGCAACCGACCGAAAGCACCAATTTCAACGAGATGCGCTGTCAGCGTGTGCCATTCGTCCGCGGATCCGTCGCACCACACCACCCGATCGGGCTCGGTGATTCCCGCGACGCCGTCGACCCAGTCGGCGATCCCGGTATGACGACAAGGGGTGCGGTCCATCCCCGGGACGGTCGAAACGGTCACGAGGTGTTTTCCTTTGCCAAAGTCCCGCTCACGTGCTGGGCGACGGCCGAAGCCAGCAGTCGATGGTGCGGGTCCGGCCGTATTCGCCCGGCGGGCGTGATCAGTGCGATGGCCCGAGCTGCCGCGGCCAGCGCATCGACGGTCAACACTCGGCAGTCGTGCCCACACAGGCTGCTGAGCAACCCGGGAAGGACGAGAGCCGTCAGATCGAACAGATCAGCCGGGAGGTTCACCGTGCGCCCGGGCGCCACCTGGGCAGACGACGTACCGATCAGATCGATCAGCACATCGTGAAACGACATCAATCGGCGCAACTGGATCGTATGCGCTTCACGCCGATCGAAACTGGTGACGGTCGCGACACCGACGCGGCCCAGCACCGACCCGAGGCGCGGCACGGCATCGGCGCCGATCACCATCACCCGACCCAATGCCGGGCGAACCCTCCGGGCATGCAGCGTGGTCACCGCGGCGGCGGCCAGCGCGGCGGCGGTGACATCGAGTTCGGTCACGACCAGCGGCCCCGCCGCAACAGTCACCGCCTCCTGTAATGCCGTCGATTCGGAGGGCCTCAATCCGGTGACGAACACCGCCGACGCCCGCGCGGACAAGGCGGTGACCCGCGTCGCGACCGCGGGTATGTCCCGGTCGGTCTGCGGGAACGCCAGCACGCGCAGCGCGGTGTGCGCACTGATCAACGCGGTGTAGTCCTCCATCGCCTCCCAGCACGACCGCGCCATCCGATCGCCCCGACCGCGACCGGATGGCTGCCATACCCCAATCACCCCGACATCAACCCCGGTCGAACGCGACGCGCCGGACATGGGGGTGCCGTCTTCGGGCGTGGGATCGGCGGTCACCGTGGATGCATCTCCCGTCTATACGAGGTTCGCATTTTAGAAGTTATGCAAGTAGAGACTAGCTGCTGCCTATCGGATCCGACTCATCGGGTTCGACGATCAGCGCCAACGGATGGAAATCCGCTGATCACTCGGGAGAACCGGTCTCCTCGAAGAACTCACGGCCGCCGACATGCGGCCCGCTCGATTGTTATGGTGATGCGATGGCGCCATCCAAGATCGTGATCATCGGCGGTGGTTTCGCGGGTGTCGAATGCGCCCGGTATCTGGAACGCCAGCTGAAGCCGGAAGAGGCGTTCATCCAACTCATCACGCCCGTAGCGGGATTGCTCTATCTGCCGCTGCTGCCGCAGGTGGCATCGGGCGTACTCAATCCGCGGTCGGTCTCGGTCTCGCTGCGAAGGGTCTTGCGGCGCACCGAAGTTGTGCCGGGCACCGCCATCGGGGTGGAGCCGAAGACCCGGCAGGTCATCGTGCGGCGGCCGACGGGCGGCGAATTCGCGCTCGGCTACGACCATCTCGCACTCGTCCCGGGCAGCATCACCCGCGTACTCGACGTCCCCGGCCTGGATAAGCACGGGTTCGGTATGAAGACCCTCGCCGAGGCGATGCATTTGCGCGATCACGTACTGCGGCAACTGGATATCGCGGCCGTGCGCGGTGAGGAGGACGAGGATCGGGAGCGGCTCAACTTCGTCACCATCGGCGCGGGATACGCCGGTACCGAAACCGCCGCCGTGCTCAACAAAGTCACCCAGGCCGCGGCCCGCCGCTACTTCCCGCGACTGAACCCGGACATGGTGCGCTGGCATCTGGTCACCCACGGGGACCGGATCATGCCCGAACTCGGCGAGCGACTCGGCGTGGAGGTGAAACGGATTCTGGCCGAACGCGGTATCGAATTGATCTCCGGCGCTTCGGCCCAGACGGTCACCGCCAACGGCGTCACACTCACCAATGGCCGCTACATACCGACTCGCACACTGGTGTGGACCGCGGGTGTCGCACCCAGCCCGCTGGCCAGACATCTGGGCGCGGCCACCACGAAGGGCCGCATTGTCGCCGCGGCCGATCTCACCGTGCCGGGCCTGGACGGGGTGTGGGCGTGCGGCGACGCGGCCGCGGTCCCCGACCTGACCGAGGGCGACGGCAAGATCTGCGCACCCACCGCACAGCACGCCATGCGCCAGGGCAAGCACCTCGCCAAGAACCTGCTGGCGACTTTGCGCGGCGGGAAGGTCGAACCGTACCGACATCCGGACCTGGGCATGGTGGTCGACCTCGGCGGCCGTGACGCCGTTGCCCGCCCGCTGAAGATCGGATTGCGTGGCATACCGGCACAATTCGCGGCCCGCGGCTATCACCTGATGGCGCTGCGCACCGTCGTCGCGCGTGCCCGGGTCGCCTTCGACTGGACCGTGCACGGCCTCAGCGGTGACGACTTCCTCCGCATCGGCTATGGCGACTACGACGCCCACACCATCGGCGGCTTCGAACAGACGGGGTGCTATCTGCCTGCCGACGAGGTGCCGGTGGCCCTGCGGGCGATCTGCGAAACCGACTGACAGTCAGTCGGTTTCGACAGATCTCCGCCGAAGCGGTGGCCAAGGTGCATCAGGCAACGGTCTCCGCGGACAGCTCAGGGGTGGCGTGGCGGCGGATGGGAGCCCACCAGTTGAGCCTGCCCATGGTCTGCATGAGGGCGGGGACGAGGATGGTGCGAATTATGGTGGCGTCGACCAGGACCGCGAGGGTCAGGCCCAGGCCGAAGAGTTGAACGAAGGAGACGCCCGCGAAGACCATGCCCACGAAGGCAATGGCCAGGAGCGCGGCGGCGGCGGTGAAAATCCTTGCGGTGCGGGCCAATCCGACGGCTACGGCGCGGCCGGTCGCCCCGGAGGTGAGGTACTCCTCGCGGATGCGTGAGAGCAGGAAGACCTCGTAGTCCATGGAGACGCCGAAGGCCAGGCAGAACATCAGGATCGGCATGGTGGGGATGAGGAAGCCGGTGGGGGTGAATCCCAATAGACCCGCGAAATGACCGTCCTGGAAGATCCAGACCATTGCGCCGAAGGTGGCCGTCAGTGACAACACCGTCAACAGCAGGGCCTTGATCGGAAGTATCACGCTGCGCGTGAAGATCAGCAGGACCACGAACATCGACAGCGCGATCAGAGTCAGGGCCAACGGGATTCGGGAAGCCAGCGCGGAGATCGAGTCGGCATTGCGGGCGGCGGGACCGCCGAAGAGCACGCGGCCGGGGGCGGGAACCGCGCGCAGGGTGTCGAGTTGTTCGGTCGCGGCTTTCGAGTACGGGTCCAAGCGGGTGCCGATGCGCAGGTACGCGCCCGCATCGCCGGTCATCGCGGATTGTGCTGCGGCGACCTGTAAACCGCCGGCGAAGACGCCGCCCGCGGACAGCACCGACGTCACGCCCGGCACCTGCGACAGCGTATGCGCGTATGCGCCCAGGGCCGCGGGATCGCCGTGGGTGTCCGGCAGTACCGCCAGAATGCCCGAGGTCAAATTCTCGGAGAACCCGGTGCGGGAGATATCGCCGACCTCCCGGCTGGATCCGGAGGCGAGCACCCGATCGTCCGCCCAGCCGAACCGCACGTTCAGGAACGGGGATCCGAGTAGGAGCAGCAGCGCCACCACACCGGCGATGGCGAGCACGGGACGGCGCATCACGCCCATGGCGAACCGATACCAGCGGTCCGCTTCCACGGGTCCGGGTACCGGGTCCGGGCGACCCAACCGGCGGCGCAGGTATTGCCGCACATCCAGGGCCTCCACCCGAGAACCCATGAGCGCCAACGCCGCCGGCAGCACCAGCAAGGTGGTGAATACCGCCGCGGCGAGCACGGCCAGTCCCGCGTACGCGAACGAGCGCAGGAAATACAGCGGGAAGATCAGCAGCGCCGCCAGCGACAAGGCCACGGTCAGACCGGAATACAGCACGGTGCGCCCGGCGGTGCGCACGGTGCGGACCACCGCCGCGGCGGTATCCGCGCCCGCGGCGAGCTCCTCGCGGAACCGGCTCACCATGAACAGACTGGAGTCCAGCGCCACCGCGAACCCGAGCGCGGTCGTCATATTCAACGCGAAGATCGACACATCCCCGAAGGCGGACAGCACGCGCAGCACGGCCAGGGCCGCGCCGATGGTCACCACCCCCACCAGCAGCGGCAGCATCGAGGCGAACAGACTGCCGAACACCAGCACCAATACGATGCCCGCCAGCGGTATGGCGATGGCCTCGACCTTCACCAGGTCGAGGGTGGCCTGCTCGCTCATCTGCGCGAGTGCGACCGCTTCGCCACCGGCCCGGATCCGAACGCCGTCGCGGCTGCCGTTGTACTTGTCCGCGAGCGCCCCGGCCAGTTTCGGTGCGGCGGTGTCGTCACCGCGCGCGAAGGCCACGATGACGGCACTGTCGCGATCGGTACTGCGCAGTGCGGGCCGCATCTCCGCCGCGACATCCCAATACGATTGCACGCCTTGCAGATCCGGATCAGCGCGGAGTTCGCCGGTGACCTGCTGCCCCACCGTGGTGGCGGCGGGACCGTCGATACCGCCGTCCGCGGTGAGCACCAGTACGACATTCGGGGCCGCGCCCGGGAAGTGCTGGTCGAGATACCGGTCCACCCAGGTGGATTCGGAGTTCGGGGCTTGAAAACCGCCGGACTTCAAATGCATCGGGGCGGACCCGCCGACGATGTAGCAGAGCACGGCCGCGAGTCCCGCCGCCACCAGAACGGCGCGGGCCCGGCGCTGAGCGAACTCCGCGATTCGAATCAGCATGCGATTCAGCGCCTTTCGACGGGCGGTACGCGCCGCGCGGCCTGGACCAGCTCCGTGGAAACCTGCCAGAGTTCCGCCGCGCGGCCCTCATCGTAGGATTCCGGTGCGCTGGGCACCTGCGCCGCACCGGTGAAGTACTTGCCGGTGGTGTCCGCGAGCTCCGGCGCGGTGACCAGCCACGCCAGATCCGCCGCCGACCGGGTGACGGTGCGCGCGATGGGCATCACCCGGATCAGTACGGGCGCGAGCAGCCGGAAGCCGATGCGCGCCGGTGCCGGGTATCCACGCGACAATCCGGTCTGCGGCATCAGCCCGGGATCGAACGCGGTGACGGTGATCCCACGGTCGCGCCAGCGCCGCGCGAGCTCGTAGGCGAAGTAGACATTGGCGAGTTTGCTGGTGGCGTAAGAGATTCGACCGTCCCGCCCGGAACGGTCCCGACCCTCCACGGCGGCCAGGTCGCGCGGATCGCGCCATTGCGGCGCGGGGAAGCCCATGGATTTGCGCGGCCCCTGGTGCACGTCACTGGAGACCACCACGACTCGTGATCCCGGTTCGAGCAGGTCGGCGCATCCGGTGACGAGTGCGAAATGCCCGAGATGGTTGACCGCGAAGGTGAGTTCGTGGCCGTCCCGCGAGGTGCGCACACTGTCGACGATCTGTAGTCCGGCATTGCATACGATCGCACCCAGTCGCGGCTGTTCCCGCCGATGCAGTTCGTCGACGGCCGCGCCGACCGACTCGAGCGAGGCCAACTCCAGCTCCAGCAGTTCGATCTGGGCGCCGGGCGCGCGCTCGCGAATCTGTTGCACCGCCGCGTCCGCGCGCGACTTGTCACGGCAGCCCAGAATCAATGGGACGCCCTCGGCGGCAAGTACTTTGGCGGTCTCCAGGCCGAGGCCCGAGGTAGCCCCGGTGATGAGGACGGGAAGGCTCATGCCGCGTTCTCCAGCCACTTCATGGTGAATTCGTCGATGGCGGCGGCGGTGCGGACGAAGGTCTTGCTCATATCGGCCTCGATCAGCCTGCCGATCAACGGAACTCGCGCACCGATCGATCCGGACATGGAGAACTCGCATCCGGAGTCGGTGCGTCGCACCAGCAGATCGGCTTCCAGGGCGATGGTCATACCCTCCACCTGCCCCTGCATCCGGCCGCGCGCGATGCCGTCGGCGGGTTCGGACCAGGTCTCGGTATAGCGGTAGCGCACCCCGTTCGGCCGGAAGGTCGCGGCCGGGCCGGGCAGCGCCGAGGCCGGAATGACCGTGTTCACCGTGACCAGGGTGCGGTCCGGGGTGACCTCGAAGGCGGCCAATTCCGCGTCCGGACCGTCGATTTCGCGAATACGCCGCTCCCAGTACTCGCGGGTGCCGAGGGCGCGGTGGAACAGGGTGTCCGAGTAGGGATACGGGGTCGTGTGCTGCACGGGACGCGGCATGGTCAATCTCCCAGGTGCTTGGCGTAGATGCGATGGATGTCGAGCATTCGGTAGAGGGTGCGGTCGGCCTCGTCCCGGCCGACCTCGGAGAGCAGATAGGCGTCGACGAGCCGGTCCATGGCGTCCTCCACCTCGACCGCGGACAGGCCGGGCTGCTCCGGGGCGGTGAAATCGCCGCCGGCGGGCACCCGCCGGCCGAGTTCGCGGAACAACCGGGCGGCGGTGCTGTCGAGCCGATCGAAGGTCAGGTCCAGGCTCGCGCGCATATCCAGGGCCTGATAGCAGACCACCTCGAGGCGCCGCTGCTCATCGCTGATGCGGGTGAGCATGCGGGCGAAGGTCCAGTGCGGGCGCGCGGTCATCCGGAAGGCGACCGCGCGCAAGGCCAGCGGGATACCGGAGCAGTGGTCGGCGACGGTGCCGGCGTCCTCCCATTCGGGCAGTACCCGGGCGCGGCCGACGGTGGCGACCAGCATCTGCAATCCCTGCGTGCGGGAAAGCTCGTGCAGCACAAAGGTTCTGACGGTGGTCAGACCCAAGGCGAAGCGGCTGGTGATCAAGGCGGTACTGGTGCCACCCGCCGGCAACAGCGGGATGATCTGGGATTCGGTGACGGCATTGTCCAGAATGACCAGCACGCGCCGGCGCGCCAGCCGGGCGCGGTAGAGGTTGACGCGTTCGGCCAAACTCGGCGGCATCGCACCGGAGGGGGTGCCGAGCGCCGTCAGCAGCCGGCCGAGCACCGCCTCCGGGGCGGTGCTCGGCCCGTCCGCCAGATCGACGTACAGCAGTCCGCCGGGGAAGCTCTCGCGCAGACATTCGGCCGCCTGTAGGACCAGCGCGGTCTTGCCAACCCCGGCGCCACCGGTCACCAGCACCGGGCGCGGTGCGGGCTCATCGGTGAGCATTCCGGTGAGAGTGGCCAATTCGGTGTCCCGGCCGCTGAATCCGAGCGGCGCCAGCGGCATGGTGTCGGGCGCCACCGCGAAGGTCAGCGCGCGTGCCCCGTGCCCGTTGTGCTCGGAGCGCAGCGTGACGGACGAGCGGGCGGGTGCGGCCGACACGGGCTGATCACCACGCAGGATCCGGCCGTGCAGCTCGCGCATGCCCGGACTCGGATCCGCGCCGAGCTCATCGGCGATGAGGCGGCGCGCATGCTCGTACTGACGCAACGCCTGCGCGGTCTCACCATTGAGGAAGTAGGCGCGAATCAGGCGCTCCTGCAACCCTTCCACGAGCGGCTCCTCGAGCAGGGCGGAGTGCAGCCGGTTGATGGCCAGCGAGTGATTGCCGCGGCGGATCTCCGCGTCGGCCCAGTCGGCGATCACCTCGTGCTTGAGCCGGTGCAGCGATTCACCGAGCCGCCTGGCCCATTCGCTGTCCAGACCCGTCATGGCGCTGCCGTTCCACAGGTTCAACCCGGCCGCCAGTTGTTCGACGCGATCGGGATCATCGATATCGGCGGCGCGGGCGCGGTCCACCAGATCCATGAAGTGCCACAGATCGACCGAATCCGGTGGGGTGTCGAGCAGATATCCGCTGGACCCGCGGTTCAGCTGGACGGGCGGGGCGTCGGTGCCGGCCGTCGCCTCGGTCAGCAGACCGCGCAGCCGTGCGACGTAGGTATAGACGGCATCGCGCGCGGCGACCGGCGGAGAGTCACCCCAGACCCGGTCGATCAGGGTGTCGATGGACAGCGGCCGACCCGAGTCGACCAGCAGCGCGGCCAGTAGACTGCACTGCCGGGGCGGCCCCAGATCGACGACCTTGCCGTGCACATGCAACTGCAGCGGTCCCAGAAGTTTGAACTGAATCATTGTCACGCCTTCGCTTCCCGCCCTCATACGCCGCGGCATAGGCGGGATCGTTTGCGGCGCTGTCCATTACACCGACAGCGCCGCGAGAAATAGTGCGACCAGGGCGATTCCCTGCAGGACCACGCGTACGACGATGACGCTGTCCCAGGTTCGCTGCATCTCCCGAACGTTGCCCGGCACCCGGTCCGCCAGGACCGCGGTGGTGAGCTCCTTGTTGATCGGCGCGCTGATGCGCGCGTAGATACCGAGCCAGACCGCCAGCACCACCACGGCCAGCGCCGCGAGCAGGCCCGCGGTCACCGCACCATCGAGGAATGCCAGCGCCGCTGCGAGGACCGCGGCCACCACGCCGACGGCGCCCGGAATCGGCATGCGCTTATCGGCGACCTCGTGGATCCGGCCGGTGGTGGCGGCCAGCGCCCGGTCGTCGATGCGCGCCAGCGCCGTACGCAGCACCAGGGCACAGAAAAAATCCGTACCGTAGACAACTGCGGTCGTCATAATTGAAATGCCTATGGCGGTCAGGAACAGAATTTCCATTTTTCAAATCCTCGGCGAAGGACGAACGGGTGGGGAACGGTCGCGGTCGTGCCTCCACCTCGAGGCGTCGGTGATTATCGTCGTAGAAGGTCGTGGGGGTCATTATCACCCACCTTGTGGCACAACACATTTCACCGAACTGTGATTGTGGTGATGGCCAATTCCCGCCCGCCACACGCTGTGATCGGATATAAGAGGATTAGTTTTTCGTTACTCACGCAAAGCAACGGCAACGAGAACTCCGCCCGCCAAACCGGCCGCGGTGAGCAATTCCCAGGTGTCCGGACGCCCGGTGACGCCGAGCCGCTCCCGCTTGTTCAGCGTCACCGTGGCATCCACCAGCTCGAGGGCCACACCGAGAATGAACCAGTGCCGCACCGGATGACCGCGCCGCAGTGACCAGATGGTGCCGAGCCCGATCACCACATCCCGGGTGCCGAAGGCCCGGGTCGGCAACGAGGACGCGTCCTCGTCGTACTCCCCCGACCACGACTTGGAGACGACCGCCGGCGCGGTCAGCATGCCGGTGCCGATGGCGATCCGGGCCAGCGCTTGGGACCAGGCCAGCTGCCGGACCATGCCCTGGGTGGCGCGGGCCAGCGTCGAATTACCGTTCATCGCAGGGTTTCTCCTCTTCGCAGGCGGCCTCGTCGACGGCGACGACCACCTTTCCGCGGGCATGCCCGCCCTGACTGAGCAAATGCGCCTGCGCCGCGTCGCGCAGGGGGAAGATCGCACCGATCGGCACCCGGAACACGCCCTTGCCCGCCAGTGCGGCGACCACCGGGAGGTCACCGGTGTCCGGCCGGGTGAACACGTACGCCCCGCCGAGTTCGCGAGCCTTGGGATCGACCACCGAGGCGAACCGGCCGTGCGGTGCGAGCAATGGCAGTACGGTGCGCCCGATCCGCTTGCCGACCGCGTCGAGCAGAACGTCCACTCCGTCCGGCGCCAGCGCGCGTATCGAATCTGCCAGTCCCACAGTGTAATTCACCGGCTCCGCACCCAGGCTACGCAGGAAGTCGTGATTCCGCTCACCGGCGGTGCCGATCACGCGCGCGCCCAGGTGCACCGCCAGCTGCACCGCCACGCTGCCGACGCCACCCGCCGCGCCGTGTACGAGCACCGTTTCACCGCGCCGCACATCGAGCACCCGCACCAGCGCCTGATAGGAGGTGAGGGCAGCCAGGGGCATCGCCGCGCCCTCGGCCCAGCCCAGATTCGGCGGTTTGAGCGCGAGCGCGCGCACCGGGGCGGGCATGATCTCGGCGAAGCTGCCGCGGCTCAGATAGTCCTCCCGGACGCAGCCCACCACCTCGTCACCCACCGCGAATTCGGTGACACCGATACCGATTTCGCGCACCACGCCCGAGACGTCGGCGCCGGGGACGATGGGGAAGACGGTATCGGCGAACGGGTCGAGATAACCCTCACGCGCCTTCCAGTCGATCGGATTGACCGCGGCGGCCTTGACGTCGAGCAGCACACCGTCCAACGCCATCTTCGGTACGGGCAGATCGCCGTATTCGAGCACCGACGCGTCACCATAGCGCCGGTAGAAGACCGCCTTCACGCCCGCACCGCCGCGCCGATATAGGTCGAGGAGAGGTCCGCGGTGGTGAACATGATCAGGTTGCCGTCGCGCCGCTTGCCCAGGATGGTCAGCCCGCGCTGTTTCGCGAGCGGTCGCAGTCCCGCGGCGTCGAGGTGGCGGCGCAACTCGGGCGGCTTGATGAACTGGTGATGGTGGTGGGTACCGCGGGCCACCATGCCGGTGAGGTATTCGGGGATCCAGATCATCACGATCCGGGCCAGCAGGGTGCGATTGATGGTGTCGTAGCAGAAGATTCCGCCCGGCGCGAGCACCCGGGCGATCTCCTGCACCGCCTGCGCCGGATTGTCGACGTGCTCGAGGACGTCGACGCAGGTGACCACATCGAACGAGGCGTCCGGATAGGGCAGCGCCTCGGCCCGCCCGACGGAGTAGTCGATGCTCTTACCGGTCGCCTCGGCGTGCGCCCGCGCGGCGGCGACCAGGCGCTCGGACGGATCCATCCCGCTCACCACGGCCCCGCGTCCGGTCAGGTATTCGGTGGTGAAGCCGCCGCCGCAGCCGACGTCGAGCACCTTCTTACCGGACCAGTCCTGCACGAACCGGTCGAAGTATTCGAAGCGCGGGCGCTGGAAGGAGGTGAGCCCCTTCATGGCGGAGTCGTCGTCCCACCAGGATTCGGCGAAGTCGCCGAAGAAGTCGCTCTCGGTCTGCGATTGTTTCATCTCATACTCCGTCTGTCTGAAAGGTGCTGTCCGGCAGCGTCTTCGGCGGCGGACGAGGATTGCTTCGGTGAACTCCACCGGGTGGCGTACGCGATCTGATCGCGCTCGGCGATGCGGAATACCAACCGCGGCCACACCATTCGCATGCCGAGTTCGCGCAGCCGGATGAGCAGCGGGTGCTCGACCGCGCCCAGCCGGCCGATCCGCCACGCCACCCGTTGCATCCCGGCGGTGCGGGCACGGCGCAGGCGTTCGTAGCGGCGTAGCGCGGCAACAGGATCGGTGCCGTCCAACTCCTCGGAAAGCACCAGGGCGTCCTCGAGGGCCTGGCAGGCGCCCTGGCCGATATTGAAGGTGATCGGGTGGGCGGCATCGCCCAGCAGGGTGACCCGGCCGGTCCCCCAGCGCCGATCCGGCGCCCGATCCAGCACATCACCGCGGATGATGTCCTCGGGCGCGGTGGCTGCCAGGATCTCCGCCACCGGCGGCATCCAGCCACTATGGCGGCGCGCCAGCATATCCCGCACATCCCCGTCGTCACGTCCGCCGGGTTCACCGTTGGCCACGCTCATCCAGTGCACGACACCGGGCGCGACATCGTAGAAGGTGAATCGGGTGCCGGGACCGAACAGCGCGTAGAAGGTGCCCGGCGGGATATCCGCGTGCCGCAGTTGGGCTTTGCCGCGCCAGGCGATGTAGCCGGTATAGCGCGGCGGGTGCGTGCCCAGCAGTCCGGTGCGCACCGCGCCGTTGATGCCGTCGGCGCCGATCAGGACGTCACCGCGCACTCGGTCACCGTCGGAGAGCTCCACGGTGACGCCATCGGCGTCCTGCTGGAAGCCGACGACGGCCGCGCCCGTGCGGATCTCGGCATCGGCGGAGTATTTCGACAGGGCCGCGGTGAGCACGCGATGCAGCACCGAACGCTCCACCGCGATGGTGGGGCACCCGTAGCGATCGATGAAATCGCCGACCGGCCACGCGCCGAAAAGGTCTCCGCGCCAGGTGCCGAAGTGGGTGGTGTGCTGCACCGGCGCGGTATCGAGCACCTCGTCGAGCACACCCAGTCGTTGCAGCGCGATGGTGCCGTTGGTCCAGATGTGCAGTCCCGCACCGCCGTCGCGCAGTTCGGCGGCGCGCTCGAAGACGCGCACGCGAATGCCGCGCTGCCGCAACGCCAGTGCCGCGGCGAGTCCGCCGATCCCGCCGCCGGAGATGAGCACGGTCGGCGGCCGGTCGGTCACGGCCCGTCCGTTCCGGTCAGCGCGGCGGCGGTCGCCGCCAGGTCCGCCAGATCCATTCCGCCGCCTCCGCGTCGACGGCCTTTGCGGGCCAGCGCACCCGACATCAGCCAGCCCAGGCCCAGCGCCTCCAGCATGGAGGACTCCACCCCGATGCCCCAGCGTTCGGCGATCAGGCCGTTCGCCAGCCGCCACACCACCACGCCGCGGAATTCGATCGGCTCGCCGGTGGGATCCATATTCAGGAATTCGCCGGTGAAGGTGCCGCGCCAGGTGTTGTGGATGACCACGTAGTCGGCGTGCGCGCTGACCGCCTCGATGGTGACGTGCAGGTCCGGAAAGCCTTGGCGCAGACCGGCAATGGTGTACTTGACGCCCTCGGTGCCGTGCGGCGCGCCCGGCAGCGGCTGATGGTCGACCATATCCGGGGCGTAGATCTGTTCCACCACCGAGAAGTCGCCCTGATTGACGAACTCGTCGAACACCCGCCGGATGATCGCGGTGTTGTACTCCGGGGTGAAGGTCTGCTCAGGCGTCGACATGGGCACGCTCCTCGGCCGCGGCGGGTGCGGGCGCTTCCCAGCGCAGTGACAATCCCGCGTACAGATATCTGCTGGCCTCCACCGCCAGCAGCAGCACCTGATCACCCGGCCGGACCCGGCCCTGTACCCAGCCCTCGTCCAGGGCCAGCGGCACCGCCGCCGAACCGGTCGCGCCGACGGTGGCGAGGTTCTCCACGATATTCTTGGCCAGCACCGCCTGATCCTCGGGAGTGACTCCGGCGGCATCGAATTCGGCGGTGAAGTAGTCGGCATTACCCTCGGGCAGGATGCAGGCGTCGATCTCGGCCACGGTCAGCCCGGTGCGCTCGAGCATATCGCGCATACCGGCCACGAAGACCTTCGGCCCGAAGGTGGCGGTGCCGTTCACATCCAGCTTCATCTCCACCAGACGCTTGCGCTTGGCCTGATCGAAGACCGGCGCGTGCGTACCGCCGCCCACGATCTGCATACCGGGTTTGCGGTCACCACCCAAACACGCGGTGGCGAACTGGAATTCGCCGTTCGGATCGGCGCTGCCGGGTTCCCCGGCGCGCAGCACCACCGCACCGGCGCCGTCACCGAAGGAGTTGATGACCAACCGATCACGCATGCGCACCAATTCGGGGTCCTGGCCGAGGTACATCGGGACCAGCAGCGGTGAGATCGCCTCCGCGCCGATCACCACGGCGGTGCGATAGGTGCCGTCCGCGAGCAGCCGGCGCGCGTAATCCAGTCCCTGGACGAAACCCGTACAGGCGGCCCGGAATTCGATAGACGCGCAGTGCGCCAGGCCCAGCTGCTCCTGCACGTAGGTGACCACCGCGGGCAGCTGGTATTCCGGGCTGGCCGAGGACACCACCAGCAGATCGACCTCCTCCGGATCGATATCCGCGCGGGCCAGGGCGCGCCGCGCCGCGGTGGTGGCCATGGTGGAGGTACCGGTGGTGTGGTGGCCGGTGGCCGGATCGATCATCCAATGCCGCTGGCGCACTTGGATGTTGTCGAGCACCTCGGCGGGCAGGGTGCCGCACAGACGCTCCAGGGTGGCATTGTCGATCGGGTCGCCGGGCAGGAAGGAACCGGTGGACAGGATCGAGACATGACGTGGTTCGAGGTTCGGCATGGGTCTCCGTTCACGATCGGGTGGGTGCGGCGGCGGGGTGCCGCAGCACGAAACTGGTGTGGGTGCCGCCCAGTGAGGAACCGTTGATCAGCACCGGGCCGCGATCGCCACCGTGCCGCCAGGCGCTGATCGCCAGCGCGGCGGCGAGCTGCGCGCCCGCGCCGATGGGATCGCCGAGCACCCGTTTCGGTTCGTGCCGAGCGCAATTCGCGCTCAGCTCGAGGCGGTCGATGGCCCGGCGCTCGGGACCGTCCACCGCCGGCAGACCGGATGCGGCGGTCCAGACGGCGGCGAGCTCGGCAGGGTCGATCCCGGCCTCGGCGAGGGCGGCGCGCATGGCGCGTTCCACACCGAAACCGCGCGGATCCCAGCGGGCGATACCGAGCGCGTCGGAGGTGGTCGCGTACCCCGCGAGCACCGCGATCGGGGTGACACCGCGTTCGCGCGCCACCGCGGCGCGCTCCAGCGTCAGGGTGATACTGCCCTCGGCGAGCAGGTAGTCGCGGCCGCGGCGGCCGGTGAAAAGCCCTGCGCCACGGTAGGCGTCGAGCGCATAGGGGGACAGCTCATCCGCGCCGGTGCAGAGCACGGCGTCCGCGCGGCCCGCCCGCAACAGGTCGAAGGCGGTGCCGAGCGCGGCCGCGCCCGCGGCGTGGCCCGAGGTGAGCGTGGAGGTCGGGCCCTTGGCCCCCAGCACCATGGCCACCTGCCCGGCGGCGGCATTGAAGACGGTGTTGGGGAAGATGGCCGGACTGCCCTGGGTGGGGCCGCCCGCTACGGTCGGCTCGAAGAAGCGCGAGATGCTGCTCATCGGGCCGATACCGGTGCCGACCACCACCCCGACGCCGTCGTGCGCGGTGAGCCCGGCCGCATCCAGCGCCTGCGTGCTGGTGGCGACAGCCATCTGGCCGAGACGATCCATGCGCCGCCGCGATTTGGCGGGGATCTCCCGGCCCGGATCGCCGTCGAGGCGCACCAGCCGTAATCCGTTGTGCCGCTCGGCCGCGACATCGTCACGACGCCAGGCGTCCCAGAGCTGATCGGCATCGCCCGCACTGCCCAGCAGGGCGCCGATTCCGGTGACGACGACCTCGTCGAACGCGGTGGCCACCGTATCGGTTCGCGCGGTGCCGGGGCGGCCGTACACCACGCACGCGTTCGCGCCGCCGAAGGCGAAGTTGTTCGACGCCGCCACCCGCATCGGCAGCTCGCGCGCCGCGTTCGGGGCGGAGTCCAATCCGCAGGCCGGGTCGCGTTCGGCGAAACCGGCTGTGGGCGGCGCCATTTCGTCACGCAGGCCGAGAATGGTGACGATCGCCTCCACCGCGCCCGCCGCGCCGAGTAGATGGCCGACCATGGATTTGGTGCTGCTCAGCACCACCTTCGTAGCGGCTTCGCCCAGTGCCGTGCGCACCGCATTGCTCTCGGCCGCATCATTCTTCGGCGTGCCGGTGCCGTGGCCGTTGATGTAGGGGATGTCCTGGGGCGTGAGCCCCGCGGTATCGATGGCGGACCGGATCGCGCGGGCGGCGCCCTCACCCTGCGGATGCGGGGCCGTCGCGTGATAGCCGTCCGCGGACATGCCGTACCCGAGCACCTCGGCGACGATCGGCGCACCGGCGGCCAGCGCCACCTCGGCGGCGACCAGCACCATCATGCCCGCGCCCGCACCGAGGGAAAGGCCGTCCCGGTCACGCGAATACGGCCGGGCCGGGCGCGCGGACAGCGATTCCACACTGTTGAATCCGTAGTAGGCGGTCTCGGTGAGCGCGTCGCTGCCGCCGACCAGCATGGCGTCGGCCCGCCCGGCCCGGATCTGTTCGACCGCGTGCGCGAGAGCGTGCGCACTGGACGCGCACGCGGTATTGACCGACAGCACAGGACCTTTCAGTCCGAAGGCCGCGCTCAACGCCTCCGCGCAGAACTGCGGCGGCACCAGCAGCAGGTGCCGGTCATCGCCCAGTCGCAGGCCGTCCACGTCGACCGTGCGGCCCGCGGCGACCGCGCGGCGCACCGCCTTCTCCGCGCTGCGGATACCGCTGTTGCAGCTGCCGAACGCCACACCCCAGCGGTGCGCGGGCAGGGCGTCCGGCCGCGACGGCGAATCCGGTTCGAGCACACCGACTCCGGCGGCGGCCATCGCTTCCTCGGCGGCCAGCAGCGCATAATCGACGGCGGGTTCGGGTTCGGTGAGGCCGAGCGGTTTCAGGTAGTCGTATTGGGGGCGTGGCGGGTCGATGATCTCGCCGCCGATGGCTGCGGGGAGGCCGGGCACGGCGAGTTCGCGCAGCGGCCGGATCGCCACCTCACCGCCGCGCACCCGCTGCCACAGTTCTTCCGCGCCCGCGCCGTGCGCGGTGATCGCGCCCAGCGAGGTGATCACGATGCGCCGCTGCGGCGCCGGATGAGGGGTTTCGTGCATGGCCGAAGTCCTGTCGATCAGTTCGTTGCGGTGAGGGTGAGCGCCACGGCCTGGCCCTCCAGGCCACGGGCCAGGGCCAGCGCGACCCGTGGCCGGGACCTGCGCGCCGCACCCGAGACGATGTCGAGATCGCATCCGGGAGCGGGTGTTTCGTGATTGGCCGTGGCTGGCACCACCCCGGAGTCCAGGGCGAGCGCCGCCAGCGCGGCATTGAGCGCCCCGGCCCCGCCGACCAGATGTCCGGTCTGCGGTTTGACGCTGGTCACCGCGGCGCGGTCGGCGTCGGAGCCGAGTGCGGTGCGCAGCGCCCGCACCTCACTGGTATCGCCGAGCGTGGTCGCGCAACCGTGCGAGAGCACGCAGTCGGCGGGGGTGCCCGCGTCGGCGTCGGCGAGCGCGGCGGTGATGGCGCGGGCCAGCCCCCGTCCAGCCGGATCGGAGGCGGGCGCGCGGACACAGTCATTGCCCATGCCGTAGCCCGCGAGCTCGGCGTAGCAGTGCGCACCGCGCCGCCGCGCCCGGTCGTACTCCTCCAGCACCAGGATCGCCGCGCCGTCACCGATGACGGATCCGCTATGGTCCCGGTCGAATGGCCGGAAGGCCCCGGCGTCCAGATCATTTCGCGGTGACAGCACACCGAGTCCGTCCAGTTTGGCCATGGCCCACCAGTTGGTCGCGTCGTCGTATCCGCCCGCGACCGCGATATCGGCCTCACCACGGCGGATGGCGCGCATGGCCCGTCCGATCGCGGTGGCCCCGGAATCGGCCGCGCCCGCGTAGAAGGCATTGGGTCCGCGCAGGCCGAACAGGGATGAGATGTGGTAGGTCCCGCCGTTCTGCAACCCCTCGACATAGGCCAGCGGTGGCACGATCGAGCGGGCCAGTTCCCCGAGCAGTCGCATATCCGGCGCACCGTCCGCGCCGCGGATGGCCTCCATATCGGCGATGGAGTCGTCCCGCTGGCAGATGTCCTTGTTCCCGCCGAGATACAGACCGGTGCGGTGGCCGAGGTCGCGCGGCTCGAGTCCCGCGTCCCGCAGCGCGAGAGTGGCTGCCGCGACGCCGTATTGGTCACCGCGGGTGGAGGTGCGCATGGACCGCAGCGACATGAATTCGCTCGGATCGAAGTCCGGGATCTCCGCGCCCTGCCGCGTCCGCAATGGTGACGGATCGTAGGCGCGCAACGGGCCGATCCCGGTGCGACCGGCCACGAGCGCCGACCAGGTAACGCGCGCGCCCTCGCCCAGCGCCGTGACCAGTCCGATTCCGGTGACCGCCACGCGGCGCGGGGTCACGGGGTCACCTCGGCGGCGAGCGGTCCGCGCACCAGGCGCAGCCTGCGAATGGCGGCGACGGTGGTCGTGCCCACCCGGGCGGTGGCGCGCCAGTGACTCTCCTCGGGATCCGCTGCGGGCCCGAGCGTTTCGACGGTGATGTGCACCTGATCGCCGGGAGTGACGAAGCGGCGGAACCGCATTCCACCGGCGACGTGCAGGCGCAGCAGCGGATCACCGGCGGCGAGGACGGCCAGCGCGATCATGCTCTCGGTCAGCAGCACGCCGGGCAGAATGGGGCGGCGCGGGAAATGGGTGTCGAAGAACGGCAGGGTGCCGGTCACATTCAACAGGCCCTCGGCTCGAATTCCGGTGCTCACCTGCAGGATTCGATCCAATCCCGGGGCGCCGATCCCCGCCGGGAGGGCGGCGTGCGGCACCCGGAGGTCGGCGGGCACGGTGGAGGATGCGGTCATGGCTGCTCCTGGGGTGCGCCCACCACCAGGCAGGTGTTGGAACCGCCGAATGCGAGCGCGTTGATCATGGCCGCGCGCACCTGCATTCGGCGCGCGCGATGGGGTATGTAGTCGAGATCCAGTGCGCGGTCCGGGGTGTCGAGGTTGATGGTGGGCGGCACCACCGAATCCCGGATCGCACCGAGCGCCGCCAGCAGATTGAGCGCGGCGGCCGCGGCGGTCAGATGCCCGGCCATGGACTTCGGGGAGGAGACCACCAGCCGGTAGGCGTCATCGCCGAAGACCTTCTTGATCGCCCGGGTCTCGGAGACGTCATTGCCCGGCGTACTGGTGCCGTGCGCGGCGATGTAGTCGATATCTCCTGTGCCCAAACCGGATTCGGCCAGCGCCGACTCCATCGCCTCGATCGCGCCCGCACCGTCCGGGGGCGAGTCGGTAATGCGCCAAGCGTTCATGGTGGAGCCGTATCCGAGCAGCTCGCCCAGGATCGGCGCGCCACGTTCGAGCGCGGAACCGAGATCCTCCAGTACGAAGGCCACCGCGCCCTCACCGATGACGAACCCGCTGCGGTCGGCGTCGAAGGGTCGCGACGCCGCGCCGGGATTATCGTTGTAGCGGTCGGTCATCGCGCCCAGCAGCCCGAATCCGAGGATATCGGCCCAGGTGGTGAGCGAGTCGTAGCCGCCCGCCACCATCATGTCGGCATCGCCCTCCTGAATGAGCCGCAGGGCCTCGCCGAGCGCGTGCCCGGATCCGGCGCAGGCGGTGTGAATGCCCACCATCGGCCCGGTCGCACCGACCAGCCGGACCATGGCGTTGAGCGCCACGTTCTGGTTCCCGGTCAGCGTCGCCGACGGTGCGGGACGCACGAAGGCGTCGGCTCTGCCTGTGGCGGAACGTATTTCGGAGACCTTCAGCACCATGTTCAGATCCGGGCGGCCCACGCTGCCGCCCATGGCGACCCCGCGCGCCGACGGCGGATACGGACACTCGGTGAGCGGATCCAGATCCGCGGACCGCAGCGCCTCCCCGACGGCCGCCAGCCCGAACAGTCCGGGCCGGGACACCCAGCGGCGATCGGCGGCCGCCGGTATCGCGGTGGCCGGATCGAACGAATCGGGGACCAGCCCGCCGATCCGGACCGGAAAGGTAGTGCAGTCGAAGGTGGTCAGTTTCCCGATCGCATTGCGCCCGGCCATCAGTCCGGCCCAGGTCGTCGGCGCGTCGACGCCGAGCGGGGTGACGGCCCCGACGCCCGTCACCGCCACCCGCCGGCGTCCGGCGGCATCGGTCAGCGAGCCGGTATCCCGGAATCCGCTCATCAGACCAGCTCCTCGCCGAGCAGCTGGCGCGCCATCCGCTCGGTATCGACCGGATCGTCGAGCAGATCCGCCTCGATGAGCGCGCACATTATGTTGCGGGCGTACATGATTCGCTCGCCGTCCACCTCGATCCAGCCGTCCACCACCGCCGCCTCCGGCGTCGCGTGGACCACCTGCGCGGTCATCCGCAGCACATCGCCGGGCACCGCGTCGCGGTAGACGGTCACCTCGTCCACGGTGAGCAGCGCGGCCCGCCGGGTATGCGCCGAGCTGAGCAGCACCAGCCAGGCGCCTGCCTGACACAGCGCCTCCAGCGCCAGTCCGAACGGCAGCACCGGGCCCGCCGCTCCGGGCTGCCAGATGTCCTCGTAGACCGAGGTCATTTTTCGAGCCGTGATGTGCTGCAACGGTTCCCAGGACTCGATGCGGTCGATGAGATGAAATCGCATAGCGGTCACGTCCTTTCGGTTCAGCGCGAGACGAGGCGGCCGTTGCTCAGCTGCACCGCCAGGCCGCCGTCCACGCGCAGCAGCTCCCCGGTGACGTAGTCGGCGGCCGGACTCGCCAGGAAGGCCACCGCCTCCGCTACCTGCTGCACATCGCCGTAGCGGCGCATCGGCACATGGGTGCGGCCGCGACCGTTATCGCGTTGCAGCAGATCGCCGATCAGGTCGGTGGGGATCACGCCGCCGAGCACGGCATTGACCCGGACCCCGAATCGGGCCATCTCCACCGCGCAGGCCAGGGTGAAGGCGTTCAGCGCACCCTTGGAGGTGGAGTAGTTCGACTGCCCGGTCAGGCCCTTCTCCCCCATGATCGAGGAGACGTTCACGATCGCGCCCTCACCCTGCTGCATGAGATGACCGGCGGCGGCATGGGTGCAGTTGAAGGCGCCACCCAGATTCACCTGGATGACCTCCCACCACAGCGCGGGATCCATATCGTGCAGCAGCCCGTCGCGGGTGATGCCCGCGTTGTTGACCAGAATGTGCAAGCCGCCCAGCTGTTCTCGCGTCTGGTCCACCAGATCGCGGGCGGCCGCCACATCGGAGACGTCCGCGCCGATGGCGACCGCACGACCACCGGCCGCCTCGATCTGCGCGACCACCTCGAGGGCTTCGTCCTTATGCGACCGATAGTTGACCGCGACCGCCGCGCCGCGAGCCGCCAGGGTCAGCGCGACCGCCCGGCCGATCCCCCGGGACGCGCCGGTGACCAGTGCGACCCGGTCCGCGAAGGGTTCGGCGGTCATTACGCGACCTCTTCGGCGGCGATCTCGGCCTCGGCCGGACCGGCGGCCGCGCGCTCGGCGACCAGATCCACCAGATTGCGGACAGTGACCAGGCCGAGCACCTGCTCACCGCGGAGCGGACCGTTGAGTTTCGCGCGATCGAACTGCGGCAGCACCTTTTCCAGATGTGCGAGGCCGACCTCGGAGACGATTTCGTTCTCGTCACCGAATACGTCGTCGGGGATGCCGCCCTGCAACAGCTCCTGCACATCGGCGACCGCGATCTTCACGCCGGTATCGCGGTGGATGCGGAACAGGATGTCGAGCAGATCGATGGACTCCGCGCCCAGCTCATCGATCAGGGTGGCGTCGAGTGTCACCTCGGACTGGTCGATGCCGAGGGCATCGGCGATCGCGTCGATGACGGCGGGTGCGAAGTCGGTATCGGTTTCGGGCATGGTTATCTTCCTTCGTGAGGGGTTGGTTCGGGCCCCTGTGACACGAAAGTGCCGCAGAGGTCCGATTGTGTTGGGAGTCAGGCGTATTCGGCGACGACCGCGGCGATGCGGCGCGCGTCCTGGGTGCTGCGGACGGTCGCGCCGTCCACCATGCGGTTGGCGAGTCCCGACAGCACGCGACCGGGACCCGTCTCGATGTAGTCGGTGCAGCCCAGCGCGGTGGCGGCGGCGATCACCTCGATCCAGCGGACCGGGGCGGTCAGCTGCCGGCGCAGCAGGTCGCGGGCTTGGTCACCATTCGAAATCGGCTGTGCGGTAACCGAACTGATGACATCGATGGCCGGGTCACGGAACTCGGCACGGGACAGCGCGTCAGCGAACCGGTCCTCGAGCGTGGACATCAGCGAGCAGTGGAACGGGGCCCCGACTCGCAGCGAGACCATTTTGCCCGCGCCCTCGGCCCGCAGCCGGTCGGTGGCCGCGGCCACCGCGTCCGCCGTGCCGGAGATGACCGACTGATCAGGTGCGTTGTAATTGGCGAGTTCGACCACCCCGTCGACCTCGGCGCAGATCTCCTCGATTCGGGATGCGGGTACCCCGGAGACCGCGGTCATGGTCCCGGGCACCGCCGCCGCGACCTCGGCCATCAACTCACCGCGTCGCCGCACCAGGGCCAGCGCGTCGGCGAGATCCAGCACCCCGGCGGCGGCCAGCGCGGTGAACTCTCCCAGGCTGTGCCCGGTCACCAGATCGGGTGCGAAGCCCTCGGCCCGGAGCACCTCGAAGGTCGCCAGCGACGTCACCAGGATCGCCGGTTGCGCGATCTCGGTGGCCCGCAACCGTTCCGCGTCACCCTCGACGCACAGCGCCCGCAACGGCAGTCCCAACTCGTCGTCGGCGCGCTCGAACACCGCCCCCGCCGTCTCCGGAAACTCCCGGATCAAATGCGCGGCCATACCTTCACGCTGTGAGCCCTGCCCCGGAAACATGGCCAGCACCCGTCGCTGTCCTTCGAGGGTGGCAGGCCCCATCTGGCGGGCCGCCGCGATCACACTGGCGTTCATGATGTATCCCGAATCCTGAGGTGGCCGTGGCCACTTCGATACAGATCACGAACCTCACTGTCCGCGCACCGAGTATGTAAACCGCGACTCGAGCGGTCCTCGAGGAAAACCAAACGTGCAGTATCGCCCCACCCACACCCCGCCCCCGCACAGCGACCTTTCAGTTGCGCGCGACCGGCGTCGGCGCCGTGGCCGACGATAGAATTCGAGGCCAGCCGACCAGCGGGGTGCGTACGTGACAGCGGATGAGCCACAGCCGAATTCGTCCGGGGACGGTGACTGGCGCGATAACGGAGTACGTGTGATCAAGTCGGATCAACTGGATTCGAACACGGCCCGAACCCCGGGTATGAACCGTGCGGCGGCGATCGACGCCGCCCGGGTAGGCGCACAACAGATCTGGGCGGGCACGGTCACCATCGATCCCGATGCCAAAACCGGCGCCCACCACCACGGCGCCCTGGAAAGCGTCATCTACATAGTCCGGGGCCGAGCCCGAATGCGCTGGGGCGACCACCTCGAGTTCGTCGCGGAAGCCGAACCGGGCGACTTCATCTTTGTACCCCCATACGTCCCGCCGGGCACCCACTACGCCGATCTTGTGGTGTCCTGGCGACCGCCCGGATGGAAGATCGGTATCGCCACCGCCCTGACCGGCCTACTGGGACTGCTGCAGTGGGCCGCCGACGCGACCGAGAAGACCCGGGCGACCCACCGGAGCAGGACGCTGAACTCGAAACGAATGCGCCGACACCGGCTTTCGCCTGATCGGCGCAATCGAGATCGATACGGTCAACGCCGGTCGAACAGTCGCCGGCGGGTGGGCTGCGGCGTTTCGGCGCAGGAACAGCGTTCTGCGACGGGGACATCGCCCAGGACTTGTTCGATGTGTCCGCCGCAGCCCTGGTAGGTGGGTTTGCCGCAGCGGTGGCAGGTGACTCGCTGACACATGGGAATTCTCCTTCTTCAATATTCGGTGTTATTCGGATTCAGTGCAGGAACAGGACTTTGGCCAGGACGAAGGCTGCTACCGCGAAGACGAGGTAGGCGAACCACGTCCGCAGCCGATGGGTGTCGACCGTCGCGCCGAAGCGACCCGCGGCCAGCGATCCGATGATCGCGGCAGCGGTGAACGCGGTGGCCAGCCGCCAGTCGAGGCTGAGATCGCCGAGGTAGGCGAGCAGCCCGGAGGCCGAGTTGGCGACCACGATGACCAGCGAGGTGCCGATCGCGGTGACCATGTCCAGGCCGAGCATCAGCACCAGCGCCGGAATGATCAAGAATCCGCCGCCGACTCCGAACAAGCCGGTCAGGAAGCCGACCCCCAGGCCGATCGGCACCGCGCGCGATACGCATCGCCGCCAGTCGACCGCTCCTGCCTCGGTGCGGCACGCGGCGCCCGCGCGCTCGGATTCGGAGAGCATCCGCAGCCCGGACACCACCATCAGCACCGCGAATCCGCCGAGGGTGAGCGCCGGTGGCAGCAGCCGGTTGACCGCGCTACCGGCGAAGGCGGCCGGCAATCCGGTGGCCGCGAACACCGCCGCCACCCGCCATTGCACCTGATGGCTCCGAATCCGGCCGATGCTGCCGAACAACGCGGCGATACCGACGACCAGCAACGACATCGGCACCGCGTGCGCGAGCGGCATCCGCAGCCCGTAGACCAGGCCCGGAACCGCCAGGATCGACCCACCGCCGCCGAGCAGGCCGAGCAGGATCCCGATCGCGGAGCCCAGCGCGAGCGCCAGCAGAATGGTCATGGTCTCCTCCCCCGCCGAGAACGCGCGCTCACGCCAGGGCTCGCCGTTCCGCCCACTCGTGATAGCCGCCGCGCAGATCGCTGACGCGATCGAAACCCGCGGCCCGCAGCATCGACGCCGCGACGCTGGAGCGCCATCCGCCCGCGCAATGCACGACGATCGGGCGATCGACAGACAGTTCACCGAGACGGGACCGCAACTGCGCCAAAGGTATCGAGATCGCGGCCGGAATGACACCGAATTCACGTTCGGCGGGATTGCGAATATCGATCAGGGTAACCGCACCGGCGGCGACGAGCCGGTCGAGCTCGGCGGCATCGGTGCGCGGAGCCACCCGCACCAGATCCGACAGCTCCGCGGGGAAGCCGGTGGCATCGACGGTGAAGTATCCGATCACCGCGTCCGAGCCGATGCGGGAAAGCCGCAGGGCCGCAGCCTGTTCATCGCCGGGGTAGGCGACCACGGCCAGGCGCTCACCGATGTCGGCCACGATGCCGCCGGTCTCGGCGAACCGTCCCTCGAATCCGACATTGACCGATCCCCGCAGATGCGCGACGGCGAAATCCTCGGGTGCGCGGGCGTCGATCACCCGGGTCGCCGAGGCGAGCTCGGTGCGCAGCTGTTCGGTGGTGAGCGCGGGGATCTGCCGGTTCGGATCCAGCACCGGATGCAGCGACTTGTTCAGTGCCGCATCGACATAGAAGTAGTTCGGCGCCGCCGGCTGGTCGGTGGTGATCAGCGCGACGAACTCGTCCTCACTCATCGGCTGCACCGACGGGTTGTCCCGGCGTTGTGCGCCGATGGTGGAGCGCAGCTCGGTGGACAGGTTCTTGCCGCATGACGAACCGGCACCGTGCGCGGGCAGCACCGCCACCGCGTCCGGCAGGGTGAGCAGCACCTCGTGGATCGAGTGATACATCGCGCGCGCCAGGTCGAGGCTGCTGCCGGAGCCGAGGTTCACCAGATCGGGGCGGCCGACATCGCCGATGAACAGCGAGTCGCCGGTGAGCACCGCCACCGGTTCGGAATCAGCGCGCTCGCGAACCAGCAAGCTGATCGACTCCCAGGTGTGCCCCGGTGTCGACAGCACCTCTATATCGACATCGCCCAGGCTCACCCGTTCACCGTGCGCGAGCCTTCGGATCGGGTAATCGGTTTCGGCGTCGGCACCGAAGCCGATCCAAGCGCCAGTCGCCTCGACCAGTTCGAGGTGGCCCGAGACGAAGTCGGCGTGGAAGTGGGTATTGACGACGCCTTCGATGGTCAGCCCGAGACGCCGGGCGTCGTCGAGGTACTCGGTGACGTCACGTCGCGGGTCCACCACCACCGCACGACCACTGCGAGGGTCGCCGATCAGGTAGGAGGCGTGGGAGAGGCATTCGATGTAGTACTGCTCGAGGATCATCGCTTCGTCCTTCGGATGGCAGGTCCGTTCACCCGCAATGCATCCAGCGTGACACATACCCCCGGGGGTATGCAAATACCCTGGGGGGTATATCACACGACCGGACGCCCAGCTGATGTCAACGATCGATCGCGTTCCCGGGATCACTCGGACAGCAGGCGGCTTCGGAGGCACGGCGATAGAGTGCCCGGGAGTTCGAGCGTGCCGACCGAGGAGTGAGTGTGAGTGACGACGGCGCGTTGCCTCCGGACGACGTGCTGGCCGGCAGACTCCGCAAGGGTGACGAATCGGCGTTCGAGCAGGTGCTGGACGCCTGGTCGGCTTCGATGCTGCGACTGGCCAGATCGTTCGTCTCCACCGATGCCTCCGCCGAGGAGGTCGTGCAGGAGACCTGGCTGGCGGTGATCCGCGGTATCGAGGGGTTCGAAGGGCGAGCGGCGTTGAAGACGTGGGTCTTTCGGATTCTGGTGAACACCGCGAAGAAGCGCGGCATGAAGGAGAGCCGGACACTGCCGTTCGGCAGCCTCACCTTCGACGATGAGGGGCCCACCGTCGACCCCAGCCGTTTCCGGCCCGCCGGTGATCCGTACCCTGGGCACTGGCTGGCGGATCGGAAGCCGCAACGCTGGTCAGATCCGGAGAGCGCGGCCGAGCGAGCGGAGATCGGGCGCGTTGTCGCCGCGGCCCTCGCGGAACTGCCCGATCGCAATCGCATCGTCATCACGCTGCGCGATTTGGAGGGCTACAGCTCCGATGAGGTCTGCGAACTGCTCGATATCTCCCACGGCAACCAGCGGGTGATCCTGCATCGCTCACGCGCGGCGGTGCGCGTCAAACTCGAACACTACTTCGACGCCGAGAGGGGTATCCACCGTGGACTGTGACGAATTCGTCGAGCTGGTAACGCTTTTCCTGGACGGTGCCCTGGATGCGGCGACCGAACAGCGCTTCGTCGACCACCTGTCGCTGTGCGACGGCTGCGATGCGTATCTGGATCAATTCCGGCGGACCATTCAGACCGTGGGCGAGTTGCCGCCGGAGAGCCTGTCGGCTCCGGCGCGCGACAAACTGTTGTCCGCGTTCCGGAGTTGGCAGCGGTAGCGCGAAAATCCGCGGCAATCGGTGCGCTTCGCCTGTAACGATAGGCGTGGCGCCGACACTGTGTCGCTATGACGAGCTACGACGATCTGCGCGCGGTATTCATCAACTGCACGCTCAAGCGCTCCCCCGCCACCAGCAACACCCAGGGTCTGATCGATGCCAGCGCGCACATCATGGAGAAACAGGGCGTCCAGGTCACCCATATCCGGTCCATCGACCACGACATCGCGACCGGTGTCTACCCGGATATGACCGAGCACGGCTGGGCCACCGATGCCTGGCCCGCACTGCAGGAGCAGGTGATGGCGGCCGATATTCTGGTGCTGTCCGGGCCGATCTGGTTGGGCGACAACAGCTCCGAGATGAAGAAGGTCATCGAGCGGCTGTACGCGAACTCCTCGATCCTGAACGACGCCGGACAGTACGCCTACTACGGTCGCGTCGCGGGCTGCCTGATCACCGGTAACGAGGACGGCGTCAAACACTGCGCAATGAACGTCCTCTACAGCCTCCAGCACCTCGGCTACACCATCCCGCCGCAGGCCGACGCCGGTTGGATCGGCGAGGCCGGGCCCGGACCGTCCTACCTCGATCCCGGCTCCGGCGGCCCAGAGAACGACTTCACCAACCGCAACACCACCTTCATGACCTGGAATCTGCTGCACCTGGCACGAATGCTCAAGGACAACAACGGTATTCCGGCATATGGCAATCAGCGGTCGGAGTGGAACGCCGGCTGCCGATTCGACTACGAGAATCCGGAATACCGTTGAGCGCAGTTCATCAGAGGCCGTGGGTGGCCGCGCACGGCTGGCCATCCGACAGCTCACTCGACGACGAGGCCACATCGGCCTCCAGCCGATCCGCGACCCCACGGCGTCGTAATTCGCTGGTGTGCTCCGCGTTTCGCTCGCACGCGCTTGATATGCACGGTAACCGTGGACAGATCACCGAAATCCCAACCAACCGCCCGCGGTCCCCGCTCTTGATTCTTGAAGGGTCATTCAAGTATGTTTGCGGGCATGGCTCGATACCGAGGATTCGAACCCGATGACGTGGTGGACGCCGCGATGCATCGGTTCTGGGAGCGCGGGTATCGGGCCACCTCGGTGGAGGAGCTGGTCAAGGCGACCGGGGTGAAGCCGGGGAGTCTGTACAGCGCGTTTCCCGGAGGGAAGCACGCGTTGTTCCTGGCTTCGCTGCGCAGATACTCGGATCTCGTTGTGCCACGCAAGCTCGGCGAGCTCGATGACCCCAATGCCTCGGTGGCGCAGGTTCGCGGATACTTCGACGGACTGGTGGCCGATCTACTCTCGCCCGAGGGACGACAGGGGTGCCTGCTGGTGAATACGGCGATCGAGAACGCCGCTACCGACGACGCGGCCGCCGCGGTGGTGCGGGGGCATCTGACCCGGCTGGAGGATCGGATGCGGGGGGCGCTCGTGAATGCGCTGCGGCGCAGCGAGATTCGCGAGGGCGTCGATCCCGTCAGCACCGCGAAAGGGTTGGTGGCCACCTCACAGGGACTCATGGTGGTCGGCAAGGCCAATCCGGACGAAACGCTCTTGCGGGCGATCGTCGACACCGCTTTCGCGGGGTTGTCACCACTCTAGAGGCAACGAAACCAATTGCGGGGCCGCCTGTTTCGGCGGCCCTTCTGCGGCACAAATAGTTGAATGAACACTCAAGAATGAGGACGGATATGAAGGCGATCACCATCTCCCACTACGGCGCACCCGAGGTGCTCACGGTTCGTGAGCTACCCGATCCGGTGGCCGGTGCGGGTGAAATCCTGTTGGCGGTCAAGGCTTTCGGGCTGAACCACGCGGAAACGTACATGCGCTCCGGACAGTGGGGTGAGGTCGCGCAGGTGACCGGGATCGAAGCGGCCGGAGTGGTGGCCGAGGATCCCTCCGGCCGACTGGCGGCCGGAACACCGGTCGTCGCGATCATGGGCGGTATGGGACGCACTCGCAACGGTTCCTATGCCGAGCTGGTCACCGTTCCGGCGGGCAATGTGGTGCCGGTCGACACCACGCTCGAATGGACCGACCTCGCCGCCATCCCGGAGGTCTACGCGACCGCGTGGACGGCTCTGCACGACAATCTCGCGATCGAGAGCGGGCATACGGTGCTGGTTCGCGGCGCCACCTCCGCTCTCGGACAGGCCGCGGTCAATGTCGCCGCGGATCTCGGAGCCAAGGTCATCGCCACCACACGGTCCGCTGAGAACACAGCCTTTCTCGAAAACATCGGTGCCACAGAGGTTCTCCTCGACGACGGTCAGCTCGCCACCCAGATCCGCGAGCGCGCGATCACGGTCGACTCGCTGCTGGATCTGGTCGGCAACTCGGTCCTGCGCGATTCGGTCGCCACGGTTCGCACAAGAGGCCGCGTCTGCCAAGCCGGCTTTCTCGGCGGACTGAACCCCGTCACCGATTTCGCTCCGATCGCGGACCTGCCCAGCGGAGTTCAGCTGTCCTTCTTCGGCAGCTTCAACTTCGGGACACCCGAGTATCCGCTCTCGGCCGTACCGATCGCCGCCCTCGTCGCCAAGGCGACGGCGGGTACCTATCACGCAAAACCGGTGCGTACCTTCGCTTTCGAGGAGATCGTCCGCGCGCACGAGATCATGGAATCCGGCACAGCCGGAGGCAAGATGACCGTGGCGGTCGGGTAGGCATCGATTCAGACCAAACCTTCTGCCCGGGCGACGGAACGGCACTCCGGCTGTGCCGGTGTGAACACTTCCAGCAGGAAGTCGTCGTCGCTGTATTGGGCCTGTATCGCCAGGCCGGGATGGCCCCCGACGATGGCATGGACCTCGTCTCCGGTCAGGAGATACTCGGATACCGGGTGACGCCAGTGCACGCACACCACAGTGCCGCCGGAGTCGAGGTGGCCGAGGAGTTCGTCGACTGCGGTGCGCAGGCCGGGGGCATCGAGGTAGTAGCACACTTCGCTGAGCACGATGAGATCGAATTGTTCTGCGGGCCAGTCGTCTCCGAGCGCCCAGCGCCGCAGCTCCACGGTCGCGGACGGTGGCTCCGGTACCCCGGCAAGCCTGGCGGCGGCACCGCGCAGCGCCTCGTCCACGATGTCGGTGGCCACGATCCGATCACAGCGCGACGCCAGTTCCTGAGTGAGAACACCTATGCCGCAACCGGGTTCGAAAGCGGAACGGTAGTGCGGCCGCGGTAGCGCGGCCAGGGTGAGCGCTCGTTTACGCTTTTCATACCAACGGGTGGTGAACTGCCAGGGATCAGCGCTCCGGGCGTACAGCTCTTCGAAGTAGGTGGCGGGCAGGCGAACTCGGCTCATCGGAAGTAGGTTTCCGCCGGACCGGTGAAGCGGCGCAGGACGTGCGCGGGCAGGATCGGCGCGTCGGCGGGGTCATCGGAAAGGGGCAGAACCTGACTGCGGAAATGCGCCAGGGCACGACATTTCGCGGCGTGCGCGGTGGGAGGCAACGCCAGCACCTCCGGAGCACACCGCAGTATCCGAGAATGTCCCGGCGCGGCCCACTGCCACATCCACACCGGGTATTCCAGCAGTTCGGTATCCGTGGCCGCGCAGGCTGCGGCCGCGGCACGACCGACGGCCTCATGGTCGGGATGGCCGTCGTGACGCCAGGTCGCCGCGCACACCGTGCCAGGTTCGGGGAAACCGCTGAGCAGAGCACCTAATTCGTCCTCCAGCCAATCTTCGTGCGATGCTATATCACCATCGGGCATACCCAGACGGATGGGCGCTTCCGCTCCCAGTTCACTTGCGGCACGGCATGATTCGCCGATACGAAGCTCGGCCAACCGAGACGGACTGTGGGTGGGCGACTTCGGGTGGGACGCTTCGCCATCGGTGACGGTGACGAGGGTGACCGCGATGCCCGCCGCTCGAACCATCGCGATGAGCCCACCGGCGCCGAGCACCTCGTCGTCGGGGTGCGCGGCTACGACGACCAGTCGCGGCACAGGCGCGAGCCGCAGGGGCGCACACCGCTGCCGCCATGATTCCCACTGCTCCTCGGGAGCACCCGTGGCCCGTACGTCGATCACAGGTCCGGCCATATGAACTCCTGTCCGGCGATATCGCGGCCGAGATCGGCCAGATCCGCCTCCGCGTGACTCTGACGCACATACACCGTGAGATCAGCGACCCGCCGGGCATGCTCGGCGTCCATACACAATGGCCCGGCGCCCAACGCCCGCCCGACCCGATCCACCGTCGCCGTTACCGCGTCCTCGACCAGGGCACGAACGGTGCGAGCGCGAATACGGGAGCGGCTGCGGTCGCCATCCGGATCGGCATCGATCTCCCCCGCCGCGGCCGACAAACCCAGCCGCGCGGCGCTCAGGGCAGCCGCCACCGCGCCCAGATGCGCGAGCGCATGCTCATCAGCTCGCCCTCGCGCGGCACGCTCGTGCAACGGACGGACCACCCGACAGGCGCTGCCGTACCAGCACGCCGCCACCCCGACCGCGCCGTGCCAGAACCCGGCGCGGTCCAGATAGTCGCCGTTCTCGCCCACCGGAACAGCCCGGGCGACGTCGAAATCCACGGCACCGGAATCTGATTCGCGCATCCCCACCGCATGCCAGCTCCCCGGCACCGCCCGCACGCCGGGCTGAGACAACGACACCGCGAAGAGCCGACGTTGCTCGCCGTCGCGGGCCGTGACCAGCGCGTGGCTGCATATGCTCGCACCCGAACACCACAACTTCCGCCCGTCGAGCACCCAGCCCGAGGCGGTAGCGCGAGCGCGCAGCACCGGGTCAGGCGGCTCGGCCGCCCACACCCCCCAGATCTGCCCGGACGCGGGTGCCGGACCGTCGAGCTCGTGCAGGATCGCGGCCGCATCGGCGTGCGCCTCGATCATGCGGCCCAGCACGGTGTCCTCGGCACTCGACGCCGCCAGTGCACGGAACCGCTCCAGCGTCCTGCCCCCTCCTGGGAACGGGAGCATCAAGCGGCCCGAACTCGACAGTGCGCGTAGCCGATCGCGCAATTCCAAGGACCGCTCACGCACTTTCGGCCTCCGGCGAACGCGAGGACTCCAGTCGCCGCAGATGTGCCGCGAAACCACCGGGGGCACGCCCGAATCGACGCCCGGACGTCGACACCACGACATCCTCGGCCCAGACCACCCGCGCGCCCCGGTCAGCGGCCCGGCGCACGAACTCCACGTCCTCACCTGAGCTCAGCGGCACGAATCCGCCTGTACGCCAATAGATATCGGCCCGGAACCCGAGACTCGCGCCATGGACATGACCGACCACACGCCCGGCCCGGTACCCGCGCTCGTAGCGAGCACGCACCTGCGGCGTGTACTCATCCCAATCAGCCACAGTGACAACACCCGCGACAACCTCCGCCCCGGCTTGCGCGTATCGAATCTGCCGATCCAGCCAATAGTGATCGACACGAGAATCAGCATCGGTGGTGCAGAACCAGGTTTGCGCACCGCATCCGGTGCCCGCAGCGACGAATCCGGCCGCACGCGCGACCCCGACGTTATGCGCGTCAACCGCGATCACATCGACCCCGGCCGCTTCGGCTACCCGGGCAGAGCGGTCGGTACACGCGTCGAGCACCAGCTGGATCCGCACCGGAACAGGCGTCCGCTCCGCGCAGCGAAGTAGCGCATCCAGGCAGGTCTGCAACAATTGCTGCTCGTCACGCACCGGCACCACGATGACGACGTCGTCGATCCTGAGTGGACCGGTGGCGGCCTCCTCCGAATTGATCATGTTTGCCGCCTACCCGGAGCCACCGATGGCAAACCGACGACACCGGATTCGTGGCGCCCGCTAGTTCGGGGTGTCGCCTTCGTAGTCCATGTTCGCGGCTTGGTCTTCGGTGGTGGCTTCCGGATCGTCCCGCACTGCGGGCTTCTCATCCTCGTCCCGCCGGGGGGCACGGGCTTCGGGCTGCTCACTATCGGATTTCTCGGTCATATTCAGTCCTTTCCGAGCGCTGGCGAAACTCCATGCCGCCGAACATGATCACCGGACTTGGCCGACACCGACAACGAGGTGCTGATCCTTGGATCCTGCTGTCGGGGCATCCTCTCCTCCTCGAGAGTGCGTCGCCGTTGACGCTGCCCAGGGGGCTCACCTCCAAGCGATTACCCTGGGAGAATCGGACAAACCTGGAATCACGATCAAAGAGCGACTCGGCCGGGGCGTGAGGACTTCCGCACCGGTACCGCCGACGGCCGTTTTGGCGGCGGCTCTCCGGGTAAGTGCCGGATAGAGCATTCAGACAGCGGAAGGAGCCCTAGTGACAGGTCCACTCAGTGCGGCGCGTGTACTGTTCGTCACCTCGAACACCGGTGTCGAACGAGACGAGTTGCTGATACCGCTCGATCGACTGAAGGATCACGGCGCGAAGGTCACGCATGCGGCGCTGAACAGCGAGGACGTGCAGACTTTCGTACACGACGTCGACAAGGACGTCGCCGTGCATCCGGATAAGACACTCGATGATGTCGAGGCAGACGAATTCGACGTCCTCGTGATACCCGGCGGCACCGTGAACGCCGACAAGCTTCGACTCTCCGACCGGGCGGTGGAATTGGCTCGGCAGTTCGCCACCGCGAGCAGGACGATCGCGGCAATCTGCCACGGTCCATGGCTGCTCGTGGAAGCCGACCTGCTGCCCGGAAAGACCCTGACCTCATATCCCTCGTTGCGCACCGACGTGATCAATGCCGAGGGCACCTGGATTGATCGGCCCGTGGTGCGCTCATCCGAGAACGGCTGGACACTGATCACCTCCCGCACCCCCCGCGACCTCCAGGACTTCATCGAAGCGATCGAGGAGACCATCGCCGCGTGAGGGGCCGCCCGAATCCGTAGAGCCGCAACAGGTTACGCAGAGGAGGAGTGAAATGCCCGACCCGAATTACACCACCGACGACGCCGGCATTCCCGTACCCAGCGACGAACATTCGCTGACCATCGGCCCGGACGGCCCGATCCTGCTCCATGACGCCTATCTCATCGAGAAGATGGCCGCCTTCAACCGCGAGCGGGTACCCGAACGGCAGCCCCACGCCAAGGGCGGCGGTGCGTTCGGCACCTTCGAGGTCACCCACGACGTCAGCGCCTACACCAAGGCCGCGGTCTTCCAACCGGGCAGCAAAACCGAGGTCCTGGCCCGCTTCTCCACCGTCGCCGGTGAGCGCGGCAGCCCGGACACCTGGCGGGACCCGCGCGGATTCGCGCTCAAGTTCTATACCGAGCAGGGCAACTTCGACATGGTGGGCAACAACACCCCAGTGTTCTTCGTGCGCGATCCGATGAAGTTCCAGGACTTCATCCGTTCGCAGAAACGCCGCGCGGACAACAACCTTCGCGATCACGATATGCAGTGGGACTTCTGGACGCTGTCACCCGAATCGGCGCATCAGGTGACCTGGTTGATGGGTGATCGCGGCATCCCGCGTTCCTGGCGGCATATGAACGGCTACTCCAGTCATACGTATCTGTGGGTCAATGCCGCCGGGGAGCGGTTCTGGGTCAAGTATCACTTCAAGACCGATCAGGGCATCGAGTTCTTCACCCAGGACGAGGGCGACCAGATGGCGTCCATGGATACCGACTATCACACCCGGGATCTGTGGGAGGCGATCGACGGCCGCGACTTCCCCAGTTGGACGCTGCACATGCAGATCATGCCGTTCGAGGACGCGAAGACCTACCGGTTCAATCCTTTCGATCTCACCAAGGTGTGGCCGCACGGCGACTATCCGCTCGTCGAGGTCGGCCGAATGACGTTGAACCGCAATCCTTCCGACTATCACACCGAAATCGAACAGGCCGCGTTCGAGCCCAGCAACGCGGTTCCCGGCACCGGCCCGAGCCCGGACAAGATGCTGCTCGGGCGCTGGTTCTCCTATCCGGACGCGCATCGCCACCGCATCGGCGCGAATTACAAAGAGCTGCCGGTGAATTCGCCGCACGCCGCGCAGGTGCGGTCCTACTCCAAGGACGGCGCGATGCGCCACCACAATCCGGGTGATCCGGTGTACGTGCCCAATTCGAAGGGCGGGCCGCATGCCGATCCCGCGGTCTCGGGTGCGCCCGTGGGGTGGCATACCGATGGCGAAATGGTGCGACTGGCGTACACCCTGCGCAAGGACGATGACGACTGGGGCCAGGCGGGCACCATGGTCCGCGAGGTCCTCGACGACGCCGCCCGGGGGCGGCTGGTCGACAATATCGTCGGCCATCTGCTCAACGGCGTGACGGCACCGGTGCTTGCCCGCGCGTTCGAGTACTGGCGCAATGTCGACAAGGATCTGGGCGATCGGATCGAAGCGGGCGTACAGGCCAAACACAACGAGCGCGATCCCAAAGCCGCGAAGCAGGCCAATCCGGCCCGGACCTCAGCCCAGGACAAAGCCTGACGGTTCGAACAGCCCGATCACACGAACAAACCGGTGGTCCCGCTCAGCGCACGAGCGGGACCACCGGCATCGGGAATTACGCGGGCGGTCAAGGCGATTCGCGGGTAGCGAGGCTATCTCACACGTATCAACCCGCGTGGTTGACATCCCGCTGCCCATGGCCAGCGAACCACCGTGCCCCGCTTCAGCCGAGCGGCATCAGCCAAGTGTCTCGTGCAGTGCGGCGAGCCACGGCAGCCAGCGCCGGTCGGGGCCGACAGTGTCGGTTCCGGTCATGTCGGTGCAGCTGTATGCGACCGCCAGGCCGGATTCGGGATGGGCGAAGGCGAGTCTTCCGCCGGTGCCCAGGTGCCCGAAGGAGCCTTCACCGAGCATCGGGCTGACGGGGCGAGACAGTTCGTAGCCGTGAGCGAAGCGATGGGTGACCGGGAGCACGTGCAGGGGGCTCGGATGGGAGAGTCCGTCGGTTCGCGGTTGCGTTGCCCTGCTTACGGTTTCGGCAGATACCAGTCGGGCACCGTCGACCGCACCGATTGTCGCGGCGTACATCCGTGCCAACGAGCGGGCGTTGGCGATGGCATTTCCGGCGGGGACTTCGGCCGCGTGTCCGGCACGGGTGTTGAGCAGGTCGATCCCCGCGTCCCTGGTGGCCACCGATCCCAGGGTCGCCTCGACCAGCCGCGCGGCGACATCGATGCCCATCCTGGCCAATACGGCCGATCCCTGCCGCGGGATCGAAAACTGGACAGGCCCGCTCGATGGGACAGCAGCTCAGCCACGGTGATGTCGGCCTTTCCCGCGGCGGCGAACTCCGGCCAGTACTCCCCCACCGCGGCATCGAGTTCGAGTTGCCCCCCGCTCGACAGACCCTTCCACCAACGCCACGATCCCTCCTCGACATGATGGGTCGGCACCACGTGGGGTTCGCGGAGACCCGCGGCGGCGTGGGCTTCACGGCGGAACCGCTCGCGGAATTCGGGGTCCGCGGCAATATGCTCGTGTAGCACCTTGACCGCCACGATTCGGTCGGTATGAGTGTCGTAGGCCCGGTAGACCTGTCCCATACCGCCCGTTCCGATGACTTCCCGCAGGCGGTAGTGCCCGGATGTGATGTCGTCCACGTGTCTGCTCGGAGTTTCGCCCTGGTGCCGGACGCTGCCGACGGGCCCCGGTCATCGATTCAGCCGCCCGGGGATTGGTGATTGTCGAAAGCTCACACAGCGGGTTGCTGCTGGGTCGAGCAGTGGATGCCGCCGCCGCCCTCGGCGACCGTGTTGATCTCGATCTGTACAACGGTGCGGCCGGGATGTAGATCCGCGACGATCCCCTTGGCGTGATCGTCGGCGGCGCTGTCGCCGAACTTCGGCATGATGACACCGCCGTTGACGACGTAGAAGTTCACATACGAAGCGAGGAAGGCGTCGCCGCGCTTGCCGATATTGCTCGGGTCCGGCTCGGGCAGATTGACGATCTCGAGCTTGCGACCCTTGGCATCGGTCTCGTTCTGCAGTACTCCGAGGGCCTGCTTGTAGGCGCCGCTCCAGACGTCGTCGCCGTCGGGCGCTTGGCTGATGATCACAACGCCCGGCTCGGCGAAACGCGCGAGGGAATCGATGTGATAGTCGGTAATATCCTGGCCCGCAACGCCTTTGACCCAGATCACCTTTGAGACGCCGGTGAGCTCCTTGAGCGCGCGTTCGATGTCGTCGCGGGATTTGCCCGGATTACGATTCGAGTTGACCAGCGAACTCTCCGTCGCCATCAGCGTGCCCTCGCCGTCGATTTCGATCGAACCACCCTCACCGACGATCGGGGCATCGATGCGCGGCACGTTCAAACGGGTCAGCAATGCGCTCGCGACCAGTGCGTCGCGCCCGTGCTTCTGTTTGTTGCCCCAGCCGTTGAAGTGCATGTCGATGCCGGCCAGGCCGTTGGGTCCGATCACGAAGGTCGGGCCGCTGTCGCGCATCCACAGGTCATCGGTGGCGATCGGGACGACCTCCACACCGGAGCCGCATGCTTGCTGAGCGGCATCTGCCTCCGCGGGTTCGGCGAGGATGGTCACCGGCTCGAATTGGGCGATGGCACGGGCGATCCCGGCGATATCGTCCTGCACCCCTGGGCCGTCCTGACCCGTCCACACCGAGCCCAGCGGCGGCCAGGACATGAATGTGCGCGCGTGCGGAGCCGACTCGACCGGCATCCGCCACGGCCCACCGGAGGTGACCGGGGCCGCCGATCCAGAGCCGAGTAGCCCACCGGCGTCCTCCGGCGTACAGGCCAGCAGGGCCGCACCGCCGGCTACCGCCAGGGCGCTGGTCCGAAACATTGTCCTGCGCGAAAACTCGCCCATCGTTGCTCCGATCTCTCAGATCTTGACTAAAATTTTGGTCAGACTGGACGATAGCAGCCCAGATCCCGTTCAGCTACCCCATGGCATCGGCAAAACCCGTAGTGACGCCAGGTACGACAGACCCGCGCGGGGGTCGAGCAGACTGGCGCGCGGACACCATATTCGACTCAGTATGAGGAATTTGTGAGGTTCAATTGACAACACAGCGTCCAGCCGAACCGCGAAGAAATTTGATCCTGCCTATCGCGATGGTGGCCGCGCTGGCCGCCATCGGTCTGGGCATCTGGGTGCAGGTCGGTGAGCGATTCGATCTGGAGACCCCACATGTCGCGGGTATCCCCGACCAAGCCGACCGAGTCGACATCGACATTGCCATACAACGCGTGGACGCCGCCGGGCGCGAGCTCACGCTGCGGGTGCGCGTCACACCCCGTGGCTCGCTGAGCCGAGACGGCGGACTCTCCCCCTCCGAAGATCTCACGCTGTTGACCTCACCGGACATCCGGCAGGACTTGGCCTTCGGTCCGGGTGGCATCGGTCACTCAACTCTCGCAAATCTTGACCAAAATTTCAGTCAACTTCTAGAGTGCGATTGCCGGACGGTCGCCTGACCGCACAGAAATTGCCGATGAGAGGAGCGCCCGACGTTGCCTTTGTCGTTCGAGGACGGCGTTATCCGTCATCACGCGGATTCGCGTCGCTGGGTGACTTCGGCGGAAGGAGATCCGCACCTGTGGACCTGGATGGCGTTCAGCGCCAGTGCCGAGATTCGGGGCGGGCACATGCTGCCGCCGGTGCGCCGCGATCTGGCCAGGATCGCGCGGGCCATCGCTCGATTCGAACCGGTGTCGATGTTGGTGCGGCGCGACGACATCGAGCAGGCGCGGGCCATGCTCGGCCCCGGCATCGTCGTATCCCAACGACCCTCGGACCGACGGTCGTTGGGATACGGCATCGCCGAGCGTCATCTCGAAATCTTGCGGGCAGCCGACGACGCCTCCGGACGCCCGCTGCGGGTCGAGGTATTCGAGGGGCCGGCACGGACCCGGCCGACCCTCGAATCCTCCTGTTCCGCAGCGACCTACACGAACTTCTATCTCTGTAACGGCGCGGTCGTCGCTCCGGAGTTCGGCGACCCAGAGGCCGACGCCTTCGCGAAATCCGCACTCGCGCGCCTATTCCCGTGCCGAGAAGTGGTGCAGATCGATATCGACGCGATCGTCTCGGGCGGTGCCGGGATCAATTGCACGGCCCGGCACGAACCGGCGGATTAGCGAAATGCGTTCGTCCCGTATCCAGCAGCGGAATGAGGTGCCGTGCTCGACCGTCAGACTCGAATCCTGCAAGCAGCGGTCAGAGTGATCGCGCAGACCGGTGTGCGCGGCCTTCGGATGTCGAGGCTCGCGGCCGAAGCGGAGGTCTCGACAGCGCTGATCTATCACCATTTCAGGAATCGAGCCGGCGTACTGCAACGCGCCTTCGAATACATCAACAGCTGGGCCGAGCATCACACCGGCAGCGCCTGGGACTACCCGAATCCTCGCGATCAGCTCGAACAGCTCCTGCTGCTCGAAATCCAGGACACTCCCGAGGCACGCGATCACAACATCGTGTGGGGCGAACTGCGCGCGAGCGCGGTCTTCTCCGGTGACTTGCGCGGGCCGCTGCGCGCCAATACTCGAGCCTGGACACGCGATGTCGCCGGTCTCGTCGACTCGGTGCGTCACACCGGCCTCGCGACCCGGACTCCTGATTCGGAGGAGGCGGCCGAGCGACTCACCGCACAGGTGGAGGGGTTGATCGAGCGGTGGCTCAGTGGATCTGTCAGCGCCGATCGAGCCAGAGCGCTGCTCGTCGGCGCGATCACCACCGAACTCGGTCCGCGCGGAGCGGACTTCTGATGGTGCGCGCACCCCGCGATCGCGCCTCCGACGCCGCGGCGATCACCGCCGCCAGCTACCGCCTGCTCGCCGGTACACCATTGCGGTCGGCATCGGGCAGGCTCACCACCACCGAACTCAGTATCGAGTCGGGCGTGCGCCGCGACGTGCTGTACCAGCATCGGGCGCTCCTGGACTGCTTTCGGGCACGGGTCAGAGCGCGGCACGGCGCTGCCGAGGTCATCGAAGAGCTGATCCACTCCCGCGAGCAAGCGCAACGCGCGTACGACACGGTCACTAAAGCGTTCGCCGCCGAATGTGCCGTCTCGGCCCGGTTGCGGCGGATGCTCGCCGACCAATTGCTGGAGCTGCACCGGCTTCGCGGGATCACCGGAATCTCGGCCACGACAACACCTTCCACTGCTGCCCATATGACCAGGAGTCAACCGTGACGAGCACCGGCAATCGTAGTGTGCGAACGCTTTTCGACAGCGAGGACCGACTGTCCTGGGTACTCGCCGCTCTGGCGGGGCTCCTCGGAGCGGCCGCGTTCACCCATACCTCCGGCTACTTCGTCACCTTCATGACCGGCAACACCGAGCGAGCCATTCTCGGATATTTCGACGACCAGACCGATATGGCCGTCGCCGCCGCCCTGCTGCTCGTGTCGTTCATGGCGGGCGTGGTGGCCGCATCCTGGTGCCGTAGGCGCTTCTGGTCCGGCCACCCGCACGGTCCGACGCTCCTCACCACCGCCAGCCTCGCCCTCGCGTCGGTGATCGACGCCCTCAGCTACACGGCAACCGATACGACCACGATCGATTTCGTCCCGATTCTGTTCGTGGCCTTCGGTGTCGGTGGACTCAACACCTCGTTCGTCAAGAACGGTGAGGTGTCGGTGCCGCTGAGCTACGTCACCGGGACGCTGGTCAAGATGGGCCAGGGCATCGAGCGACACCTCAGCGGCGGCAGCTGCGCCGATTGGCTCGGCTACTTCCTGCTGTTCACGGCGTTCGCCATCGGCGCGCTGTGTGGCGGACTGTTGAGTCTACTGGTCGTGGGCTGGGCGATGCTCATCACCGCGACCGTGGTCTGTATGGCGGCCACCGGCTATACCTACCTGCACCTGGACCGTCACGGACCGCTGTTCGCCGAATGAAACGGACTGCCCCCCAACAGCTTTCAATAGGCATCGTCGACGCATGGCTCCGAACGGCGCGGGGACTACTCGCCGAGTTCCGCGATGAGCGCGCCATGCAACAGTTTTCGGGCCTGCGACAGTTCCAGCGAGCCGCTGAGCCAGCGCATGCTCAACCCTTCGACCAAAGCGGTGAGGCGTTCGGCCGCATCGTCGGGCATCACCTCGGGCGAGACGCTGCCGTGCCGCTGCGCATTGTGGATGAGTTCGCTGGTGTGGTCGGTCCAGCGCGCGGTGGCCAGTCGCAACTGGTCACGCAGTTCGGGTTGGAAGACCGCGGACGCGCGCAACTCGCCCCAGGCCGTACTGTTCTCGACCACGATCGGGGTGTCCTGCAATTCCCGCAGCAGCGTCTCTTCGAGGTGACCGCGCGGATCGGCGTCGGGATCCGAGGCTACATCGGTGTACTGCTCGGCGCGGTTGCTGATGAAATCGAGCGTGCTCGACACCAGACCGGCTCGGTCCCGGAAGTGGTAGTAGATCAGCGCGGTCGAGACACCGGCCTCCTTGGCGAGCTCTTCTACGCGCAGTCCTCGAATGCCGCGCTGGGCGACGACACGGACAGCGGCTTCCAGGATGTCGGTACGACGACGAGACATTCTTCTCTTTCCAGGCTTCGCGGGCTTGACGACCATACACGTTACCGTACGATCTTGACTGAAGGTTTAGTCAGATTTCGAAGGTTGGGAGCGCCGTGTTCGATCACCTCATGCCTCGCCGCGAGTTCGAGCGGTCGTTCGCCGAGACCGCGCACTCCCCCGGACCCGCCGGGTACTCCAGCGGTCGTCGCCTCGGCGCGGAGTGGGAAAGCCACACGCTCACGTTCATGTCGTGGCCTGCTCTCGATGCGGTGTGGGAACGCGATCTGCGCTATGTGCGCGAGGACATCGCGCGCGTCGCGCGAACGATCGCCGAATACGAATACGTCGTCATGCTGGCCCGTCCCGATCAAGCCGATGCCGCACAGCGCGCCTGCGGTTCCCAGGTGGAGGTGATCCCGCTGCCAGTGGATGATCTCTGGGCCCGCGACATCGTTCCAGTCTTCGTGGAGCAGCACGGCGAGACCGTCGGCGTCGACTTCAATTTCAACGGCTGGGGAAATAAGCAGGTCCACGACAACGACGCCTATGTGGCCCGTAATCTGTTGCACCGGTATCGGATTCGCGGGGAGCAAGCACCGCTGATCGCCGAGGGCGGCTCGTTCGAAACCGACGGGCAGGGCACACTGCTGGTGACCGAGAGCTCCGTCGTCAACAACAACCGCAACCCAGGAAAAGGCCGCGACCAGATCGAACTCGAGCTGAAGCAGACACTCGGAATCGAAAAGGTGATCTGGTTGGCGGGGGTATATGGGGAGGACATCACCGACGCGCACGTCGACAGCCTCGTCCGCTTTGTCGCGCCGGGAATCGTATTGCTGGACAGCGCATTCCCCGGCACTCCCGCCGATTCGTGGTCCCGCTCGGCCGATCAGGCGCGAGCGGTCCTGAGCCGGTCCACCGATGCCCACGGCCGCCCGCTGCAGATCATCGATCTGCCCCAGCCCGATCCCGACCGGATCTCCGGCGAGGACGACGATATGGTCACCACATACACGAACTTCTACATAGCCAACGACGCGGTGTTCATGCCCAAGTTCGGCGACCGGCGCGCGGACAAGCGTGCCCGCGACATCCTGCAGGAACACTTCGCTCACCGCGATATCGTGCCGATCCCGATCGACCTCATCGCGGCGGGTGGCGGAGGTATCCACTGTTCGACCCACGACCTGCCCGGCCGTCCCGCCGACTGACTCCACCCGCCGCGGTAAACGCGGCAGAGATTCCACGCTGCGGCAATGGCAGGCGAATCGCCCGGCCATTGCCGCCAATCGATGGATGCGCCAACATGATTCGAATCATGTGGTCATCGATGCGCGCACCTCACTTCGTGGCAGCCGGGACGGGCGGCGTGGCCAGGTCGTTGAAGAATTGGATCAGCGCCACGACGGTGACCGGTCCGCCGAGAGGACGGTTCCGGCGACCACACCGATGGCGGCGGTCGCGGCGAGCGAACGGAACGGCATGTATGAACTTTCTTCTCGTACTTCGAGATTGGCGGAACTCCGCTTGTCAGCGGATGTAGCAGGGGTAGCGCCGCTTGGCCTGGACGGCGGCGTCGAGGTCGATATCCGCGGTGCTGAAGGGCTGCTCGGCGGTGGTTTCGGCCACCACCTCGCCGTCGGGGCTCATGACCCAAGCGTGCGCGGCGGTGCCCGGTTCGGCATCGGCGGGTAGCAGATTGGAGGTGGCTACCCAGGTACCGCTGCTGAAGGCGGCGACCTGGGTTGCGGCCTGCCAGAGTGCGCGATCCTCGGCGCCGCCGTAGTTGGCGCGCGGATTGAGCAGCAGGTGCGCGCCGTCGCGGCCGTATTGCTGGGCATGCTCCATGAACCACACGTCTGTGCAGATCAGCATGCCGCAATTCGCTTGCGCCGCGGTGAATGTCTCGAATATGCCCGCGCCGGGTTGGTACCACGCCGCTTCCCAGAAACCGTCCTCCGCAGGCACGTAGTGTTTGGTGTGCACGTCGGCGTAGTGACCGTGCAGCAAGGTGAACCCACGGTTGACGCGGCGCGCGTCTTCGGTGATCGGACGGGTTGCCGCGACTGCGCACGGCAATTCGGCCAGTACTTCGAGCCATTCCACATGTGCTTGTTCGGCTGCCTGCCATTGCTCGGGTCGGTATTCGCTGTCGCCGAACATCCAGGGATGGAAAGGCATCTCCGGCAACAGCAGCAGTTCGCTTCGGCTTTCTTGCAGGTGGGCGGTCAACCGCTCCCATTGCGCGCCGAGCTCATCTGCGGCACTGTGGATTTCACATACGGTCACTTTCACTGCGGATCCTGTCCGTCGATGGTCGCGGTAGGTTCGGTCGCCGGCCGGTGGCACGGTGTCCATCCCGGGCGGGGCACGCTCCCCAAGAGGGCGCGCGTATACGGGTGTTGTGGCGAGCGCAGGATGTCGTCGGTGCGACCGGACTCGACGACGCATCCTTTCGCCATAACCAGGGTGAACTCCGTGACCTGCCGGACCACCGCGAGATCATGGGTGATGAAAACATAAGAGACGCCGGTCTTTTCCCGGATATCGGCGAGAAGATTGAGAATCTGCGCCTGGATGGAGACGTCGAGGGCGGCCACCGCCTCGTCGAGTACGAGAACCCGCGGATCAGCGCCCAGTGCCCGAGCGATCGCCACCCGTTGCCGCTGACCGCCGGACAGATGAGCCGGATAGGAGGCCAGCAGCCGCGCGTCGAGTGCCACCGTGTCCGCGAGCTCGTCGACCCGTTGTTCGAGTGCGGTTCCCGAAATCCGGTGGTGCAGACCGACGGCTTCGGTGAGCGCTGCCCGAATCGTCTGGCGCGGATCGAGACTCGAATACGGATCCTGGAATACGATCTGCGCTTCGCTCGCCCGCGCTCGCCGAGCCCGAGTCGACCGCGACGGAGTGGAACGGTCGCTGCCGCAGCAGCGGATCGTGCCCGCACTGGGCCGTTCGAGCCCGATCACCATGCGCGCCACGGTCGTTTTCCCGGAGCCGGACTCGCCGACGATGCCGAGCGCGGAACCGGCGGGCAGTTCGAAGCTGACATTGTCGACAGCGGTGAAGGATCCGAAGTGCTTCGTCAGATTCCGCACGCTCAGTACCGATTCCGTCATTCGGGAGTCCTGTTCAGCTCGCCGCGGATCTCGTCGGTGCGCACACAGCGCACCGCGCCGGACGGCACGGGGGTGAGTGGGATCGGACCGGATCCGGTGCAGTCCGGCTGAGCGAAGGAGCACCGGCCGGAGAAGGCGCAACACGGGTCGGCCTCCCACGCTCCGACGGGCGAGCCCGGTATCGCCGCGAGCCGCCGCGCCGGGCGGTCCAGATCCGGACGGGCATGCGCCAGTGCGGCGGTGTAGGGGTGCAACGGATTTCGGTGCAGGTGGGCCGATGGTTGCACCTCTACGATCTGTCCGGCGTACATGACGGCGGTGCGGTCGCACACCGCCGCGGCCAGGTCGAGATCGTGGGTGATGAACAGCAGCGCCACCCCGGTGTCGTGGCGCAGATCATTCAGGATCGCCATCACCTCGGACTGGGTGGTGACGTCCAAGGCCGTGGTGGGTTCATCGGCGAGGATGAGTTTGGGCTTGCCCAGCAGGGCCGCCGCGATCATCACCCGCTGCAGCATGCCGCCGGACAGGTCCCCGGGAAACTGGCGCATCCGGCGCGCGGTATCGGTGATGCCCACGGCCGAAAGGACTTCCTGGGCCTGCCGGGTCGCGTTCCGCCGATCGACATGGCGGACGGTGCGCAGTTGTTCGGTGAGGAAGTCACCGATCCGGTGCACCGGGTTGATGCAGGCCCGGGGATCCTGAAAGATCACCGCCATATCGGTCCGCGCGCGCCGTAATGCGTTGCCGCGCAGGCTGAGCAGCTCATGGTCTTCGAAATGGATTGTGCCGGTCACGCTTGCCCGCTCCGGCAGCAGCCGGGCTATGGCTCGCGCGGTCATCGATTTGCCCGCGCCGGATTCTCCGACGAGTCCGAGTGCCTCGCCGGGCTCGATCGTGAAGGAGACATCGCGCAGTACCAGGCGCTGTTCGCCCCGCACCTCGAGGGTCAGATTCAGATCCCGCACCGCGACCAGCGGTGTGGTCCCGCCGCCCGCCGCATCCGGGAATTTCACAGTGGGCAATGTCTTTTGAGTCATCGGCGTTCCTTGGCTTGCAGGTCGTTGAGCCGCTCGCCCAGGATGTTGAATGCGACAACGACCAGTACGAGTACGACGCCCGCATACAGCGATTCGGCCGGATAGCCTTGTAGGACACCGGTTTTGCCGTCCGATACCATCACGCCCCAATCGGCTTGCGGAGGTTGGACACCGAGTCCCAGAAATGAGATCGCCGCCAGATCGAGTGCGGCCCAGCCGAACAGGATGGTGGCCTGCGCGACCAGCATCGGTGCGATGTTCGGGACGATGTGCTTGACGCAGATGGTCCAGGCCGAGCTGCCCTGGACTTCCAGGGCCTCGATATAGGGCAGTGCGCGTTCTCGCAATGCCACGCCGCGGATGATCCGGACGATGTACGGCGTGTACGCCACGGCCAGCGAGATCGCCGCGGACCACTGGCTGGGCCCGGCGACGGCGGCGACGAGCACCGCCAACAGCAAACCCGGGAAGGCGAAGACCAGATCGGACCCGGAGGAGATGACATTGTCGATCCAGCCGCGCCGCCAACCCGCCACAATCGCCAGCGTGGTGCCGGCGGTCATGGCCAGCACGATCACGACGAACGCACCCAGCATCGAGGACCGGGCCCCGACAAGCAGCCGGGAGAACAGATCGCGGCCCTGCGAATCGAAGCCGAGCACATGGGATCCGCTCGGCCCGGCGAAGGCATTCACCAGGTCGCTCTGGTTCGGTGGATATGGTGCCAGGAACGGACCGAAGGTCGCGACAATCGCAGCGAGAGCGATGATTACAGCGCATGCGTACCCGAACCAGCCGATCCCACGCAGCCGTTGGATCGACGGTATGCGGGTGGCCCGAGGCAGCGTGATAGCCATCAGCTCGCCGCCGTTCCGAGACTGACCCGCGGGTCGAGCACCGCGTAGAGCAGATCGACGATGCCGTTGACAATGACGAACGCCGCCACCATGAGCAGCGAAATCGCCTGCACAACACTGAAATCCTTGTTCGCCGCGGCCTTGACCAGGGTCGCGCCCAGCCCGTTCAAACTGAAGGCCTGTTCGACGATCGACACCAGGACGATCAAGGTGGCGATCGTCAGACCCGTCACGGTCATGATGGGGATCGACGCGTTGTGCAGCACATGTCTGCGCAGGATCACCCCCGGTGGAATCCCGCGGCTCACCGCGGTTTGCACACGCTCACCGCTGGATTCGGCGCGGACCGACGCGCGGGTGATGCGCGCGACCAAGGCCAGTGAGGTGCTCGCCAGCGCGATGGCGGGCAGCGTGAGATGGGCGAGTTGATCCGAGAACCCTTGTCCCTCACCGAGAGCGGGCAGCCAGTGCAGCTTCACCGCGAAGACGCTGATCAGCAGCAAAGCGGCGACGAACGAGGGAACCGCCGCCAGCACCGTGGTGAACAGCAGCGCGATATTGTCGACGATCCCGGGTTTCAGCGCGCTGAGCACGCCGACGCCGATGCCGAGCACAATGACGATGACCGCCGCGTAGGCCACCAATTCGACTGTGGTGCTCACGCGTTGCGCGATCACCGTAGACACGTCCTGGCGACTGGTCATCGAATAGCCGAAGTCACCATGGAGAGCCGACGTCAGCCAGTTCCAGTAGCGCACCGGCAACGGATCGTCCAGGTGGTATCTGGCGACGAGGATGGCGCGCGCTTCCGGCGTGATCTGCCTGCCCCCGGTCAATACCGCGATCGGGTCCCCGGGAGCCAGGTACAGCGCACCGAATATCGCGATGCTCGCCACCCACAGTGTCGCCAGCAGCAAAGCGCCGCGGCGCAGGAGGAATCTACCCATGTCAACCCCTCGCTCCGAGCATCGCGAGCGCCGGGGATTGCATGTAGCAGAACGAGGTCGGAGCCCCGGTCAGTTTGTTGTTGAGCACGAGGAACGAGGTGGGGTGCGCGACCGGAATCCAGGGCAGATCGTGCATGACGAGCTTTTCGGCTTCGATCACATCCCGGGCGCGGGCGGCCGGATCCGCTTCGGCGCGTGCGGCATTGAGCAAATCGGTGAGCGCCGGGTTCTCATAGCCCGAGTAGTTCTGGTTCCCGCCGGGCAGCACATAGGTCGAGATCAGTGCCGCCGGGTCGGCGTAGTCGCCGTAGGTCGTGGTGCTGAACGCGTCGACGCCCTCGCGGGCCTTCGGATCGGTGAAGAAATTGATGTAGTTCTCCGGCGACACATTGGACAATTTCGCGTCCAGCCCGATCGCGGTGGCCACCTCGAGCCAGGCGTTCGATACCGTCGCCACCGTTGCCATACCGGTGGATGTTCCTATCACCAGCGGTTTTCCGGTCGCACCGGCTTCGCGAATCAACTGCTTGGCCCTGTCGAGATCACGGGTGACCTCCGGCGCGGCGTTCCAGGCGGCGTTGAAGGAGTCCTTGGCATAACCCCAGGTGCCGGGGTTGGTCGACAGCCTCGGTTCCAGTGCGTTACCGGCATAGGCGGCATTGATGAAACTGCGGCGGTCGAAGGCCAGCGACAGCGCCTGCCGGACTCGGATATCGCCGAGTACTCCGGTCAGGTTCGACGGGATGAGGAACTCCGTTTCCAGCGTGGGCCCGGAGTGTACGGATACCGTCGAAGTGCGTTGCAACTGCGACAGATTCGATGTGTCGGTGATCCAGCTGCCGTCGATCTCGCCGGTGGTCAGTCCGGTGGTGAGGGTGGCCGCGTCCGGAATGCCTTTGAAGGCGATGTTTTTCGTCAGCGGGGTGAGCGTGGAGTCCCAGTAGGCCGAATTGGCCGCCAGTTTGAGTGATTCGCCGGGGGTCCATTTGGCCAGCCGGTACGGGCCGGTGCACATGGTGCCGCCGTCGGGCGTACCGAATTTCTGGCCCTGCTGCTGTGCGAAGGCCTTCTCGACCACGATCCCGGGCATGGCCGACAGTTCGCCGGTGAGCCAGTAGTCCGGCTGGGTCAGGGTGATGAGCACCGTCTTCGCGTCTTCGGCGGTGATGGTGGAGACCCGATCGAAGACCTTGCCGTAGAAGCCGCCGAGTTTCGGATCACGGTTGCGTTCGAGGCTGAAGACCACATCGTCCGCGGTCAGCGGTTTGCCATCCCAGAAGGTGACGCCGGGCCGAATCGTCAGTGCCAGTGCGGTGGGTGTGCGGTATCGGTATTCGCTGGCGAGACCGGAAGCGATACTGCCGTCGGGCTTTTGGCGTAGCAGTGCATCGCACATGGTGGCGATGACGGTGTTCTCCGGGTAGTCGAACGCCGTCGCCGGGTCGAGCGTCGTCGGATCTCGATACAGCGCCCAGGTGGCACTGTCCACACCGCCCGAGGCCGCGGGGGTGTTCGGCGAGAGATTGATCAGCGAAGCGCTGTCGTTCGAAGACGAAGTCGGGATGCGGCCCGAGCATCCCGTCAGCATGGTGGCTACACACGCGGCCACCGCTATGGCACGTATACGACCCTTTGTCATCATCGTGGAACCTGGTTTCGATCTGGTGGGGATGTTTCAGGAGGTCTCGCGCAGCGCGGAATTCGATTCCGTCAGCACGCCGTAGCTGGCCGGTCGGCGAGTGTCGAACAGCCCGAAGGTGAGCCAGTCGCGACGCTGATCCAGGTCGAGATCGGCGACGAGCACCGTGTCCCGATCACGTGGCGCGCGAACGATGGTGCGGCCGTAGGGATCCGAGATGAACGAGGATCCGTAGAAGTTCGTGCCGCCCTCATGTCCGATGCGATTGACCGCGACCATGAAGGTGGCGTTGGCCAGCCCGTTGCCGGCGATCATCTGATGCCACATCGGCTCGGTGTCGAAGTCCGGGGATTCGGGTTCGGAGCCGATCGCGGTGGGATAGACCAGGATTTCCGCGCCGCCGAGCGAATATGCCCGCGCCAGTTCGGGAAACCACTGATCCCAGCAGGTCGGGAAGCCGAATGCGGCTCCGGCCGCGGAGATCACGGGATATCCACTGTCACCGGAATCGAAATAGTGGTCTTCGTGGTAACCGGGAAACGCTGGAATGTGTAGCTTTCGCGTTCTCGCGTGCAGTTCCCCGTCCGGTCCGACCAGAATCGCCGTATTGAAGCCCAGGCGACTGTCGTTGCGCTCGTACAGCGAAGCGTGCACGAACACACCGAGCTCGGTGGCGTACTGCCGAGCGAACGCGATGGTCGGACCGTCGGGGATGCTCTCGCGATACCGCTCGGCACCGGCATGGTCCGGAACCGTCGCGAAGTAGGGACTCAGCGTGAGCTCCTGCAGGCATACGACCTGTGCGCCGAGCCCCGCGGCCCGCCGAATGCCTTCGCCCAGTACGGCTTTGTGCTCGTCCGGGTCGGCATGCCAGGACGTCTGCACGGCGCCGATACGGACCGGCGGGCGGGTGGCGGGGGTGACCCGTGCGGGCGACGGGAACAGCGCGCCGATCGCCGTGACGACGACCCATCCCCCATCCTCGTCGACGCGCTGCGTCATCGGATGGTCAGGTGCGCTCATCGACGGGCTCCCGCCGCCGGAATCTGCTGGGTGATGCAGTGCACTCCACCGCCGCCGTACGCCACGATATTTCCCGGCACACCGACCACCTCGCGATCCGGGAACGCCCGCGCGAGCGTCGCCAGCGCCGCCGCATCCAGTTCGTGCCCGCCGATCGGCACGATCACGCCGCCGTTGGCGATGTAGAAGTTCGCGTACGCGACCATGGTTTCGGTGCCGTCGGGTAGAACGGTGATCGGGAACTGCGGCAACTCGATGATCTCGAAGGGGCGACCGGCCGCATCGGTGCTCTCGCGCAACACCTTCAGATTCGCGGCCATCCGCTCGAAGTCCGGCATATCGGGATCGGTACAGGTCTGCGCGATCACCACACCCGGGCGCACATACGTGCATACGCCATCGACGTGACCGTCGGTGTGCGCGTCGTCGAAATGCCCATAGGGCAGCCAGATGATCTTCGTGACGCCGAGCCGGTGACGCAGCTCCGCCTCGATCTGCTCCCGCGACATCGACGGGTTGCGGTTCGGATGCAGCAGGCACTGTTCGGTGGTGATCAGCGTCCCTTCGCCGTCAACGGTGATCGCTCCGCCTTCGAGGATCATGTCCGACGAAAACCGTTCTATGCCAAGGACATCCAGCACACGCTCACTGATCGTCGCGTCCTGGTCGTAGGGCAGGAACTTATTGCCCCAGGAGTTGAATCCGAAGTCCACCGCGGCGCGATTGCCCTCCGCGTCCAGCACGATCTGCGGGCCCGAATCCCGGATCCAGGAATCGTCGATGGAGAGCACCACGATCTCGACGGCCTCACCGCACATGGCGCGCGCTTCGTCGGCCTGTCCGGGAGCGACGATCATCAGCACCGCCTCGAACCGGGCGATCGCGTTCGCGGTCGCCGCGTACTCGGCCTTGGCCTCTTCGAAGTAAGGCCCCCACAGGTCTTTTCGGGTCGGCCACGCCATCAGGCACCGCTCGTGCGCTGCCCACTCCGCGGGCATCCGCCACGACGGTTCGATCCCGCTCACAGTGTGTTTCATGTCAGCCACCATATCCTGACTAAAATTTTAGTTAAGTTCTTTGGCAAAAAAATTTCGAGCCCGAGCGACCCACGCTCAGCTGCCGCTTACCGCCCCACCCGCTGAAGAGCGGATCGATACCCCTGACACCCCTGGGGCCACTCGGCGAGCATCACCACCGGCTCGAAGTCGGCTATCACCCGGGCGATCCCGCGATATCGTTCTGCACCGCGATACCGTCCGAGCCCTGCCACACCGAGCCCGATGGCGGCCATGCCATGCAGGTGCGCGCGTGCGCCGCCCACTCGGACGGCATCAGCCACTCCCCGGGTATAGCCGAAGCTGCGGGAAAACCCACGCCCGCGATGCCGCTGCCGCCAGCACAGCGTCCCCGCCAACCACCCCCGCTCCACCACGAAGGATTCTCCGACGCGAGAAGTCACTCATCATTTCCACCAGTCCGCGCAGTGCATATTGACTGAAATTTTGGTCAGGCCGAAGATAGCAGCTGATATCCGAGGAAGCCATAGCGTTAACAGCGAATTCTCGCGACCGAAACACCTCGCAGCAAACCCGCGGAACCCCGAGGGGAGTCGACCGCGCCCCGCACCGCACGAACGGCACCACCCCCATTGCCGTCTACTCAGCGGCGGTAGCGGCTGCACCAGATCGCCTAGGTGTCAACACTATTCAGTCGTACTCACATACCTGAAGGCCCTGCGCCCGCGAACAACGACACGCACGAGCCTTGTCCGTATGGAGCGAGGCGCTCGAGCGACGGTTTGCTGGCAAACCCAAGGCCACGTGCTCTTCACACTCGTAGTCGGCGCACGCACAAGACCGGCTTAACCCTGCGTTACAGTCGCTTCGCGCCACCAGAATTCTCTGCCACCATCGCTTGCCAACCCTTCAGCCAGCCGATGACATACAGCGGCTGCGACGAGACCCCCGTATCCGTTTCGACCCACCATGTTTCGCGGCTGGTTAGGTCGGGCACGCGCTACCCCCTCGGACATGAGTGCAGCATCGTCGACCCCGCCATGTGCCGATCTTTCACTTTGCCGCCGCGTTGCCGACCCGCCCGAGCCAGGCACGCGGGTCGCGGCAGAATAGTGCGCTTCGGTTGTCCGCACCCGCGCGGACTCGGCCCTCGCTTGTCTGGTTTTGGTCAGAACTGTTCCGGTGCAAAGCCTTTCGATGGTGACTCTCAGCGAATTCGTCGACCGAGGGTCTCGTGGAGATTCCAGGGCTCTACCGGCAGGAGTTCGGAGGGCAGGACACGGTGAGGGCTGCGGAGTGCTCGGCGAGGTGGGTGTGGTCGTCGAGGCCGAGTTTGCGGGTCAGCGCGAGGAGATTGTTGCGGATCGTGTTCTCGCAGAAGAACAGTCGGTGCGCGATCTGCTTGTTGGTCAATCCCTGCGCGAGCAGCAGCAGGATCGTTCATCTCCATGGTGGTCAGCGTCAGGCCGGTGAGTGATGGGCGCCGTCGTGGTGGCGCAACGGATGGGTCAGGCTGGGCACAGGACGCCGGTCCAGGCGCGAGTGTCCGGTGGCGATGGCTTTGACCGCGCCCGCCACGTCGAGTTCGGTCAGGTCCTTGACCATATATCCGGCCGCGCCGGCGTGGATCGCGGCGAGCATCGCCTCGGGGGCAATGTCGGCGCTCAGGATCAACCACCGAATCGCGGGGTGCTCGGCACGCAAGACCCGGCACAGCTCGAGTCCATCGCCGTCGGGCAGGTGTGGGTCCAGGATCACCACCTCGGGCCGCACCGCCGACAGCAGCGCCCGCGCGGCGGCGACGGTGCCGGCCGCACCTACGATCGCGATGGTGCGATCGCACTCCAGCAGATCGGCGAGGGCGTGGCGGACGATGTAGTCCTCCTCGACCAGAGCCACCCGAACCGGATTATGGCGCGAGGGCGGCGGACGAGTCGCGCCCGCACGGGTGGGATTGCTCATCACCTCACGATCCGCCTGCCCGCCCGCCCTGCCATCGGGCCAACGCCACCAGCGGGCGGGACTTTCGCCCTCGGACGGTCCCGGCGTGCCGACCGGTTCGGGAGCAGCCTCGTCATGACCTGAAGTCCTACGCCTCGAACGCTTTTCGGTCCGACGCGGTTACCAGTACTGCCCGACCGCGAGCACGGCGCCCGGGTCCTGCGGGTCGAGGGGATTCAAGACCGCTACGTAAGTTCCGCCGCCGGGGTGCGCCGCGGCCTCGGCGGCGATCTCGTAAGTGCTGGCGTAGGTGCTGCCATCGGGCAACGCCAGCTGGGAATCGGGTTCCAGGTCCACGCGCTGGGCACCGGCCGGGACCAGTGCGTCGATCGCCCCGGGGATCGGGCTCCCCGTCAGTGCGGCGGTCTCACTCGGAGAGAGCACGACACCGCTCATATCGGGACCGGCGAACGGCGTTGCGGCAGAAGCGGTTCCCGCGCTCAGCAGCAGAGCGGCGGTGCCTGCCGCGGACGCGGCGGCCAGGAGGGTGATGGGGTGAACACGCATTGTCAGCTCACTTTCCGGGAGGGTGTGCCGATCGAGAACCAATCGCGACCGGTCGCACGTATTCCGATCACCGCTGGACGTACGTCCAATTCGGATGCGGTAAGTGAACATTGACAGCAATTCTTTGGCAATCCATAGACCATCGTCAACGCCGCCCGTGATCACTCGTTCATTTGCCGTACACCAACAATCCCCCGCAAGACGCCCCGAGCCCCGCGGCGGTGCAGCATCAATGTCACCTGCCTCACATCGCCGCCGTGACCTGCCCTAACGACGAGATCCAATCGTGCCGCCCGTTCACTCCTTCCGGCACCTTCGCCCACGCCGGGCACGGCACGGTGCCGTAGTCGAAACCGACTTCGGGCGGCAGGCCATGCCGCCGACCGGACCACCGCCGAAGGGAGTCACGATTGTTATGCGATTCCGGGGCGGAATCGACACGCAAGCGCTTAGCTAGTCAATAGCTGGTTGGCAATGTCGCCGTAGAACCGTCAGGGCGGCGACGGGCATGAGGTTTCGCGTAGTCACAGCATCGACATAGATCCGGTTCTCGGGTCCGAGGTCGGCCCGAAGGCGGTTCTCCGAGCAGGAGGCGACGGTAATGGCGCTGGTGCCCAAGCTATTCGGACTTCTCGCGATGGCCGCCATTGTGGTGGGCGGCTCCGGTATCGGTGTGGCGGCTGCCGAGCCCGGACCCGACGGCCGGTATTACGGATCCTTGGCCACCGAAGATCTCGGGGACCATTTCGGGGTCATGTGGGCGGTCAACTATCCCAACTGGGCCGAGGCCGATGACGCCGCACTACGGCACTGCGAGTCCGGTAACTGCGCGGTGCAGGCCCGGTTCGTCGACGGCTGCGGATCCATCGCCCAACACAACCACCGACTGCTCGGCGGAGTCGGACACACCCGGGAGGAAGCCGAACGCGCCGCACTCGACGCCTTCGGCCCACCCGACCTGGTGTCGCTGAGCGCGGGCAACCCACCCGCCGCGATCGCGCACACCGAATGCACCGGCAACGCGGGCTGACGCACCGTGATCGAAGGCCGGACAACGGTGACAACGCCTCTTACGAACGGCCCGAATCCGCTCCATCGCAATGGTTTTCGACGTAGGAGGCGCGGCGGTGAGTGATCTGCTGGTCAAGGCTTCAAAGTTAGCGGTAGGGGTTATGGCTGTCTCGCTGTCGGCATTCGGAGCAGCGCGGGCGCAGGAGTTCGCCCCCGGTGTGAACTGCGAGGGGTTGAGCTGCACCAACGACTCCGACGAACCCTATGTGGCGTCGGGGGTGACCTACTGTTTGACCAACCCGGCCAACACTCCGCCCATGCCCGGGCAACAACCAACCGCCCCTACTCCCTACACCAACGCGATGAGCGTCGTCGTCAATCCACATTCGACGATGACGCTGACCCCGATCTGCCGGGGCGGCGACAGCATGACCGGAGCCGCTATCACCGGCGTCGCACCGGGATCGGCCCTTCCTCCCTCGGGATCCGGAGGCTGATCAACGGCCCACCAGGCTCGACGGTCGGTATCCAACCCAGTCGGAGACCTCGCTAATTCGGTGAACGCACAAGATGGGGACTGCTGCAAGATCAGGTGACAGGTTGACCTGCCATGCAGCAGTCCCACGAGTGCGACGACGCTAGTAGGGGCTTTCGAGGGTGGTTGGAGTGCTGGCGACCTCCAACACAGTTGTGGGGTAGGCCGATCCAGCAGTGTAGAAGCGGGCTCGGGTCTTACCGACAGGTTCGAGTGCCCGAAGCGCAACGAGGTCGCGTAGATCGCGTTGTGCTTGCTGCAGGCTTAGCCCTTCGGATTGCTCGTAGCGGGTTCGCCGGACTCGGCCGGACATCGCGACGTCGTGCAGTGCGCTGATGACGCGCTCGTCCAGGTGCGCACCTGCGACGTACTCCTCGAGCATCGCCCATACCGTACCGGACCGAACCCAACGGGCATACACGGTTTGGGCCTGCTGATGGTAGGCGGTCAGATTGAATCGAATCCATTCGGATACATCCTGATCCGGGTGATAAGTGGAGCCGCGGCGACCGAGCACCTGGTAGTACTCCCAGGTGTTTCCAGGCCTGCCAAGCCACGCTTCAATGGACGAAAACTCCGGTGCGAGAACACCTTCCCTGGCGATCATCAGTGTCTGCAACGATCTTGACATGCGTCCGTTGCCATCGGCCCAGGGGTGGATGGACACGAGGTGCAGGTGTGCCATCGCCGCGCGAACGAGTGGATGTGTGCCGTCGTCGGTATTGAGCCATTCGACGAGTTCTCCCATTAGCGCTGGTACGTGGTCGGCATCGGGTGCGGTGTAAGCGGCGATGCTCGGGTCGCGGGGGTCGGTCACGTAGACGGGGCCCGGTCGCCATTGCCCGGCTGAGCGACGTTCGGTATGCCGGTGCCCTTGCAACATCCAATGCAACGCATTGAGGAAGCCTTTGCTGTACGCGAAATCGTCTACATTGTGGAGGGTCTGAATGTAGGTCATCATCCGCTCGTAGGCGAGTGTCTCGGCCTTGTTCTCCTCGGAGACCTCGACGTCCCGTTCGCCTGCGATGAGGTCTTCCACATCAACGGTGGAGACTTTGAACCCCTCGATGGAGTTCGACGCGGCAACGGAGTCTGCGGTGAGGAATTTGCGGAGACCACCCGCCCATTTGCCGGGTTTGGCCTGAACTTCATGGCGTAATTGATCGCGCATCCGATCCACACCCGCCAGGACGCGGACGTCGGCTGCGGTTAGTGCGGGCGTGGGAAACAACATGACACAACAATATGATGACGTAGTCATTGCGTCAAGGCGACACGGGGCCAATGGGCCAATGGGCCAATGGGCCACCTACGCACCCAAGACGCCTTGTGGACCAATCGCGGACCACGAATTGGTCCACAATTCCGACAGACCGACGAGTCAATACATGGAAGATCAAGCGGCACAAGGCGTTTCATTCCCAACCCTACTTGACAGCGGGTCAAGTGGTTTTGGAACCGAAAAAGACCTGGTCAGAGCGTTTCGAACCGGCTCAAGCAGCCGTAAGATCTGTAGAATTCTTCCCCGAAAACAGAAGCAGGTCGGAGCGGGAAACCCGCTCCGACCTGCAAACCTGTCGGGCTGACAGGATTTGAACCTGCGACCACTTGACCCCCAGTCAAATGTTGGTACCCGATAGGGACATTTCACGCACGGAACGCTCGTTGTTCCCGCATGCATATCGAGCATACCCGCTGCCTACGGGCGGTGCGGGCAGATCGGGTGGTCCATGATCGGTCCACACGACCCTCGCCTCAGAGAGCATTGGTCCACGATTGGTCCACGATTTCAGGACAGAGGAACGACGCCTTATTCCCACATACGTCATGCCACAAAGCCGACCTTGCGCCGCAAGGAACCTGATGCCGAAGGTCCGCGCGGACACAGCACCGATGCCCCTGCACCAAGCTGTCAAGCACGCCCCGGCAACCAGGACGCGAACCGCAGTCGGCGAAACGCCCCTGGCTCAGGCCAGGGAAACTGAATCGCCCCAGTGAGTCCGGAGAGGGCAGTCCCGAGTGCGTGATGCTCGGCGCGGAGGTCCGCGTCGTGGCGGTTGGCTAACTGGAACCCTGCATCTGGTTTCTCAGAGGCCCACTGGTGTCAGTGGAACCTCGTGGGGCTCGGTGAGGGCCTCGGCGAGGGTGTGCAGGCTGGCTGGGGTGGTGGGGGTTTGGACGGTGTGGACGGTGTGGTCGGGGTTGATGGCGAGGGCTAGGGGGACGCGGTCGATGCCCAGCGCGGTGAGGAAGGTGTCCTCCCGATCGCGCAGTGGAGTGATCCAGGAAGGAAGGGTAGTCGCGTGATCGTCGGTGTCGCTGATGGCGAGCACCGTGATGGGTGGTCCGGCGGGGGTGTCGGCGAAAGCGGAAACCAGGCGGGTGCAGTGGGGGCAGCCGCTGGAGAGGAAGAGCAAGAGCAGGGGTTGACCCGCGTATCGCTGGTCGAGCCGGATGGGTTGTTCGTGGTGGTAGAGGGTGAGGGTCGGAAGAGGGGTGCCGGGAGCGGGTCCTGGTGCGCCGTTACGGGTCAGGAGGGTTTCGACCTGTTCCAGGGCGGCGGTGGTGCGGGTGATGAGCCCGGTCAGGGTGAGTGCTTGGGCGAGCACCATGAAGGCGAGCAGGCACACGACGGTGATCCATGGCCAGGTCACGATTATCGCCTTCCGGATGGGGTGGCGCTGATGAGGTCAGCGAGTCGGTGGTGGCTGCGGTTCAGGGCGTAGCTGAGCGCGGCGAGGCGGGTTGCGCACAGGCCGAGCAGGACCGCGACGACGGTGGCGATGGTGTCGGCGGTGGAGACCGCGACAGTTCCGGCGGCGGCGGTACCAGCGAGCACGGCAGCGCAGATGGTGAGGGCGAGGCTGCGGGTGGCCAGGGGCCAGCTGAGGGTGATGTCGCCGAGGACGCCGTGGCAGCCGCAGTTGATCGCTCGGCCGCGGCGGAGGTTGACGACGATCCCGGTCGTGAACGCCGCGAACATCGCCGTCGCGACCATGGCGGCGACGGGGGTGGCGCGGTTGAGCAGCAGCGCGGTGCCGAGTACAAGTTCCAGTGCCGGCAGCAGGAAAGCTGCGAACGGAAGCACGCGGACCGGCACCAGATGATAGCGCTCGATGTCTGCGCGCAGGTCCACCCCGCGGCCCAGTTTCGCCAATCCGGCAGTCACCAGCACCGCGGCCAAGACCAGTCGCACGGCGAGTACACCGACTGCTACAACGGCATCGCCTTGCACAGCAACTCTCCTACCTCTTGCATTTCAGATTCTTCAAGCACGAGAGGCCCAGTTCGCTGACGCGCACCTCGGGTTGATTCTTGCCCGGTCTGACGTAGGCGTATCGATCTACTTCGCAATAACACTCAGGGGTTTCGACGACCCCGCCGCAGCATTTCTCGCCGAGTCCCAGCGTGAGGCAGTTCATAAAGTTCATGACCTGAGTTTTGCAAGTTTCAGGTTCAGGTTGGGGTCGGGCTAGTGCCGGCCGGCTGAATCCGAGCACGGATACCGCGCCGACGCCCATCGCGGTGAAAGTTGACCGGATCATCCATCGCCGTTTGTGGTGCGCTGTCATGAGTTCCGCTCCCTTCTGCCCACCGATCGCCTCGGGCAGGCATCGGCACACGGTCATCTTCGCAGCCACGGCGGCTCTCGGAGGGTGACACGCGCAGTGGGGCATTAGGTGACTGGCCAGGCATCCTCTACCTATCCAGCCCTGGGAGCGGTGTCTCGTCGAGGTCGCAATGGGTCGTTGGCGATGACTTGGCAACGACCGCTAATGCCGCAGGGCGCGCTGACCGAACGATCGAGCGCGGGAGCAGTGGAAGATCGACCGGCAGCGGCGATCTGAGGTCAGCCCAACGATAGCTACTGGCGAATGCGACGCTGATAGAACCGTCAGTTACTCCCGGAGCCGTCCGGGTTTTGCGTCAGTTCGCGGTCGGCGGAACATCGGCGGTCATGACCAGCAGTCTGTCCATCGATACCGACGAGCAGTCCCGCGAACTGGCTCGGCAGTACTTCGTGCTGATCATCGAAAACGCCATGCGCTGAGGATCGCTCCCCTACCGCCACTCCGAAACGGCTGATCAACCCAATAAAACCCATGGTTGACCTTTCGCTCCAATATTGACAATATCTGATGTCATTATTGCGTTTCGGCGATGGTGAGTGCAGAGGAGTGCGGGATGACCGAGGACATCGTTGTCGAGGTCGATCAGGATCTGTGTCTGGGATCCGGATTGTGCGCGAGATTGGCCCCGGAGGTCTTCGAGTTTCCCGACGACGTCGTTGAACTGCACAATCACCCGCGAGGAACGACCGGACCGGTGCCGGTGGCCGATCGGTTCACCGCAGCCGTCCAGGCCGCCGAGCTGGGTTGCCCAGCGGCGGCGATCGCGGTGCACACCGCCGACTGAGTCGCGGTAATAGACAACTTTCGTTGTAAATCTTCAGCAGTACCCGGAAGGAACATTGCAATGGTGCAAGTGTTGGCAGGCAACTGGGGTCCGCCTCCGATCACCGAGGCGGGGCCGCTGGCAACCTGGCTGCTGCTCGGAGTAGCCATCTGCTCGGTGCTAGGCGCGCTGGTGTACGCCATCGGCCTACGGCTGGCCAAGGACCGTGAGAGTTTGGTCCTGCTCGGGCTCATTACCGTCGGCGCGCTGGTGGTGTTCCCGTTCTACGTGGAGCCCTGGCTCGACTTCATCGGGGCGACAACCTATCTCACCAATGTCATCGATCCCGTCACGACCATTGTGGATCGGCCACTCCCCTGGCATATGTGGGTGACCTACGTCGGCGGTATCGGTATCGCGACCATAACCGCGTACCTGATCGTCAAACAGGGTCGACCGGCAAAGGCGCTATTCGCGTTCGCCGCTTTCATTTCCATCACCGAGTGCCTCGGCGAGATGATCAGCTGCCACTACGGCGTCATGCTCTACTACAGCAATGACGCGCTGGTCTTCGGCATTCCCATGCCGAGCCTGGTGCAGAACGGCGGCATGTTCGTCGTCATCGCCTGGGTGATGACGATCATGCTCCCGCATCTGCACGGCTGGCGGCGAATTGTGGTGGTGCCGTTCATCGCTCCTGCGGTGTACCTGGCCTACACCCTGCTCTGCACCCTGCCGAGCTACTACGCCATTCACAATGATGCCTCCCGGGCGACGTCGTGGGCCCTGGCGATCGTGTCGACCCTGCTGAACCTGGGAGCCGTCGTCTTCGCGGCCTACGCACCGTCCGTCGTCCGCCTGCGCAAAGCCGCCGCACAGTCCGGTGATTCGGCGAAGGTCGAGGTCAACGCATGAGCATTCCCCAACGAGACAAGTACGCGCTGACGCGCAATCCCGTTCGGGCGGTGCGCAAATCGGTGGTCGCCAAGCGCCGCAAGCTGACGCTGCCGCCCGGACCGGTGGGCCGCCCGGTGACCGGTGTACTGCGGGAGTTCAAAGCCGATCCGTTCGAGTATCTGCGGGGTTGTGCGAACGAATACGGCGATATATTCCGGCTGCCGGTACCGGCGCTGGACATGGTGGTGGTCAATACCCCCGACCTGGTCCGCTACATCATGAGCGACGTCGAAAAGTACACCATGATCGGGCATTACGCGCCGATCGCGCACCGAGTCATCGGCCGCACCATCCCGCTGCTGGAGGGCGATCCGCTACGGCAGCGACGCAAGCTCATCACCCCCATGTTCAAGCACAGCTCGCTGGCCGAGCTGGCGGACGAGATCGTCGACGAATTCGCCACTCGCATAGACAAATGGGGCGACCGGGCCGACGCCGGTGAGACCATCGATCTACAACACGAGATCGCCTGGCTGACCATGCCCGCGTTCATGCGCGCCATGTTCGGCATCTCCCCCTCCGATGCGGAAATCGAACAACTCGATCACGATCTGCGCATGCTGCTCGGCTCCTTCGCCGCGGCCGTATTCCTCAGTCCCATACCGAAAATGGTCCCGTTCCCGGGCCGGGACACCTTGCCCGCGGCGTGGTTCCGCATCTCGCGGTGGATCGAGGATCAGATCGAGCGGCGCTTGACGCATCCGATCGAGAGCGTCGATATGTTGCAGGTGCTGCTGGACGCACGCAATGAGGACGGCACCCCGCTGAACCGCAAGGATCTCATCGCCGAACTCGCCATTCTCATTGCGGGCGGCTACGAAACCGTCGTGGCCTCGGTGTCGTGGACACTGGCGCTGCTCGCGGAGAACACCGAGGCGCGGGAACAGCTCATCGCGGAAGTGGATGAGCTGCAAGGTGATCGGCCCACATACGCCGATCTCAAACGCCTGGAGTGGACCAAAGCCTGTTTCGATGAGGGCCAGCGCATGCAGGGGCATCCCTTCCACCCGCGCATCGCCCTGCACGACGATGTCATCGACGGGCATCTCATCGCACGCGGCACCATTATCGGCGTCTCGGTGTACGCCCTGCATCGCGATGAGCGCTGGTGGCCCGAGCCGGACAAGTTCGATCCGTCCCGGTTCACCGATCGCGCCGTGGTCTCGGCCCGGCCGATCAATGCCTTCATTCCCTTCGGCACCGGTCCGCATCGCTGCATCGGTTCCCAATTGGGTTATATGAACGCGCAATTCATTCTGACGCTGTTTTTCCAGCGCTACCGCATGAAGACCGCGCCGGGCTGGAAGCCCAAGCACGCCTCCACCTTCTCCACCACCATTCAGGGCGGCCTGCCGGTCACCCTGGAGCGCGTGTCCTGACCCAATAGCGAAGGGCCCGTTCGTCATCGACGAACGGGCCCTTCGTTTTGCCGACAGCCGAGCGGCTCGCTACTGCTGACTCGGGCGGGCGACCTTGCGCCGCCACACAATCGCCTCGTCGATGAAGTTCACCAGATAGTCGACCAATTCCTCGGCGGTCATATCGAGCCCATCCTGCACCGGCGTTCGCTGTGAGGCGAAGGCGCAGTACAAGCCGCACCGAAGGCGGGATCCATCACCTGCAGAGCGCCCCACCTGCTCGCGGCGAACATGAATCGCCAGTCACCGAGGTAACGCCACAACATCGTGCCCGAGCTGATCGGAGCTACCGATTCGCGTTTACGCATCGCACCTGCGACACGGCTTTGTCCGCCGGGTTCGGTCACCGTGTTGTCGTCGATGGTTGTCACGATTTGTCCAAGATGGCTGTGTGCCGGTGAAACTCGGGATCATGTGGCTCATGCCATCGGGCAGTAGTGTTGCGGGTTGCCCCGTGCCGACCGCGGCGGAAGGTATTTAGCGGGAGTTTCGACCAATGGGGCATCGACCGGTGCACGTCCGGAAGCGCGATTCCAGGCCGCCCGCGCGCGCGGGTGGTAGCGGTACCGGAACGGCACGAGTTTGAATGCGAGCGCAACCACCCGGCCGAACCGGTGCAGCATCCATTCGTCACGCGCATTCCAGGACAGGCCCAGTTTCTCGCGGACCGGTTCGTCGAAGAGCCCGGTGGCAATCCACAGCATCAGCGAGTCCGCGATCCGGCCTCCGACCCGAACGGCGGGGCGCAGCAAAGACGGCATCCGCGCACTCGCATCATCGATCGCCTTACGGCCGAGTTGGAAGACGTCTCGGGTGGCCCGGTTGTCCTCGAGTTCGTCTCGGCACACCCGGTCCCAGTACTGCTGGAATTCCTCCCAGGTCGCGGGGACCGACATCATCGACACCTGGTACAGCCGGTAGTACTGGGAGCTCTCGGCGAACAGTTCGCGCTTCTGCTGCTCGGTGAGCCCGTCACCGAAATATTCGGCGGCACGGATCGTCATCATCAGAAAGGTCGCGTGCGCCCAATAGAACGTGCCGGGGTTCAAGGCGTGGTAGCGCCTGCCCTGACTGTCGACGCCCTTGATCGTGAGGTGGTAGTCACGGATCTTGCGTGCCGTCTCGGGCGCGCGATCACCGTCGTAGATGACCCCGACGATCGGATAGGCCGACCGCGAAAAGCGTTGGACCGGTTCGGCGTTGATCAGCGAATGCTCCTCCACACCGGCACCTAGCTCGGGGAACATGTTCTGGGTTATTCCCAACCAATAGGTGAGCAGGTTGTAGCGCAGATCGCCGTAGTACTTCCACATCAGCGAATCCGGCCCGAGGCACGCGGCCCGTAGCGGGACGGGCAAGGGGGCTGGATCGCCGGCTCCGGCCGACCGGGACTCGACAGTCATCTTCGACCTCCATCACTAGGTTCGGACCGAGGTCCGCGACGACGCCTCATCCGGGTCGCCCACCTTACGTTAAAATTAACAATTGTCGTTGTCAATATTTGGATCGGGGCACAGGACTGCCGCCAAAGCGGCACCGCCGGCGGTAGATCCGCACTTCAGCGAACGAAACCCAGGTCAGGACACGCTGATTCGACGCCGGGCCCTTCCCCGGGCAGCAACCCCCACGCCACACAACTGCACTCTCGACCGCGCCGGCCGCAGGCGCATCCGAGCCGGCGCACGCCAGGGCGGCGTCACAGCAGCCTTGCGCCCACCGAATTCAGTCCGATCAGCAGCCCTTCACCGCGCCGCGGGATCGAGCGGAATCTGTTCTTGTTGCCACGCCAGCGTGTTGTCGAAATAGCGCAGCAGGTAGTCGACCACCTCGGCGGCTGACATCACGATCCGCTGCTCGATCCATCGCGAAACAGTTCCGCAATCGCCCCGGAGATGACGAGGGTGTTCGCGTCACCCATGGACCGCCTCGATCACGTCCGGGCCGTTTTGCTGGTACTGGGCGAGCATCGGGGCGGCGAGAGCCGCCAGATTGATTCCGCGCGCTGTTCAGGATCGTCGAGCCACATCGCCATCAACCACGTGACGATGTACAGCATCTGCCGGCGCAACGTGGCCAGATGGCCTCCAGCTCGTTCGGTTTCCACCAAAAGAATGCGGCCGATACGGCGGTCTTCATCCACAATGGCCACCAGTTCCCGGGTCACGGCCCGCAGCCGTGCATGCCCATCGTCGACGAGTATCGCCTTGCTCAGCAGACGCACAGCGACCTGAACCGCGACTAACTGCACGACCTCATGAGCGAACTGAGTGAGATTGGTGAAGCTCTCGTAGAAAGTAGCGTTCGGTGTGCTCGGTGCGGGCGCACACGTCACGGACCTTCGTGTCCGCGATCCCGATCTCGCCGATGATGGCGATTCCGGCCTGGGGTATCGGACTGCGCGAAAAACAACGAATATGGCGAAGGCGCAGTTCAGGTGGCGTCGTCGGGCTCGGGTGGGCGGCAATAGACCCCGGGCCTGATGAAGGCGAGTTGGGAGCGCGCGGCCCAGTAGTCGAGGATGCCGGTGACCTTGCCCGGTGTCATCGCTATGCCCAGACGCGCGAGCCGGGCGAGCAGATCGTCGACCTCGAATACCTCGTCGGGTTCGATGACCTGACGTACCAGCCGTCGCACCGAAAGTTCCTGTGCCGCTCGCTCTTCACGATCCGGCACGGGCTGCGGCGTTGCCGCCCGGCCGTGGCGCTGTGAAGGCAGCAGATCGTCGTAGTGCTGCACCGTCGGTAGACCGGGACGGTTATCGGTGGGCCGCCGATCCAGGACCGCAGCGACCGCTGATCTGCCCGGCTACGACCGATCAGCTGCGGTAATCTTCCGCCGCCAGGCGACTGCTTCGTCGAGGAAACTGAGAAGGTAGTCGACCAACTCCTCGGCGGACATGTCGAGTCGATCATCGACCCAGGCCATCAGCACCTCGGCAGCCGCACCCGCCATGGCGATGGTGGTGATGTCGCCCATTAGCGGGCCCACTGCGTCGGATCCGCCGTTCATGAACTGGGTGACCATGGGTAGTGTCGCCACGGCCATATCGTTCGATTCGGGGTTCTCCAGCCACATGGTCATCAGCCAGGTGGTTCCGTACAACATCTGCTGACGCAGCTTGGCCAGTGCGCCGCCGGCCCGCTCCGGTTCGATGAACAGGATGCGCCCCACCCTGGGGTCCTCATCCAGGATCGTCACGAGTTCCTTTGCCACCGCTCGCAATCGAGCCTGCGCCTCGTCGATGCCGACGGCCTTGACAAACAGTCGCCCCGCGACCTGCATGGCAACGGCTTCGATGACCGCCTTCGCGAAGGTATCGAGATTGTCGAAACTCTCGTAGAAGTAGCGTTCGGTCAGTTCGGCGCGGCGGCACACGTCACGGACCTTGGTATCGGCGATTCCGGATTCAGCGATGACCGCGATTCCCGCGTCCAGGAATGCCGTGCGGCGGGCGTCCTTGCGGTCCTCTTTGCTCATACCCGCAAACCGATGGGGCCGCCGGGCGACAGGGGTCGGCTGCGATGTCATGGCATCGATTATCCCCTATCGCGGTGTGGTGACGTGAAGGGTGACCGCGCCGGGGACCGCGACCGCGGACAGCGCGGTATCCAGTAGACGGCTGATGTCGATCATGCCCGCGGAATCGGCAGCGGCGCGAATGCCGGGCAGGGCTGTACCGGCGAGTTTTCGGATATCCGGGCCGACCTGGTCCTCGAACCGCTGGAGCTTGCCGAACAGGGTCAACGGCCCGATCTGCACGACCCGCGGGTAGTCGTTGGTCTGCATCATGTCGATGGCAGTCTGAGCAAGGGCCGCGAAGTTGACGCCCAGCAGCCGGGCCGGATCGCTGGTCTCGGCGAGGGTGGGACCGACCGCGCCGCTGCGGGCCAGCACGTCCTGTCCGTCGGTGAGCAGATCGCGGATCGAGCCGGTGCTCATCAGCAGCGTCGAGGCGAGCAGCGCGCTGGCCCGAGACAGGTTGTGCACCACCATGATATCCGCGGGTAAGGCCGACTCGAGCTCATCGACAAGGGAATTCGCGGTGTCTGGGGGGATGCCGTCGAGCATTCGGGTGAGCGCGGCCGACAGATCGCCGAAGGTGCGCGGCACTATCGATACCTGGGCCTGAATATGCTGGTCATCGGCGAAGTACGGCCCGGCGGTCGATTTCGGCAGGATCGCGACATAACTCTCCCCCAGCGAGGAGAGGCTTTCGATGCGAAAATCGCTGTCGACGGGAATTCTATAGCTGTCGTGGTAGCCGAATTCGATCTCCACGCCGTCTGCCGCGGCGTGAACCGCGATCACCCGGCCGATGGGTACTCCCCGTAACAGCAGTTTGGAACCGGCGACGATTCCATTGGCGTCGGCTACGGCCAGCACGGCGTGGTGTTGATCCGCAGGAGGTAGCCAGTGCACCCCCTGGCGGCCGATCGCTACGACCGAGAAGGCCAGCAGGGCCAGCAGAGCGGCGATGGACACGGCGTTCCTGGTGTTCACCGGACGGCTCCCAGCATTCTGAGCAGATCCTCGACGGCGGCCAATTGTTCATTGCCGTCGGCGCTGACGAGGGAGGTGACGTCAACAGCGGGTTTGCTCAGCAGCGGCAACAGCGTGGTGCGCAGGAATCGTTGCAGACTCATGCCGGTGTCGGCGAGACCTGTACCAGTGCTGGAGACATCCTCGACGGTGACGGCAAGCGAGTCGATCATTGGGACCAGCCAGTTTCCGCCGGTGTAGACGCTGCCGACCGACGGCAGCAGGATACCGATGTTCCCGATGAGTAGCCGCAGGTTGGCCCACAGTTTCATCGCATGCGGAGAGAAAATGCTCTCGAGAGCGTCGCTGTGGCGATTCAGGGTCTGGGTGATGTCGTCGACGCCGGTGAGCATCCGGTCGATGTCGGCGGTGCCGGCGGCCAGGCTCCGCACATCGACGGCCATGGTTGCGGCGACCTTGCGGACGTCGTCGGTCGTCGGTGGCAGGGCCGCGTTCAGCTTGCCGATGGCCTGTTCGATGCGCTGTACCGAACCGGAACCGAGGAAGTTCGCCAGCACCGCGAGGGTGTCCTCCAGCGGTGCGGGCGACACCGTGTGCTCACGGGCTATCCGTGAATTCGGTGCCAGCGCAGCGCTGTTCGATACCGGCTGTGGGCGCTGGATCTTCACGTAGGCGTCGCCGAGCACGGTGTCCTGGGTGATGGCGGCGGTGCTGTCGGCCGGAATGACGATGCCGATGCGGATATCCACTCCGACTGCCACGTTGTCACCGGTCAGGTCGATGTTGCGGACCGATCCGACGGCGGCACCGTCGAAGGACACCTTTGCCCCAGCCGGCAGGTTCAGCGCGTTGGCGAACTCGATGGTGAGTGGGTAGCCATTGCGGGCCAGGTCACTGGGCATCGGCAGCTTCGCCGGATTCGCCGAGCATGCGGCCAGCGTGGCGGTGACCGCTGTCGTCAGGACCACGACGATCAGATGGCGCGTGGTTCTCATTGGGGCACACCGCCCTTCAGTACCAGTTGTAAGAGATCGGTGATGGATGCCTCGGGCTGTCCCGGCATCGTGGTCAGCCGAAATCGCGGCGCGACGCCGGAGATCGGCTGTCCGGTCCGGGCATTGGTGAGGGTTGCGATCGAATCGGCGAGCACCGGTAGTGAATTGGCCAATTGTGCGATGCTGTCCTCGCCGGTGGCTGCGAGATGCAGTGCCGCGGCGACGGTGTCGAGTCCGGGCCAAAGCAGGGTTCCGTAGCGCTGCGCCAGGTCCAGGCACAGATCCATCGCTCCCGGCAGGCCGTCGAAGATCTTGGTGATGGCCGGGAAGACCTGCGTCGCGACCGCGTCGATGCCCGGTGGTGCGGTCGCGAGCGCGGATTCGATGTCGTCCCAATGGGTGCGGGTGGCGGCCAGCAGCGGTGCGATGTCCGCGAGCAGTTGACCGAGGGTCGCCGTCGCATGGTCCGGATCCGCGAGGGCGTGGCTCAGGGTGGTTACGGCGGCACCGGCGGCGGCACCGTTGCCTGCCAGTTGGCTCGACAGATTGTCCAGGGCCCCGTTCGCGGCGCTGGTCGTACCGGATCGGGTGATGCCGTCGATGAGTCCGGCAGTGGCAGCGGTGATTTCGGAGATGCTCTTCGGGGTGGCGGTGTCCGACAGCGGAATACAGTGTCCCGGTGTCAAGTGTGGTCCGGGCTGATTGTTGCCGGTCAGTTCGATACTGCGGTCGGCGAGAATCGATGTCGACCGAGTCACCGCCTTCGTGGTGGCGGCGATCGATTGGCTGTCGTCGAGGGAGAAGGTGACGCGAACTCCGGCCCCTTCCGGGTCGGTCCGATCCACCGTGCCGATGCGTACGCCCATGCGGGTCACGAAGTTGCCGGGGTACAGGCCGATCGTGTCGGGCATGATCGCGCAAAAGCCCTTGGTGCTACCGGAATTCGTGTCGGTGGCGACGGTGGTGCCGACGGCGAGCGCAACGGTGGCGATGGCGGTCAGGATGAGCAGCCCTCGGTAGCGGCGAAGCATCAGCAGCTCCTTCCGGGGATCGGTATGCACAGGTCGGTGGCCAGCACCTGATCGCCGCCCGCGAGGCGGATTCCGTCGGGGCCGAGCAGCGATTGCAGGTAGTCGACAAAGGTTTGCAGTTGGCCGATGAGGGTCGGCAGGTCGGTGTTCACGCTGTGCGCTGCGGCGTCGAGTTGCCGCACCGCGTCGTACACCTCGTCGCGGTGGTTCGCGTAGAAGGTGGTGAGCGTCTTCACCGAGGTGAAGACTTGTGCCAAACCCTGGTAGGCGTAGGCGAATTCGACATGGGTGTCGTCGAGCACGCGCAGCACGATCGCGGCTTTGCGCAGCATGTTGAACAGCACGTCACGTCGATTACCGAACGCGCCCAGGTATTCCTGCGTCACCGTCAAGCTGGTTCCGACTTGGTCGCGCTGGCGATCCAGGACGCCGGCGAGTGCCTGGACGCTGTCGATCATCGACTTCACCGAACCCGGATTCGCCTCCAGAGCGGCCGCGGCCTGGTCGAGGTCGGTGCCGATCGCGGGTGCGTCGAGAGCAGCGATTTTCGGTGGAGCGTCGTCGAGCAGTTCCGGCAGGCGGTAGGGCAGGTGCACCCTGGCGGCGGGAATCGTCCGATTCCCCAGCGCCGCTTCGCCTGCGGACACGAGCGCGACGTAGTAGCCCCCGGCGGCGGTCAGCATGCGGACGTCCACGGCGGTCTCGGCGCCGAGGAAGACGCTGTCGTCGACGGTCAATTCGATCTCGACATGATCGGGCCGCAACCGCACCTCGGTCACCTTGCCCGCGGGGACTCCGGCGACGCGCACCTCCTCGCCGGTACGCAACGCCGCGGCATCGGTGGTCTCGAAAACGACCCGCTGTTGGCGCAGCGGATGCAGATACAGTGCCCCCGCCGCGACTGCGACGATCACCGCCGTCCCGACCGAGACGACACCGATGAGCACATGCTTCTGTTCGGAGCTGCGGCTTTCCAGGTAGGCGCGCACACGATGCGCCGCGGCGGCTATCGGTTGCACAGCACCACCTGCTGTCCGGCGAGCAGCACCTGCACCGCTTGCGGCAGTACCGCGGGACCGTTGGCGCATCGGGTGTCAAGCTTCGCGGAGTCGAGTTGCTCGAGTCCCGCCAGCACGGACGGCAGCATGCGCAGGGTCTGCGGGGCGTCCTGCAGTTGTGCGAGCGCGGATTTCAACAAGGCGTCGAGATCGGTCCCTTCCCTCAACCCGACGCTGGTCAACAGCCGATTGACCGCGTCGACGAAGGCCGGTCCGTAGGTGGCGGTCACGTAGAACTGATCGAGTACCGTCATCGTCTTGTCCAGGACCAAGTCGAAGTTCTCGATGAACTCCAGCACACGATCCGACTTTCCCTTCATGGTGTTCGATATCGCCGCGATATTCGCGACCAGCGTGGAAACGACCTGCTGCCGGTCGACGGTGTAGTCGGCGATCTTCTTGACGCCGGCCGCGAGATCCGCCGCGCCGGTGCCATCGCCCGCCAGGAAGGCCGAGACGTTCTCCGCCAGCTTGTCGATCTCGGCCGGATCGAGAGTGCGCAGCACCGGTTCCAAGCCGTGGAACAGAGTGGTTATATCGAAGGATGAGGTGGTCATCTGCGTTGTCGCGTGCCGGATGGCCACGGGCTCCCCTGCCACGGTGCCGGTTTCGTCGAAGTCCAGATAACGCAGGCCACTGAGATTCTGGTATCTCACCGCCAGATGCGATGCCGAGGTGAGCCGATAACGCTGCTGCAGCGCGAAACCGACGACGGCGATATTCGTGCCGCCCTGCTGCCGGATGTCGATCGAGGTCACCTTGCCGACCTGCACTCCCTGCCGACGTACGTCCGCCCCGATGCGCAGTCCGGACACATCAGCGAAATCCGCTGTGTAGGAAACCGTGTCGCCGATCACAGGATTGCGGAGCGCGTTGACGACGCCGCCGAAGAGCACGACCGTGACAGCTGCGGCGACGATGAGCCGCCACAGCGCCTGGCGCGGTGCCGTCCCCATCTCAGTTCCCCCCGGGCAGCGGTAGCGCCGAGGCGAGCGCGGGCAACTGGTCCAGCACGATGCGCAACTTCAGTGATCTGTCCTGGTCCGGGCCGGTATAGGCCGAGGCGAATCCCGACATCACCTGATCGAGCCGAGTACCCAGTTGCGCCTTGTTCAGCGTCGCGGAGACCAGATCCGACACTGTGCGCAGGATTTCGGTCAGCGGAGTGAAATCGTCCGCGTGCGAACCGAGTAGCGATCCCAGCGGACCGAAGAAGCCGGTGGAGATCAACTGCAGGGTTTCGTTTATCGGCCCGAAGTCGTCGATGATCATCTCACCGCCGGGTATCTCGCGTACAGCCTTGATCGCGGCGACCGCGTCATCGGCGAAGACGGGGAGCGGATCGAGCAGCGTATTCAGCTGGCGCAGTTGGATATCGGGCGTGCGCTGCTGTGTTTCGGCCACGACGCCGGCGACCGTGAACCCGGCCTCGAGCAATGGCGCGAGCGCATCGGTGTAGTCGGCGATCCGCCGGATCACCTCGACCATGCGATCGGTGACCACACCGTTCACCACCATCGAGGAGCGGGTCAGGAGCGCCGCCATGGTGAAGTCACCCTCGGGTGCGCGATCGAGCCGCTGGCCGTCGGTCAGGATTTGGCCTCCGACGCCGGGCAGCAGGTTGAGCGCGGAGACGCCGAAGTAGTTCATCGGCCGGTAGTCGAACCGGACCGTATCGGTCAGTCCCCCGATTTGATTGCGCTGCAACCGGATACCCAGCTCGACTCCGTGCCCGGCAGCAGCGTGCACCGATTCCACCCGTCCCACCTCGACCCCGTGCAGCATGATCGCGGAGCCGGCCGCGACGCCCTGCCCGAGATAGGCCGTCCGCACCGTGATCTGCACGGTGCCACCGGGTTCCCGTCCGGTGATCCGCATCATGGTGAATATCGCGATCACCAGCACCACCACCGTGACGGTGCCGGTCAACAACAGAATCCGCCGTTGCCTGCGCTCTGATCCAGCCAGTAGTTCCGACATCGTCACCTCACCCCGTGAATACGAATTCCGGGGTGAGCCCCCACAACAGCACGGTCAGCATCAGATCCAGCATGATGATCGCGACCAGGCTCGCGCGGATCGCGCGCCCACTGGCAAGGCCCACACCGGCCGGGCCGCCCGAGGCGAAATAACCGAAGTAGCAATGAATGAACGTGACCACCGCACAGAACAAAACCGCCTTGATCGTCGAATAGAGCACGTCCACCGGATCGAGGAACTGCTCGAAATAATGGTTGTAGGTTCCGGTGGACTGCGAGTGCACCACCGTCACCACCAGACGGCAGGTGACGAAGCTGACCAACAGTGTCACCAGATAAGCCGGTACGACACAAAGCATTCCGCCTATCAGCCGGGTGCCGACCACGAACGGCACCGTGCGGACCCCGAGCGATCCGATGGCGTCGATCTCCTCCGAGATCCGCATGGACCCGATCTCCGCGGTCATCCGGCACCCCGCCTGTGCGGCGAAGCCGACCCCGGCGACGATGGGAGCCATCTCCCGAATATTCGCCATCCCACCCACGACACCGGACAGCGCGCCGAACCCGATGAGATCCAACCCGGCGAAGGCCTCGATGGACACCATGGCACCGATCGCGACACCGAGTATCAACATGGTGCTGACCACTCCACCATCGACGATCAGCGATCCACGCCCCCACGCCAGGTTGTTCAACACCCGGAAAGTCTGTGCACGGTACTGACGAACCGTGACCGGCAGCAGCCACAGCGTCCGGCCGACGAACACCGCGACCCTGCCGATCTCGGCCACCAGGTCAGCACCGGGCCGGGCTACTCGCCGCACCAGCCGGGCGGTGCGCGGCAGCGGTTGGTAGCGGGACGGCGCGGTCGTGTTCATGCGACGTGACCCGGCAGGAACATGGCCTGCAGCTGCGTGATCAGCAGCGTAGCCAGGATGATCGCCGTAACACTCAGCACCACAGCGGAATTCACCGCATCCGCGACGCCACGCGGTCCGCCGCGCGCCTCTAGGCCGCGCAATCCGGCGATGATCGCGACCAGCACGGCCGCGACCAGCGTCTTGATCACCGCCACGGCCAGATCGGCTGTGGTGGCGAATGCCCCGAACGACGCCCAGAAGCTGCCGCGGCTGACCCCGTTGATTTCGACAGCCACCAGATAGGAGGAGCCGACACCCACCATCACGATGGCGACAAACAACATCGGCGAAATAACAAGCAGCGCAAGGAAACGCGGCACCAGCAACCGCTGCACCGGATCCACGCCCATCACCCGCATGGCATCGAGTTCCTCCCGGATGGCCCGCGCCCCGAGATCGGCCGCGATCGCCGCGGCCCCCGCCCCACCCAGCAGCAGGCCGGCCGCGAGCGGCGCACCTTGCCGGATGATGCCCAAGCCGCTCGCCGCACCGATCAGCGAGTCGGCCCCCACCTGATGCACCAGTCCCCCGACCTGAACCGAGACGACCGCGCCGAACGGAATCGCCATCAGGATCGCCGGGACCGCGGTCACCTTCAGCAGATGCCATGCCTGCTGCACGAATTCACCGAACGGGAGCCGACCGGCGAGGACGTCTCGCACCAGATGCCGGACTATCGAGGTGCCGAGCAGGATCGATCTGCCCAGCGTCGCCGCACTCGCGCGGCCGACGCCACTCAGATGATCGACCGGTGCATTGAGAACATCCGCGACTCTGTCCAGCGTCGTCGCGCTATCGGGCTGTGCCATGAGGTCTTCCGTATCCCTGGGTCGGCGAATCTATTTGCCGCTCATGGCGGAATCGATGCCACCGACATCGGTGATCTTCCAACCGGCGTTCTTGTCGATGGTGACGGTGTAGGTCGCGGTTGACTGGACGCCGTCCGGCGCCTGGGTGTTCTTGGTCATCACGCTGACGAAGCAGGTGACGACATAGCTACCGCCCTGTTCCGAACGGACCGTCGCCGCGATCGGAGTCGGCGCCGAAATCCATTGCAGGGGCACGATGATCTGCTCCATCGAGGCCGCCGCCTGCTTCAGTTTGTTCGCCAGCTGCGGTGAGGTGTTCGCGGTCAGCCGCTGTGACCAGGCCGCGAGGTCCTTGAAGTTCATATCGGCCGCGCCGACCGAGTACTCGGTGGCCACGCGCTCGGCGTGGTGCCGATCGTTCGCCGCCGCCCCCAGCGCCGCGACCTCCGCGCGGGCCGCGTCACGATCACTGCCGCGTTCATATGCCACCCAGCCCAGAACGAGGGTCGCGAGCAGTAGTACAGCCGCAAGGCCGAGCGCCATCACGGTGCTGAGCCGAACCGACACCGTGCCGCCGGACCGCAACTGCCGGATCCGTCGATCGAATCCCCGGCCCGATCGGGACGAAACTTTCACCTGTCCGGAGCCTTCGGCGACCGCGCGGAGGGCCGCGTCATCGACCTGCGCCGACTCGGCCTCCGCTGTCGCCATCTGTTCAGACATCGCCCACCTCGATTAGCCATGCATTCGCTTGAATGACAATTTTGCATGTCATTTCCATGTGCCCAAGCTAACAGTGCGGTCGGTATTTGACCAGAGAAGCCGAGATACTCGTCATCTCGGTTGCGGTTCCATCCACAACCAACAGCAACCGACCGCACATATCCGGAATCCCGCACATACCCCATTCAGTGACAACTATTGATGTCATAAGAACTACTCGGCCTGGTAGCGGTCCGCACGCGTATGAGCACCGGTCTGGCGCAGGAAGGTTCGCAAGACCGAATAGTTCAGCCGGTCGGGCACAAGGCGCGCGCCCTGCCGAATGACCGAAGCAGATCGATCGAATCGCCGCTGCCGGTCGTCGTCCAAGCGCAGGTCGAAGCGCCGACGCACAATCGGTGGCATACATCCGATGCTGAACAACCCCAGGTCCGGTGTGACCAGATTCAGGAATCGCCCCGCCAACGGGGAGGCGCCCGAGGAAACCGCCGCAGCGGCGGCGGGCCTGACGTGCAGCGCCTGTCGCACCGCCGGAGTCCACTCGAGCACATCAGCGCAGACGTGATCGAACTTGGCCCGAAACGCGGCATAGTCGGGGGGGACAGGGCGACTGCTCACGCCATAGCGGTCATACCAACTCAGCGTCTCGGCGTAGAGCCGAGCGCGTTCATAGTCGTCGAGTTGCCTGGCGTGGAACAACTCGACGGATCGGAAGATCCCCCAGGTGAAACACGCATGCGCCCACCAGAAAGTCTCCGGCTCCAGCGCGTGGTATCGACGCTGCCGTTCATCGGTCCCGGCGATATTGCTGTGCAGATCTCGAATCCGCAGACTCCGCGCATCTCCATCCGGAAGCAGTAGCGCCGACCAGATCTGCGGGACAGATCGATACACCCGCTCGAATGGTTGCTCCGAGAACGCGGAGTGTTCGGTGACCGCCGCGCCGATCGCGGGGTGCATCAGTTGCAAGAGCCCGAGACTCAGGCCCGGAAACATGCTGCGCGTATCCGAGGCGAAGTGCCACAGCAGCGAACCCGGCCCGATGGGTGCCCTCATCGCCGGCTGATCGGCCATCCCGGCCCGGCCGGCGGTCATCTCTTCTCCCAGATCATGCCCCGAACGCTAGAACTGACATATATCATTGTCAATACACGAGAGACTTCGCGACAGACGACAGCCCAGAGACTCTCCGAGTACCACATAAGGCAGCCAAAGCCGGTCGCGGACAAATTGACAACATGCGAAGTCAACCATAGCTTGGTCGATACTGACAACGACTGAAGTCACACCGGGCCGGTAACGGTGTGCCCAGCAAGGAGGATGACGATGACCAACAGCGCCGCAGATCTGATGGGTTCGGAGCCCGACGAGGACAGCGCCGCACGGCTTGTCGGCGCCGAGCGCCGACGCACCGCCGTTGCTCCGGTCCAACCCGGAACACTGCTCTGGCGTTATCTCGGGGATTGGCGCTACATGTTGACCTCGTCGAGGTGGGGTGCGCTGCAAGTCATGGATCCCGCTTTCGGTGCAGCCTCGTTCCAGCACTCGGCGATCTTCACCGAGCCATTGGATCGGCTGATGCGTTCGATGCCCCCGATCTATGGAGTCGTCTACGACGGCGCCGAAGCCGCGGCGACCACTCGATGGGTGCTACAGCAACACATAGGCGTGAAAGGCACCGACCACAATGGAAATCGCTATCACGCACTCAATCCCGATACCTTCTACTGGGCGCACGCCACTTTTGTCGATTGCCTCGTCGCGATGATCGACCGTTTCGACCACCGGATGGATCACATCGAGAAGGAGCAGCTCTATCAGGAATCGAGGCAGTGGTGGGCGCAGTACGGAATCGCGAAGAAGAACGAACCCGCGACTTGGGATGAATTCTGTGTCTATTTCGACGACTTCGCCGCACAAGTACTCGAGAAGACCAAGGGTTTCGACCGTGCGATGGAGATCGCGCGCGACCCTCGACCTGCGCCACAAACCCAGATGCCCCAGTGGCTCTACTGGATCTTTGCCCCGGTCCTCACTCGATTCGGGAGCTTTCTAATGTACGGACTGCTCCCCGAAAGTGTGCGCATGACCGTCGGATACACCTGGTCACCGTGGCAAGAGCGCGCCTTCTCGATGGTTGCCGCCAGCATCCGCATCACATGGCCGTGGCTCCCACGCCGAATCAAATACGTCCAGCGAGCTCGCGCAGCATTCGACCGTGACAATGCGTGGCCCACCAGGTTCAAGACCAATGGCCACCCTGCCCACTGAAATCACAACTCTCTCCGCGCCCGACGGCACCGCGCTGCCGGTCCGAATTTTTCACGCCCGGACCGGTCGGCGCCGACGGACGCCGGCGATCATGATCTGGCCCGGAATCGGTTTGGCCGCACGTTATTTCGATCGTCTTGCCGACGAACTCGCGGCCCGTGGATATCACGCGACGATCTCCGACCTCCGTGGTCAGGGCGACAGCGTCCCGAAGCCTGACGGTCGTAGCCGCTACGGGATGCACGCGCTGGTAGCAGAGGACTACTCCGCAGTGGATGAGCTTGTCGCGCAAGCTTTTCCGGATTCGCCACGCATTCTTCTCGGCCACAGCTTGGGAGGTCAACTGGGTTCGCTCTACGCCGCTCGCCCGGAGACAGATCTCGCGGGCCTGATCCTGGTGGCCTCGGGAACTCCGTTCAGCGACACTCCCGCACCCGATCTGACCGTGCTGCGAGAGAGTTGGGCCGTGATGCTCGACCGCAGCGAAAGGGAAGGCTTCCTGGCCGATAACTCGGTTGTCGGCGCGCAATCACTGACAATGGTTCGCGACATAGTCGAACTCCTGGGATCGGGACGATACGACCCGAGTCGTGCCGATCTGAACTATGAATACGCGATGGCCCGGACCACGACACCTGTTCTGGCAGTGGAGATACCGGGCGATGCACGGGTACCACCGTGCCAAACAGAGTTGCTGCTGTCGAAGTTCCGGACCGCAAGCATCACCCGCACTGTGCTTGACACCCCACTGGGCCACAATAGCTGGGCGAAAGCTCCCACGAGCGTTGTCGACCGAATCGACGAATGGCTCCACTCCTCGGAAATCGTCGAACGGCCCGGAATGGAACCTTCTGCCCGCCAACCGATCCCGTGATCGCGCCGACAAGGCTCGGGCAGGCTCTCAGCGTTGGGTCGGGGCAGCGAGAATACGGTCGGTGAAGGCGTGGATGCCGTCCCACATCCGTGCGTCGACCTCGCCGTGCTTGCCGACGCCGACCACGGTCGAGAAGTCGACGCCGTTGGCGGCGAACTGGGCAGCCAGGGCAGCGTGCAACGGGGACGGGACGGTGGTGTCGGTCGCGTTGAGCAGCAACAGGATAGGCGCGTTGTAGTCCTTGGTCGGGACCGTCATGTAGTCGCGCAGCACCGCTGGCAGCGGGCCTTCGGAGAGCGGGCGGGAAAGCAGATCACCGATCGAGTCGTCCTGCATCAGTTTGATGGTCTGCGGCAGGCAGGTGCTTCCGACGCTGTCGAGCATGTGGCGACCGCGCTCGGTCAAGTAGCTGTCGACCTGCGCATCGGGGCGGGCGGCGCGAAGCCCTGTCAGGACGCTGACGACCAGACCGTTCACGCCGTCACCGGCCTTACCTGGAATATTCGGCCCCCACGGGCCCGCGATCGGAAGGATCTTCTCCAGGTCCGAAGCCGGGTCGATCGCGATGGTGCCGCGGAAATCGAGGTCCGGGGCCGCGATCACCTGCAGATTGGAGGTGCCCAGGGCCGCGTGACCGCCCTGGGAGGTACCGGTCACCGCCCAGCTGCGCGACAGGGACGGGTTGGCCGCGCGAGCGGCGCGCACCAGATCCAGGGTGGCGGTGGCTTCGGTGCGCGTCTCCAGGTAGGGGTGCGGGCCGGTGTCGAAGCGGCCCAGGCCCAGGTAATCGGGTGCGACGACGGCGAACCCCTTGGACACGAAGTACTGCAGCAGCGTCTCTTCCAGGCTCAGTACCTCAGGAAAGGGCGCGAGCTGGGGATCGGCCATCCCACCGCAGCCCGACCCGAGACCGGAGGTGCCGTGGTCGTAAGCCATGATCGGCCAGCCGCCGGCAGGGGCGGGCCCGGAGGGAACGAACATCGCGCCCGTCGCCTTGACCTGTTCGCCATTGGAACGGGTGGTCCAATACTCCACCAGAGAACCATTACTCAGCTGATGCCAGCCATCGGGTTGCGCGGTCGCGGCAATGAGCGTCCCCGGCGTCTGTGCGCTCGCCGGACTCACCGGCAACACCAGCAGGGTGCTCGCGGTCACGGAAGCAATGACCAGATTGCGAGCAACGGCCGCGGTAAATCTCATGAATCCTCCACCAGATCCCCCGTGAGGAACCCATCCGCAAATGATCAACCGACCAGTTTATTTGCCGACAAGTTACCACACCGGACCGCAATCGAAATGGTCGCACAATAGAACCGAAACGATGTGGCCCGCCGATTTTTCAGCCCTTATCAGCCACTACCCCGAAGTTACGGCAGAGGTCGATCCAGCGACCGTTGACAGATCATTGCTCGTTGTGTGCTGTAGTAGAGCAACTAGACGTGGCTACCCATCAGCTAGCGCGACCATTCAGTCATTCGCCTAGCCTTCGACGAAGGATCAGTGACATGAAGCGCTTCGGACTCCTGATTGCCGCCGGCGTGACCGCAGCCGTGACAGCACCCCTGGTGGCGACCGTGCCCGCGCAGGCAGCTCCTCCGGACTCGGTCTACTTCAACTACGGCGGCAAGAACTGCGCGATCACCCCGGACGGCGTAATCGGTTGCGACGGCTGGCAAGACGTCTCGATCTTCACCATTCCGATCGGCGGCGGCATCCCGATCTCGATCCCCGCACCACAGTCCATCCAGGACGCCGGCGGCTTGCACCCCTCCTACGATTTCAGCCAGTCCTACACCCAGCCTGGCGGCAACCCCGACTTCTTCCAGGTCGCCAACGAGCAAGGCCCCTTCGGCCCCAAACTGTCCTACGCGGGCGCGTTCTGCGAGATCAGCTTCCGCGGCTGGTTCCGCTGCGCCGCCCGCGGCCAGTAACCAACGGAGCCGTGCCGACTCGGTCGTTCGTCCGTGTGCCGAACCAAGAAATGACGGCAAGGGCACAGCGGTAGGCGACGGCGGCATCGAATTCAGCGGATCTCGGCTCGGGTCGAGCGAGAGATGGCCCGAGTTCAGACCGAGATTCGTTACGCGACAGACGTTTTCTGCGCCGCACCGGCGGCGGGCAGCAACTTTTCCAGCACGTCGGTCATCGTGACAAGGCCGATCGGAAGGTCGGTCTCAGGATCGATCACGATCGCGATATGGCTGCGGGTTTCACGCATCGTGCGTAGTGCTTCGTACACCGGCACGGTGCGTGCGAGCAGGAGCACCGGCCGCATGAGCTCACGCGCGGTCACGCTCGCGGGCATATGGAGGCTGTCTCGAACGTGGACCACGCCCTCGACCGTGTCGCCGTCACGAACGATCAGCCGCAGATGCCCGCTACCGAGCGCGGCCGCTTGTAAGGTGCGCGCGTCGGCATCCGGGGTGACGCTGCTGAACGCGGTGTCGGGCCGGGTCATATCGCCGACGGTCAATGCCTCGAGTTCCAGTGCGGCGGTGAGGTGTCCGCGATAGCGCTCGTCGAGTGTGCCGACGGTGGCGGAATGCTCGATCAGATGATGCAGCGTGGCCGGATTCTGACCGGCCTCGACCTCGTCGACCGGGGTGACGCCGACTCGGCGCAGGAACCAGTTGGCGATCCGGTTCAACACCACGAGCAGCGGGCGGGTCAACCACATGAATGCGCGCATCGGCACCGCCAGCAGAATGGCCGACCGCTCCGGATGGGCGATGGCCCACGACTTGGGGGCCATCTCACCGACGACCAGGTGCAGGAACGTCACCACGATGAGCGCGAGTACGAAGCCCGCGGCGTCGGCGATCCACAGTGGCGCACCGAACGTCTCGATCACCGGGGTGAGCCAGTAATGCACAGCGGGTTTGGTGAGCGCACCGAGCGCCACAGTGCACAGGGTGATGCCGAGCTGTGAACCCGCCAGCAACACCGACAGTTCCGAGGCGCTGCGCAGCGCGGCGCGTGCGGCCGAGCTCGTGGCGGCGGCATCCTCGAGCCGGTGTTTGCGGGCGGCGATGAGCGCGAACTCCACCGCGACGAAGAAGGCGCTGGCCGCGATCAGAACGATCGTGATCGCGATGACTACCCAGGGGTTACTCATCGGAGGTCGGCTCCTGCTCGCGGTGGACGGTGATGAAGATCTGCGACGGAACGCGCTTGTCGACCTCGAGCACCCGGGCGATCAGCCACCGCCGGGGTCGAGGCTGCTCGGAGATCACGTCCGCGGCGTGGGGTTCGAGCGCGATCTCGACGGTGTCTCCGGGCCCGGGAAGTCCACCGAACCTGGTGATCACCAGACCGGCGAGGGTCTCGTAATCCCCGTGCGGCAGCACCAGATCCAGCAATCGCCGCACCTCGTCCAGATGTAGGTCGGCGGCGATCACCCAGCCGCCGTCCACGGTCACGACCTTGCTGTCGACTTCGGGATCGTGTTCGTCGGCGATCTCGCCGACCAATTCCTCGGCGATGTCCTCCACGGTGATCACACCCGCGAATCCGCCGTATTCGTCGATGATCAGCGCCATCTCCTGTTTCGCCGCCGCCAGTGCGGCGATGACATCGGGCAACGGCAGCGATTCGGGCACCGTGACCGCCGATCGGGTCCGGTCTCCGGCCGTACCGATGAGCTCACCCTCGAGCAGATCGTGCAGATGGATGACGCCGCGCAGGTCATCGCTGGTCTCCCCGACCACCGGATAGCGGGTGTGCCCGGTGCGCATCCGCTCGAGCACCTTCGCGACCGGTTCGTCGTGCTCCACGACATCGGTGCGGGATCGCGGAATCATCGCGTGTTCTGCTGTGCGAGTGGGGAAGTCGAGAATCCGATCCAGCAGTGTGGAGAGCTCGCGCGGCAGTTCCCCGGATTCCCGCGAGGCCGCGACGATGTGTTCGAGATCGCGCGGGGTGGCCGAATGCTCCACATCGTGCACCGGTTCGATCCGCAGCGCGCGCAACAGCAGATTCGCCGCTCTATCGAAAAGCGAGATGAGCCAACCGAACATCCGCAGATAGGCGACGGTCGACAACCCGAGTCGCAGCGCCACCTGTTCCGGCCGAGCGATGGCGAGATTCTTCGGGAACAGCTCACCGAAAATCATCTGCACGACAGTTGAGAAGGCAAGAGCCAGTACCGCACCCACCGCGACGCCCACTCCGGTCGGAATACCGACACCGCCGAGCAGCACTCCCAAGCCTCGGCCGATGAGCGGTTCGGCGACATAGCCCACCAGCAGACCGGTGACGGTGATGCCGAGCTGAGCACCCGACAACATGAACGAGGTTCGCCTGGTCACCGCCAAAGCCCTTGCGGCAGTGGCATCACCAGCTTCGGCGCGGACCTTCAGCCGCGAGCGGTCCACCGCCATATAGGCGAATTCCTGTGCGACGAAGTACCCCGTCAGTGCGGTGATCAGCAGAACGACCAGGACACCGAGGGCGATATTCAACACAATCACCGCGACCACACTCGCCTCGAATATCCGGCGTCCAGGTCAGCTCGATACTGTCGTGCTGTGCGGTTCATCGGCTCATTTCAGTTGCGACATGAGTAAGTCGATTTCTTTGATTCCTGAGTACTTGTTGCCGCGGCATCGATCAGGAGACCGCGGCGGGTTCCTGATCGCGGGTGGCATACAGGCTGGTCGCGGTAACGGCGGTCAACACCACCACGATGACCAGCAGCGAAGCGACCGTCGGAATGGTCGGCACGCCGGCCCAGACACCGTGCGCCCAGTGCAGAACCAGTTTCACACCGATGAACCCGAGGATCGCAGCCAGGCCGTAGGCAAGGTGCACCAGTCGTGACAGCGCGGCGTGCAGCACGAAATACAGTGCGCGCAAACCCAACAGCGCGAACGCGTTGGTGGCGAACACCAGGAACGGATCACCGGTCACGCCGTAGACCGCGGGCACCGAGTCGACCGCGAACACCAGGTCGGTAACCATGACGGCGGCAACGACCAAGGCCAGCGGGGTCAGGGCGCGCTTTCCCGCCCGCATGACGGTCATGCGGGTGCCCTGGTAGTCGTCGGTGACCGGCATGAACTTGCGCATCAGCTTGACCGACTTCATGGACGAGATGTCCACGGTCTGCTCGTCACCGCGCACGGTGTCCGCGAGCAGTTTGATCGCGGTGATCAGCAGGATCGCGCCGAAGAGCAGGAACGCCCAGTCCAGGGTGGCCAAGGCGGCCGCGCCGAGGGCGATGAAGATGCCGCGCAATACCAAGGCACCGGCGATACCGAACAACAGCACGCGCTGGGCCAGGGCAGCGGGAACCGCGAACGCCGAGAGCAACAGCATGAACACGAACAGGTTGTCCACCGACAGCGATTTCTCGAGCAGATATCCGGTGAAGAATTCCACGCCGGTCGTGGAACCGTTACTGGCCCAAAGGTATACGCCGAACGCGACGGGCAGGGCGATATAGAAGACGGTCCACCCGATCGCTTCGCGCATCGAAACCTCGTGCGGGCGACGGGTTATCGCGAAATCGAGCACCAGCAACACCAGGACGACGCCAATAGTTCCAGCCCACAACCAGGGCGTGCCAATGGATTCGATAGCGGCGGGACTCGCCAGCAAAGATGCGGCGGTATTCAACGGAGCCTCCTCAAGCACGGTTAAACCAGCCTGAGGTCTCCTTCACCCGAACAACCGGGTGACCACCCGGGGACCGCGATGGCGCAGTCCGTATTGACCGGAATGATTCTTGGGAAGTACTCCCCTCGCCGCCGAGAATAGCCGAGTTTTAGCTCGCTTGTCCAGTTTGTGGTGTGCTGTCGGATTGCTGATGATCTCGTCCGTAGGATCGATTCATGAGCGAAGCCAAGAAACTGACAGGCAAGACAGCCCTGGTGACCGGCGCCAGCCGAGGCATCGGACGTGCCACCGCCGAACGATTGGCTCGCGACGGGGCAACGGTCGCAGTGCATTTCGGTCGAAACGATACGGCGGCGAAAGAGGTTGTCGCCGGTATTCACGCAGCGGGCGGTCAAGCGTTCGCCGTGGGTGGCGACCTCAGCTCGACCGACTACACCGCACTGCTGAACGAGATCGACGCGGGCTTCGCGAACCTCGGCGTACCCGGCGGCCTGGACATCCTGGTCAACAACGCGGGCATCTCCTCGGTAACGGGCGTGGACGCCATGACGCCCGAGGAGTTCGATCTCCTGTTCGCCACCAATGTCCGCGCTCCCTTCTTTCTGGTCCAAGGGTTGCTGGATCGTTTGCGCGAGGGTGGCCGAGTGGTCAATGTGTCCTCGGTCCTGACCCGGGTGGCGATCCCGGATGCGCTGGCGTACACCATGACCAAGGGCGCGATCGATTCGTTCACCCGGGTACTCGCGCACCAGCTCGGCCCGCGCGGCATCACCGTCAATGCCGTCTCCCCCGGCTTCACTCTCACCGATATGAACGCCGCACTCATCGACAATCCCGATGGACAGCGTGAAGCCTCGGCCAATGTGGCGCTCGGCCGCCTCGGCCGCCCCGCCGATGTCGCCGACGTCGTGGCCTTCCTGGCCGGAGACGATGCCCGCTGGGTCACCGGACAAACCATCGACGCCAGCGGCGGCACCGCCCTCTGAAACGCACTTCGGGATCCGCACCGACCGGTGCGGATCCCGAAGCAGGCTCGATGAGAACACGCTCGACATCTCCGAAGCCGAGAAGTCAGGAATGTGTCTCCGCGGGCACAACAGTGGTGGCTTGCTTGGCCGACAGGCGTTTGTCGATCCAGGCAGCACCGGCCGCGAGCGCGACGAACAGCAACCCGATCCACAGGCCGTTGATGAGTACGCGCAGGTATCCCAGGGCGTGCACGTCCGCGAACGGGTAGGGGTACCAGTCCGAGGCCAGCGGGCCGCGGATGACGGTGAAGATCATGTAGGCGAGCGGGAACAGAACCGTCAGCTTCACGATCCGCGCCGAGGTCAGCCCCCGTGGCCCGAACGCGAGCCAGCCCACGACGGTCATGACCGGCACCACCGTGTGCAAGAGTTGATCGGCGGCCAGCGCCCAACTGTCCAACCGGAACAGATTGCTGAGCGCGACGTGGTAAACCAGCCCGGTGACCGTGATCGCCACGAGCCCGATCAGCCGGAACACCGCGAACACCGTCGAGGACCGATTCCGATCGAGCGCGAGCAGCAAACTCGTCACGCCCACGATCAGATTCGACTGCACGGTGAAGAACGCGAAGACGTTCAGCGCTCGCGCAATTGGGCTACCACCGAACTTCTGGAACAACTCGCCCGTCTCGGCGATCATCGGCATGTGGTTCTGCCAAGCCAGCACCACCTGCATGACCACGCCCACAACAACACACGCGGCAGTCACCACGAACCAGGCACGCGCCCATTTCACATCCATGGGCCGAACCCTATCCGCTGAGCATCCACGCACACGCCCCATCGCCTGCCGGCAGCTGAACGGCGCGGCGACTACGGGCAGTCGGTGGCGCAGACTCGAATTATTGAACTTGGCCACCGGATTCGACGCGCAGGCATGCATCGACGGATGTAGGCGACCGGACGAGACATGATCCCCCGAACACGTTTGGACCTCACGCAGCAGCGCGCCGACGGCCCGAGCGGTATCCCGAACTATTGGACAATCAACGCCGCCGCAACTTCGTTGCCGGTGAAGGTTCCCCGCCTCAGCGGATACGAGCACTTCGACCCCACCGACTCAACCGTGACCCTCGACGGCACATCGTTGCCGGTGTTCAGATGGGCGTACCGCACCCGCATCGCCGAATAGTACTGACAGGCCCAGGATTACAGACGCGGCTATGCCTGAAAGGTCTGCCCCCTGCGTGTCATCGACACGCGTATTCGAGCATTCGGTGTCACATCGCCTGCGGGAATCGTTCAGCACGACTATTCAGTAAGGCAATCGTGACCGACGTCGTAAACCGCCGCGCCGCAGGGGCTGACCGGAGAGGACAGCAGCTCTGAGAATCGATTGCGCTACTTGCGCCAGCAACTCACGGCCAGGGCGGTGATCTGTTCGGTCGCACCAACCTCCTTCAGCGCTCGCAGCCGCCAGGCCACGATGTTCGGGATTTCCAGGGCGGCGTCGGCGGCTAGGCAGTCGGCCAGGGCGATGATGTCCTCGATCGCACCGACCTCCTTCAGTACGTGCAACAGTCGAATTTCGGTGTTCGGTGATGTCAAACGGCGATCAGGCGGTCCTCAGCCGTTCGACGGCGGTAGTGAACCTGCGCATCCCGACACCTCCGGTGAAGGGGTAGCCACGTCCTTTCGGCACCGCAGCCGATCCCGTGCAATACGCACGCGGCTGGACGCCAGCGCCCGAGTGCGCGGGGCTCAAATCGGAAGATCGCCGGGCCGCAGACGTACGGGCTGGTCAGCGATGAGGCTGTTGTACAACATGCTGAGATCCAGAGAATCAGCTGCGCTCTTCTTCGGGCGCGCGCTGCGATCGACCTGGCGATGGAGAGCCTCCATCTTCTCGTCGAGCTGAGTGGCCACCTCGGCCGCCTGGGCGAGGTCGCTGCGAAGGTTCGGGGGAACCTCGCCTTGATATTTGTAGTAGATCTTGTGTTCGAGGCTGGCCCAGAAATCCATCGCGATAGTGCGGATCTGGATCTCGACCGGTATTGGTTGGGTCCGGTCGGAACGAAACACCGGAATCGACACGATCAAGTGCAGGCTCCGGTATCCGTTCGGTTTGCGGTTGGAGATGTAGTCGCGCTCCTCCAGAACCGTAATGTCCTCCTGGCCCGCCAACATATCCCTGATCGTGCCGATATCGGAGATGAAGCTACAAACCACCCGAACCCCGGCGATATCAAGCACGTTCTCCCGGATCGCCGCCAGGTTCATCGCGTAGTTTTTGCGCCGAACCTTCTCCAGCACGCTTTCAGGGGACTTGAGCCGCGATCCGACGTGCTCGATGGGGTTGTACTCGTGCGCGTTGTTGAAGTCCTCACGCAGGATATTGATTTTGGTCGTGACCTCGTCGATCGCGAACTTGTAGCCGAGCATGAAATCCACGAACTGCTCTCTGAGCACCCGGAGGTCGTCGATGCCGACCTGCTGTCGGTTGCCAAGCAGGCCGTCGTCAATGATGTGGTCCAGTTGCCAGGGTTTCATTGAGTTCATTGTGCCTTTGGCACACTACGAACGCCGCAGCCGGTGCGGTGTTGACCGACCCGCCTGGTCCAGAGCTTGGCCGAGCGGTGGTGACCGAGGGGGAGGGATTGGATCACTCCGGACCGCGAGTGCAAACAGCGGTGGGCACGAAACTACCGGTGCATAAGACCTCAGCAGACCTCAGCCGGGTGACGAGACGGGCCCCGGAGGGTGGACCAATTGAGGGATCTCGTCAGTCCGACTTCCTTCTTCGCAACATCCAGTGGATCGAGCTGTGTGGGCACTACCGGTAGCGGTCGACGCGAACTGAGCACCACCGAGGCCGTGAGCACGACTGAGCGGTCCCCGATGACGAGACCACCCGGGTATAGAGCCAGGTGATTTCGTACCGTGTTCAGTTGGTCCCGCAGGCCACCGGATGGTGGGTGTGAGTGCAGGCCGCAGAGTACTCGGCCGGCGTCAGGTATCCCAGCGCCGAATGTCGGTGCCGCCGATTGTGGTCGATCTTGAAGTCGCCGATCACCACCCGCGCCTCGAGCAGACTGGTCCAGTGGTTGCGGTTGAGGCACTCGGTCCGCAGCCGCCGGTTGAACGATTCGACGAAGCCGTTGTTCCAGGGTGTGCCCGGTGGAATGTAGGAGATCCCGACCCGGTCGGCGCAAAACCTTTGCAGAGCATGGGAAATCATCTCCGGGCCGTTGTCATCCGCAGTACCCTCGGCGGGCCGCCGGGGCGGTGAAAACTTTCTCCAACTCGGCGACCAGCCGGTCGGCTGTGATCGACTGTTCCACCACGTGCAGCAGGGATTCGCGGGTGTGTTCGTCGATCATCGATGCGATCTTCACCGCCCGGCCGTCGGTGGTGGAGTCGAACTGGAAATCCAACGCCCACACTACTTTCGGGGCATCGGCCTCGACCGGCGGGACCGAGAAACCCCGGCCCGTTTGCGAGGATGGTGTTCGCGGACCTGTAGGCCCTCCTCGCGCCAAAGACGGTGGATCTTCTTGATGTTGACCCCTGCGCCCTCGTCGAACCGCAGGGCCGCACAGGCGCGGCGGAACCCGTGCCCCTGATTCTTGACCGCGTACGAGCGCAGCCACGCCCGCAAACCAGCGTCCGGATCGGTCGGGGTGTCCTTGATCGGCAACCGCCGATGCGTCGACCGATTCAGCCCAACGACCTTGCACGCGAACCGTTCCGACATCCTCTTGCACTCACGAAGCATGTCCACGGCGCGGCGCTTGGCTGCTGGGCTCGTTCTCGTTGTGTTCGTGGAGCTTTCATCTCCTCGGAGGAGCTTGTCATGCCTCTGAGTCCGGCTCTCCTAATCCCGACATCCCGCTCACCGACCCGCGGTAACTCATCGCGAGCGTGCCCGCGATGCTCGGACTCACCCCGGAACGGTCACTGATGTCGTCGTGCTCGCCGCGCAGGCGACACCCCCTTTGCGCACAAGTCACTTTGGTTGGGGCAGTCCCAACTGCCGCAATCGACCTATGGCCGGGTTCACCCGGCCCGCCGTATTTGCTTGACTGGGATGTCAGGTGGTCGGTTAGGGGCTGACCAGTCGCTCGTATCGTGGCCGGAGGCGGTAGGTGCGTTTCTTCTTGGAGGGGTCGTCTACTTCGAGGAAGTCGTCGTCTATCCAACTGCGTATCAGGGTGTTTGCTGTGCGGGGACTGATGCCCAGGTGTGTGGCGATGTGGGAACTGGTGACTATCGCGCTGTCGCGGAAGAGTTCCAGGGCGCGTCGTTGACGCGGGTCGAGCTGTCTCAGTGCCGCGGTGTCGTCGGTGTGACGGTTTCCCGGTGTCTGGGCGACGTCGGTGGCTCGGGTGCGTACCGAACCGAGGGCTTGGGCCATGCTGTCGCAGAAGAAGTTCAGGAAGCCGGTGAGGTCGGCTTCGGCCCGGCCGAGGTAGTAGTTGTGCGAGGGACCGACGGTCAGTGCCGCGTAGTAGCCGGCGAGGTTACGGGCGTAGTGCTCGTCGAGGGAGTAAATGCCTTTGAGCCCGTAGCCCGCTCGGTGCAGGACGAGCGTAGTGAGCAGGCGGGCGGTGCGGCCGTTGCCGTCGTAATACGGATGGATCGTGGCGTACTGGTAGTGGGTCAGCGCCGCGACCAGTGGTGCGGGCAGATCGTGTTCGGCCATGCGGGTGTTGATCCACGCGAACAGGTCCGACATCAGTTCGGGAACATCGGGTGCCTCTGGTGGCATGTAGACCACACGGCCGTTAACTGCTTCGCGAATCTCGTTCTGGCCGGGCCGGTACGGTGTCGGTGTCCGTTTGCCGGTCATGACGAATCCGTGGACCCGCCGGAGTTCGACTTCATCGATCGGGCCGCCCTCGATCGCCAGGGATTCGATGTGTTCGAGGGCGCGGTAGTAGTTTCGGACTTCGGCTTCGTCGCGTTCTCGGCCCGGAAAATGGGCTCCGGCAAGGGCTTTCGCGACCTGTGCCTGGGTCAGCCGGTTTCCCTCGATCTGGGTGGAGTAGTGGGTTGCCGCCAGTCGTGCGGTCTCTCGCAGACCTGCGAGTACGTCGACATTGATCGGTAGTTCCATGATCGCCTGGCGGTCTGCCTCGATGGCCATCAGCGAAGTCGCGGCAGCAGGGGTGATCGTGAAGTTCGGCTGGAACATCGGACCAGTTTACCGATAAATTGTGAACATTGCGTCTTTAAAGCGTGTTTATTTGCCTGATAACGCACCCGGATGAGCCTGGTGGCCAGGCCACCCGATCGGTGCCCGGGTCCGCTCTAGACGCTTATGGACCGATCCTGGACCAGCGCTGGTCCACGATCGGTCCACAGAACAGTGGTGACCGCGCGGTGCAGAATAGCGACCCCACCTGGGAGGATGCCGGACTTGACGCCACATCGCCGTGAACTCGAACGGTGCCATCGCAACGCCTAAGGCGCGAAAGCTGAAGTAGCAGAATATGTTTCACCATCCGCGCACTTGACAGCGAGTCAAGTGCTCAACCCGAGAGTGAAATGCCTGGTCAGGGCATTTTCGATTGACTCAGGCGCTCCGGAAATGCGTAGCATTCGCCCCAATTAACAGAAGCAGGTCGGAGCGGGAAACCCGCTCCGACCTGCACACTGTCGGGCTGACAGGATTTGAACCTGCGACCACTTGACCCCCAGTCAAGTGCGCTACCAAGCTGCGCCACAGCCCGTTGCACTCCGCTTCGCTTCGTGCTCGATGAGATTACATCAGCACCCCCCGGTTCCTCCAAATCGGCTGGTTCTGGGCGATTCCACCGGCGGTGAGCGGGTGGGGCGGCGACACCGGGGAGGTGTGGACTCGCGGTGCCGGGGGTTGGGGTGGGGGCGCTGTCAGGATGGGGCGGTGACCGAACTGTTGATCGTGAGTGTCGCGGCGCTGCTGGTGATTGCGGGGTCGGCGGTGGTGGGGCCGCGGGTGGGGATCGCTTCGCCGTTGGTGTTGGTGGGGATTGGGGTTTTGGCCAGTTTGATGCCGATCTTCGCCGCCGTGCGGATCGAGCCGGAGTGGATCCTCGAGGGGGTGTTGCCGCCGTTGCTCTACTCGTCGGCGGTGTCCATGCCCGCGATGAACTTCAGGCGGGAATTCGGCGCTATCAGTGGGCTTTCGGTGTTGTTGGTGGTGGCGAGTGCGCTCGCGCTGGGGGTGTTCTTCATGGTGGTGATCCCGGATGTGGGGTTCGCCTGGGGTGTGGCGCTGGGGGCGATCATCAGTCCTACGGATGCGGTGGCGACGTCGATCATCAAGCAGACGTCGGTGTCCAAACGGGTGGTGGCGATGCTCGATGGGGAGAGTTTGCTCAATGATGCGACGGCACTTGTGCTGTTGCGTACCGCGATTGTGGCTACGGCGGCGTCGTTCGCGTTCTGGGGTGCGGTGGGGACGTTCGTGTACTCGGTGTTGGTCGCGGTGGCGATCGGGTGGGTGATCGGGCGGCTGAATTTGATGGTCCGGAAGCGGGTCACCGATTCGACGGTGAATACGGTCATCTCGTTCACGGTGCCGTTCGTGGCGTCGGTGCCCGCGGAGCTGCTCGGCGCTTCGGGGCTGGTGGCGGCGGTGGTCGCCGGTTTGATTACGGGAATCCGTGCGCCGCGAGATCTTTCGCCGCGGAACAGGCTTTCGGATAGTCAGAATTGGCGGACCATCGAGCTGGTGCTCGAGGGCGCGGTGTTCCTGACCATGGGTTTGCAGATCCGGACGATCGTCACCAATGTTCAGAACGATCACGGCGGGGTCGGGACGGCGGTGCTCATTGCCGCGGGTGCGCTGCTGTTGACGATCGCGGTGCGCGCCGCCTTCGTCGCCCCGCTGCTGCGTTTGCTCGCCGCGAACGTAAGGCGCGGCGAGCAATTGCAGCCCCGGCTCGAGGGTATGCAGGAGAAGATGTCCACCGCCGAGGGCAAGCAGCAGCTGCTGGAGCGGGCGAACACCAAGCGCCGCAAGGTATCCGAACATGATCTCGATCGACTTGCCCGTCGGGTCACCAAGGGTTTGGCCAATATCGAGTATTTTCTGCGGGAACCGCTCGGCTGGCGCGAGGGCACCGCGGTGGTGTGGGCGGGTATGCGCGGCGCGGTGACGGTGGCCGCCGCGCAGACCCTGCCGGAGGACACGCCGCAGCGTTCGGTGCTGGTGCTCATCGCGTTCGCGGTGGCACTGCTCTCCCTGGTCGTCCAGGGCGGCACGATCGGCCCGCTGCTGCGCCTGCTCCCGCCGGATGCCGACCAGGACACCTCCAGGGAACAGCTACAGGCCGAACAGACCCGGATCGTGGAGTTGATGCGCACCACCGCCCAATCCATCCAGGAGCCGGAGCAGGCGGATGACGAACCCACCCAGCAGAGCTTTCAGGAGGCGAGAGCCCACCGCCTGGCCGTCATCGACGCACAACGCTCGGCGCTGCTCGATGCCCGCGATAACGGCACCTTCGACGCCGATGTGCTCGCGAACGCCCTGGCCAATCTGGACGCCTCGGAGATCGCCATCGAACTGCGCGGCACCTTGATCAGCTGAGCAGCACGCTCAGCGGACCGGATTCAGGCAGCTCGAGGGGAGGTCCTGGATGGAGCACAGGGCCGGGGCCCTGGTCGGAACGTAGTTGGCCGGGACCCCGCCCATCGCGGTGATGTCGTGATAGGCGGGTACCGCGGGGGTGGGTCGCCGGGCCAGCGAGGGATCGGTGGTCACATCGACGGTGTAGAGGCCGAAACGCGGTGCGTAGCTGCCCCATTCGTAGTTGTCGGTGATGCTCCAGTAGTTGTAGCCGATGACATTCATACCGTCGGCCTTGGCCCGCTGGATCCAGTAGACGGTGTCACGCAGATTGTCCGCGCGGGTGATCCCGTCGGTGGTTGGTGAGCCGTTGTCGGTGGGCATACCGTTCTCGACGATATAGAGCGGTCGGCCCGGAAATTTCTGGGCGTACCTGCGCAGTACGTAGTAGATGCCGTCGGGTTCGATAATCAGGCTGGAGGGTTGATTGGTCAGCAGCGCAGCCAGATTCGGTGGTTTGGACAGCGATCCGCCGTAGTAGTAGTCGATCCCGACATAGTCGAGTTTATCGGCGATGCGGTCGACGAAGGAGGCATCGGCCTGCGCCGCGCCGATGGACGAGTAGGCGATATTGCTGGTGACCATCGCATTGGCCTGCCGCGCGTGGATATGGTCGTAGATGGCGCGGTGTGCTGCGACCATTCGATCGATCATGGTCGTCACATCGAGTGCGCCGATACCGCCGATCTGCTGTTCCTTCGACACATACGCGAGCGGCTCGTTGAAGGTGACCCAGAGCGGATCCGAACCCGCGTACCGGTCCACCACCGCGCGGGCGTTGGTCAGCCAGTCCTCGACCATGCCGGGATTGCGCCAGCCGCCGCGGTCGACCTCCCAGCCGGGGAATACCCAGTGGTCCAGGGTGATCATCGGGCGCATTCCGGCGGCGCGGATGCGCGCGATCATCGCGTCATAGAAGGAGAAATCCCATTCGCCCGGATTGGGTTGTACGCGTGCCCATTCCACACTGATCCGGTAAACGCCTACGCCGAGGTCGGCGGCGTTCTGGATATCCTCACCGTAGCGGTGCAGGAAATCGACGGAATCGCGGTAGTTCTCGGCTCGGCCGGAGGCGGCGTAGCGGCTCCAATTGCTGTCGGGTGCGGAGCCTTCGCTCTGGAATCCCGAACTCGATACGCCCCAAAGGAAATTGCCGCCGACAGCGGGTAACCCGGGATCGGCGGTGGCCCGCCCGGGTGTGATGGCCGCGCATAAGGCGGCCAGAACAATGCATGCCAGCGCGAACGGTGCACGTTGTCCCATCGGATCGAGAGTACCTTCCGGAGAAGCACTTTCGGGGCGGTCCGATCAGATCGAGTGCGGGCGACACGCCTTGCGGACCGTCCAAGTGCGCAAATGCTCATTTGAGCCGGGCTCGGTCGCTATTGACAGATCGCCGTGTCGAAGACGTGTTGCACGGCCTCGGTGGCGGCGGGATCGACCGGACGCAGATTCGCCAGGACGGTTACCGCGCGACCTTCGACCGTCACTCCGTCATGGGTTCGGAACCCGGGGATGGAGCCGCCGTGACCCCAGACTTCTTTACCGCAGGGGACGCTGAGGCGGGCCAGGCCCAGGGCATAGTCGATTCCGTTTCGGTTGGTGAGCGGTTTGGGATCACGGCGCATCTCCGCCAATTGCGCTGGCTGGAGCAGTTTTTCGAACAGGAGCGCGGTGAAGAAACGGTCCAGGTCGGCACCCGTGGAGATGAGGGCGCCGGCGGAGCCCGCCCAGGACGTATCGAATTGGGTGAAATCCATGGGCTTTCCGTCGACCACCTCGTAGCCGAGCGGGTGCGGATTTCTGATGTCGATTTCACCTGCGGCGGGAATGTAGGTGGATTTCAGGCCGAGTGGCTGGATTACCCTGCGGTCGACTTCGTCGGCGAAGGGATGGCCGGTCAGTCGCTCCACCAACATTCCGACGATCAGATAGTTGGTGTTGCTGTATTCGGCCTTCTCCCCCGGCGGGAAATGCGCGGGTCCGCTGGCGACGGCGGCGCGCACCAGATCGGCGGATTCGAAGTGATAGGTGCGCATGGTTTCGTAATCCGCATCGAGTTGCGGCAATTCGAGGTATTCGGGTAGTCCGCTGGTGTGTTGCATGAGGTTTCGCACGGTAATGCGGTTTCCGTCGATGCCTTCGCCCTGCACCACACCGGGGAGATATCGCTCGATCGGTGCATCGAGATCGACTTTCCCTTCGCCTGCCAACTGCATCATGACGGTCGCGACGAAAGCCTTGGTATTGCTGCCCACGCGGACCTCGGCATTGTCCGGAAAGGGTGCCTTGGTGTCGATATTCCCGACTCCCGCGGTGGCGGTCCAGGTTTGTCCGTGTTCGGTGACGACCACCTGCACCCCGGGGGTACCGGCCGCGACCGCCGCGTCCAAGGCACGCCGCACCTCGACCCGCGCGGTATCGGAAAGCGGTTGCGGTGCGGCCGAATCCGCTCCGGAGCTGCATGCGGTGAGCGCGCAGGCCAGCGCCAAGCCGCCTACGACGATTCGTCGAACCCTCAGCTTCGAAGTCATACCCGCAGACTCACACGGACGCGCGGTCGCCCACATCGCTCCCAGGTCCCACGCGGACCCCGAGAAGCCCCCGAGAACCCCTACCTCTCGAGGCCGCGACGGGAGTCGAGGCGGGCGCGGTCGGCGGCGGCTCGTCCGGCGTCCCAGCCTTCGGCACTGCGAATGGTAATCCCGCGGCTGCGGGATTGCGGGAAGAGGGTTTCGAAGGCGTTGTCGACAGCCAGTTGATGCGAGGCCAGCACCGGCAATAGCCGTTCCGGCGTAGCGGATTGCGCGATGGTGGCCGCGGTGGCGGCGGCGAGTCGTTCCCCGATGCGGGTGGCATAGGCGACCAGGAAGGCTTTTCGGAAGGTGCGGGCGTCGGTGCCCGTCGCGTTGATATCGATCGCGATCATTGCCCGGGTCGCCTGGACCAGCAGGGAGGTGGAGAGCAATTCCACCGCGTCGAGGTCGGTTTCATCGCCGACAATGGTCACGAAACCCCACTCCGCGACGAAGATGGCGCGGCTGCGATTGGCTTTGGCGACGGCGTCGATCAGCAGCGCCTTGGCATCGGTATACGGGGTATCGAGCCAGATTCGGCGCGCGCCGGGCAGGTCCACCGCGGAGGTATCGGCATCGACCAGTACGCGATCGAGTGCGTATTTGGTCATCAACTCCTGTGCCTTGGCCGAAAGCGCCTCGGCCTCTTCGGGAAATGAGGTCGATTCGGCCTTGGCGAGCAGGCCGCGTACGCGTCCGAGCACCTTCTCGTCCACATGATGCGGTACGGATTGCGGGCGGGCCGCGCCGGGTAGCGGTCTGATCGATTCCATCTTGGGCAGCAGGAGTAACAGTGCGAGAGCCGCTATAACGGTGGTCAATGCCTCCTCGATGGTCAGCATCTGTTTCACCGACCATTGGGACAGGTGCGTCGCGGAGTCCGACCACCAGACCTCCGCGCCCAGTTCGCTGAGCTGTGCCCGCCAGGTTTCGTCGATGGTGTCGGGTGCGAATGGCCGGACATATGCGGCGATGACATCGGTCAGGAATTCGACAACGAAGGTATCGCCTCGGCGCTGTGCGGCCTGGGCGATATCCGACGGCAGCCAGCCATTCCGGAAGACGCTCGCGATAATGTGCTGACCAGCGAGTTGGGTGCCGTGCTCGACCACGCTCGCGGGGAGTCCGGCGAAGAGCGCGCCGAAGCGTTCGGCGACGATCGCGTCCCCGCGCGCGGTCTTGCCCCGCGCTCCACTCCGCGCCGATTGCAGAGCGGCGGCCGTGATCGCATTGCCGATCTCCGCGGCGGTGGCTTCCCGATCCTCCGGGATACCGACTGCCGCCCAGAATTCGGCAGCACTCTGCTGTGCTCGCTGTTTGGCCGCACGATGCTTCCGATTCGGTTTACCCATGACTCGTCGACCCTATTTCACCTCGGGTTCAGCACGTTTATCGGGCCGAACCCTCGCCGGCCGCTGTTCGGCGTGGCTGCCATACTCGGTGCAGGCGGCCACCTTTCCAGGGGTCGACCGAAGAAAGGAACTCGCTGTGGCGAATAACGCACTGACCGTTGCGATTCTGGGGCCGGGTGGCGTGGGCGGATTGCTCGCGGCATTGCTGGCGCGGGCCGGGAACCGGGTGATCTGCCTGGCCGGTCCGGAGACCGTGGAAACCTTGCGCACCAAGGGAATACAGGTGCACAGCACGCGATTCGGCGATTTCACGGCCCGGGTCGAGGCGGATACCGAGCTGCGCGAGCCGGTCGATGTCTGCTTCATCGCGGTGAAGCACACCGCCCTCGACTCGGCGCTCGACCGGATTCCGCCCGCTGCCCTCGGTGACGGTCCGGTGATCCCGCTGCTGAACGGTGTCGAACACCCGGCGCTGCTCCGCAACCGCTATCGTCCGGATCGAGTGTCCCCCGGCATAATTCGCGTCGAATCCACCCGGGTAGCTCCCGGCGAAATCGAGCACGCCAGCCCCTTCGTCGAAGTCGACCTGACCAGCGGCACCGTCCCCGAGACCCAATTGAAGGCGCTCGCGGACGCACTCACCGAGGCCGGGCCCACGGTCCGCGTTCTCGACGACGAGGCCGCCGCACTCTGGTCGAAGTTGGCCTTCCTGGCCCCCTTCGCGCTACTGACCACCCGCTACGCGGTCCCGCTCGGCACAATCCGAACCGAGCACGCCGACGAACTCTCCGCCTTGACCGCGGAGACGGTAGCGGTGGCCCGCGCATACGGCGCGCCCACCGACACAGCCCAGATCATGGCCCGCTACAACGCTTTCCCGCCGGAGTCCAAGTCCTCCATGCAACGTGACGCCGAGGCGGGCCGCCCCCTCGAACTGGACGCCATCGGCGGCGCACTCCTGCGCGCCGCGGCTCACCACGACATCCCGGTCCCCGTGGCGACCCGCCTGGTCCAGGAGTTGGACACCCGGCCCTGACAGCGGCCAGGAGCATCCCGCGGCGGGAGCCGCCGAACAGCACCACATGGACGCTGCGCAACCGAGGAGATAGTTGCCGAACGCTCCGCGGGTGTCGCACCGGGCGGCGTACACCGGTGTGCGTATCCGGCGGCGTTCACCAGGTGCAGCGCCGCCCTTTGGTCACCCATGCCGCCCGCCCACGCGGGGTGATCTGCCAGCGCCCCGGCCGTGCCACCCCGCTGATCAATCCGCGTCGTTCGAGCCGAGCCACGGCCGCCCGAACGGCGCGGCCGGTCAGGCCGGTACGGCGCTGAAGTTCATCGATCGCGAGCGGATCACCCGGTGCGAGTACGCCCAGAACGGCGTATTCGGCGGCCAGTACACCCGGGGTCATGCGTACCTCACCGCCCGCCGGGTGTAGGTGAGTGGTGGCTGGGCGCATTCGATTTCGCATACCCGGGTGAGCGCGTCGACCGTAGCGAAGTCCAAATGTGTTGCGGCCGGGACGATTACCGCGTCCACATCCAGTTCCCGCGCGAGGTCGGCGAGCGGTAGCGCCGAGTCCTCCGGCGGCCACAGCAGCTCATAGCCGAGTCTGCGCGCCAGCCGCCGCACCTGTGCGCAATCCCAGGCCGTACCCGGCCCGGAGATCTCCGGATCGACGAACGCCAAAGCCGTCGGATTCGCCTGCATCACAGCCCCTTTTCTCGCCACACCCAAGATTCGGGGCGAGCGGGAACGGAGAGGGACAGCAAAAGGACAGCCGCCCCACCTGTGATTCTCCGGCGAAGCCATCCCGCGGTTACGAGCTCGGAGGGACAGTAAGAGGACAGCCTCTGCCCTGAAGCCCGGTCCGTGACTCAGCACGCGGCTACCCTCGAATGCATGGCGAACGTCGGGCAGCGGATCGCGGCCGAACGCAAGATTGCCGGACTCGGACAGCAGCAATTGGCTACCCGGGCGAATTACAGCCTGTCCATGCTCAAAGCAGTGGAGCAGGGCAGGGAACCCGCGAGCACCGGGTTCATCTCCGCAGTCGCGAAGGCTCTGAAGGTCACACCGGAACATTTGACCGGTGCCCCATACGACGACGGCAAACCGCTCTCCGATGCGGTGAACCAATTATCGGTACTGCTCGCCGAAGGCCGCTATGCCCGAGCCATCGACCCCGGAGCGATTGCCGCCCTCGAAGCGGAATTGGAAGCAGCACAACGCCTCTACCGCAGCGACCGCACCCGCCAGACGATCGAGGCCCTCCCCGATCTGATTCGCCGATTGCACGGCGCGGTGCGTGAGTCCAGCGGTGACGCGAAAGCCCGTGCCAATACGCTGCTCACCTCGGCATACGTCTTGGCCGAGTGGTCCGTCCGCCGCACCGGCCACCTCCTGCTCGCACTCCCCGCACTGGACTTGGCCGACACCTACGCCCCCGACGCCGACGACCCTCGCTACGGCGCGTTCTCAGCGCTCGCCCGCGCGCGCGTCCTCATCCACTACGGCGAATCCGCAGTGGCTGCCCAACTCATCGACTCCGCGATCGACACCGCCGACACCAGTCGAGCCGGAATGGTGCTGGCCGGATACTCCCACCTCACCGCCGCGATCAACGAAGCCCGCAAACTCGACTACGACGGCGCGCTGGCTCACGTCCACCAGGCACGCGAATACGCCACCCACACCGGCGAAACCGACATCTACATGACCGCCTTCGGTCCACTGAATGTCGAAATCCACACCCACGCAATAGAACTCGAAGCGGGAGACCCTCATCGAGCCGCCCTCGAAGGCACCACCCTCACCCACCCCACCAACGCCGCCCCAACCCGAATCGCCCACCACTGGCAGGACAACGCGCGGGCATGGCTGATGTCAGGTAAGCCGGACAAGGCATTGGCCGCGTTGAACAAGGCGCGAGCGGCGGCCCCGCAACAGACCCGACTGCATCCCGCTGTGCGCGAGACGGTGTACGGCATCGCGAGCGCGCAGCGTCGGCAAAGTGATGGCCTGCTGGGGTTCGCATCCTGGCTCGGCGCAACCCTTTGAGACCTTCGTACGAGCGGCAGAGGTGCTGACAGAATCGGCGAGGTGACCGATTCCGCGCCGACGGTCGTAGCGCTCGCCGCGGTTCGCGTCGAGCCTGAGAGCAGCCCGCCAATCGCCTGATGGGCGATGCCGACTCGTATCGCCACGCGGATGGCACCCCGTCATCCCGGCGCGCTTTCGGCCGGGATCCACACCTGCCATGGACCCGGTGGACCGTCCGCGCCATGTACCTGTCATTTGCGCCAACGCCTCTCTGTAGTGCGGTTTTTCGGCTGCCTGGGTGCCGATTCCACGATTCTTCCCGCATAGTGATTCAGGTCATATTGATACCCCCAGGGGGTATACGTTTATAGTCAGTCGCGGCGGAGGTTCCGCCTCGGCGGGCAAGTCCCGTGAGACGCGAGGAGAACGGCTATGAGCAGCAATACGGATGTCAGCAACTACACGCTTTCGGGTGTGACGTGTGGTGGGTGCGCCGGGAAGGTCGAGGCGGCTGTCGGGAAGCTCTCCGGGGTCGACGCCGTTCAGATCGAGCTCGCCACCGGCCGGATGAGTGTCATCGGTGCGGGTGCGGGCGATGGCGCTTTGATCAAGACCACCATCGAGAAGCTCGGCTACGGGGTAGCCGAAGGCTGAATTCGTGTCCGCGTCACCGGGATTCGCCCGGTGACGCGGATCGGAAGGATTGTCCGATGTTCACCTCGCTACTGCGGAACCGGGATTACCTACGGCTGTTCACCGCTCAGGTGTCGGCACTGTTCGGGACCGGATTGACCACGGTCGCACTGGGATTGCTCGCCTATGAGCTCGCGGGGGCGGATGCGGCGGCCGTCCTGGGCACCGCGCTCACCATCAAAATGCTGGTCTATGTGACGGTCGCGCCGATTGTGGCCGCGTATGCCGATCGACTCCCCCGCGGGCTTTTCCTGGTCTCCCTCAATGCGATTCGCGGCGGCGTGGTGCTGGCGCTGCCGTTCATCGGAGAGATCTGGCAGATCTACGTACTGATCGCGGTACTGCAAACCGCCTCCGCGGCATTCACCCCCACCTACCAGGCGGTCATCCCCGACATCCTGCCTGACGAGCGCGATTACACCCGCGCACTGTCGGCCGCCCAACTGGCCGCGACAATGGAGACGCTGCTGAGCCCCATGCTGGCCGCCGCCGCACTGCTGGTGATCAGCTACCACTGGCTGTTCGTCGGCACCGCGATCGGATTCGCGTTCTCGGCCGCACTGGTGCTCGCCACTCGCATTCCGAATGCGGGCGCGACCGGCCGCGGCGGCTTCCGTGACCGGATCACCGTCGGCATGCGGATCTTCGCCGCGACCCCGCGACTGCGCGGCCTGCTCGGATTGAATCTCATTGTCGCGGCCGCCGGTTCGGTCATCATGGTCAATACCGTGAACTATGTGCGCGATACTCTCGGCGGCACCCAGACCGGTGTGGCAATGCTGCTGGCCGCCAATGGTTTCGGCACCATGCTCGTGGCGCTGACGCTCCCCCGCGCGCTGGACCGCCTCGATGCGCGCCCGGTCATGCTGACCGGCGCGGCGACACTCATCACCGGGCTCGTCGCCGCCATCGCACTCTCCACCGCCGATTCGGGTGAATGGCGCTGGGCCGCAGCACCGCTGGTGTGGGCGATCGCGGGTGCGGGCACCGCCGCAATTCTCACCCCGACCGGGCAGCTGCTGCGCCGCTCGGCCGAGCCCGCCGACCGGCCCGCGCTCTTCGCGGCGCAGTTCTCGCTCTCACACCTGGCCTGGTTGATCACCTACCCGATCGCCGGATGGCTGAGCACCGCAACCGGATTCACCACCACCTGGGTGACCCTGGCCTTCATCGCGGCCACCGGCATCACCGCGGCGGTGCGCCTGTGGCCCCGCCACGACGCCGAGATCATCGACGCCGCGCACCGTTTCGGGTCGGCCCAGGACGCACCGCGGTCCACCGTGGCCGCGTGAGCCGGGGCTCAGCTGCCGAAGCTACCGGTCGGAAGACCGCCGCCGCCGTTGCCGAGGGCGCCCAGCACCTGAATCGACATCGCTTCCTGGCCATAGTGATTCGGGTGAACTGTGCGACCGTCACTGCCGGGCTCCACCTGCACGCCGTTGATCCAGCGCAGGGCGGGGTCCTGGCAGATGTCGTGCCCGGTGGTGGCGGCCTGGGTGTCGACGTAGCCGACACGGTCACCGGTGTGCGATTTCAGCATGGCGTTGAGCCCGGCGACCACCGTGTCACGGGCCCACGCGAGGTCGGCCGGGTCGAAGGGTTGGGTTGCGGCGCAGGAGGATTCATTGTCCGGGATGATCTTCGGATAGCCGACGAGCAGGACCCGGGCCTTGGGCGCACGCGAGCGAACAGCGTCGAGGATGGCCCCGACATTGGTGGATGTCTTCGCCAGGCGATCGGGCATATCGGTGTACCGATTGCGGCATCCCGCACCATTGGAGCCGGGTACGACCACACAACTGCGCACGATATCGCTGAAACCGATGTCGTTGCCGCCGATTCCGAGCGTCACCACCGCCGTGGTCGCGGTGATCGCCGAGAGCTGGGTGGCACTGACATCCGCGGTTTTCGCGCCTCCGCAGGTGACATCGGTGAGGCTGTAGCTCCGCTGTCCGGCGACCAGGTGCGCGTAGTTGTGATCGGATCGATCGCATGCCTGGTCGATGATCGTAGGGATCCCGACACCCGCCGCGTACGAATCACCAAGCGCCACGTACTGCTCCCCGGCCGCGTTCGCGGGCCCGGCCCCCATCATCGCCGCCGCGGTGACCACGAGTACCGGCAAACAGTGCTTCAACTTCACGAAGGAGCTCCTCATCCTGTAGACCCGCCCAGCGATCGGGCACGGTGGTCAGGATCACATCCGCAACCCGAGGGGCGCAAGAGTTGTGAAAAGTTTCCTTTTATGATCGCCCGCGCGACACTCGCTCATCTCCTTCCGGATTCGGGCACGGTAGGGCATCGGTTCCCTTAGCGTGAGCACGTTGCTGTCGAGAGGGGTCACTGATGCGAGCCGGAATGCTGAGTGTCGCGGAGCTGGTGGGGCAGGTCGAGGCGGGGGCGATCGACACCGTACTGGTGGCCATGACCGATATGCAGGGGCGATTGCAGGGAAAGCGTTGTTCGGCAAGATATTTCGTGGAGGAGGTGCTCGATCACGCCACCGAGGCGTGCAATTATCTGCTGGCCGTGGATGTGGATATGAGCACCGTCGACGGGTACGCCATGTCCTCATGGGAGACCGGGTACGGGGATTTCGTACTGCGGCCGGATCTCAGCACTTTGCGGCTGGTGCCGTGGTGGCCGGGGACCGCGCTGGTGCTCTGCGATGTGGAGCAGGTGGATTCGGGCGGTAAGCCGGTGGCGCCCTCACCGCGGCAGGTGCTGCGGGCGCAGTTGGATCGGCTCGCCGAGCACGGCCTGCAAGCCTATGTCGGGACCGAGCTCGAATTCCTGGTCTTCGATGACAGTTACGAGGCGGCGTTCCGCGACGGCTATCGGGATCTGACGCCCGCCAATCAGTACAACGTCGACTACTCCATGCTCGGCACCTCCCGGATCGAACCGCTGCTGCGGCGCATTCGCAATGAAATGTCCGGGGCGGGAATGTACGTCGAATCCGCCAAGGGTGAGTGCAATCCCGGGCAGCATGAGATCGCGTTCAAATACGACGAGGCGCTGATCACCTGCGATAACCACAGCATCTACAAGACCGGGGCCAAGGAGATCGCCGCGCAGGAGGGGCGCAGCATCACCTTTATGGCGAAATACAATGAGCGTGAGGGGAATTCGTGTCATATTCACCTCAGCCTGCGCAATATGGAGGGTCAGCCGGTCTTCGCCGGACAGGACGCCGACGGCGGATCGGCGCTCATGCGGCACTTCCTGGCCGGGCAGTTGGACTGCCTAGCGGAGTTCACCTATCTGCTGGCACCCAATATCAATTCGTACAAGCGTTTTCAGGCGGGCAGTTTCGCACCGACCGCGGTGGCGTGGGGACGGGACAATCGAACCTGTTCACTACGAGTGGTCGGGCACGGGCCGTCGCTGCGGTTCGAGAATCGGGTACCGGGCGGGGATGTGAATCCCTATCTCGCCGTGGCCGCCTCGATCGCGGCCGGATTGCACGGCCTCGAACAGCAGTTGCCCCTGGAACCGGAGTTCCACGGCAATGCCTACCGGTCGCAACGACCACGGGTTCCGCATACGCTGCGGGATGCGGCGCGCCTGTTCGGTGAGAGCAAGGTCGCGCAGCGGGCGTTCGGCGAGGAAGTGGTGCGGCACTACCGGAATGCGGCCCAGGTCGAGCTCGACGCCTATGACGCCGCGGTGACCGATTGGGAGCGGGTGCGTGGTTTCGAACGACTCTGAGGGTGCGCGGCGGCCGCTGATCGGACTGCCCACCTACTCCGAGCGGACCCGATTCGGACATTGGGACGTGAACAGCGCGGTGCTGTCGCGCACCTACGTCGATATGGTCGTGCGCGCGGGCGGTATTCCAATCCTGCTGCCGCCCATCGGAACTCCGCGTCCGGAGCTGCTGGAGCGCCTCGACGGCCTGGCGCTGACCGGTGGCGCCGATATCGATCCGGCCCGCTATGGGGCCGAGCCGGACCCCGCGACCCGTGGGCTCCGCCCGGACCGGGACGAATCCGAGTTCGGGTTGTTCGAACTGGCCCGCGTGGTGGATATGCCGGTGCTGGCGATCTGCCGCGGCCTGCAACTGGTCAATGTCGCCCTGGGCGGCACCCTGGTGCAACATCTGCCCGATGCGCTCGGGCATACCGATCATGCCCGGACCCCGGGCGTCTTCGGGGTCACCACGGTGCGCACCGTGCCGGGCAGCCGGGTCGCCGCGATCGCCGGTCCCGAGGTGAAGGTGCACTGCCACCATCACCAGGCGATCGAAGTGCTCGCGCCCGGCCTCACCGCCTCCGCGCACGCCCCCGACGGCACCATCGAGGCGGCCGAGTCGACGGGCGAGCCGTTCCTGGTCGGCGTGCAATGGCATCCGGAGGAGAACTCCACCGATGACCGCCTGATGCGGGCATTGGTCGAGCAGGCGACAATCTATGGAAGGGAGCGCACTCGGTGACAACGACCCAGGTCGTCAACCCCGCGACCGAAACGGTCGAGGCCACAGTGGAATTGGCCGATGCGGCGGCAACGGACGCGGCCATCGATCGAGCCCAGCGGGCGCTGCCGGGCTGGCGTGCGATAGCCCCCGGCGACCGCGCGCGGCTGCTGCGCCGATTCGCCGAGGCCGTCGAGGCCGATCTGGAGCATCTCGCACAGCTCGAGGTGCGCAATGCGGGCCATACCATCGGCAATGCCCGCTGGGAGGCGGGCAATGTGCGCGATGTGCTGCACTACAGCGCCGGATTGCCGGAACGCCTGCTGGGCAATCAGATTCCGGTCGCGGGCGGGGTGGATATCACCTTCCATGAACCGCTGGGCGTCGTCGGAATCATCGTGCCGTGGAATTTCCCCATGCCGATCGCGGCATGGGGCTTCGGTCCGGCGCTGGCGGCGGGCAATACCGTGGTGCTCAAACCGGCCGAGCTGACCCCGCTGACGGCTATCCGTCTCGGTGAGCTGGCGATCCAGGCGGGGTTGCCGGAGAACGTCTTTCAGGTGATTCCGGGCAAGGGTTCGGTGGTGGGCGCACGCTTCGTCACCCATCCGGCGGTGCGCAAGGTGGTGTTCACCGGCTCCACGGAGGTGGGCCGCGGCATCATGGCCGGTTGTGCCGAACAGGTGAAGCGGGTCACCCTCGAATTGGGCGGTAAGAGCGCCAATATCGTCTTCGCCGACTCCGATCTGGCCAAGGCCGCCGCCACCGCGCCCTACGGCGTCTTCGACAATGCCGGGCAGGACTGCTGCGCGCGCTCCCGGATTCTGGTGCAGCGCAGTGTTTTCGACAAATTCCTGGAACTGCTGGAGCCGGCCGTGCAAGGCGTGCGGGTCGGCGATCCCGCCGATGAGGCCACCGAGATGGGTCCGCTCATCTCGGCCGCGCATCGCGAGCGGGTCGCCGGATTCCTGGAGCCCTCGACCAAGGTCGCCTTCACCGGCACCCGCGTCGAAGGACCCGGATTCTGGTTCCCGCCAACGGTTGTCCTGCCCTCCGGCCCCGATGACCGCATCCTGACCGAGGAGGTCTTCGGCCCGGTCGTCGCGGTACTGCCCTTCGACGATGAGGCGGACGCACTGCGCATTGCCAATGACTCCGAGTACGGCCTGTCCGGCTCCATCTGGACCTCCGATGTCGGCCGGGCGCTGCGCGTCGCGCGCGGGGTCGAGGCCGGGAACCTGTCGGTGAATTCGCACTCCTCCGTGCGGTATTGGACGCCGTTCGGCGGTTTCAAACAGTCCGGCCTGGGTCGTGAGCTCGGACCGGACGCCGCGCGCGCGTTCACCGAGACCAAGAACGTCTTCATCGCCACCGACAATTGAGGAGATACGTTGCAGCGCTTACAGGATCGAGTCGCGGTCGTCACCGGCGGCGGCAGTGGTATCGGACTCGCCACCGCCAAGCGTTTCGCCCAGGAGGGCGCGAAAGTCGTGGTCGCCGATATCGATGCCACCTCCGGTGAGGCCGCCGCGGCCGAGGTCGGCGGGTTGTACGTGAAGGTCGATGTCACCGACGAGGAGCAGGTGCGGGCGCTGTTCCAGACGGCGGTGGACACCTACGGCGGGCTAGATATCGCCTTCAACAATGCGGGAATCTCACCGCCGGAGGATGATTCGATTCTCACCACCGGGTTGGACGCCTGGCGGCGGGTGCAGGAGGTCAATCTGACCTCGGTGTACCTGTGCAGCAAGTACGCGATCGAGCATATGCTCGAGCGCGGTAAGGGTTCGGTCATCAATACCGCGTCGTTCGTGGCGGTGATGGGTGCGGCGACCTCGCAGATCTCCTACACCGCGTCCAAGGGCGGCGTGCTGTCGATGAGCCGAGAGCTCGGAGTTCAGTTCGCCCGCCAGGGAATCCGGGTCAATGCGCTGTGCCCCGGCCCGGTGAACACCCCGCTGCTGCAGGAGCTGTTCGCCAAGGATCCCGAGCGCGCGGCCCGGCGGCTGGTGCATATTCCGACGGGCCGGTTCGCCGAACCGGAGGAGATCGCCGCGGCCGTCGCCTTCCTGGCCAGCGACGATTCCTCCTTCATCACCGCCGCGCAGTTCCTGGTCGACGGTGGTATCTCCGGGGCGTATGTGACCCCGCTGTAGGCCCTACGCGCCGACGGGGGTTTCGGCCCCCGGCGGCTCGTCCACGGTGCGCTTGGGTCCGGCGAACCAGCGCCGGGCCGAGGCGAACCACCAGATCGCGATGGCACCGACCACGCCGAACAAGGCGATCGGCGCGTAATTCACCGAGTTCCAGGTGAATTCGGCATTCCACGGATATCCGCGATCATCCATAGGCAGGATGAACAGCAGGCTGATGAACACGATCCAGATCAACGCGATCACACCGATCGGGCGATGCCAGCGGCCGAGTTGCCAGGGCCCGTTCTGGAATCGGCTGCCGTGCCGCAGCCGCAGCAGCACCGGAATGCCGTAGGCGATATACAGCCCGATGGTGGCGACCGAGGTCGCCGCGGCGTACGCGGTCGGCGCGTTCTCGGCGGGCACCAGCATCGACGGAATCAACAGCATGAACGCGAACACCGAGACGAACAGCACCGCGTTCACCGGCACCTTGCGCGCCGACAACTTGGACCACAGCGCCGAACCGGGCACCGCGCCATCGCGGGCGAAGGCGAACAGCATGCGCGAGGCCGCGGTGACCGAGGCGTAGCCGCAGAACAACTGGGCGACGGCGGCGATGATCAGCAGCAATCCGGACCAGAACGAGCTGAGCGAGTTCTCCAGGATATAGATCACCGGATAACCGCTGTTCTTGGTCGGATCGAGGGCGTCATCGAGGTTGGGGATCGCGAAGGTCACCGCCATGATCAGCAGATATCCGGCGACCGCCGAGACGATGATCGTATTGATGATCCCCTTGGCCGCCATCCGCGAGGCGTCATGCGTCTCCTCGGACATATGCGCCGAGGCGTCGTACCCGGTGAAGGTGTACTGCGCGTGCAACAGTCCGAGCAGGAAGCTGAAGGCCACGCCGCCGAATCCCACCGAGGAATTGTCCACGGTCTGGGTGAAGACGAAGCTCACGCTCTGATGGTGTTCGGCACCGATCCCGAGCACCAGGACGAAGATGGCCACACCACCCACATGCCACCAGGCCGAAATATTGTTGATGACCGCCGACAGGTGCGGGCCGATGGCATTGAGCACCGCGTGCAGAATCAGAATCGCGGCGAACACCAAAAAGATTGCGGTGCGGTCGGTTCCGATGTCCACGCCGATCACATTGAGCACCACGGTGGTGAAGATCGCAGCGCCGTAATCGATCGCGGCCGTCACCGCGATCTGCCCGATCAGATTGAACCACCCGGTGAACCAGCCCCAGATGGGCCCGCCCAACTCCGAAGCCCACCAATACAATCCACCGGAGGTCGGGTAGGCCGACGCCAATTCGGCCATGGCCAGCCCCACGAACAGCACCATGATCGAGACCAGCGGCCAGCCCCACGCCATGGTGATCGGCCCACCGTTGGAGAGCCCGATCCCATAACTCGCCAGACCACCGGTCAGAATCGACACAATCGTGAAACTGATGGCGAAGTTCGAGAATCCCGACCAGGATCGGGCCAGTTCCTGTTTATAGCCGAGCTCGGCCAGCCGTCGTTCGTCATCGGATGGGGACTGGTTAACGCTCATTCGCACTCCCGCGTGAAAACGCCGCCCTCACACGGCGTTTGCCAGGGCCTCAGTGTGAAGTAGAGATGTGTCGCCCGCAGCCCATTGCGCGTAAATCAGTGGTTACCCATGGTTACGCGCGATTCCTGCCGCCATCGCGGCGCGGATATCGTGCGTATCGACGATCTTTCGCCGTATCGACCCGGACGCGCGGTGATCGATCGTACGATCGGCGGACGGACCGGACGTCCGTTCAGTCAATGTTGCCGGGGTGATCGCCATGCCTGCCGTGGTATTGGAAGCCGAAGGGCTGGTCAAACGGTACGGCGGCGTGGAAGCGTTGCGGGGAGCCAACTTTCAGGTATGCGCCGGTGAGGTAGTGGCGCTCATCGGGGATAACGGGGCGGGCAAATCCACGCTGGTGAAATGCCTTTCGGGGGCCGAACAGCCCGATGGCGGGCGGATCCTGCTCGATGGCGAGCCGGTGCGGATGGCCTCGCCCACCGCCGCGCGGCGACCCGGGGTGGAGACCGTCTATCAGGATCTGGCCGTGGCACCCGATCTCGATCCGGCGGGGACTGTCGGGCAGACTCGGAATGCTCGATCGCAAGGCCATGAGAACGCAAGCGGCGGAGCACTTCCAGCGGCTCGGGGTGGTATTGCCGCGCGCCGATATCCCGATCGGATCGCTCTCGGGCGGGCAGCGGCAGACTGTGGCGGTGGCGCGGGCGGTGATGTGGGCCAGCAAAGTGGTGTTCATGGACGAGCCCACCGCCGCGCTCGGGGTCGTACAGCGCGAGCGGGTGCTCGATGTCATTCGACGCGTGCGCGATCAGGGGATCTCGGTGGTGCTGATCAGCCACAATATGCCCGAGGTGCGGGCGGTGGCCGATCGGATCGAGGTATTGCGCCTGGGGCGGCGGGTGGCCCGGTTCACCTCCGATGCCACCACAGGGCGTAGACCAAGCCGCGGCGGCCATCGAAGGCAGGCCGACCACCCGCAACATCCAAACCGACATGATCGCCCTGACCCAGGACAACATGTCCACCAACGAGCCGTACTTCTACAAGTCCAAGTGCTGACTCGATTCTCGTGGGGTGTCGGACTTTCAAAGCTTCCCAAGGCAATTCATTCGTGATGCAATGAAAGATGGGAAGGCCCTTATGAGTCAGTGTGGCGTGATGCTGTGCGATAACCCCGGGGATTCGGCCGACTATTACGGCGTCGGTTCGGGTGATCTGTGTATTCCCTTTGCGCGCGTACGTGATTCGACCTGGGGTTACGTTTTCGGGGATTGCTGGGACGGCCAGGAACAGGGCGGGAACTACCTCGGATCCCCGATCATGCTGGACCAGGACAGCTTCGACAGCGCGGGCGCGAGCGCCATCGCTTTCACCTGGGCGGAGCCGAAGCCGCAGGCGTCGAGGCTGTTCGACTACGCCGACCACGCCGACAACGGGTACGGCTATGAGGTCTCGCGCATTCCGAACGACTGCGTCGAGTACAACGGCCGGACCTTCATTCAGTACACGTCGGTCGACACCTGGGTCCGTCCCCACTCGTTCAGCGACGGCTCACGATTCGCGGGCATCGCGTACTCCGACGACTACGGGGACACCTGGGCGGACTTCGCCACCCAGTGGGACGGGGACCGGCGCGGCAACAACGGCTCGGTGTACATGATGTGGACCTTCGCGGGCATCGATACCGACGCGGACAAGATCTACATCTTCAGCAAGCCCTGGAACGGCAGCCATAACTACAACGGCGACAACGCACGAATCATCCTGTTCCGCATGAGTCTTGCCGACTTCTACGACGGGGACTTCTCGAACGTGGAGAACTGGCACTACGGCTCGGGGACGTGGAGCTGGTGCGGCGACCTCCCGGCCACCCCGCTCTTCGCCCCCGGCAACAACCTCGGCGAACTGTCGGTCAAGAAGATCGGCTCCACCTGGGTGATGAGCTACTTCGACTGCACGGACCGCAGTATCAAGACCCGCACCGCGGCCGCGGTGGACGGCATCTGGTCCGACGAGAAGATTCAGGTGGTGCACAACAAACTCTGGCCGCCCAGCCACTGGGGCAAGCCACAACAGCGGTACCCCTATGGCGGGTACATCCATCCCGGCTCCGCGAGCACCTCGAACCTGTGCCTGATCGTCAGCCAGTGGAACGGCACGCTGGGAGCCCGGCCCTACACCGCGACACAGTGGACCGGGCTTACCGCACAGCCGGATTGACAGCGCGAGGTCCAGTTATGGTTCCGGGGTGATCTCGGTGGGCAGGACCAGGATCGGCTTGATGGTCGCGCCGGTGTGGGCGTCATGCATGGCGGCGTTGACTTCGGCGAAGGGGTACTGGCGGGAGATGCGCTCGATCGGGAACTTGCCTGAACGATGCCATTCGATCAGCTGCGGAATGAATTCCTGTGGGTCGCAAGTACCTTCGATACAACCGCGGACGGCCTTGCCATTGCCGGTGAGGTGACCGATCTCGAAATCCATCGACGCCTCACCGAGCCCGACCAGCACCAGGGTGCCGCGCGGAGCCAGGGCCAGTAGCGCGTTGGCGATCACCGGATTGGCGGCGGTGGTGTCCAGGGCGAAGTTCGCACCACCGTCGGTGGCGGCCCGCACCTGCGCCACCACATCCTCGGCCGCACCGTCGATGACCGTGGACGCACCGAGTTCCTTTGCCACCGCCAGCCTTTCGGCGGACAGGTCGACGGCGACCACATTCTCCACACCCAGCGCCCGCGCGGCCATCAGCGCGGACATGCCCACACCACCGGCGCCGAAGATGACGATCGACTCGTGCGGCTGCGGGCGCATCACATTGGCGACCGCGCCCGCACCGGTCTGCACACCACAACCGAACGGCGCGCTCGCGACCAGATCCACCTCATCGTCGACCACGACCACACTGCGCCGCGACACCAGCACATGCGAGGCGAAGCTCGACTGCCCGAAGAACGCGCCCATGACCCGCTCACCGTCCTGGCTCAGCGGTGAGGTGAAATCGGCCCGCCCGCCGGAAGTGTTCAGCATGACGAAGTTCTCGCAGTACGACGGCGTACCGGTGGTGCACGGACGGCACTCACCACAGCTGTTGTAGGTCAGCAGCACATGATCGCCGACCTTGACATCGGTGACCTCGGACCCGACCCGCTCGACAATGCCCGCACCCTCATGCCCCAGCACAATGGGGAGCTCGGCCGGGAAGACGCTCTTGGTGACCAGATCCGTATGGCAGACGCCGGTCGCGACAATGCGCACCACGACCTCATGGGCGCGCGGGTCCTCCAGCGTGATGGCTTCGAGCGCGAGGGGCGCCTGCGCTCCACGCGCGACCGCGGCAGTGATGTCCATCCGGACGGCTCCTTCCCAAAGTCGGCGAAGAGAGTCTCACGCCGATCCCAAGCACCCTAGGGCGCGGCGGGCCACAAATCTAGAACGTGTTTCACTCAGGGGGGCGGCGTCTTGCCGACGGAGCGCGCATACTCATTCCCATCACCTTCGCCGCACCCGAAGGAGTTCGATGGAACTCACGGACCGCATCTGCATTGTCGGCGCAGGTCAGAGCGGAATCATGGCGGCCGCGCGACTACGCGAGCTGGGATTCACGAATATCGACATCCTGGAGGCCGGTCCGGAGCCGGGCGGTTACTGCCAGACCGCCGAAATCGACGGCGCGACATACGATTTCCAGGCCCACCTGGTGATACAGCAGGACTTCGGCGAGGATATCGAGGGCACCGCCATCCACGAGCTGCTCACTCGGCATCCGGTCGAACTGCAAACCGAGGCACTGTATTTCGTATCCAGGGACGACTCCGGCAAGCCGCGGATGGCCGTTCCACCGCATTTCGTCCCATTGTTCCAGCTGTTGACCCCGGAGCAGGCCGCCGATCAACTCGCGCAGGCGTGGACGATTATCGAGCGGGCGATCCGGGAGAGTCGCGGCCCCGGCATGCACGGGCTCGTCTTCGATCGCGTCCCGGGCGAGACCTGGGAGACCTACCGTGCCCGGCACGCTCCGCTGGTCGGTGAGTTGCTGCAGGGGCTGACGCTGTACGCGAATATGCGACGGCCACGCCAGCCCGCGGAGACCGTCATCAATATCAACGCCCATATCTCCGGACACGTTTCGCAGCTGGCGAAGATGATCCTTTCGCTGTATCCGGCACAGCGCGAGGCATTGCTGGCGCGGATGCCGCACTCATTACTGGCACAGATGAGTTCGCGCAGACCGGTCACGATGAGTCTGCGACAGGGCTTCATCAGCCTGCTGCGGCGGATGATCGCCGATCACGATTTGAACATCCGGGTCGGCACCAGGGTGACCTCGATCGAACCCGTTGCGCCGGAGGGGGTTCGAGTCGGCTACACGACCGCCGAAGGCACCGGCGCGGCCACCTATGCACGGGTCATCGTCACGGCCCGCCCCGCGCAGATCCGAGATATCTTCCCCACCGGTGAGATTCACGACCTGTTCGGCGAGGGGAATTGCCCGCGCGCCTGGACCCGCAGCTATCTCGTCAAGGTCGCGGACGAGATCATCGGCTTCCCGCGCAAACCCAACTCCCCCGAGCCCCTCGGCTTCTGGGTGATCGACCCCTACGGCAGCTATACCGACACCGATCCCGAACAGGCCATGCACCGCATCACCGCGGTCAATAAGCAGCATCCCGGACCGTACTGGGTCTGCTTCAGCAACTCCGATCTCTCCATCTCGGACGCGCAAGCCTGGAACCTCGCCAGGGAGAGCCTGTTCCTGTTCGACGACCCCGAGCTGATTACCGAAACCATCGCCGAATGGCCCGCGTACCCGAGCGCCGCCGCCATTCGCGACGGCTGGTTCGACCGCATCGCGACGATCCAGGGCCGGGACGGCATCTGGTTCACCGGTGAGATCCTCTCCGGCCCCACCGCCGAATGCATCAGCGCCTTCGCCCGCGCGGTGATCCCGGCGTGGTTCGGCCCCGGAAACCGACCGTGCGCCCATGCCCGCCCCACCGCATAATCAGGGCGTGTCCGACTCGCCCAGGCCCGGCCGCATCGCCGCTCCCGTCCTGCTCATCCTGTCGATCGCACTCGGCGTCACGGCGTGGCTGATGATCCGACAGGGCACCTATGTGCTGCACGATATCCCCTGGACCTGTGACAGCGAAGGCTGCGGCACCAATGACGCCCGGGTGGCGTTCCTGGTCGTCGGTGGCTTCCTCGCCTTCGGCCTGGCCGGTACCGCCTGGTCCATCCTGCACATGACGGGCGTCGGAATCGCCTTCGCCCTGGGCTCGTTCGCGACGGTCAGCGGCTGGCGCAGAGCCACCGCCGCGGGCCTCGAACCCGCCGCGGTCAACTCCACCGCGGCCACCATCTGGACCATCGCCGGCTGGCTCGGCATAGCGGTCACCGCCCTGGCCCTGCGCTACGAACTGAAGGTCACCGGCACCCTGGATCGAATCCTCGGACGCCCCCGCGTACCCGCCCGACTGACCGAATTCGAGGTCGTCGACGATGCGGGCACCGCCCTGATCACCTTCACCGACACCGAGGGACTCACCCACACCCGCAGAATCCCCGCCGCCCAATCCTGGCTGGACCTGCCCGTGCACGCCCACTACCACCGCGACGACCCCACCCGGGTCCGCCTCGCCCTGCCTTGGTACCGCCCCCTGCGCGGTGACGGCGCGAGCGAGGACGACACCGTCGCCGATGAACTCGAACGCGTCACCGCCCTCTACGCCAAGGGCCATCTCAGCGCCGCCGAATTCCAGCGCGCGAAATCCCGAATCCTCGAGAAACCCTGAGCCGCAGCCTGACTCGGTTACTGGCGGGAGAAGAGGCCGCGGCTGCCGCCGGGGTTCGCGCAGGCGCAGCGCTGCGCGACAGGCACATCGCCGAGTACCTCCTCGACATGCTCGCCGCAGCCCTGGAAGGAGGGCTTACCGCAGGCCTGACAGACAATTCGCTGGCACACATGAACTCCTATTGGCGTCGTGAATGACCGAAATACCTACAAGGGGTATTCCCTGGCAGTCTACGGTCAGTGTCCGACAGGGAATCGGGTGCTCCCGGTGTCGGCGCCCGGAATGACCGGAAGTATGAGGGCCGAGGGGTGCTCGGCATCGTGATAGATGGTCTGGGTGGCGAGTTGGCTGTTGGCGGTCGTGCCGAAGGGTTCGCCGGTATTGGGGTTGGGAGCGAACTGCGGGAAGTCGCTGCTGGAGACCTCGACGCGAATCCGATATCCCGCCTTGACCAGGTAGGACGTGGGCCAGATAGCGATGTTGTACGGATAGGCGCGGCCGGGTTCGATCGGTGCGGGATGCTCGAGCGAATCACGGAAGGCGGCGCGGATGATGCCGCTGTTGAGATTGACCGTACTGCCGTCGGGTGCCAGCGCGACCAGCTTGGCGGTGAAGTCGGTATCGGGTGCGGTGGAGGCGGCCCAGAGCCGCATGCGGACCGGACCGGTGATCTCGGTATCGGTGGCCATCGGATCGGTTGTATAGGTGAGCACATCCGAGCGCTGCTCGACCACGAACTGGTCGACCGGTCCCTGCGGTCCGGTACCGGTGCCACAGCACGAATGCCCACCTGCGCTGGGGACCGGATTGGCGGGGTCGTAGTCGTAGCTGTCCGGCGGTTGGGCGTCTTTGGGTTGATCGGTGCCGAGATGGCCGGTGCGGCCGTGTATTCCATTTCCGCCCGCGCCGGAGAGGTAGTAGGTGGTCCATCGGGTGTCCGGTAGCGGCCACGCGGTGGCGGTCTTCCAGCGATTCGCGCCCATGACGAAGTAGTCGACGATGGGCTTGCCGGATACGTTGTCGCCCTTGCCTTTCAGGAAGTGATCGAACCACGCCAGCATGAGTTCGTTGATCGGGCTGTCCCCGGCCGCGCCCGCGGTGGCCATCAGCGGGGTACCGGTGGCGGAATCGGCTCTGCCCCAACCGGTGTGATCCCACGGCCCGATCACCAGCCGCTGATTCTCCCGTGCGGCGGGTGTGCCGCCGTCGGCCACCATACCGGTGAAGTTCTCCACCCCGCCCGCGAGAAACGCGTCGTACCAGCCCTCTATGTCCAACACCGGGACCTGCACTCGCGCGTACCGATCGCGAATACTTCACGGCTTCCAGTAGTCGTCACGCGTCGGGTGGCGTTCCCGCCGATGCATCCGGAGAATCCGGCGGTCGCGTCCTGGTACTTCGATTGGCCGTGATCACACCGCTCGTCGATCAGGGGCAGGCACTGGTCGATCACGCACCGGATCAACTGCATCATCTGCAGGACAAGTATCCGGTGGTGCGTTCGGCCGCGGAGCGATTCCATCTGGAGGACAAGCTCAGACAGGGAATCGGAAGTTACAGTGGGGAAATCGCCCACGGACTGATCGGCGCGGGCCGAATCGTCTTCGGCGTCTTGACAAGTACGGTCATCGTCGTCGTCCTGACCGCGTACTTCTCGGCGAACTTTCCGAGTCTGCGGGCGAATCTGTATCGACTCTTCCCCGCCGCGCGCCGGCCACGCGCCATCCTGATCGGTGATGCCATCTTCGTGAAGGTCGGCGGCTATGTACTGGGAAATCTGCTGATCTCCGTCATCACCGGCGTGCTGACTTTCGTCTGGCTCGAGATCTGGGGTGTGCCTTTCCCGCTCGCGCTCGCGGTGCTGGTGGCCGTGCTGGATCTGATTCCGATGGTCGGCTCCACCTTGGCGGGCATTGTGATCGCGCTGGTGGCACTGACGGTTTCGATGCCGGTCTGTCTGACCACCCTCGGCTTCTTCATCGTGCTGCGACTGCTCGAGGACTATCTGCTCGCCCCGCACATCATGGGCCGCACCGTCAAAGTGCCCGGGGTGGTCACGGTGATCGCCGTACTCATCGGCGGTTCACTGCTGGGCGTGCTCGGCGCACTGCTCGCCATTCCCATTGCCGCGGCGATCCTGTTGCTCGTCGAGGAGACCCTGTTTCCGCGCCTGGATCAGAGTCCACCCGGTTCAGAGCTGTAACCGGCACGGGGGCTCAGTTCGATGGCACCGGGTGTCCGGCGAGGAAGTCCGCGAGGTACGCGCTGACCGATGCGGGTTGCTCCAGGGTGCTGCTATGACCGCATGATTCGATCAAGGCCAGGCGCGATCCCGGTATGCGGGCGATGATTTCGCGAGCACGGGCAGGTGGGGTGGCGATATCGTCGGCCCCGACCAGCACGAGGGTGGGCAGGGTGATGGCGGCCAGTTCGAGTTCGACCGAAGGGCGATCCGCGACGCCGAGGACGGCTTTGCGCAGTGCGGCCCGATCGAGACGGCTCAGCCGGGCGGACCAGTCCCGCAGCATCGGACGCGCCGCGGGGTCGGCGCGGAAGACCGGGCCGAACATATGCGGCAGGACCTGACCGCGGACCGCTCGGAAACCGAGCAGTCGCACCGCGAGGGCGAGCCGCTTGTACTCGCCGATCTTCGCCGAATCCTCCTGGGCCGCACTGGTATCGAGCAGGGTCAGTGAGCTGAGCAGTTCAGGATGCCGGGCCGCGAGACGCAGGCCGATGAATCCGCCCATGGACAGCCCCACATAGTGCACGGGTGCCAGGCGTAGCTCGCCGATCATTCCGGCCACGTCCGCGGTGAGTGTGTCCATATCGTAGCCGTCGGCGGTGGCAGGGGTATCGCCCTGACCACGCCAGTCGATGGTCACGCAGCGATAGCGCTGCCGCAGCGCCGCGATCTGCGGATCGAACATCCAGCCGCCGAACAGCAGCCCGTGCCCGAAGACGATGGTCTCGGCCCGGGGCCTGCCGTCCGGAATTCCGGTGTCGGAGTAGGCGATCGGAACGCCATTGACGGAAACGGTCGGCATGGGTGGACTCCTCGGTCAGACCGTGACGATGAGTTGTTCGGGACCGCGTACATTGATGCGGCCGTTCCAGCGCACGTCCTCGACCACGGCGTCCGGGAAGCGCCGGACGAATTCGGTGAACGCCACCCGCCCCTGCACCCGCACCAGCGCCGCGCCCAGGCAGTGATGCGCGCCCGCGCCGAACGAGCCGTGCTGTGCCGCGATCGGCCGATCGATCCGCACCCGGTCCGCATCCGATCCCCAGAATTCGGTGTCTCGATTCGCGGCCGCCAGCGCGCCCAAAACCCAACTGCCGGAGGGAATCTCGACCGCACCGACGGTCAGGGGCGCGATCGTGATGCGACGCATCAGATGCACGGGGGTGTCGTAGCGCAGCAGTTCGTCGACCGCGTTGACCGCCAGCGCGGGCTCGGCGCGCAGCCGCGCGGCCTGTTCGGGATACCGCAGCAGCGCGAGCAGCCCACCGCCGAGGTGATTGACCGTGGTCTCATGCCCGGCCACGTAGAGCAGCATGACCTGGGCGATCAATTCGTCCTCGGTCAGTACATCGCCCTCGTGCTCGGCCCCGATCAACGCGGTCAGCAGATCGTCGCCGGGGTGCGCGCGTTTCCACCGCACCAACTCCGCCACCAGCTCGAGCAGTTCGGTGTTCGCGGCCCGAATCCGCACCTGCAGGCCCGGATCGGCCAGCGGTTCCAAGGCGAGCACCAGCGTTCCGGTGAGTTCACGCAGCCGGGCGTGTTCCAGTACCGGAATGCCGAGCAGTTCGGAGATGATCGTGAACGGCAGCGGAAAGGCCAGTTCGGCGACGATATCCGCGCGCCCCAGCTCGGCGATGCGCGCGAGCGCGGCCCGCACCATCTCCTGAATGCGCGGTTGCCAATCCTCGACGGCCCGCCGGGTGAACGCCTTGGCGACCAGGCGGCGCAGACGGGTGTGGTCCGGCGGATCCTGATCCAGCATGGATTGCCCGCCCATGATCCGGTTCGCCTTGCCGAGCGTGCCGCTATCGCTCTTCCACGCGGGCAGCCGGGTCAGATGCACCTCGTCGACCGAGTGTGAAGACCGTTGCAGCGCGGCAACATCCGCGTACCTGGACAGGATCCAGAAGCCGAGCGGATGCTCGTACACCGGGCCGTGCGCGCGCAACCGCGCGTAATGCGGATACGGGTCCTCGGCGAAGCCGGGCGCGAACGGGTCGAAGGCGAAGTCCGGCACTGTCAGCCCAGCTTCACATTGCGCATGGTGACCAGCGCTGTGGCACAGAGGGTTTCGCCGTCACCCTCGACCGAGTACACGTCGGCGGCGGCCGAGGTGATGAGCGCACCCGGTTTGAGCACCCGCCCGCGCGCGATCACCCGCTCCCCCTTGGCCGGAGCCAGGATCTTCACCGTGTAGTCGATGGTCATGTTCACCCACCCCGGTTGCAACAGCGTGCCCGCGGCCGAGCCCGCCGCGAAATCCGCGAGTGATCCGAGCACACCGCCCTGGAAGAACCCATTGTGCTGGGTGAGTTCGGTCCGGAACGGCTGCACGATCTCGGCCTCGCCGGGCGCGATCCGGGCGAATTCGAAGCCCAGGTGCCGGGCCGCGGGCATGCTCAGCACCGCACCCGTCACGGCCGCGGCGAAATCCGGATTCGGTGCCTGCCAGGTCTGCATATCAGCTCCTCGATGCTCGGGTGTGGTCGTCGGCGGCCGAGGTCCATACCTCGAACTCACCGGCCAGATAACGGTTTCGGGCGGCGGATCGCATGATCTTGCCGCTGCTTGTGCGCTGCACCTGCCCCGGTGCGGCGAGTACGACATCGGCGAGCGCGAGTTCGTGCTCGGCGGTCACCGCCGCTTTGATCGCGCCGGTGATGTCGGCGGGATCGCCCTCGGCGTCGCGCCGAATCTCCTGCACGAGAACGAGTCTCTCGCCGCCGGGCGCGTCGATCGCGAACGCGGCGCACGCACCGGCCCGCAAGGCCGGATGCGCGGTCTGCGCCGTGTGCTCGATGTCCTGCGGATAGTAGTTGCGCCCGCGAATGACAACGAGATCCTTCACCCGGCCGACCACATACAGTTCACCGTCGACCAAGAGGCCCAGATCACCGGTGCGCAGGAAGCCGTCGGACCGGAAGCTCGCCGCCGTGGCGGTCTCGTTCCGCCAATACCCCTGCGCGATATGGTTTCCCGCCACCCAGATCTCACCGACCCGATCCGGCGGACAGCTCACGCCGGTGTCCGGGTCGACAATGCGCACCTGTTCCCCGGCGAGGACCTGTCCGGAGCCGACCAGGGTCTTGGTCCTGCCGCCGACGGCATACCTGCGCTCGCCGAGCGCGTCCGAGTCCAGCTCGAGTAGACGCGGCCCACGGCCCACCGGACTCCCGGCGACCAGCAGCGTCGCCTCGGCCAGGCCGTAGCACGGATACCAAGCGCCCGCGCTGAAGCCATATGCGGCAAAGGTTTCCGTGAACGCCCGCAAGGTGCCGGGCCGGATCGGCTCCGCGCCGTTGAACGCCACCCGCCAGCTGCTCAGGTCCAATTCGGGTAGCGGCCCGGCGGCGGCCCGCCGCACGCAGGCGTCGAAGGCGAAGTTCGGTCCGCCGCTGGTATGCGCGCGATAGCGGCTGATGGTCGACAACCACAGCAGTGGACGCCGAATGAACGCCGTAGGTGACATGAGAACGCTCGTCGCACCGACGTACAACGGCTGCAACACATTTCCGATCAGACCCTGATCGTGGAAGAACGGAGCCCACCCGACCACGGTGGAGTCGCGATCATGGCCGAAGCCCTGCCGGATCATCTCCTCGTTGGCCATCAGATTGCCGTGCGTGACCATGACGCCCTTGGGCGCGGAGGTGGAGCCGGAGGTGTATTGCAGGAAGGCCAGATCGTCCACGGTTCGGGCCACCGGTTCGAATTCCACTCCGGCGGTGGACATTCCGTCGACCGCGAGCCAATGTGGTGCGGCGCAGTAGGGCCCCAGCACCGTCCGCAACGGCGCGAGGAACATGTCCAGGCTCAATACGGCGACCGGAACGCAGTCCCGCACGATCGATACGGTCGCCTCCTGTACGCGTGCGCGGCGCGGCGGATGCACCGGAACCGCGATCACACCGGCGTACAGACAGCCGAACCAGGCGACGATGAACTCCGGGCACTGCGGAAACACCAGCAGCGCGCGATCGCCCGGCGCACACCGTGTTTCGAGCTCGGCGGCGACGGACAGCGCGCGGGCGTGCAGTTCGCCGTAGGTCAGGGTCGAGGTCTCCGCGCCGTTGTCGTCGAGAAAGATGTACGCGGTGCGGTCGGTCTCTTGCACCGCACGGCGGCGCAGAATGTCGGGAAGCAGTGTGGGCTGGCGCATCTCGGATTCCTTTACCGCACGGCCTCGGCCATGAGCACGACGATCGCCGCCCGATGCCGATGGTGGAAGAGGTGATCGCCCGCGAATTCGTGCAGGACGAACGGGCCGCCGGTCAACTCCCGCCAGGCGGTGATCTCGGCGGCGTCGACGATCGGATCGGCGGTGCCGTGGAAGGCGGTGATCGGACACTCCAGCCGGGGTTCGGACAGATGCCGGTACTCCTCGGACAGCTCCAGATCCGACCGGGTCAAGCGCAGCGCGTACCGCAGGAACGAGGCACTGCGTCCCGCATCGCCCCAGGCGTTCATGGCGGCCAGCGCGGCGGCGAAATCGGGGTCCGGCAGGCGATGGATCTGTTGCCGGGTCGCCGCCAGATGTGGTGCGCGACGGCCGGAGACAAACAGGTGCAGCACCGGCGTACCGGCGGCGGCCAGCGCCCGGGCCAATTCGTAGGCCACCAGCGCGCCCATACTGTGCCCGTAGACGGCCAGCGGTGTCCGGTCCAGCGCGGACAGTTCGGCCAGCAGTCCGTCCACCGCATCCGGGACGCGTCGCAGCGCGGGTTCCGACGCCGCGTCCTCCCGGCCCGGCAATTGGACTCGTACGGGGGCGATCCACGCCGGGAACAACTCCACCCAGCGATTGAACGAGGAGGCTCCCGCACCCGCGTGCGGCAGGCAGATCAATCGCAATACGGCATCGGAGTCGCTGTACCGCAACCAGTTTCGATGTCCGGGACGGGTGGCGGTCACGCGGCGGCCCGAATCTCGACCGGCAGTGCGCGCAACCCCCGGACGATGAAACTATGGTCCTGCCACTCGAATTCATCGACCAGCGGGGTCAGGTCGACCGTCCGCAGCTGTGCGAACGCGACACCCGCGACGAGCTCGGCCAGTTGCCCGCCGAGACATCCGTGCATGCCGTGACCGAATGCCAGCTGGCTCGAGGTGTCCCGGGTGAGATCGAATCGGTCGGGGTCGGGAAATACCTCGGGATCGCGATTGGCCGCTCCCAGGCACACCAGCACCTGATCGCCCGCCCGGATCACCCGCCCGCCGATCTCGACATCCTTGGTGGCCAGGCGCTTTGTCAATTGCAACGGACTGTCATAGCGCAGCGCCTCCACCACGGCGGTCCCGACGGTATCCGGATCCTGTCGTAGCAACGCCGCCTGATCCGGATACCGCAGCAGCGCGAGCGTGCCATTGCCGATGAGGGATTTGGTGGTCTCATTGCCCGCGACGAAGCACATGACGCAGACGAAGATCAGTTCCTCATCGCTGAGCGCGTCGCCGCCCGTGGTCCGCACCGCGCGCAGACGGCTGATCAGATCAGTTCCCGGGCGTCGCCGCCGCTCGGCCAGCACCTCGCCGAGCGCGGTAGCGAACTCCTCCACGACCTCACGCACCCGCGCGAAATCGGCCGCCTTCATCAGCCCGGGTTCGAGCAGGAAACGAATATCGTGCGTCCACGGGCCGACCCTGGCGCGCAACTCCTCGGGCAGCGCCATCCATTCGCACAACACCGAAATCGGCAGCGGGGCGGCGAAATCGGCGATCAGATCCAGACTGCCCGCCGCACGGGCCCGGCTCAGCAGCCGCGTCGCGGCGGTGCTCGCCACCGGCCGCAGCTCGGCCACCGCGGCCGCGGTGAACACCCGGTTCACCAGTCCGCGCAGGCGCGCGTGATCGGGGTTGTCGGTGAATACCAGCGACTTTCGGCCCAGTCGTTCGATACGCGCGACGTGGCCCTGGCCGAGCCGCTCGGCCTGCGCGCTCACCAATTCCGGAATCAGTCCGGCGCTGAAGGAGCGATCCAGTAGCACCGTCCGGACATCGGCATGCCGGGTCAGCACCCACATGCCGAGCGTCTTGTGCACCGGGGCGACCGTGCGCAGTTCCCGGTACATCGGGTAGGGGTCGCACCGGAATTCGGCGCTGAACGGATTGAACCGGATACGCGGGCGGGCCGGTTCGGACGCCTGCACGGTCATGACGCTCGATCACCCCGCGCGCCGAAGAGTTCGGTCCGGTACGGCCGCAGCACCAGGCGGTACAGGGTCAGCTTGCCCATCCGGAAACCCATTGCCGACAGCTTGAGGTAGCGCTCATATCGGGCGACGGCCTCCGCGCCGACCAGTTCGGTGGCGGCGGCACGTTCGGACCGCAGTCGGCGCGCCCACTCCGCGCAGGTCCACGCGTAGTCGAGGCGGCCATTGGTGACCGCGCAGACCTCGAACAGGCCCTGCGCCGCCGCCGTGATCTCGGCCAGGGTGGGCAGTTCGGCGTCGGGGAAGATCTGCTGGGTCATGAACGAGTTCGCCTGGGCGGGATGCATATTCGCGTAGGCGATGGTTTGCAGGGAGAGCGCGCCGTCCGGGGTCAGCCAGTCCCGGCAGCGGGTGAGGAATTCGCGGTAGACGCCGATCTTCTGTTCGGGCGAATCATCGGGCCTGGCGAAGTGTTCGAACGCGCCGACGGAGATGATGCCGTCGAATCGCTCCCGCGGCCGATAGTCCAACCAGTCCTGGACTCGCACCTCGACACCCGGATACCGCTGTGCCTGAACATATTCCGCCTGTTCGGCGCTGAGCGTCAGCCCCACCGAGCGGCCGACGCCGCGTTCGGCGAGCCCGTTCAGTATCGCGCCCCAGCCGCAGCCGATATCCAGCACCGACCGCGCCCGGTCCGCCTCGACCGCGTCCAGATGATGGCGCAGTTTGTGCGCCTGCGCGATTTCCAGTGTGTCGTCTGCGTTTTGCCGCAGCGCGCAGGAGTAGCTCAGGGTCGGGTCCAGCCACAGTCGATAGAACTCGTTGCCGATGTCGTAGTGATGGCGGATGGCCGCGGCCGCGGCGGCGGTGCGCTCGGCATCGATCGTGGCCACCGCTCACGCCACATTTCGCGCGGACTGCTCCCGCACCAGCGCCGCGACCGCGTCGAGGGTCGGGTTCTCGTACAGGTCCTCGGGCGACAGATCGACGCCGTAGCGGTCCTCGACATCGATCAGCAGGGCCACCGCGAGCGCGGAATCGATGCCGAGACGATCGAAGTCGGCGGCCGGACCGATCGTCTCGACCGGGACCTCGAGCAGATTCGCCAGGTACTCCCGGCACCAGCTGACGATGGCTTCTTGACTGTTATCCATGATGGACCTCTCAGGAGTGCAATACGCTTGTCAGGCAACGCGTTTGGCGGATATGCGGGCCTGCGACGGCAGTTTCAGCTCCCAGGCCAGCCCGCAGGCGGCCAGCGCTCGAATCAGCCAGTACCCGGGGTCGAGTCGATACCAGTCCAGCCCGAACGACGGCGACTCCGGGAAGGCGTGGTGATTGTTGTGCCAGGATTCGCCGAGCGTCACCAGTGCGAAGATGCCGCCATTGTGGCTGTTCTCACGGGATTCGTACGGCCGGGTGCCGAACATGTGCAGGAACGAATTGATCGCCCACACAATGTGTTCGAGCAGGAAGATCCGCACGAAACCGCCCCACAGCAGACCGCTCACCGCACCGGTCCAACTCATCGAGAGCACACCGCCCAGCACCGCGGGCACCAGCAGTCCGAGCGCGACCCAGTAGTAGTAGAGCCGGGCGACGCGCACCAGTCGGCGATCTTTGATCAGGTCGGGCGCGTAGTGCACGATATTGGGGTATTCGTGGCGGCGCATCCACAGGAAGTGCGAGTGCGCCAGGCCGCGCACCGCACCCCGGACACCGCCCCCGGAGAGGTTGGGCGAGTGCGGATCTCCCTCACGATCACTGTATTCGTGGTGGCGGCGATGCAGCGCGACCCAGGACAGCACCCCGCCCTGCCCGGCCATCGAACCCAGTACCGCCAGCACGACCGCCACCCACGGGGCCGCCTTGAAGGTGCGATGGGTGAACAACCGGTGATATCCGACCGTCACGCCGAGCCCGGTGACGAGCCACATCACGAATAACAGGGCCACTTCCAGCGCGCCCAGCGGCCGCACCAGCAGGAACGCCAGGGCCGCCACGGTGCCGATAATCGGCAGCACATCGAAGAGCAGGAAGTGCCGGCGCTGCAATCGGTGAATATAGGGACTACTGATGGTCTTTCGGCGCGGCGTGGGCTGCGCGTTGTCGAGCGCGTCCGAAAAGCGCTCGGCGGACAGTGAATTGTCCTCGGTCATTGCACCCGTCCAAACCCTCAGGAGTACCGGACACTTGTCCATCCAGCGAACGATCCGAAGGTAACAGCGCGCTCGACCGCCGCACCGGCTTCGTTCCCCGGTCCGATCGCGGCATCGGAATCATTGATCGCGCGACCGCGCGGCGCGCGCGAGCATCTCTTCGCCCAGACCGCCCAGATCTTTCGGCATTCGCGCACGCGGCTGGAGTCGGGGGATCTGGTGCTGCCCGACGGCTCGCTCCCGCTGGGCTCATTCGGTCAGGAGGCGCGTCAGCGGGCACAGCCCCATTCAGCCACGGCGGCGGGCCGCCAATGGCGCGCCCGCCCCGTGCAGCAGCACACTGCCGAGGACGGTGAAAACCAGTGTCAGCAGCACGAACTCGGCCGGTTCGCCGGTGAGGCCGTTGAAGGCGAGCAGGCCGAAGACGATCGAGGTGGTGCCGCGCGGACCGAGCAGACCCAGCCGGAGTCGGTCCCGCCAGGACCAGTCGGAGCCCAGCATGGCCAAGTAGGTGGGCAGAATGCGCACCACGGTCAATGCGGCGAGTGCGAAAAGCACTGCGCGCAAGTTGTTCTCACCGGTCAGCGCGTAGACCGCGACACTGCCGAAGACGAACCACATGGCCATGGTCAGCAGGAAGCCGATATCGTCGATCAACTCCAATTCGCGGTGGAAGCCCGCGGTACGCCGGAAGTAGTTGAGGGCCAAGCCAGAGACGAAAGCCGCGACGAAGCCATTTCCGCCCGCGGCGACCGCGAGCGCATAGGACAGGATCGGCGCGGCCACCAACGCCATCCGCTTGGACTGATGGTTCATGAGATCGCGCTGCTCGGCGGCATCGGTCGCCGCCGCGAGCACCCACCCCACCGCCGAGCCGACCAGAATCGCCTTCACCGCCGAGGGCACCGCATCGCCGAGCGCATCCATCGGGGTGGTGGCGCGTGAGGCATCGCCCGCCAGCGCCAGCGCGAAAATGAAGATCGGCGAGACGATTCCGTCGTTGTAGCCGCCCTCCACATTGAGCACATCGCGCACCCGCGGCGGAATCCCCCGGTCCCGCAGAATGAAGGCCGCGGGTGCGAAATCGATCGGCACCACCACGCAGGCAATAACCAGCAATACCGCCCAGGAGAGTCCGGGCAGCAGCCACGCCCCGAACAGCACCGACAATCCCAGCCCCAGCGGCAGGGCGATGAACAGCATTCGGAACACCGCTCGCGGCTGCGGCCCGAATAGGCCGCCGCGCACCTCGGTGGCATCGACGAAGAGCAGTACCGCCAGCACGATCTCGGCCGCATGCTGGGCGATTCGGGTATTGAGCGTCTCGCCGATGGTGTTGCGCGTCCCGATCCCCGCCGCGATCCCCGCGAGCACCACCGCGACCGGCGCGGTGATCTGCCACCGCTCCAATCGCGCCGCCAGCAACGACCACGCGGCGACCACGCCCGCGATAGCGATCAGCGCCTGAGTCACCCGCGCATCCTCCCAGACGCACCGGCATTTTCCTGGCAACCGGGACAGTCAGGGGTGCGCGCGCAGCCAGAGTCGACTGGCGTTGTCCTCGATGGTGCTGAGCAGAAGTCCGTTCGGGAGTTCGGTGAGCTGGGCGCGCGCGGCGGGCACGGGTAGCGGCAGATCTTGCCAGTCGGTGCAGTCCGGACGCACCGACAGCAGGTGTACCGCACCGTCGAGGCGTACCACCGCGAACGTACGAGCGTCCCGCACCAGCACCTTCAAGGTGTCGATGGTGGTCGCGGCGGGCCCGGGAATCGCCGCCGCCGTATCGCTCGGCCAACAGAGCACCGTCGGAGCCGCGAGGGTGGATTGCCCGAAGACGGTGCAGCGGGCGGGATTGCAGCCGACCTGCGTGGCGAGCGCGGCTGTACCGGGCATAGCGATTCGCTGCCAGGCGCTCCCATCGCGCGAGGTCCACTCCAGCGGCAACTGGGTACCGTCACGCTGCGTCTCCCCGACAATCACGAACCCGGCCGGACCGGTGGTGATCGCGGACGCACCCGTCAACTCTCCCGCCCCGGAGGATAGCGCCGGATCATCCACCCGCCGTTGCCAATTCGCACCATCGGCGGAAACCCAGACGGCGACCCCGTACCGCCCGTCCGCCCCGTCCCACCCGCCGATCAGCAGGTCGGTTCCACCCAGCGAGGCCGCCGCCGTCACCGCGATCGAATGCGGCCCGCCGAACAATTCGAACACCTGCGGATACTCGACCAACTTGGTGCTGTCACCACTCCAGACCGTCATCCGCGGATTCCCATGCGACCCACCGAAAGCCCGCCCGAGCACCACCGTCCGATCCCCCACCCCGGCCGAAATCAACTCCGCCAGCGACCCATAGGGACTGCGCGGCTCCACCGCGACCGCACGCCAATGACTTCCATCGCTCGAAGTCCACGCCGCGGGTGCCCGATCCTCCCCGGAGGGCACCGACCCGAGCGCCAACACCCCGTCGCGCACCGGCACCAACTCGACCACCCGGGCGCCGGACGCCGGTAACGCCAGCTCTTTCCACTCCGAATCCGTTGTGCCCCGGGCACATCCCGCGATCAGTGCCAGCACCGACAACAGCACGAGCGACCACCTCATCAGCCCACTGTCGCAGATCGACCGTGGAACCGCCGCTTATCCACCCGTCTTCGTCATACCGACGCGTCGAGTTCAGCCCCGGACACTGTACGAGCGGCCGCCCACGCCCGGCACGCGACAACGAAATCGTCACGCCGTCATGGTGAATCGTGAACTGATCGACAATCGAAGTCATACCGACCATGCTGCGGGGTTGACCCTGCCTCAGGGGCAACCCCGCGGATCGATCAGCGGAGAGCGGCGCGAGCGCCCGCGGCTTCCAGTTTGATGCGGGCCGATTCGGCCGCGTCCTTGGAGACCGCCTCCAGCACCGGCTTGGGGGCGGACTCGACCAGATCCTTGGCCTCCTTGAGGCCGAGGCCGGGGATGATTTCGCGCATCGCCTTGATCACCTGGATCTTCTTATCGCCGAAGGATTCCAGGATGAGATCGAATTCGCTTTGCTCATCGGCGGTTTCGACCTCGACCGGGGTGCCGTCGATGGGCGCCGGGGCATAGGTCGCGGCGGCGGTGACGCCGAATTCGTCTTCGAAGGCCCTGACGAACGTCGAGAGTTCCAGCAGCGTCATACCTTTGAAGACGTCGAGCAGTTCGTCATTGGTCATCTTGGCCATGATGGACCCCCTTGAAGCGCTGACCAGGAGATACATCCATCATATGCGCGGATGCCACCCGCTGGCGATCAGTTTTGCGGGGCGGCCAGTGCGGTGAGGTAGTCGCGTTCGGCGGCGGTGAGCGGGCGTGGCGCGCCGTCGGCTATCGCGACGAGCGTGGAAGTCGCTGTGAGATAATGGGATTCGGCATCGCGGACCTCATGTCGCAGGGTGAAGGATGAGGTGCCGATGCGGTCCAGCACGGTGCGGACCGTAACCGGTTCGCGACGGAACACCAGCGGTGTGCGGTAGGTGAGTCGCTGCCCCGCGACCACGACCCGCCAAGGGCCGTCGGGTGATTCGCACCCGGCGAGCAGCTCGGTGCGGGCCTCGTCCAGGTACTGCGCGAAGACCACATTGTTCACATGCTGGAGCGCGTCCATATCGGTGCGGCGCAGTTGGATGTCATAGGAGTGCATCAGGCGCTCAGTTCCTCGAGCATGCGGCGTTCGGCGTCGTCGAGTTTGCGGGAGCGCTGCGCCTCGCGGTCGAAGGCGACCATGGTGCAGGTCGCGGCCGAATAGACGATGTCGTCATCGCGGATCTCCTGCGTCAGGGTGAACGATGAGCTACCCACCTTGGTCACCCAGGTCTCCACCCGCACCGGCTCCGAGCGATACCGCAGCGGCGTCAGATAGTCGATATCCATCTGCGCGACCACGCACGACCCGCGGAACCCCCGCTCGCGGAATACGTCGATGCGGGTTTCCTCCAGGTAGCGCAGGTGTTCGGCATTGTGCACATGACCGTCCGCGTCCATATCGGACCAGCGCAGGGGGCACAGGAACTGGTGTCTAGCCACCCGGCATTCATACCAAGCCGCACTTCGGGCGCTCTGACCAGCAGTCGATGGCCGGATTTGCAAGAGCCGTGGCATTGACGCCATGCGGGTGCCGAACGCAGGCTGAGAGGTATGCGGGTGGTGCTGATGGTGGTCTACGACGGATTCCAACTCGTGGATCTGGCGGCTGCACCGGCCGGGCGGTCAGAGCCAGCACCCCGATGGCCGCCGCTCCGCCCAGGCGCAATTCGCTGCGCGCACTCCAGGTTTGGCTGGAGGAGAACCTCGCCGAGGACCTGTCCCTGCCAGCCCTGGCCGAGCACGTAGGGATGAGCACCCGGCATTTCTCCCGGGTCTTCGCCATCGAGACCGGCACCACCCCCGCCCGCTATGTCGAACAGGTCCGCATCGGCGCGGCACGTCGCCTGCTGGAGAACACCGATCAGCCCATGGACCGGGTCGCGGCCGCCGTCGCACTCGGCAGTCCGGAGACCCTCTACCGAATCTTCCACCACCACCTGGGCATTCCGCCGGGCGAGTATCGCGCGCGCTTCACCCGCGTTTGAATCGGCACCGAAAGTGAGAGTCCCCCAGGACCTTCCAGATCGCCATAGTGCTGTACCCGGGCATGACCGTGCTCGATGCCATCGGACCCGATGAGGTGCTGCGGTCGCTGCCCGACAGCGAATTGCGGTTCGTATCGAATGAAGTCGGACCGATCGTTTCGGACTCCGGTGTTCTCGTGCTCGGTGCGACGCACACCTTCGCCGAGACGCCCGCCCCCGATCTGGTGCTGATCGGCGGCTCCGAGGCCGCCACCACCGAGGCCATGGCCAATCGCGAACTCATCGACTGGTTGCGCCGCGTGCATCCGAATACCCGGTGGACCACCTCGGTCTGCACCGGTTCACTGGTGCTGGCCGCCGCCGATATCCTGAGGGGACATCCGGCCACCACGCACTGGTCGGCGCAGCCCATGCTGGCCGCCTTCGGCGCGGAGTCCCGTCCGCACGACCGCATCGTGCGCAGCGGCGAGATCGTCACGGCGGCGGGAGTCTCGGCCGGAATCGATCTGGGTCTGTGGCTGGTCGGCGAGATCGCGGGCACCGAGGCGGCGCAGATGACCCAGTTGGGTATCGAATACGATCCGCATCCGCCGTTCGACACCGGGCATCCGGACAAGGCACCGGCCGAACTGCTGCGCAAGACCCGCCTGGAGATGACGAAACGTGCTGCCCGGCCGCGTATTCCACTCGATCTGGCGAGCGCCTTCTGGCATCTGACCCTGAATCGGGTGCGCGAACGCGCAACCGCACGACGCTGATGTGCCGTAGCGTCGAAGTGTGAGCGAGTTGCTCGACGACAATTTCTTCGCCGACCCGCACGAGTACTACCGGCGTTGGCGCGCACACGGTCCGGTGCGTCGGGTCGACTTCGGAGACGGCCTGGATCGCTGGCTCATCCTCGGCTACGAGCAGGGGCGCGCCGCGCTGGCGGATCCGCGGCTGCGCAAGGACATCGCCTACTTCAACGCGGTGCTGGCGCGCAAACGCGGTGTGGCACGGGTGAATCCGCGGCCGCAGGAGGTGCTGCGGCATATGCTCAACTCCGATCCGCCCGATCACACGCGGCTGCGCAAGGCCGTCGCGCGGGCGTTCACCGCACGGCAGGTGGCGCGACTGCAACCGATCATCGAGCGGACCACGGCCGAACTCCTGGACGCCATGGACGAATCCGATCGGGTCGACCTGCTCGAATCCTTCGCGGTACCACTGCCGGTCACGGTCATCTGCCATCTCCTGGGTGTCGCCATCGAGGATCATGACACCTTCCGCGCATGGACCCGAGCGATGGTGGGGACCGCCGATTCGGCGACCGACCGCGCCCGGGCGCACGACGATATGGTGCGATTCCTACGGGATACGGTGCGCGACAAACAGGCCGATCCGGGCGATGATCTGCTCTCGCTACTCGTCACCGATACCGACGCCGACCTCGATGAGCAGGAGTTGGTCGGTATGGCCCTGCTGCTCCTGGTCGCCGGGCATGAGACCACCGTGAACCTCATCGGCAATGGCATGCTCGCTCTGCTCCGCGACCGCCCCTGGCTGGACCGGCTCCGCGCCGATCCGGAGCTCATCCCCGACGCCGTCGAGGAGTTCCTGCGCTTCGACGGCCCCGTCAACCTCGCCACCCCGCGCTTCACCGTGGAGCCGATCACGATCGGCGACACCGTGATTCCGGCCGGGGAGGTCGTGTACGTGGCGCTCTCGGCGGGCAATCATGATCCCGCGCACTATCCCGACCCGGACCACCTCGACCTCACCGCCGACCGCGACTCCCACCTGGCCTTCGGACACGGCGTCCACTTCTGCGTCGGCGCACCCCTGGCCCGTCTCGAGGCGCGCACGGCATTCGCCGGTCTTTTGCACCGATTTCCCGATATCGAACTTGCCGTGGCCGAATCCGATCTGCACCGGTACCCGAACCCCATTATCCGCGGCCTCACCGACCTGCCGGTTCGCTTGGGAAGAACCGAATCCATCCGGAACCCCGTCGGCTCCGAAGATAGATAGCCATCGGTTCGCGGCACGCCGAGCTTCCGCTCATACCGGGGGGGCTGGCACAGTCGTGGCAGTCTTCCCCATGCTCCGACGACCGTGAGCATCGACAGATCAGGGAGGGTTTCATGGCAAAAATGGGTAGGCGAAAGCGCTCGCGACTCAATACGCAGGCGTTCCTGGCAAGTGGTGGAGTCTCCAAGAAGCAACGCGAGGCCGCCGAAGCCGACAGCACCGCCGCGGCGGCCGCCGACGCACCGAGTGTCGCAGCGCCCAAGGCGAAGACGGCCGCCAAGGCCGAGGCGAAACCCGCCGCACAACCCACCGGCGACCTCGATATCGCCGCACTCGCCGACCGGGTCAAGGCCCGCCGCCGCGAAATGGGCTGGACCCAGGGCGATGTCGCCAAGAAGGGCGGACCGGCCGCGGGCATGATCAGCCAGATCGAACGCAGCCTGGTCGAATCCCCCGCCGCGGAGGTCCTCGCCAAACTCGACGCCGGTTTGGATTGGCCCGCCGATACCGCCGCCGCCATCCTCGCGGGCCGCGTCGCCGTCGACGCGTGACCGCGCAGCGTCCGGCCGTTCCGCTCGACCGGAACGGCCGTGTCGCTCAATCCCCTTGCGGGTGCCCGTGGCGCAGCTCGCCGAGAATGGTGAGCGTCGGAATGCGGCCCGCCTCGGTGTGACTGAGCATGGCGTACTCGGCCAGGCGTTCGTCCCCGGAGGTGATGGCCGCGATCAGGTGCCGATGATCGTCGAGTTGTTCGGCCACATCGCGCTCGGTGGTGATTAAGAACAGCCACGCCACGCTCGGGCGTCAATGTGGTGGATGCGGACGGTGCCCGCTCCATCTACCGAAACGAGCAGCTCGGACTCGACGGATTCGACGATGCCGCAAGGTTTCTCGACTGGGCCCGGGCGCGTGACTCCGATCTCGTACACGGTGCGCTACCGCCGTGCCGGATCGAAACGCTGAGCGAAGACCTCATGCGGCGCACTGCGAAACTCGCCGCCGAATCCGGGGTGCCGGTGCGCCTGCACGCATTGCAGGGTTTGCTCGAACGGCGGCTCATCCTGGACAGCTTCGGCGTGCCACCGCTGCAGGTATTGGCGCGGATCGGCCTACTGGGGCCGAAACTGCTTATCCCGCATGGAATCTACGTCAACTCGAAGCCCTTGGTCGCAGCGGATACCGAGGCCGATATCGCCACCCTGGCAGCCTCGGGGACCACCGTCATCCACTGCCCGCTCACCATAGCCAGACACGGCGCGGCACTCGACAGCTTCGAGCGCTACCGCGCCGCCGGAGTGCCCCTCGCCCTCAGCACCGACTCGTTCCCACCCCGGGCGCAGCCGCCGACCTGGTCGCCTTCCGACTCGACGACCCCCTCGACGGCGTCCTGGACGATCCGATCCGCACCCTCTGTATGAACAGCACGGCCCGCGCGACCACCTTCAGCATGATCGCGCGGGACGCATGTTCCTGTGCGACGGTCAGGTGCCGGGCATCGATCTACCCGCCATGACCCGCCGCGCCCAGACGCTCTTCGACCGTATGAAAGCCGCCTACGCCGAGCGGGACTATCTACGCCGCGATTGTTGTTCGCCGAATCGGGCTGTGCGGAGGCCACATTCGCGGTGACGGAGGTGACGGAGACGGCCGCGACGGCAACAGCCGCGGTCGCGACAATGGAACGGAATTTCATCAGGAGACTTTCTTCGGGTTATCCGGAATGGGGCTGCTCGAACTTGCCGAGCATTTGCCCGGTGCCGGCATGTGCCTTGAATTCACGCGCTGTCAATCCACGATCACCGAGAGTGACGCACACCGCCAATGTTGCATCGGATCTCCAAAAAACGCAGTTCACAACGCAATTCGAGGAAACCGTCGAGAGATCGGCATACCCTCACCGCCGATGAACGCCGCAATCTGCGGGCCGGATGTCATCACGGCGCCGTGCATACCGCCTCGCTGGGCGGGCATTCATACCTCTAGTCGGCGTGATTCCCCGGCTCGACATCGTCGAATCGGCCCGTGGCGAGGGCGGATTCGCGGTGCCGGTCGGGGAAGCCGGGGCCGAGGCGGGCGGAGATGTCGGCGTGGTGCAGGGGTTCGCGGCAGTGCGCGCAGACGACCTCGGCGTGGGTGTCGTGGTCACAGGTGTTGTGGTGCAGGACGACCGGGGGGCCGTCGGGGGCCAGGTAACGGTCGCCCCAGCGCATCATGGCGGCGATGACGGGGAAGAAATCTCGCCCCTGATCGGTGAGCAGGTATTCCGAGCGGGGCGGGCGGTCCTGGTATTGCACGCGTTCGAGCAGACCCTCCTCGACCAGGCGGGTCAGGCGCTGGGTGAGCACATTGCGGCTCAGGCCGAGGATGCGCTCGAATTCGTCGAAACGCTTTGCGCCGTAGAAGGCTTCGCGTAGCACGAGCGGGGTCCACCAGTCGCCGATGAGATCCACCGTGCGGGCCACGGTGCACGGCCAGGTGGCGAACGTCGTGCGTTTCATGCGTCCACGGTATCCAAGCGGGCCGGGACGTACTTATGCCACGGGGTTCCGACCCATTCGTCGCGGGAATCGAATTCGGTGAGTTCATTGGGGGCCGCGCCGGTGGTGACCTGTGCGCCGGTGGCATCGGTGACCGAGAGGCCGAAGCCGTTCGGGAGGGACAGGTGGCCGGGGCGCATCCGGTCGGTGGGCTCCACCGGGACCTCGACACTGCCGCGCCGGGTGGTCACCCGGACCAGATCGCCCGCGGCGAGGCCCAACTGATCGGCATCGGCCAGGCTCAGGCGCAGGGTGCCGCCGCTATCGCGCTTGCGCCAGAGGGGATCTCGCACAATGGTGTTGGCCGTGAAGGCACGACGTTCCCCGGCGGAGAGCACGAACGGCCACTGACCGGCATCGGCGTCCGGTTCGGGCAGCGCGGCGACGACTCGGAGCAGTTCGGCAATGCTCAACTGGACTTTGTTGTCGCGCAGTCGGTTCCAGGTCTCGTCGTAGTCGTCCTCGGTGATGACGATGCCGTGCCTTCCGGTGAGAATGGCTTCGAACAGCCGCTCACCCGCCGCCGAACCCGTTCCATATCCGGCGCGTTCGACACTCTCGGGGAATTTGCGCGCACAGTTGTAGGCCGCCGCCCACAGCATGGCCGCCGCGTCAGCGCCAGCTGGCAGGGTCGGGCCGAGCGTCCGATACAGCAGCACCGGGGCGAGTTTCGCCTTGTTCCGGTCCGCGAGCACACCCAGGAAGGCCATGGCGAAGGCTGCGCGGCCCTGCGCCAATGCCGCACGCAGCGGCCGGTAGTCATCCTCGGTGAGCGCGCCCGACGCCTCCACCAGGCGGGCGTGGATCTCCGGTTCGGCCAGCACACCCTCGGGCGCGGGCAGCACCGGATGGCGCAGGTGGAAGATATTGCGCGGAAAGTCGAAATTGAAGAATGTCGCCTCGTACTTCTCGAATTGTGTTGCGGCGGGCAGTACATAGTCGGCCAGTCGCGCGGTCTCGGTCATGGCCACATCGACCACCACCACCAGCTCCAGGGACTCCAGCGCGGCCCGCATACGCGCCGAATCCGCAAGTGAGTGCACGGGATTGCTACTCTCGACGAACATGGCGCGATAGCGCGCCGGATGATCGGTGAGGATCTCCTCGGTGATCACATTGCACGGAATCAGGCCGCTGATGATCGGCGCGCCCACCACCGGGCTGCGCGGGCCCTCCCCGGCCGGATGTCCGCGATCATGCCCGATGGCGGCCATACCGGTGAAGGCGTACTGGGTGCCGGGCTTGCCGAGATTGCCGGTGAGCAGCCATACCAGCTTCTCCAGATAGCTGACCACCGTCGAGTACCGGTTCATCTGCACGCCGAGGTCTTCCAGTACGGCCACCGACTTCGCCCGCGCCAGCCGATGTGTCGCCGCGACCACCAGGTCGGTGTCCACATCGGCTATGCCGCAGTACTTCTCGATGGGAACGGCGCGCAACACCGCCACGACCTCATCGAGACCCTCGGCATGTTCGGCCAGCCACGCGGTATCGATGAGATTGTCGCGCAGCAGAATCGCGGCCATGGCCGACAGCAGATAGACGTCGGTGCCCGGCCGCAGTTGCAGATGGAAGTCCGCGAGCTCGGCGGTCTCGGTACGCACCGGATCGAGCACGATCATGGCGCGCTCAGGATTCTTCCCGATCTCTTTCAACACCGTGCGGGCGCGCGGAAACCCATGGGACTGATAGGGATTCTTGCCGACGAACAAGGCCACCTCGGCATGCTCCACATCGGCGCGCAGCGGATGCCCGAACATGCGCGCACCCACCCAGAAGTCACCGGTCTTCTCCTGCGCGAGCGCACTCGAGCGGTACTTCATCCCGAAGGCCGCCATGGTGGCGGGCGCGTACGCCCCGCCCAGGTGATTGCCCTGGCTGCCGCCGCCGTAATAGAAGATCGACTCGCCGCCGTAGCGCAATCCAATCTCCTGCATACGCGCGGTGATCTCGGAAATCGCGGTATCCCAGTCGATTTCCTCGAACTCGCCGTCGGTGCGACGCCGCAGCGGTGTGGTCAGCCGATCGGTGCGGCCGTTCTGGTAGTGGTCCAGGCGCAGCGCCTTATTGCAGGTGTAGCCCGCCGAGGCGGGATGCAGTTTATCGCCGCGGATCTTCTCGAAGGACCGGCCGTCCGGCCCGAGCAGCACCTGAATGCCGCAATTGCACTCGCACAGGATGCATGCCGTGGGCTGCCACTCCGTCATTCGCTCAGCGTAGGTGAGTTAGTTCACTTGCGCTACCCACTGGGCGGAAATGGCGCGCCCGCTAGGGAAGCGGGGCGCGGGCCATCAGCGCGAATACGGCCAGGCCCAGTCGGCGACCTCCGGAATGTCCTCGCCGTGTTCGCGAGTCCACGCGCGGGCCGTCCAGCGTGCGTCGACCATCTCCTGCCGCAGCCCGGCGGCCTGGGTACGCAGCCCCGGGACGCGGTCGATGACATCCATGACCAGGTGATAGCGGTCCATATCATTGAGCATCACCATGTCGAAAGGCGTTGTGGTGGTGCCCTTCTCCTTATAGCCGCGCACATGCAGACCCGAGTGGTTCGCGCGCCGGTAGGTGAGGCGGTGGATCAACCACGGATAGCCGTGGAAGGCGAAGATGACCGGGCGGTCGGTAGTGAACATGGTGTCGAAAAGACTGTCCGGGAGACCGTGCGGATGCTCGTCCCGCGGCTGCAGGCGCATCAGATCGACAATATTGATCACTCGAATTCGCAACCGCGGCAGCCGTTCCCGCAGAATGGCGGCGGCCGCGAGGGTCTCCAGTGTGGGCACGTCACCCGCACAGGCGAGTACCACATCGGGGGTAGAGCCGAGCTCGTCGTTATTACCCGCCCACTCCCAGATACCCGCACCCCGCGCGCAGTGCACGGTCGCCTCGTCCACCGAAAGCCAGTCCGCCTGCGGCTGTTTGCCCGCGACGACCACATTCACATAGTGCCGCGATCGCAGACAGTGATCATAGGTCGAGAGCAGCGTATTGGCGTCCGGGGGCAGATAGACGCGCACGATCTCCGGCGACTTGTTCAGCACCACATCCAGGAATCCCGGATCCTGATGGGTGAAGCCATTATGATCCTGCCGCCAAACATGCGACGAAAGCAGGTAATTCAGGCTCGGAATCGGCCGCCGCCACGGTACCGCCGCGCTCGCGTCCAGCCATTTGGCGTGCTGGTTGAACATGGCGTCGACAATGTGGATGAACGCCTCGTAGCAGGTGAAGACGCCGTGCCGCCCGGTGAGCAGATAGCCCTCCAGCAGACCCTCGCACATATGCTCGGACAGCACCTCGATGACCCGGCCCGCGCGATCCAATTTGACGTCGTACTCACCGATCTCGGCCTGCCAGTCGCGGCCGGTGACGGTGAGAATGTCCTGTAATCGGTTGCTGGCCAACTCATCCGGAGCGAAGGTGAGGAAGTTGTCGGGGTTCGCGGCGGTGACATCGCGCAGCCAGGTACCCAGCACCTGCGTCGCCTCATGTTCGGTGCCACCGGGCGTCACGACCTCCACACCGTACTCCCGCCAATCGGGCAGCTTCAGATCGCGCACCAGCATGCCGCCGTTGCTGACCGGATTGGCGCTCATCCGCCGGTCCCCGGTCGGCACCAACCGCAGCAACTCCTCGACCGGCCGCCCCTGCTCGTCGAACAGTTCCTCGGGTCGATAGGACTCGAGCCACTTCTCCAGTACCGCACGATGATTGGCATCGGTACGGGCGGCGGACAACGGCACCTGATGCGCCCGGAAGGTGCCCTCGACCGGTTCACCGTCGACTATCGGCGGACAGGTCCAGCCCTTGGGCGTGCGCAGCACGATCATCGGCCAGCTGGGCCGCGTGGTGTCACCGGCGCGCGCGAGCTGCTGAATCTCGGCAATGCGATCCAGGCAGCGATCCATCGCGGTGGCCATATCCTGATGCACCGCCGCCGGATCACTCCCGGAGACGATGATCGGGTCGTAGCCGTACCCGTTGAACAGCGACACCAGCTCCGACTCCGGAATGCGCGCCAGCACGGTCGGATTCGCGATCTTGTACTGGTTCAGTGCCAGGATCGGCAGCACCGCGCCGTCGCGCGCCGGGTTGATGAACTTGTTGGCATGCCAGCTCCCCGCCAGCGGACCCGTCTCGGCCTCACCGTCGCCGACCACGCAGAAGACCGTCAGCTTCGGATTGTCCAGCGCCGCACCGAAAGCGTGCAGCAGCGAATAACCGAGTTCACCGCCCTCATGGAATGAACCCGGGGTCTCGGGGGCGCAGTGACTGGGCACACCACCCGGGAAGGAGAACTGCGCGAACAGTGCCCGCATACCGTCGGCGTCCCGCGAAATATTGCCGTACAGCTCGGAGTAGGTGCCCTCCAGCCAGGCGCAGGCGTTGGGGCCGGGACCACCGTGACCGGGACCTGCGACGAAAACCGCATCGAGATCACGCGCCAGAATGGCCCGATTGGCATGCACCCACACCAGATTCAATCCCGGCACGGTGCCGAAGTGGCCGAGCAATCGCGGCTTGATCTGCTCGGGTTCCAGGGGTGTGCGCAGCAGCGGATTGGCCATCAAATAGATCTGCCCGACCGCCAGATAATTCGCGGCTCGCCACCAGGCGTCGACGGTGCTCAACTCATCGCGGTCGAGCGGCCCGGGACTCGCATCGAGCCGGTAGGGCTTCGGAGCGACGGTCCGCCCGCCGGCTCCGCCGAGATTATCGGCCGAGGTGTCATCATTCGCGCTGGTCAACTGCGTCATGCACCGAGCTCCTCACGCTTGCGGCGTGCCTGTACGGACAATTCGGGCGAAGATTCCAAGCACAGGCTACCCGCTCGAAGTGGCGTCAATCGGCACCGAGCGCCGAGCGCCCGGTGAATGCCAGTAGTCGCCGGTGGGCGGGGGCGGCAGCGGGCACGGAGACGTCCGGACCGAACATGCCCGGCTGCCGGAAGGCGTCGAAATCCATGCCGCGCATGATCTCCAGGAGTTCGGCGGCTGCCCGCTGATCGATGAGATCCTCGTGACCGGCGGCGACCGCGAGATCGATGCCGTGGACCAGGACCTCGGTCAGATGGATGAGAGCCGCGGTGGTGCCGGGCACCGTGCCGAAGCCGAGGCGCACATTCGTGGCCAGCGCGTCCGGCCGCTGCCAGGCGGCGCGGTCGAGGGCTGCCGCGGTGCGATAGGCGACGTGGTGATCGGTTGTCAGCCAATCGGATTCGTGTTCACCACCCGCGTCGATCCCGGTCAGTTCGGCGGCGAAGATGCGCATACCGCCCACCAGGTGGTTGAGTTCGGTTCGGACATCCCACCCCGCACAGGGCGTGCGGGCGGAGAGTGCGGCCACGGGGATCGAGTCCACTATGCCGCCGGTCGTGGTGATTGCCGCGTCGATGCGGTCGATGAGCGTGATCATGTTGTACTCCAAGGCTTTTTGTGATCAGGCGGCGAAGGTGTCGTCGAGCCAGTCGTAGATGCGGGCGAAGGCCAGGCGCTGGGCGCCCGATTGGCAGTGCGCATCGGCGCCTTCGGCTTCGGTGAAGGACAGCAGGGTTTTGGGGCAGGTCAGGTGGGCGTAGAGGAGCTCGGGCTGGCCCTTGAAGAAACCGTCCTCGGCGCCCTCGCAGACCAGGGTGGGGCAGGTGATTCGCTCGGCGATGCCGTCGCGGACGTGGTAGTCGAGGTAGGCGGCGCAGAATTCGCGGGCGGTGGCGACGCCGAAGGTGAAGCAGCCCTGGGCGATTGCCCAGCGCAGCATAGGACTCTCCTGGGCGGCGCCCTCGAGCAGGGCATCGAGCTCCGGATCGGAGTCCGCGCGCAGGCGGCGTTCGATCTCGGCGCGATCACCCGGAATGCCGGCGGTGGCGATGGTGCCGAGGTCGTAGATGCCGTCCAGGGTGATCAGGGCCGCGATGCGTGGTTCGAAGGCGGCGGCGCGCGGGGTCAGCACACCGCCCATGCTGTTGCCCAGCAGGGCGATACGCGCCGGATCGACGTCGGGAAGGATGCGGGCGAAATCGATGACGGGGCCCACCACATGCTCCCAGTCGGGGCGGAAGAACAGGCCGCGCCGGTGCCGGGCGCCGGGCTGGCCCGGACCGTCGAAGACCAGCACGTTGTAGCCGCGTTCCACCGCGGCCGCCGCTCCGCCGAAATACATTTCCTCGGCGGAGCCATCGAAACCGTTGCACATCAATACGGTCGGGCGGGGCACCCCGGAATCGTCGACTCGATACAGATAGCCGGGCAATGTCGTTCCCTCATAAGGGATTTCGACCGGCTCGATGGGGGCATCGGCCAGTTCCGCCGCCGCGCGGAAGCATTCGACCTGGGCGTCGTAGGCCGCCATGATGCGCGGGTCGGCGAGATCGCCGTGCAGGAAGAATTCGGCGTTGCGGTAGTAGTTCGAGGCACGCAGGAAACCGTCCCGGGCACTGACGCGGTGGCCACCGGACAGAGACGAACGCGCCTGCGCCGCAACACGATCGGCGGTGGCCCGCCATTCGTCATGCCAGCTGTCGTAATCGCCGGCGGTAATGCGCTGAGTGGTCACGACGGCCTCACCGAAATCTGCGCCGCCGTAGGTGATGTGACCGAAGGTGCGCAGCGTCTCGAACCAGAACTGCGGGTCATCGGGGAAGAAGATCGGTTGCATTATCGCTCCTAAAGCAGTTGCTAACGGCGTTAATGAAAACGGTAGAGGCATGCCGCGATAAACGCAACCACCAACTGCGTTAGAGTAGGGACATGGAAACGGAGAAGACCCGACGGCCCGGCGGGCGCAGCGCCCGGGTGCGCACGGCGGTGCATCAGGCCGTGGCCGAACTCGTCGCCGAGCGCGGGTACGGGAACTTCACCGTGGGCGAGGTGGCCGCACGGGCCGGAGTGGCCGATACCAGCATCTATCGCCGGTGGGGAAACCTCGAGGCGCTCAGCGCGGATGCGGCGATCACCTGGCTCACCGAGCATTCCCCGATCCCGGATTCCGGGAGTCTGCGGGCCGATCTGCGCGGATTCGCGAGCAAGGTCGCGGCCGATGTGTCCGGCCCGGCCGGACTGGGGGTGCTGCGACTGGCCATGGCGCTGTCCAATGCCGGGGAGACCGGTGAGCAGGCCCGGAACCAGTTCCTCACAGCACGTTTCGACCAGCTACGGGCCATGGTCGACCGGGCGGTGGCGCGCGGTGAGCGGGCCCCCGATCCGATGCATATCGTGGACCATATCCTGGCCCCGATCTATGTGCGGACCCTTTTCGGCCTGGGCCCGCTCACCGACGCTTACACCGATGAACTGGTAGATCGGCTGATCGACCAATCCTGATGTACCACGACAGCACTCAGGCCGGGCAGCCATCCTCGAGCCAGCGCTCGAAGGCATCCACGTGATCGGCGGGCCAGGCGCCGTCGCACGGCATCGAGCCCTGCCGCAGGCGGGTGAGAATCCCGTCGGCATGCCGGGTCACATCCTCGTGTGACCACAGGTCGAAGACGAAACTCATGGACTTGCGGTCCATCTCGCGGAACAGCGGTTTGATGTGCGCGGCGAAGCCGAGCGGTGCATCGGCGGCCGGAAGCGTCACGGCCTCTTCGGTTTTCGGCGCGAGCGCCGAGATCCTCGAGCCCGGCGTGGCATTGCACACCCACCACCAGCGCGGCACCGGCATATGCGGGGGCGGATTCGCACCGGGCTGGGAGTTCTCCACCGCGATACGCGAACCCCACTCCACATAGGCGGCGAAGGCGGCCCGGAACTCCGGATCACGCGGCAGGCCCGCGTCATCGGCGGCACGCGAGATGAGCTGCGCCCAGCGCGCCCGCCACTCCTCGGTCAGCCCCTTACCGGCGTGCTCGGCGACCATATGGTCGTAACCGCCGTACTGCTCGGTGTAAAGCATCGGCCCGCCGAAGGTTTCGGACAGCCAGGCCGCCACCCGCTCCGGATGATCGGGTGACATGCGGGCGAAGAGCGGGGCCAGCAGATCGTCATCGGCCACGTACTTGCCGTAGAAGATCTTGGTCATTCGGGTGAGCGCGGGCAGTCCACCCGCCCATTCGAACAGGCTCGGCTCCTGCGACATCGGCGGATCCTGGAAGCCCACGTAGTAGTGCATTCCGCTGCAGAACGGCTTGTTACGCGATTGCCCGCATCGGCACAGGCTGTAGTGTTCGCGACCGGTATCACCATCGAGGGGCACCCCGCCGGTGACTCGATACGGCCCGTCCTTCGACACCTCGACGGCCGGATCACGCTGCGGCAGCAGCACATCCGGGCTCCCGAGCGCACCGGACGGGCAGGCCCGTACCGCCGCTGCGATCTCGTCGGCGCGCGCGCCGCTGGGTGCGACGAACGGTTCCCGGGTGGCGCGGAAGGCGGTCGGCACCCGGTCGGTGCAGAATCCCGAATGCGCGCAGAGACCCCGATTGTCGGTGACCGTCACCCCCGTCCCGCGATAGGTGTCGAGCCGATCCGGCGCCCGCTCGGGATCCTTGGCGCCGCTGAAGCCGATACGAGCGTGGCTGCCATCGCACAGCGGCTTCATCTCCGAAGCGCCACAGCGGCACAGCGCCATCTGCGGGAAGGTGCGAATGGGTTCACCGAGCCAGTTGGTGAGTTGTTCGGGATTGGTGAGCAGATACGGCCCGTCCGGCGAGACCTCGATATGCGTCGGCGAAACACCTTGGATCGCTGTGAGTTCGGCGATACGCGCGGCCAAAGTCTCTTCGTCCGAGGCGAAGACACACGCCAGATGCTGTAGCGCGGCCACCGCCTCCCGCAGTTCGGGCAGATCGCAGTCGGCGCGCAGCCGGGTGGCATCCTTGGCCAGCTCCCACAACCGCTGCTCCGGCGCGCCTGACTCGGATTCGCCTGCGGCGGAGCCTGTTTCGTCCACGACAGCGGCCAGCGGACGGATTACGCTATCGCGCAGCGGAGCCGCTCCCTCGACGAGTTCACCATCGAGACGCCGGGCGCGCGCCAGCAATGTTCGGAGTTCGTGCCGGGTGGCGGTGGTCAAGGCGTGCCTTCCCTCGAGGACGAGTGGATATCCACTTCGAAGGATGCCCATCGAAAGCCCCGGGAACAATGACCGTTCGCTCAACGCTTACGTAGTTCCACTCAGGAAACGAGCGAAGGTCCATGGAGCTCTACGAAATCGAGGGATTCCTCGCGGTGGCCGAACATCTGCACTTCGGGCGCGCCGCCGAACAATTGCACGTCTCCCCCAGCCGGGTCAGCCAGACCATCACACAGTTGGAACGGCGCATCGGCGCGCAGCTGTTCGAGCGCACCACCCGCCGGGTGGTCCTGACCCGAATCGGCGAGCGGCTGCTCAGCGATCTGCGGCCGGGTCATGAACAGATCCAGCGGGGTATTCGCCGGGCCGTCGGAGCGGGCCGTGGTTTCGAGGGCACCCTGACCGTCGGATTCATCGGCGCGGCCGCCGGACAACTCTGCCACGCCACCGCCGCCCTGTTCCGCGCCGAACACCCCGAGACCGAAATCTCCATTCGCGATGCCCAACTGACCGACGGATTGAGCTGGTTCACAACGGGTTTCGATATGGTGCTGGTGAGCCGTCCGATCGATGATCCGGCGCTGGTGCACGGACCCGCGCTCATTACCGAACCGCGAGTACTGGCCGTCTCCGCCGGGCATCCGCTGGCCACCCGGCAGACCGTCGAGCTCGAGGATCTGGCCGCGGTGACACTGCTGGACGTGCCCGAATCCGTCCCGCAGTCCTGGGTGCGGGACCACCTCCCGACGCACACCCCCGCGGGACGACCCATACCGCGCGGCAGACTGGTGCACACCTTCCAGGAGGTGCTGGCCTCGATCGGTGCGGGTGAGGGCGCGTTCATCTGCGGCGCCCAGGTGAATCGCTTCTATCAGCGACCCGATATCGCCTTCCTGCCGATCACCGGGACCCCGCCCATGCGATGGGGTTTCACCTGGCGCGCCTGCGATGAGACCGCCCGCATCCGCGCCTTCGACACCGCCGCACACGGTCTGGTCCGGGCAGAACTCAAGCGCGCCAACCGGACCTGACCCGCCGACGACCGTCACGCTCCTTGACCTCGTCGGCGAGTTCGGCGCCGCGATCCTTGACCACCTCGCCCAGATCGGCGCCGCGATCCTTGACCACTTCCGCCAGCTCCGAGCCGCGATCGCGCACCACCTCCGCCAGCACCGCGCCCCGGTCCCTGGCCACCTCGGACAGCGCCGCACCCTTGTCCTTGACCACCTCCGACAGCACCGCACCGCGATCCTTCACGACCTCGGAGAGCTCCCCGCCGCGATCGCGCGCCACCTCGGCCAAATGCGCACCGCGATCCTTCGCGACATCGGCCAGGTGCGCGCCCCGATGCTGGGCGAGCTCGGCCAGATGCGAACCACGGTCCTGCGCGAGCTCGGCCAGATGCGACCCACGATCCTGCGCGAGCTCGGCCAGATGGGAACCCTTGGTCTGCGCCGAATCGGCCAATTCGGCGGTCCCGGCGGCGGCCCGCTCCGCGAACTCATGCCACGCGGGCGTTCCGCGGCCACCTTTGTCGCCCGCGGCGATGAGCAGACCACCGAGCAGGCTCAGATCCTTCAGAAAGGCCAGCCGTTTGGCGGACTTCAGCGCCGGATCGGTTTCGGCCCAGAAGTCCTGTTCGGTGATGGTCGCCGGGATCACCGTGGCGGCGAGTAGACCGGCGGCCAGGCGCGGCACGCGACCGAAAGCGAGCAGCGCGCCGCCGCCCACCTGCACCATGGCATTGATCCGCACCGCACGCTCGGGTTCGGGAAACCGATCCGCGTAGCGATCGGGCAACACTCGCTTGGCCTGCTGCACCCGATCGGCGGCAGCCTTGGTGCGGTGCTGTGGGTTGGCGAGGGTGTCCAATCCCTCGGCTATGAACGCCGTCGCGAGCAGTGGGCGGGCGAGTCGTCGCATCAACATAATGAGGAGGTCCTTCCTGGTCGCCGATACTCCGGCTGTAGCCGGAACGGCGGTCGGTAAACCCCGCAGTGTCCACGTTTCACACGTCTCGGTTTGGCAACGGTGCGATTGGGTACCCCTGCAGCAGGTTGATAGAACAGCCGATCCCGGGAGGTCCGCTCATATGCGGCCGGCCGGTGGTGCGACAGCTGATTTCGCCACTGCGAAACGCTAAGACGCGCGGCGCAGCCGGACTTCCCCCGGGAGGTCGTGGCGCGATCAGCCGGAGTCGGAGTTTGACCGATGACCGAAAACAGCTACGACAATATCGAGGCTGCCTTCAAGGAGCTCGCCGTCGCCGACGAGAAGCTCGACCCCAAACGAAACTGCTTGCGGGAGCGCATTATCGAGCGTTGCCTACCGCTGGCCGATCACATCGCGCGCAGATTCGCCGGGCGCGGTGAGGGATTCGACGATCTACAACAGGTGGCGCGCGTGGGACTGGTTCAGGCCGTGGATCGGTTCGACGTCTCCCGCGGCTCGACCTTCCTGTCCTTCGCGGTACCCACCGTCATGGGCGAGGTACGCCGGCACTTCCGCGACTACACCTGGTCGGTGCGAGTTCCACGGCGCACCAAGGAGATTCAACTCCAGATCGGCGGCGCCGTCGAACGATTGGCACAGCGCCTCGGGCGCATGCCCAAGGCGCGCGAGATCGCCGTCGAACTCGATGTCGACCTCCTCGAGATCACCCAGGCGCTGGTGGCCTCCAATGCCTATCAAGCCAGCTCGCTCGATGCCTACACCAGTGACGACGGTGAGAACACACCGCTGTCCCCCGCCGAGACCCTCGGTTCCGACGATCCCGATTTCGAACTCATCGAACAGCGAATGGCGGTACGCCCGCATCTGATTCAGCTCGAGGACCGCGAGCGTGACATCCTCACCATGCGCTTCTTCGAATGCCAGACCCAGAAGCAGATCGCCGACCACCTCGGCATCTCACAGATGCACGTCTCGCGCATCCTGTCCAAAACCCTCAATCAACTGCGTGCCGACGCCCTCGCCGACTGACCACCCACGCACTCCAGCAGCCCATCCATCCCGGCTGGAACGGCATACCCGCCTCGAAATCATCGACGAGGCAGGGCATCTGCCGCAGTGGGAGCAGCCTGAGGCGACCTTCGCGCGCCTCGACGCATACCTCGCGGAACTTGATCAGGTGCGAGCGCGGTAGGCCGCCACGGCCGCGGCGGTCTCCTCGTTCACCAGGTCGAAGTTGATCATCGCACCGGCGGTGGCACCGGCCGCGGCGGCCGCGCCGACCTGGGCGGAGAGATCGGTGACATTGCCCGCCACCCAGATGCCGGGGGCATCGGTGCGGCCGGTCGGATCGGCGGGGATGTGCTCACCCATGCCGGAGGGGTGATCCGCGGGCTTCAGATCAAGGGCCGCAAGGAAATTCGCGCGGGCCACCATGCGTGAGGCCACTGCCACGGCCGAACGCGGGACGACCGTTCCGTCTTCGAGGCGGACGCCGACGATCTTGTCATCGGCGATCTCGAGGGCCTTCACAGCACCGGTCACCACCGAAATCCCGCGCGCCGCAAGCTGTTCCGCCTGCTCCGCGGTGGGTGCGACGCTGTGCGCGAAGTAGGTGATATCCGGGCTCCACTGCCGGAACAGCAGTGCCTGATGCACCGACATCGGGCCGCTGCCCAGAATGCCGATGGCCTGATCGCGCACCTCCCAGCCGTGGCAGTACGGGCAGTGGATCACATCGTGACCCCAACGCTCCCGCAGCCCTTCGATATTCGGCAGCTCATCGACGAGCCCGGTGGTCACCAGCAGCCGCCGTGCGCGCACGCTACGGCCGTCCGCCAGCTCGACCGTGAAACCGATGGCGCTCTCCGCGCCGGTACCGCCGGCGTGCGTGCCACCATCGCGCGCGGCGTGCTCCCGCTCGCCACCGGCAGGGGTGTCCGCATCCCGCGTCGCGTTGACCACCATGCCGGAGACGACCTGCCCGCCGTAGCCGCGCACCTCCTCGCGGCCGCGCGCCACCAGCTCCGCGGGTGCCATTCCCTCCCGCGCCAGCAGTCCGTGCACGCCCTCGGCCGGAGCATTGCGGGGTTCGCCCGCATCGATCACCAGTACCGAGCGCCGGGCCCGCGCCAGCATGAGCGCGCCGTTCAAACCGGCCGCGCCGCCGCCGATCACCACCGCGTCGTAGCCGTCCGCCAGCTGATCCGCCACTATGACCTCCTTGTTCCGCATGTCATCGACCATGCGAGAAGATCCACAAATCCGGCAAGGTTATTTGCCGATACGGCAAACTCGGAGCATGGACAGCGAACTCGATCAGGCCCTCGACGCGGTCGGCCCGCGCCTGCGCGACCTGCGCCGCAAGCGTGAGGCCACGCTCGCCGAGCTCTCCGCGAGCACCGGAATCTCGGTCAGCACCCTGTCCCGGCTGGAGTCCGGGGCGCGGCGGCCCACCCTCGAACTGCTCTTGCCCCTGGCCAAGGCGCACGGGGTCACCCTCGACGAACTCGTGGGCGCACCACCCACCGGGGATCCGCGCATCCATATGCGACCGGTCAGCCGCGGCGCGATGACCATGGTGCCGCTCACCCGGCGGGCCGGCGGCATTCAGGCGTACAAGCTGGTCATCCCCGGCGGAACGCGGCGCGAACCCGACCCGCAGACCCATGAGGGCTACGAATGGATGTACGTCCTGAACGGTCGACTACGGGTGGTGCTCGGCGACCACGATTTCATCATGCAGCCGGGTGAGGCGGCGGAGTTCGACACTCGCGAACCGCACTGGTTCGGCGCGGCCGGTCCGGAATCGGTCGAATTCCTGAGCCTCTTCGGCAAACAGGGCGAACGAGCGCATCTGCGCGCCCGGCCGAAGCCGAAGGATTAAGCGTGCGAATGTTCGGCGCAGAGGCAGCCGACACCCTGCTCGATCCACTCCCGCCCGACCCAATCCGGGTGTCGCGCGAGCATTATCGCGCGCACCTCATCGACGACGGTCTGCTCGCTCGCCGCGGAATCGCGGCGTATCCAGGTCTCGTCACGCAGTAGCCGCAAATAGTCGCGGACATCGCCGAGCAGTCGCGTATCGCCGACTTCACCGTGCCCGGGGACCACGATGCCCGGCCGTTCGGCAATGAGGCGTTCCATGACCGCGAGCCAATGGATTCCGGAGACATCGGTGTCGTACGGCGGGAACCACGGGAAGATGGCGAACTGACCCGCCTCCACCAGATCGCCGGTGAAAAGCACTTCCACGTCCGGTATTTCGACCACCTGATCACCGAGGCTGTGCCCGCGACCGGTGGCCCGCAGTCGCACCCGGCGGCCGCCCAGGTCCAGGTCGTGGGTACTGTCGTAGACGATATCCGGTGTCGCCAGCCGCACACCCTCCAATCGCCGCGCCACCGAATCTCCCAGGCCCCTGAACATTTCGAGGTAGGCCGGGCCTTTGCGCTCCAGATCCAGCGCCTGCGCGCGATTGATCAGATAGGTCGCCGATCCCGCGAAGACCTCCGCACCGAATGCGTGCTCGGGATGGAAATGCGTTGTCGTCAAATACAATTGACGGCCCGCCGCGTACTCGATCGCGAAGTTCAGCACCTGCCCGGCATTACCCGGCCCAATCCCGGTATCGACGACGAGCACCGCCTCCCGCCCGCCGATCACACCGATATTGGGAACCAGCTGCACTCCCCGATTCGGAATCACCACCAGATCGCGGGCGACCTCGCGCGCCTGCGCGACCTGCACCACCGGGTCCGGAATCGGCTGCTCCGGTGTCACTGCTGCGGTCATTGTCCACTCCTGTCCTATGTCTCCTCAGTCCAGTCGCGGCGACCGGCGGCGTCCAAGACCCATACCGTTCGGCCCATACCCTGCGGGTATCGTTGCCGCTGATGGACTTACGCACGCTGCGCTATTTCGTGGCGGTCGCCGACGAATTGCACTTCGGCCGGGCCGCCGCCCGCCTGCACATGTCGCAGCCGCCGCTGAGCCGCGCCATCCGGCAACTCGAAGCCGATCTCGGCTGCGAACTCCTGCACCGTGCACCCGGCGGGGTCACCCTCACCGCCGCCGGATCCGCGCTCCACGACGAAGCACGCGCCCTACTGGCCCAGGCGGAGCAGGCGCGCGCCCGGGTGCTCGCCATCGCCGGATCGGCCACACTCACCCTCGGCACCCTGGGCGACAGTGCCGAACAAGCCGGCGCGCGGCTGGTTTCGGAGTTCCGGCGCGCCCACCCCGGAATTCGGGTGCGCATCCGGGAGTTCGATTTCACCGATCCCACGGCGGGCCTGCGCACCGGACTCGCGGATGTGGCGCTCACTCGAACCCCGTTCGAGCACAAGGGAATCGCGGTGCATACGCTCCGATCGGATCCGATCGGGGTGGTGCTGCGCGCGGATGATCCGCTCGCCGGGCGCGAGCGGCTCGAAGTGCGGGAGATCGCGGACCGCGACTGGTTCCAGCTGCCCGAGGGCACCGATCCGATCTGGCGGGCGTATTGGACCCAACCCGCGGGCGCGCGCACCGACGGCCCGGTGGTGCGCACCGTGCACGAGTGCATGCAGGCCGTGCTGTGGAACGGCTCCGTCGGTCTGGCGCCGCTGGTGCACACGCTGCCGGACGGCTTGCGGGCGGTTCCGCTCAGCGATGCCGCGCCCAGCAATCTGGTGGTGGCGTGGCAGCGGACCGATCGCAATCCGCTCATCGACTCGTTCCGGCGGATCGCGGCCGAGGTGTATCGAACCCACTGATCATCCGCCATCACCAAACCAAGCACTTGCTTGTTTTGCTTCGGTGGACTACCAATAGGGTGCTATCAACCTGTTCATATTCGTCGCGCCCACCCGCGCGACCCGCACCGAAGGAAGTAGATGGACGACTTCGGTCATCGGCCCGGTGCCGCACTCGTACTCGGAGCCAGCGGCGGGCTCGGCCTGGCCACCGCGCGCATGCTCATCGAGCGCGGCAGCCATGTGGGGCTGACCTACTTCCGCTCCGCGGGCAAACTCGATCCGCTGCTCACCCTCGCCAAGGAACGGGGGCGGCGGGCACTGTCCTGGCGACTCGACCTCACCGATGCCGAACGCGCGGCCGAGGTCATGGCGCAGACCGCCGCCGAGTTCGGCGGCATCCACACCCTGGTCTACGCGGCCGGACCGCATATTCCGATGCGGCATCTGAGCCGAATCACCCCGGCCGAGTTCAAGTCTCAGCTCATCGACGATGCCAGCGGATTCTTCAATGCCGCGCATGCGGCGCTGCCGTATCTGCGGGAGACCGGCGGCAATATCGTCGCCGTCACCACCGCCGCGACCGCGCGCTTCCCCATTCGCGACGGTCTCTCCAGCGGACCGAAAGCCGCTGTGGAAGCCCTGATTCGGGGTATCGCCGCCGAGGAAGGCCGCTTCGGGATTCGCGCCAACTGCGTCGGACCGGGTATGACCACCGACGGGATGGCCGATCGACTCATCAGCTCCGGTGAGCTCGATCAGCATGCCCTGGACATCACGCGCGCCAATATTCCGTTGCGCCGCTTCGGAAATGCCGAGGACATCGCCGAAGCGGTGTGCTTCCTGGCCTCGGACCGCGCCGATTTCATCAGCGGGCAGAAGCTCGATATCGACGGCGGCTACGGGGTGTAATCGCTCAGCGATCGGAGACGTTCAGCCCGATATTGTGTGCGAAGACCGGGGCCAGATCCATCAGCTGTGAGCTGTTGATCGTCGCCCCACGCAGGGATTCGACCCCGTCGAAGATGCCGATCGCCCGCGCCGAGCGCAGATCCACCTTCGACAGGGTGGCCTTGCGCATGGACAGCGCCTCGATCTCGGTGCCGGGAAAACTCACCGAGGTCAGCTTCGCCTCGCCGATATCCAGATGGCGCAGTACACAATCCACGAACTGCACCTCGTTCAGGTGCGCGCCGCGCAGGTTCACCGAATCGAATTTGCAGTTGTAGAACTTGACCCGGCGCAGGCGCGCACCGAACGCCTCCACACCCGACCAGGCGTTCATCACCAATTCCGCATCCATCCAAGAGGTTTCGGAGAGATCGGCGCGAATCCACTGCGTGCCCTGAATCCACACATCGTTGAATCTGGTGTGCCGCATACTGCCGCCGGAGATGGTGCTGCCGGTCATGGCGCATTCGGTGAGCTGCGCGCCACGCACTTCGGCGTCCTCGAGTCGCAGGCCCTCGAAGAGCGCGCAATCGTATTCGCCCTCCATCGTGAGATCCTCGCGGGCTTCCAGAAAGCGCGCGAACGACAGATCGGCCAAATCCCGCGGCATCGAAGATCCTCACCTCTGCTCGGCAACAAGTCCTGCGACCGTAGCCGACCGCCCCGACACCCCGGCGCGGTCGGTGCCCGGAACCGTCCGGCCGCCCACGGGCGTAGGCTGCGAAACGGCAGCATTTTGATCACCCACTGCACCGGGAGGGTTCGATCGTGACGAAAATCGGTGTCACCGGAGCGACCGGCAAGCTCGGCACCCTGGTCGCCCAGCGCCTCGCCGCCGCAGGAGCGGACCTGCGATTGATCGCACGCAGCCCCGCGAAACAGCTGCCGCTGCCCGATGCCGAGGTGCGATTCGCCAACTACGGCGACGCGCCGAAGTTCGAGCTGGCGGTGACCGGGGTGGAGACGCTACTGCTGGTCTCGGCCATGGAGAGCGAGCTGCGCGTGGCCGAGCACACCACCGCCATCGAGGCGGCCGTCTCGGCGGGTGTGCGGCGCATCGTCTACATCTCCTTCCAGGGCGCGGCCCCCGAGGCCACCTTCACCTTCGCGCGCGATCACTGGTACACCGAACAGCAGATCCGCCAGACCGAACTGCCCTTCACGTTCTTGCGGGACAACAACTATCAGGTGCATCTGCCCGCGCTCGCCGATCCCGAGACCGGGGTGATCAGCGGTCCCGCCGGGGACGGACGGGTCGCGGCGGTGGCACACGAGGACATCGCCGATGTCGCCACCGCGGTGCTGCTGGACGAGGGGCTACTGCCCAACCAGGTCCGCGATGTCACCGGACCGCGGGCGCTGGACCTGGACGAGGTCGCCGAGATCCTCAGCCGCCACACCGGGCGGCCCATCACCTATAAACCGGAGTCGATTCCCGAGGCGTACGAAAGCCGTTCGCACTACCACGCACCCGACTGGATGGTCGCCGGCTGGGTGACCTCCTACGAGGCCATCGCCACCGGCGAACTCGCGAATGTCTCCAGCACGGTCGAGGCCGTCACCGGCCACCCGCCCATCGACTTCGAGCGCTACCTCGACACCCACCCCGAGGTGCTGGACCGCCTGATCGGCCGCGCGTGAACCTCACACCGCGGCAATAGCGGAGAGCAGATCCCGCACCACCGCGATCAGCGCCTCCGGCGACGGATCCCGCTGCAACACAACCAATTCATCCCGCAATACCGGTGGCAACGACGGCTCTTCGAAATCCGCCAGCGCCGCCCGTACAGCAGTCACCTGTACCTCGCTCAACTGCGCCAGCGGCGCCACCACCTCCTCGATCTGCACCCCGTCCAACAGCGGATTCGCCGCCGCCACCCGCACCCGAGCGGCAATGGTGGGAGGCAGATGACCCGCGACAACCTGCAACAATGTCTTCACCCACCCGAGCGTATGGCCCGCACCCGCACCCCGCCCCCATTTCGCCGTTCCCGTCACATGCCTTTGCATTCGATGATGGGGGGCGGGTAGTCGGGGGCGAGAAGGGGTGAGCGCCACGGCTTGTGGGCGGCGGGGCCGGGGAGGTCATCGAGTTCGGGGAGCCAGCGGTGGATATAGCTGCCTTCGGGGTCGTAGCGTTCGGCCTGGCGCAGGGGGTTGAGGGTGCGGTTGGGACGGGTGTCGGTACCGGTGCCCGCGGCCCACTGCCAGTTGAGTTGGTTGTTGGCGACATCGGCGTCGGCCAGCCAGCGGGTGAAGTGCGCCGCGCCGATACGCCAGTCGATGCCGAGGGATTTGCTCAGGAAGCTGGCCGCCACGAGACGGGCGCGGCCGGGCATCCAGCCCTCGGCGAGCAGTTGGCGCATGGCGGCATCGATGATGGGGTAGCCGGTTCTGCCTGTGCACCAGGCTTTTACGGCCTGCGGGTCGGTACGCCACGGGGCCGGTCGGGAGCGGTAGTCCTGGGTCGCCACCTCGGGGCGGGCGGCCAGCAGCTGATTGTTGAAGTCGCGCCAGGCGAGTTGGCGGGCGAAGGCATGACCGCCCGGGGTGGACAGGTCGGTGCGGCGCACCAGCTCGGTCGGTGAGAGGCAGCCGAAATGCAGATACGCGGCCAGGTGCGAGGTGGCGTCCGCGCCGAGGTCGTCATTGCGCGCCTCGTACTCGGCGACCGGGCCGGAGAGCCAGGCGCGCAGCAGTTTTCGCCCGGTCGTCTCACCACCCACCGCGAGCCGCGGGGACCCCTCGTCCGCGCATAGGTCTGCCCGGGCGGGCATGTCGATGCTGTCCACCTCGGGGACCGTCAAGGCCGAGGGCCGGGGCGCGGCACCGCGCAACGGCGTCTCGACCCACCGCCGGAAATACGGGGTGAATATCGAGAAGTGATCGCGCCCGGTCGCCGGTCGAAGATCGGCGGGATCGACCACACTCACCGAACCGGAATGCTCGGTAACCTCAATCCTGTTCTGCCCCAGTCGTTCCCGAAGTCGCCGCAGCCGCAGCGTGCTGTACCCGCTCACATCCGCCGCGATATGCACCCGCTCGGCCCCCACCTGCGCCGCGACCCGCGCCACCTCCTCGGCCACATCCCCGCGCCGCAGCACCAACCGCCCACCCAGCCCCCGCAACTCCGTATCGAGTTCGCTCAATGCCGCCAGCAGAAACCGAATCCGATTGGCGCCCAATCCCGTCCGGCCGAGAATCCGATCATCGAGAACGAACAGCGGTACCACCGCATCCGCCCGCGCCGCCGCGGCCAATATCGGATTGTCCCCGACCCGCAGATCCCGGGTGAACAACGCGATCGCGACACTCATCGACAAGCCCCTTCGCCATGGTCAACCCCAAGTGATGCCAGCAGGATATTCGAGGCGAGGACGGTGCCGTCCACCGCGCCGCCCGGTCAGGAAATGCTGGCCGGGGTCCGCGAGATACGACCGCCCAGTCGCTCGTTCACCGCGAAACCATGTTTGCGGCACCACGCCGCCAGCAGCGGGACCGCCGAATCGTCATCACGATAGGTCGGCACCAGCTGCCCGACAATGGTCAGGTGATGCGCATCCGCCGCCCGGCAAAGCTGTTGCAGCACAGCACTTCCCAGCCCGGTACCACGCAGCTCCGGATTCACCGTGATGTTGTCCAGCTTGATGGTGTTCGCGTACACCTCGAAGACCACATCGACGAGATCGTCACTGCGGCGCAGGGATTCGAGATCGGCGGGCAGTGGCCGCAGCACCCCCGGCAGATGATCGGAGAGTCGTTGCCGCGCCGCCTCATCCGGCGCCGCCCGGGTCACCGCCACCAGTTGCTCGGTGAGTTCGGCGACCGCCACCCGATCCCCCAGCGCCGCCAGCGGGCGCACCTGCTCGGCGGCATCGGCGATGACGCGCAGCTGCCGCGCCCAGTGCGGATCGGTGGACTCGTACTCGGACATCAACTCCGCGAGGGTGAACTCCAACCCGATCGGGGCGCCCCGGCTGCGCAGATAACCACCGGACAGCACCCCCCAACGCCGATCCTCCGCACCGACACCGTGCTGGGCGAGCTCGCGCAACAGCGCATCGCGACGGCCCGCGGCATTGGCGATGGTGGCCCCGGGCAGGCGGTGCAGCCAGCGCCGCCACCCGGTGAGGTTGGCGCGAATACGGGTGCCCGCGACATCACCGCTGGCCTCCAGGTAGTTGCACAATGCTTGCTGTCGACGCTCCAACAGCTCGCGCGCGCGGTCGGAACCGGCCGTATCCGGAAGCGACTTGCCCTCACTCATACCGAACAAGCTAGCGCTCGGTACCCAAGTCGCAGGTAATCGGCACGCTCGGGATCGACTTCGACCATCCATCGACGCATCATGCGACTACCTCCTCGGTGTTTGCTGGTAGTTCCATATCGGCTGCGGTTGCGGCTCGGCGAGCAGCTCCACCCGGTCGATCAGCTCATGCTCATAGCGCCGGGCCTGGCGGCGACCCATACCCGTGGCCGCACGCAATCCGGCGCGCGCCCGCCGCCGACTACGCCGGGTGAGCAGCGAAGCCAACTGCGCCTCGGAACCGAGAGTGCGCGCGATGGGCTGAGAGATGTTGGCGCGCAACCACTTTCGCTCGACACCCAGGACCCAGCGGTAGGCCAGCGCGAAAATCGTCAGATCGATGATGACCGGCAGGAACATCAGCAACCAGCCGGGACCACCCGGGCGCGGCGCGTCGAAGACGAAATGCATCAGCACCGCCATGCCGTAGAAGAGCGCGAAGAACCCCCACCGCCAACCCCACGACCGATCGGTCCGGAGCAACAGCACCACAATGCCGACACCAGCCAACGCGGACATGGCCCAGTGCGAGGTCAACGCCGTCACCAACCGCAGCAGCGCCACGATCAGCACATCCGCCACCGGATTCTGCGGCGCGGCCAGTGCGGTCTGCACGCTGTACAGCACATCCTCGGAGATCTGCGCACCCAATCCGACGAACCCGCCGATCAGGAAACCGTCCATGGGCCGCCGCAACCGCGACCGGAACAGCACCGCCACCACCGCGATACCGATCGCCTTGATGAACTCCTCATCGATGGGCGCGGCGATCGCGGCCTGCCAGCTACTGGCGAAGGAGTCCCCCGCCAGATTCGTCACCGCATGCGTCACATGGTCATTCGCCCACAACGCCACACCCGGCCACACCGACGCACCCCAGAGGAAACCCAGCACAATCGGCGCGACCAACCGCCGCCGCGCGCGAAACGGATCCAGGGCGAACAACACCCAGCCGAAGAACACCAGCGTCGCCGCGGTGATCGGCAGCGCCGCCATGGCCTGCGCCCCGCCGAAGCGAACCATGCCCGCCGCCTGCGCCAGGAACACCAGCGGACCCGCCAGCACCGCCGCGCAGTACACCCAGAACAGCGCGGACCTCGGCTGGAACCAATTCCCCCGGCCCGCGTCGATCGGCGCGGAACCGATTGCCCCCATCGGCGCGCCCGCTCCCGGCCGACTCACACCCGCACCGCCCTACTCGACGCGAGCACGGCCTGGATGAGCGCTCGGCCCGCCTCCCGGGTCGGACCGGTGACAGTGATGGTCACCGCGATATCACCGGAGTTGGCCACCGCGCAGACACCACCCGCGGTATCGGGCAGCACGCACAGCACGCCGTGGAACGCACCCGCATCGATGACATTGCCGTCGAAGTGCACCTCCCGACCGGCAGCGCGCAGTGGCAGCAGCAGACGCGGTGCGGCGGTATCGAAGTCGGTGATGCCGTCCACCACCGAGACGCCCAGGCGCTGTTCACCGATATCGGATTCGAAGATTCCGGTGGAGATATCGCCGGTGGCAATGCGCCGCATGGCCTCGGGTGCCTGGAAGGAGACGCCGTTCGAGGGATCGGCTGTTCCGTGTACCGCGCCGATTCCCGTAGCCGTGAGGGTGACTTCGGTACCCGCCGAAATCGGTGTCTCCCTGGTGGGTATCGCCGCGTCCACGAGCGGTGGCACCACGATGATCACGGCGAGCGCGGCCACCGCCGCCACCGCCGGTCTCACCGAATGCACAAGGCGCGCCATGTCTTCCAGCCTCCCGGTCTGTGCGGCACGCTCGCGATGAGCGACCGGCAGCATGTGGTAGCCGAGAGTTAACCACAAATCCAGAGTGCGACCGGGGATGCACGCCGCCCGGACCGTGCCGTCCCGGCACAGTGAATCCGCGAGCAGGTCACGGGGAATGACTCCCGGGAATCATCTCCGGGAGCCATCCACGTACGCGAGACCTACCGGTTACAGCAGATTCGCCAGACTCGAGAGCGGACCGGGCAGCGCCGCCACATGATTCTTCAGACCGGTCGCCACCGGATTCGGGGTCGCCGCCCGCAGACGATCCAGCTCGGTCTGCATGACGCCGACCGTCTGGTCGTAGATGCGGTCGACCAGCTCCGCGTCCTCCGGATCGCCCGGCTGAGTGGACCAGTCCAGGGCCGGCAGGAAGCTCACATCCACATGCGAGGGCAGTGGAATCTGCGGCAGAATCGGCGCGACACCGAACGGCAGGCCGACAGTGTACGGAAACACCTTGGCGCGCACCAGCTTATCCAGACCCAGCAGGCGCGCGGTGCGCTCACCGCGACTCAGAATGAAGATCGAATCATGTCCGCCGTTGGCGACCGCCGGAATCACCGGCACACCCAGTTTGAGCGCCAGCCGGATGAAGCCCTTGCGCCCGGCGAAGTCGACCTTGCCACGATCGGTCCACGGCCGGCATGCCTCCCAGTCCCCACCCGGGTAGACCATGACCGCGCCGCCGTCCTTGAGCCCGGCCGTGGCCGCCTCCTGCGAGGCCGGAATCACACCGAACTCCCGCAGGCTGTCACCCAGACCCGGTGTGCGCAAAAGGATTTCGTGTGCCACACCGAAGGTGGGCTCATTCGGTCGGCGATCCATGGCCGCCATGAAGGTGATCCACACCTCGGGAGCCCAATAGATCGACGAGTGATTACCGATCACCAGGGCCGGCCCCGCCGCCGGTAGATTCTCGATGCCGATCACCTTCGGCGTGAAGTAATTCGTATAGGCCCGAGCCACGGGAAGCAGTGGGTGATTCGGGTTCGGTAGTACCGGTGCATTGTTCATGGGATGTCCTGTCGTATTGCCTTGCCGGTGACGGGCGGCGGCGCGCGACGACACACACCTGGCGTCCACATTCGACGCCGAGCCGAAATGAATTGCCCCCGGACCACATCCCCATTGATAGTCCCGACGGCCGCGTCCTACGCGGTCCCGATTGGCAGTGCGCGTGTCGCTGCGTTGCGACCGATGCCCGTCACCGTCCTCCTGCCCTTCCGAGGTTATCAACCCAAGCATTTGCTTGTTAGGAAGTGTGCGAAACCCAACATCCACAGCGTGATTCCAGCGCGAGTGCGAGCGTTTGCCTAAGATACCTATCCGCTCTTACTCCCGGCGTCGCGGCGATGATCTTGCGGCGCAATGCAACTGAGCGCATAGGCTCCCAGCCGAGGAGCTTCCCCTCGGTCGACGATCCGGACATACATGCTCTAATGCGCATATCGGCGTAGACGAATATCGCGGGGATCCGAATGGCCCGGATCCCCGCGATGGAGCTCGGACTCAGTTCAGTCCGCGGCGGCGGTACAGCGCGCCCGCTGCCAGATAGCCCGCCAAACCTATTCCGGCACACCACAACAGCGCCGTCACCGGGTTATGCCCGACCGGTGTGCCCATCAGCAAGCCGCGCACGGTCTCGGTGATCGGGGTGATGGGCTGATGTTCGGCGAATCCGCGCAACCAGCCGGGCAGGGTGGTCACCGGCACGAAGGCACTACTCACATACGGCAGGAACATGAAGCCGAAGGTGAATCCATTGGCCGCCTCCGGATTCGGTGCGAGCAGGCCGAGCGCGGCGGCCAGCCAGGACAGCGCCAGCAGGAAGACCGCCAGCAACCCGAGCACGCCGAGCCAGCGCAGCGGATCCGTGGTGGGCCGGAAACCCAGCGCGATCGCCACCAGAATTACCAATCCGGTGGTGATCATATTGCGTAGTACGCTCTCGGCCACATGCCCGGTGAGCAGGGATGAACGCGAGATCGCCATGGCGCGAAAACGATCGACAATGCCATTGTGCATATCGGTGGAGACGCTCACCGCGGTACCACCCGCCCCGAAACCCGCACAGAGCAGGATGATTCCGGGCACCACATAGTCGATGTACTTACCGCCCACATTGAACGCGCCACCGAAGACGTAGACGAACATCAACAGGATCATGAGCGGGATGACGACGGTCATCAGCATGGTGTCGGGGCTGCGCAGGGTGTGCCGGAAACTGCGCCCCATCATGGTTGTCGAATCCTGGGCCGCGCGAACCAGAGTGCTCACAGCTGTGCGCCTTTCGAGGAATTGCCGGTCAAGGCGAAGAAGACATCATCGAGATCCGGTGTGTGAATGGACAATTGACCGATGGCGAGATCGTGATCGTCGAAATGCTCCAGCAGCCTGCGGATATCGCCGACACTGCCATCCGAGGGGACCTGCAGGACAAGCTGCTCCAGATCGGCCTCCGCGCTCGGCACCGCGCGGACGGCCGCCGCCAAACCCTGTTCGTCGGCGAATCCGATCCGAATGTGACCGCCGGGGGCGAGCTTCTTCAACTCGCCCGCGGTGCCCTCGGCCACGATGCGGCCGTCGTCCAGGACCGCGATGCGGTCGGCGAGCTGATCCGCCTCCTCCAGATACTGGGTGGTGAGGAAGACCGTGACCCCCTCGCTCACCAAACCCCTTATCACCGACCATAATTCGCGGCGGCTGCGTGGATCCAGGCCGGTGGTCGGCTCATCGAGGAAGATGATGCTCGGATCGCCCATCAGGCTCATGGCCAGATCCAGTCGGCGCACCATACCGCCGGAGTAGGACCCGGTGCGCTTGCGGGCCGCTTCGGCGAGATCGAACTGCTTCAGCAATCGCGTTGTGCGCCTGGATGTTTCCGCACTGCCGAGATGCAGCAGGCGACCCGCCAGGCGCAGGTTCTCCTCCCCCGTCAATACCGGGTCCACGGCCGAGGACTGGCCGGTGACGCCGATGATCCGGCGCACCTCATCGGGCTGGCGGATGGGATCGAAACCGCCGACCCGCACCTGTCCGGCATCGAGCCCGCCGAGGGTGGCGAGAATCCGGACCATGGTGGTCTTACCCGCGCCGTTCGGCCCGAGCAGTGAAAAGACTGTTCCCGCAGGAACATTCACGTCGATGCCACGGAGCACCGGATGTTCGCCGAAGGATTTGGTCAACCCGGCCACCTCGATGGCGGGCTGGCGAGTGGTTGTCATGGGGAACCCCCGAATCAGAAACTGTATATGGCATACACTCTGTGTATAGGTTACACAGTTTCGTGAATGCCGCAAGATATGAGGGAGCACGAGAACAGGAGGGTCGAATGGATCGGCACGACGAACGGGTCCTGCCCAAGTCGGTCAAGCTGCTGTGGAACCTGGACGATCCCGGCACCCGCGGACCCAAACGCGGAATGAGCCTGGACCAGATCGTCGAGGCGGCCGTCAAGATCGGCGATGCCGAGGGCTTCGCCGCCATCTCCATGGGCCGCATCGCCAAGGAGCTCGGCTTCACCCCCATGTCCCTCTACCGCTACGTCGACAGCAAGGACACCCTCGTCGACATCCTGCTGGACCGCGTCATCGGTCCTCCACCCCTGCTCACCACCGATGCGGGCTGGCGCGCCAACCTCCAAGCGTGGGCCTGGGCCGAATTCCGCAGCATCCGCGTCCACGACTGGTGGCTCGACATCCCCATGACCGGTCCCCCGCTGGGCCCGAACAATATGGACTGGCTGGAGACCGGTATGGCCGCCCTCGCCGACCTGCCGATCCCCGAACCCCAGCGCCTACAGCTCGTGACGAACCTGTCCTTCTTCGTCGTAAGCCGAGCCCGGTTCCTGCGCGACACCATCAAACAGGCCAAGGACGATACGGACTACACCGGCATCCTCGCCCAGATCCTGGACCCCGCCCGCTACCCCGCCGTCACCAGCGCCATCACCAACCGAGCCTTCGACGATGACGATATGCATTGGGAGGAAGGCGATTTCGGCTTCGCCCTGGACCGCCTCCTGGACGGCTACGAGCACTATGTCAGCACGTACCCCCGCTGATCCGACGAGGATCGCGGGTCAGCCGACCCGGTAGAGCCAGAGGTGAGGGCGGGCGGGTTCGCCGGTGGCGGTCCAACCGTAGGTTTGGGCCAGACCATCGCCGGAGTAGGCGTTGAGGTAGGCGACCAGGGCGGGGTGGGTGGTGTGGCCGGCGGCTATGCCCTGCAGGACTATCGCGGTCAAGTCGTAGGCTTCTGCCGAGTAGGCGCCCGGGGATGTACCGGTGAGTGCCTGATAGGCGGTGGCGAAGTCGGTGTCGGTCGCGGGGCCGCACGCACAGGACAGCGTGGCGCCGGTGGCAGCGGCGCCCGCGCGTTCCACGAAACCCGGATCGTCGCTGCCGCTACCCGAGATGAAGGGGACAGTTACCGCCGCCGCGCGCAGGCGCGCGAGTAGGGGGCCCGATTCGGTGTAGTAGCCCGCGTAGAAGACAGCGT